>CAZASF010000006.1:0-75091 GCA_964487725.1 uncultured Bacteroides sp. | reverse complement strand
TTTTTAAGATAAATTTACCATGCTCTTATTTTGCCACTGCAAACTTAGAGCTTTTATTATGACATCACATTACAACATTGCCATTGACCCAAAATCCACAAACAGAACCATGTACGAATTCTTCATTGAAAAGCTGCGGGAAGCCGTGGCCAGAAAATATGGCAAGCGGCTCTCCACTTCGCATGATTTCATAAATCTAAGTAACGAGATGTCAGACTGTCTGCGCGACACCCTCGGGGCTTCAACTCTCAAACGCATCTGGGATTATATAGAGCCTCACCGGCACGCCCGCCAGTCATCGCTTGACGTACTGGCCCGCTATGTGGGCTATCGGGACTTCTCCACATTATGCCAAAACATTGGCGCATCGGCTGCCGATGAGAGTGGATTCTTCTCGGCCCGCATACTTTACACCAAAGATGTCAGCGAAGAGCAGTTGATTGAAATCCAATGGATGCCTGACCGCAGGATTACCGTCAAACGCAGCGGCGATTCATCATTCGTGGTTGTCAGCAGCGACAACTCGCGCCTCTTGTCCGGCTCGGTTATGAGCATTCCTTATCTGATTGAAGGACGTCCAATGGTATCGGATGTGATTCTTCCCGGCCACAGCGTCCCGATGGTCTACGAAGCCGGTCGCGATGGCGGCATCCGCTGGACCGTAATCGACTCAATGTGATGCGTCGGCAACAATCTGACGCAGCATGGTGGTGTATCGGCGGTGGACTTTGTCAATAGGAGAGGCGTAGATAGTGACCCATTCCGGAACCTTTGCGCGCAATAATTGCTCGGGGCAACCTGATTTGAAATCAAACATCCGGCCATTGGACTCTCTCATGAACTCACCGAAGGCCGCCGCAAGAAGCGAGCCCCTTTCCTCCATAGGAACCGAATCGAGTTCAAAAACCGCTTCCATCGAATCAAGAAGCAGCGTCCCCCGCCGCGCTATGTCGGCCACAAGAGCATCATGACGCGCCACAATATCAGAATATGCTGGCGACTCAGCCTTTGCCTCGGCCGTTTCAGGCAGCGTGGCAATAACCGGCTCCGCAACAGCAATATTTTCGCTCACAAACTCTGCAGCACTTCCCTCGGATTCATCCTTGACCGGTTTCGGCTTATCACCTACTGCAATAGCCACACCCGCAACTATAGCCGCCGACAGAATCACAGTTACTCCCCATGCCGCTACGCTCCTCCGGCGACGGTAACTTCTGATGGCTTCTCGCAATTCACAGGCCGTTGGGTAGCGATGGGCGGGATTGGGGTTAAGGCAGCGATGAATAATCCACCGCGGGACTCCGGGGAGACTCATACGCTTTATGACCGTTGCCAGCGACCACACATCCGCAGTCGTATCAGCTTCGTATCCATCGGCAAACTGTTCGGGAGCTGCATATTCCGGAGTTCCTCCCGCTTTTTTCAACACAGCGAAATCTGCCGAGTCACTCAGCCCGAAATCTATGAGTCTGACGGGATAGCCCGCATGGCACACAAGAATGTTGGCCGGCTTCAAATCAAGATGCGTTATGCCGCAGGAATGAATGTAGGCCACAGCGTCAATCAAAGCCTCCGTCAGTTGCAGACGGCGAGGTTTTCCCGGCTTTTCATCAGCCAGATAACGATCAAGAGGAGAGCCGCCTACATCCTCCATAACAATGGATAATCCTGCACCGGGGATATCGGCAAAATCCACCATCCTGACAACCCCCGGATGATTCAGATTCACCCCGATTTCGAACTCCTTGCGAAGCCTGACAATATTCGCCGACAATCCCCGCTCGGACTCTACGATGCTCTTGACCATCCACAGGCGACCATGCGCCC
The DNA here is from genome assembly GCA_964487725.1 of uncultured Bacteroides sp. Lineage (GTDB taxonomy): Bacteria > Bacteroidota > Bacteroidia > Bacteroidales > Muribaculaceae > Paramuribaculum. The sequence continues at coordinate 73,264 of CAZASF010000006.1, read as the reverse complement.
GCACACGTCCGAAAACGTGCGATCCGTGGACAAATAAAGGCACATAGCCTTCATAGTCGGGAACGAACAGTTCTGATTGCGGAATGAACCGCGACACTTCCGGCTGACTCTCCATAATGCAAATGTAGTCATTAATCCTCATCCATCCCAAAAAGTGGACTTTAAATGGACTTGACCGCAGAATGACAGCCGACTAATTTTGCACAAGTTTCAAAAATGGCTTCATGCCGCCGTTACTGAATCGCCAACAACATTTCATTATCGCTATATTACAACCAAAACCCAACCAATCATGCCATACTGCAAACAAAATGAACTCGAAATTATGGTATTTTTAAGAAATTCATTTATCCGACATTTGATATGCATGTCGGTGTTGCTTTTTGCGTCATCCATAGCCGTGAAAGCCCAATCTCCTATTTTCATGGCAGAAAAACATAGAATGGATTCGATAGCAAAAATTATTGAAAGTTCATGCGAACGCGATATTCAGCTTGGATTATTTCATGCCTACGACGGCTATCGCAGAAAAGGCGCAGACAAGTCCAAAGAGCCGTGTGTGTTATTTAAACTCAAGACTCTTAATGGCCTCGTTTTTCAGGAAACAAATTGTGGATACCGTTATTATTCCGTTGCCGGTAAATCCCCAACCTCCCCGGAACCGAAAACCGGAGTGATACAAGAAATGGAATATGGAACTTACTATTTACTTGTAATAAAGCCTTCCGGAGAACGAACATGCTACTTCCTACAGCAGGATATTTCACCGCACAACTTATTAACAAAAGATTGGCCATATTCTCTGAATGAATATGGGTACCCATTTTATGCGCGCTATTACAAAGATGCCCAGACGGAGCAACCCTTAGATGGTGTGAATATTGAATTAAATGGCAGTAAACAATGGGTTTTCAAGGTTGATAATAACACCTACATTACTGAAGATAATAAAACTGTTAATCTCAGTGGTGATCTTCTCAACAGCTGGAATCGGACCTACAATGAAGCACAGATTTTACTTCAAAAAGAAAAAGAGGCTTATCTTGCTTCGGCCAAAGCCAACAAGCCAACGACGGTAAGCAGTAGCCAAATCAGTACGAGACCTCCGGAGGAGATTCCTTCGAAAGAAGAAGTTTTGGCGCGCCATAAGGAAATGGTTTCATCGCTCGGCGCAACCCCTACATCGACAACCACAATCAGAGAAACTAACTACGACAAACCGGTGAATGCCCTGCATTTCCCCGGCAACAAGCGTCTTTATCGGACAGATGCCGGCGAATGCCTCATCCCTGAGCCCACCGTTACAAGCCGCTTGAAAGGGACTGAAGAGCCGCAATTAAACGCAGTGGCGCTGAATGGCGAACCGAGTAGCATGACTTTCAATCTGACTGGAAAAGCAGGAACAATCCAGGTGGTATCGCAAGATGGTGAACTATACTTATACTACCCTTCCGGAGCCGTGCTCAAAATAGCAAGAGCCAATAATAGAGGAGATGTTCTCTTCCGCACAATGGTCAATCTTAACGGTCACCCCAAATCCCCATTTAAGTTCGAGCCCGAGAACTTGAGAAAATTTTCTCAGGAGAATTCGCCAATGTATTATAAAAACGGCGACCAAATGCTCACTGTAATCAAATACGACAAAACTAAGTCTTACGGTTGGAATTGGGAGGACCCCCTTCATCTCATATTTGCCAAGGACAGCAATAACAAACTTTACAACATTGACCCTGAAAGCGGACTGGCCACTAAAGTTGGCGTGGTAGTAGGAGATGTGATTATTCGCGTGCCGGAAGGTCTTGAATTTAAAGAATTTGCTAACCCGCGCGTAAATTTCACCAATGGTAGCTACATGACCTACCAAGATTACAACGATGGCACCAAAGGAGTTGACTATCGCAACTTCATGCTCAAATTTGACAATATGATTTTTGAGAGCACCGGCAAAGGATTTGAGCAAACGAAACTCATCTATGAACGCAATGGGCAGGAACTTGAAGCGAGAGGCCAAATCAACATTCCTTGGGAAAAACAGGAGAATCCGCAGACACTGATTGATTATGCCAACGTTTATGACGCTGCAGGCAACGATGTCTATGTCGTAAACAAGGGCCGTGACTCTAACGAAATAAAAGCAGAAGCCGCTGCTAAAGAAAAAGAACTTGAGGCAACTCTGAAAAAGAAGGTTGCCCTGGTTAAGCAGAAATATGGAGTGACGTATGCAAACAAGGCTCTTGCCGGGCAGCTCGTTGCCGGAATGCCTATAAATTTGGTAAAAGATCTGGATGAATTGTACACCCTGAAACTTGAATCGCAGACAACTTCCACTTCATGGTACTACGTGTATAAGAAAAATTTCACATCCGTAGGCTCTTTCTCTTTGAAATACGCCTATATCAGTGTGAGAAACGGCAAAATAGCAAGTATAACATACACCAAGTAATCATCTTTTATTACCATCACAAAAGAGAGTCTGCGTCACGTCACAAGCGACGCAGACTCTCTTTCTTTCCCAAATAAAGCCATACAAGCCTTATTTTCAGAATTGCAGGACTTTTATCAGAAGATGCAGGGGAGGATGGTGGCGGAGCGGGAGGCAACGGCGCGGAGCGCGGTGACGGCGATGTCGTAGTCGGTGCGACGCGCATCGGAATAAGCGCGGTCAGCGCCGCTATATGCTTGCGAAAGCACTTCTGAAACCACAGCAAACTCCACAGCCGCCCGGATGGACGACGGATTATTTCCTACCGGTAGCTCAAACGAAAGCACGATTATATCATCATCGGTCTTAATTCCTGCCTGAAGAGTTACGGCCAACTGTGCCAGCACGTTTTCTATAAGCAGTTCCAGTGCCTCCCTGTTGTCAAGGGTCAGCAGCGGAGGCCGTTGCGGATCAAGGAGGTGGCGCATGGCCGAATGGGCCATTATGTTGTCAATTATTTTCTTTGTTGAGAGGGCTATTGATGTCTGCATGTTGATTCCGTTTGATTGTTGGTTTATGTTTTCTATTATTTGAACTGCGGCGTCCGGCGAGTGTGCTGTAGAGAAACACCGCTGATTTGGGTGTGAGATAAAATCGGGGAGCATTGCCGGTGGCAAGGACAAGAGCCAAGGCCTCTGACATTTGACATCGGCGGCGCCTCATCAACGTGTCCACCCGGTCATAGAGGTCGGCATACACAGCCTGATTGCCATCGCGAGGCATTGCGAGGCCGAGGCGACGCATCCGGCTCAGGATTTTGTAAGCGTGCCCGAATGTGATGTAAAATTCCGGAGCGGGACTGGCGGCAGCCATAACGGCTACCTCCGCCGCAGTGAGAGCGCATCGGCTCTCACATATAACTCGGCGACAGGCCCGGAGAAAGTCCCGGTTTCGTTGGTTTTTCATGGGATTAGTGTGTTTTTCCATCAAGGTTAGATAAGTTGGGTAAGAGAAAGAATTCAATTATTTGTGTTGACAAAGTTACTATCGGGTAGGTGACCTTATAAGACACAGCCGTGTTAATAGAAGTTAAGTCATCATTAACTCGTTGCGGTGCAGACGGAAGTCATTGAAGGTGCGGACAAGGTCAAGGATTGCCACCGTTGAGCGCTCAACTTGCGAGTCAAACAGGGCCGCCGAGGTGTTGCCGGAGCCGATATGTCCCTGAAGCACATTGTTGACCCCGGAAATCCGGTGAAAGAGATCCATCTGCATGTTAAGCATCTGATAGGCATTTGTGTTGTCGCCGCCGGAAATGAGCTGCCGCGGTTCCGCCGTGCCCGGTTTGTATGGGATTACGCTGTTGGGCTGGGCCCACAGTTGGCCGAAATCTCTTGCGCTACATCCCGAGGGGATGCAATCCGTAGGGATCAGGAGAGCGCCCTTCGACGACACGCTCATTATGTGGTCAACGAGCGTTATTATGCGGTTGACGAATCGCTGCTGGTCCACGATGTCCTCCACAAGCGAATGCACCTCGCCATCAATCAGCGGGTAGAATTTCACGGCGAAAGGATGGCCGCCATGGGCGTAGGGCGAGTCAAACTCCCGGAGCACCGTGCCGTCAGGAGCCATGAAGCGGCAGTGCCAACGCAGAGTGGTTGTCCGGCGCCATTTCACAGGCGGTCGCTTCTCCCGATGCCGGAGCGCACTTTCAGCCTTTAACTCCTTCTCCGCCTCGCGGGGTGCTATAAAGAAGTCGCCGGATTCCTCATCATGGCAGCGCAACGCCGAACGGCTCTCAAGAGTCCATACCTCAATGACCCTGCAACGCCCCTCCTCCGCCTCAAAAAAACCGCGGCACACGGCATCGCCCGTGAATGCCGATGGTGCAGAGGCTGCGTTTCGCGAATACAGAGCGGTAATCTCCGAGGCACGCGAGCCGCCCTCCGGAGCAAATCGCATAAGAATCTCCCGTAGGCTCATAGAGTGCAGCATGCCCACAAGTTCAATGTCATGCCCGCGCGGATCGGTGAAATGATTGACGAAGAAGCTGTCGGGACTCACGTTGTCGACCCACACTCCATCACCGCATATCCGGCGTTCCGTCACCACTCTCTGCACCGCGCATCCTGAAATAAGAAACTCCTCAAGCATGCGGCAATCAAGTTCAGTCAACGAATTGCGGCGCGCAGTCAGCGCATCGACCGGCACCTCGTTCATGACCGGGTCATTTTCCTCGATCGACATCCGGAAGTTGCCCACCACACACTTCACAAGCTGCCGGATCAGATTGTTTGTCATGGGTTTGAGGCCCGATCGGCGGGCGAGTTCGCCCTCCGTCACTGTGTTTCCATGGGCATCTTTCATTTTGTCGCCCCACTGCCGTCCGAAGGTGAAATCCTTGCAGCGGCTACGTCGAGAGCGAAGCGTGGCACACTCGCGCCACGCATTTAAAGCCAAATCTATATGTTTCATAACGGTTACGTTTATTCGATTTTCAACAGTGGCATGCGTGCCATCATGTCGGAGGTAAGTATGAAAGTATCATCGCCCGGTTCCACCACAGCCATAACCTCCGGCAGCGATTCGCCGGAAAGGGATGGCGACAGCAAGAGCACATCCCCGTCAATAACCGCAACCGGACCGCAACTACCACCGCGCGAATATGGATTAGCCAGAGCCAAAGCCTCCGTAGAGGTGGGCTCATCAACAATCCGGGCCGGCTTCAACCATTCTCCGGCAGTCACCTCCACTACTCTCAGACAGCCTTCCGGCAGCCGGTAACCGGCCACCCCCTCAGGGGAGGTGACCGGCACGAGGCCATCGGAAATGTCCGTGAGTGGAAGTGAACGGGAGGGCATGGTGCGCAGAGCCTCGCTGTACCAGCTGCGGGCATGTTCAAGGACCATTGCATCGATGTCAGGGCCCTCACCGCGTACCACCGTGCAGTCAGTTCGCGGTTCCTCGAGGCCCATGCGCCGCTTCCAGAGCGACGTCATGGCCTCTACGTCAAGAATCACCGTTCGCATCATCACTCGCTTTCACTGATTATTTCACTCCATAACGATCTTAACATGGGCCTTCGGATGGCGGAGCACTAGGCAGCTTGCTTCAGTGGCCACGAGTGCATCGCAATTGCGCTGACCGCTGCTTTTGAGGTCGAGATGCTCAACGCGGAAAGGGATGTGGGAGTATTTGGCCAGATACTGCGGGTCAATAATCAGGCCGTCATTGGTGTGGCCGCACTGGTCGAAAACCTCGTTGAGCACCACGCAGAGGGTTCCGAACTTGGATCGGATTTCGGTGAAATCTATTCCCCAGTGAGTCACGGTATCCATTGCCCCAATTGTTTTGCTGAAACTCAGGTTGTTGAGCTGCTCAATGAGACCTGAGCCTCCCATGAGTACCTTACGCGAGGAGCCGGAGCAATCGCCGGTGAAAGCCGTGCGCGTCATAGCCACGAGAGCCTTGTGGTCAAGCTGCCCGTCGGAATAAGTGAACGTGTTGCCCGCCTGATTCCAGATTCCTCCGGTGAAGAGCACTTCATCATAGCGCTTGGGGTCAGTGAGACGCGCCTTCACTCCGAACAGGAAGCTCTTCTCCATACCCAGTCGCATATCCATGATAGCCACCTCTTCCTGGTCAGACAGAGACCAGCCTACTTCCTTAGCTGACAGACGGGTAAGCACACTGCTCTCAACCTGAGCCTTGAAAATCTGGCAGTAGTTCGATGATTTCACGGGGAGCGCCTCGAATTGGGGCGTCTGCACATCAAGTTCACCGGCGGCGCGTCCCATACGGACAATCTTGACACCCGCGCTGCATATTGTATCACTGGCTGCGATATTGTCGTCGGCATTGAGGCAAATCACGGTGGCAGGGGTGTTGCCGCCTTTGTCAACGGACACCACGTAGAGCACCACGGGCTGTCCTGACTCGTTTTTCACTGAAGGGAGCATAAGTGTTTCTGTGGCGGAAATAGCATCGACATTGTCTGCTACAAGCTTATATGTCGGCATACCGCCGTAATCGCCACCCTCAATCTTTGTGACCGGAGATTTTGTGGCGGTCTCCGGCACCTTTGCATCCACAAGATAATAGTCCACTATCATGGACGATGCCGGGCGAGCGCCTACCATTCGCGAAATTTGGTCAATGGGAGTGGCCATGGGACGCACTTTGACCACTCGGCTGTCAATTTCGTTAAGAAGAAGCGAGGGCGATCCTTCGCGCACTGCCGCTGTGGTTAGAGGCCCGTCAAGAACCTTTACTGCACCATCGATTTCTGTTACTACTGTGTTGTTTTCCATAATGTTTTTTTGTTTTGAGGTTTGTTAAAGTTAATCGTTTTAGTCCCATACGCCACGGGGAAGTCGTGTAAGGAAGCGTTGGGCAAAGGCAGAGGTTTCATCTTCGCGTATCGCCGGCTGCGATGAATCCACCAACGGATTCCCGAGCAACTGCGTGCGGTCCATCATCTGCTTCGCTATTTCATTGCGCCCGCGGAGATAGCCCCTCTGCTCGGCCTCTGCTACAAGTTGATCTAACTGCTCACGGCTGAATGTCTCAGCCTCAGGAGGGCAGGATTCCTCCACTTGGCCGACACCTTCATTGGCAATCTCATCCTCGGGGAGCGTCGGCTGCTGGTTTTCTGTGTTTTCCATAATTACAATGTTTTTGTTGACGATGCAAAATTACATTGCCGGGAAGTCCCCTGCCGTCCTGTTTCTATATTTGGCACCGGAATCATCACATAAATTTTTATCACCAACAAACATGGATATTGAAAATTTGTTATATCTTTGTGAGCGGAACAATCGTCTCTCCAGACCTTCCATCATAAAAAGTCATATCCAACAACATCATTGCATAAAGCACTACAATGAGTTACAGTTTCTTAGATTTCCTCTGCCTCCTCGGTTCAGTCGGCCTGTTCCTATACGGCATGAAGGTTATGAGCGAAGGCCTGCAGAAGGCCGCAGGCGACCGTCTCCGCAACATCCTCGGGGCCATGACCCGCAACCGGTTCACGGGCACCCTCACCGGATTCTTCATAACAGCATTGATTCAAAGCTCTTCGGCATCCACTGTGATGGTGGTCAGCTTCGTCAACGCCGGACTTATGACCCTCGCGCAGTCAATGGCCGTCATCATGGGCGCCAACGTCGGAACAACGTTCACTGCATGGGTAATATCTCTATTCGGATTTAAAGTCAACATATCGGCATTCGTCCTTCCTCTTATCGGGTTTGCCATTCCGCTCCTCTTCGCCAAGAAAAGCCGTAGCAAGTCAATAGGCGAATTCATGATTGGCTTCGGATTCCTCTTCATGGGCCTTGACATGATAAGCAAGTATGTCCCTGACCTCCAGAGCAATCCGGAAATGTTTGCATTCCTTCAGCAGTACACATCCATGGGCTTCGGCTCCGTACTTATATTCCTGACTGTAGGCATAGTGGTGACAATGGTTATCCAATCATCAGCAGCAACCTTCGCCATAACGCTGATTATGTGCAGCAAAGGATGGATTGGTTTCGACCTTTCGTGCGCACTGGTGCTCGGCAGCAACATAGGAACAACAATAACTCCCCTTCTCGCATCACTTAGCGGAAACGTTGCCGCCAAGCGAACGGCTATGGGGCATCTGCTGTTCAACGTCCTGGGGTGTACGTGGGTGCTATGTATTTTCTACCCGTTTGTCCATCTCAACGAGGACATAACCATCTGGATGGGTCAGGGCAATCCGGGAAACCTCTCCACCTACGTGAACAACATTGAGAAAACTGACCCGGAAATCTACAACAACCTCTTCAATAACATACCCTCCGATCATCCTCGCGCACAGGAAATAACGGCTGCGCAACATCAGGTTGAAACGCTCCAGCAGAGTGTATCCATAGGTCTTGCCGTGTTCCACACCGTGTTTAATCTTATCAATCTAGCCATTATGATATGGCTCACCGGACTGTATGTGAAAGTTGTGGAACGCATTGTCCCGGCAAAGCACAAGGAGGACGAGGAATTCCAGCTCAAGTTCATTTCCGGCGGTCTGATGAACGCAGCCGAGCTCAACATTGCCCAGGCCGAGAAAGAAATAGCCGTCTACGGCGAGCGCGTGGACCGCATGATCGGCATGGCTCAGGAATTGATCCACACGGACATAGACACCGAAGAATATGCCCACCTCTACTCGCGGCTTGAGAAATACGAGGATATTTCTGACCGCATGGAAATAGAGATAGCCCACTATCTCAACCGATGCTCTGAGGGCCGTCTTTCAAATGAAGGTAAGCTCCACATTGCAGCCATGCTCCGCATTGTCAGCGAAATAGAGAGCATTGCCGACTGCTGTCTCGGCGCCGGTAAGATTCTGGAACGCAAGAATCAGGCCCATGTGGAATTCACCGACACCATCTACTCAAACATTGACACCATGTTCACTCTGGTGAAACAGTCAATGACAATGATGCTCCGGCTCCTGAAAGACCCCGAACATGCACGCGACAACGAGATTATAAACTCCTACAACAAGGAGCGCGAAATCAACAACTACCGCAATCAGCTCCGCACCGGCAACATAGAGAACATCAACTCCCACTTATACCCCTATCAGGCAGGTATATACTACATGGATATGGTGTCGAATCTCGAAAAGACCGGCGACTATATAATCAACGTTGTTGACGCCGTAAAGGAGCAATTGCGTGTCAAAGCAGCGTAACCTAAATGGCGACACTCTCGCCGGACAATAGCAGGTAACCGTTCAGTGGACGTAGCCGTTAAAAATCGGTTACAAAAAAGCAACAAATTTGGCGGCGTATTTTCGCCAGTGGAGAGTAATAACTATATTTGCAAATAGATTTACAGGCATCTCAGAACCATATCCATCACAATGCAAGGCCGCGCAACAACAACTCAGCCGACGCAAGCAGGTAAAATCCTGATTGCCGACACGGAGTCTCTCTTGTGTGAATTGCTTCAGTTCAAGTTCAACGAAGAGGGTTTCTCTGTCACCGTGGTCAACGACGGCCACAAGGTGATGGAGCTTAACCTCGCCGACTTTACGCTCCTGATCGTTGACCTCATGAACCAACCCTACTCCGGGATGCAGCTCATACGCGACCTCAAACGCAACCCCGACACCGTGGGGCTCCCCATCATAATAATGTCAGCGAAGGCATCGGAGGACGACATTGTGGACGGTCTTGAGGCCGGTGCCGATGACTATATCACCAAACCGTTCTCCACTCGCGAACTGATAGCGCGCTCACGCTCGGTTATCCGCCGACGCAGGATGCTGAATGCCCGCCGACTGGCCAACGTTCTCCGCTCGGGCGACCTTACTGTTGACATGGGTGCCGGCACAGCTTTCATAGACAACATGGAGCTGTCGCTTAGCCGCACCGAGTTCAAACTTCTCGCATTCTTCATGCGTAACCGCAATCATTTCTTTGACCGCCAGCAAATACGCAACGAGGTGTGGCCCGATGAAAACGACATCAGCGACAGAGCCGTAGACACCGGAATATCTCGTCTGCGCAAAAAACTCTGCGACTACGGCAAAAACATTGTCAACCGCAAAGGATTCGGCTACGGATTCGTGGAATGACAACTCACCCTCTCTCACCAATGGCAATAAAATCACTCCCCAATCCGCTGCCGCCATGCTTCAACCCATCGGTCTTGGAAGCCGGATGCGATGAGGCCGGACGCGGCTGTCTGGCCGGACCGGTCTACGCCGCCGCAGTCATCCTGCCCCAAGGATTCTCGCATCCATGGCTCAATGACTCGAAGCAGATTTCGGAAAAACGGAGGGAATACCTGCGTGCGATGATTGAGTCGGAAGCCCTCAGCTGGGCAGTGGGAGTGGTTGACAATCACGAGATTGACGAAATAAACATTCTTCGGGCCTCGATTCTTGCCATGCACCGTGCGCTCGACGGGCTGTCGGTCAGGCCGCAGGAGGTGATTGTTGATGGCAACCGCTTCACTCCATACGGAGATTTACCCTGCAAAACATTTGTAAAGGGCGATGGAAAGTACGGCAACATTGCCGCAGCATCGATCCTTGCGAAAACCCATCGTGATGCGGAAATGCGCCGGCTTCATGCCATCCATCCCCTCTACGGGTGGGATATAAACAAAGGCTACCCCACGAAAACGCATCGCGAAGCCATAGAAAAGAACGGGCCAACGGAGTTTCACCGGCTCTCTTTCCGCCTGATTGACCGGCAACTCACCTTGTTTTGAACAATAACCGCCACCCGATACCGTTATCTATATTGAACCGATTTTAACCACACCACACGCAAAATAATGCCTCTCATCATCCGTCGACTGCTCTTATTCCTGATTCTCCCGGCTGCAATGCTGCTGCCGGAGAATGCCGCAGCGTTCCCGACCGATGTCTACGCCTCACAATCCGTACTCTCGGAGGGTCGATGGGTAAAAGTAAGCGTGAAAGAAACCGGCATGTATTTCATTCCGGCTTCATCGCTCAAGGCATGGGGCTTTTCCAACCCCGAAAAAGTTAAAATCCACGGTTACGGCGGCTCCCGTCTGTCGGACTATCTGACGCAATCTGATTATATTGATGACTTGCCTGAAATCCAGATTCTTCGCTACGCCAGCGGCATTTATTTCTACGCCATAGGCCCCGAATCATGGACCCGCACATCATCGGGCAACTACTATCATTCACTCAATCCGTTCTCTTCAGCCGGATATTACTACCTGACCGACCGCGACGCGGATTCCGCCGACAGGCAGATTCCGCAAGAGGGATTCGATGCGGTGACCTCCACGCCACTCACCGTATTTACCGAACGCCTGTTTCATGAACAAGACCTCGTATCGCCCGGCCAGACAGGTCATCAACTCGTGGGCGAAGACTTCCGCATAACGCGCTCCCGTACATTCAACTTCAGCCTGCCGGACCGGGTGGACGGTACCGATGGATGGATAAGGGCCTCATTCGTAGCCGCCTCTTCCGGAAGGTCAACGGCAAGTTTCACAGTCAACGGCTCATCGCTTGCCCAAAACGCCGTGATGGCTGCCGTCAACTCCTACGTCTATGCCACGTCCTCAACCATATCAACCCCTTTCGACATTTCGGGCGACAAACTGACCCTCGGCATTGACTTCGCCACTCAGGGAGTGGCAACACTCGCTAATCTCGATGCTATAACAATCAATTACACCCGCGCCATCCGGCTCCGCGATGGCATGCTGCAGTTCCGCGTAAACCGTCCATCGGTAACCCTTGAAGGTGCAACCGCCTCTACCATAGTATGGGACGTGACAGACCCGCTGAAAATATCTGCAATAAACACCATTGTCACTAACGGTGGGGTGGAATGGACCAACACCTACAATGGCGAACGTGATTACGTTGCATGGGACCCGGGATGCCGAACGCCGGCGCCTGACTATGAGGAGACAATCTGCAACCAGAACCTTCACGGAGAGACCACGGCCCCCGACATGGTAATAATCACTCCGCGCGACTGGATTGGCGAAGCAAATAGATTAGCCCGGCATCATGCCGCTGCTCCTGATTTGCTCGAGATACTCGTCGTTGATCAGGACGAAATTTTCAACGAATTCGCCTCCGGCTCACGCGATGTCAACGCAATCCGGCGTTACCTGAAGATGATCTATGACAGAGGGGCCGCTGCCGGCCATCCGCTGCGATACGTGCTGCTTTTTGGAAGGGCAACATTCGACAATAGGGCTCTGACTGCGGAAATGGCGGCGATCAACGAGCCTTTCATCCCAACCTGGCAATCAGACGACGGGCTTTCGCAAACCACCTCTTTCACCACTGACGACATTCTGGCAATGCTCGACGATGACTCCGGCGCAAACCTCTCAGCCTCCTCTCTTTCGGTAGCCATTGGCAGAGCTCCAATCCGAAGCCTCACGGAAGCCAAGGCGTTCGTTGATAAGATAATCGCTTACCCCGGGGAGACAGACTCCGATTGGAAAAACCGTGTGGTAATGTTGGCTGACAACGGTGATTCCGGAGTGTTTATGAAGGACTCCGAACTCCAGTATGAGAATTTTAGGGCATCCTCATCCGGCTCTGACATGTTTTACGACAAGGTCTACATCGATGCCTTCGACATAATCAACGGAGAATGCCAAGGCGGACGGAAACGCCTCCACCGACTCATTGACGAGGGAATAGTGTGGTTCAACTACATAGGCCACGGTGACCGCAACAGTCTCGCCGAGGAGGATGTGCTGACTGCCTACGACATAACTCACATGAAAAACCGCCGATGGCCGTTGCTGTTTGCCGCTACATGTTCATTTGCCATGCACGACGGGGCTTCTCCATCCGGCGCAGAGACTCTCCTGATGACACCAAAAGTAGGCATGATTGCCTGCGTAGCGCCAACCCGTCAGGCCATGATCACGCACAATGGGTCAATCGCTGCGGTCTTCGGGCAGAAAGCATTCGAACGCGATGACGCCGGACGGTTCCGGACCATAGGCGAAATATGCCGCGTGGCTAAAAACAGCATGGTCTCATCCATGGGCACTGACGTAAACCGCCAGAAACTCTACTACGTGCTTCTGGGCGACCCCGCCATGCGATTGGCAACCCCGGAGCAACGAGTTGTCCTCGAACAGATTGACGACAAGGAAGTATCCGATGACTCGCAATGCACCGTAATGGCACTCCAAAGGCCCGTCTTTTCCGGAGCCATCTATGACCTGCACGGCAATCTGATGGACGACTTCAACGGCACAATCACCCTCACCCTCTACGATGCCGAACAATCCACCACATCCAACGGCGCCACTACCGGAGGCTCAAACCCCACCGAAGGAGCCCGCATCACATTCGAAGAGCAGGGAGAGAAACTCTACGTTGGCTGCGACTCCGTCAAAAACGGGCGCTTCTACGCACAGATTGCAATGCCGGGGGAAATAGCCGGCAACTTCCGCCCGGCAGCCCTCAACATGTATGCCGTTGACTCCGATGGCCGGGAAGCAATCGGTTGTAACCGTCAGTTTTATGTCTACGGCTACGATGACTCCGCCGAGCTTGACAGCATACCGCCATCAATAGACTACGCCTATCTGAACCACGACTCATTTACCCCAGGCACAACCGTTAACGAATCTCCGGTTTTCATTGCAGGCGTATCTGACAATGTCGGCATAAACCTCTCATCCGCCGGCGTGGGCCACAGCATGTCGCTGAAAATCGATGGGAAAAATCCCCTGGAAAACGTTGCGCTCTACTACACGCCCTCTTCCGATGGCACCCCATCCGGCACCATAACCTACCCCATTGAATCACTGTCCGAAGGCAACCACACATTGACATTCAAAGTATGGGACACCTCCGGCAACTCCGCCTCACGCACTATTGATTTCAACGTGCGCAACGGCGCGTCACCCAAGATTTTCGATATTTACACCGATGTAAACCCCGCTTCCACCGAAACGAACTTCTATCTGAATCACGACCGGCCGGACGCCATGCTGACAGTGACCCTTGATGTCTACGACATGCTGGGACACCGCGTATGGACAACAACGTCCACCGACCGTTCCTACATCTACAGCTCCGCACCAATCCATTGGGACCTGACCGACATGAGCGGACGCAGACTCCCGAGAGGCATCTACATTTACCGCGCCACCGTAATTACCGATGGCATCGAGGCCACTTCCGCGGCCAAACGAATTGCCATAACCTCGCCGTGACACACCTGGCCGCTCATCCTTGAAAAAAATATCACCCAGTGGTGGCTGATTATAGAAATAAAAATCGTAACTTTGCATGCGAAATCCCTCAGGAAAGATGCCGGAGCGGTCGATCGGGACGGTCTCGAAAACCGTTGTACCCTTACGGGTACCCAGGGTTCGAATCCCTGTCTTTCCGCAACCAGGCCTAATATCAGGCATTTACAAAACAAACGCCCAATTTTACACCCAAAAATGTAAGGTTGGGTGTTTTTATGGATATTTAACTCCGGCGGCTCATCCGTTAGTAAGTTCGGTTCGATTCGGGTATATATTACCCAGCTTTGAGCCTGCCTTAATGAGTGCCAATGTTGCGACGGTATTTTGAAGGCGATGTCTTGAAGTAATTGGAGAATTGTCGATTGAAGTGGGGGATGTCGTTGAAGCCTACGCTGTAGGCTATCTCGCTTATACTCTGAGTTGTATTTAGCATAAGGCGGGCGGCCGTTTTCAGCCTGTAATGCGTCAGATATTTCACAAACGAAATGCCATACATGCGGCGGAAGGCAGTGCAGAAGGCGGTCTTGTTCATTCCCACCAATTCAGCCGCTTCAGCAAGAGGGATGGTACGATAGTAGTTTTCGGTGATGAGCTTCTGTATGGCATTAAATTTCATGCGCGGTTGCAGCCCCTTTACGTCAATAATATCAGGAGACCCTATAAACTGATATTCGCCGGTTTCGTAAATCTCATTTAGCAGACGCAAAAAATCCAACGACTGACAAGACTCCGACTTTTGATTCACCGTGTCAAAAAAATCTATAGCATTCATATAATTTACACCTGTAAGTCGCAGGGCCTGTTGCAAATCGCGATAGAATTCAGCCATAAGGCGTAATTCAGGCATAACATGACTCAGTTTCTCAATTGTTTCAAACGAAAACTGACAGCAGCAATCGCAAATAATACCGTCAGCGGAGCATTGAGCAGGATCGAAAACCCAGCAATGTGGCACACCCCCGGGAACGAGCACAATATCATCACCATAGAATTCATCAACGACATCGTTTACACACCTTATCCCACCTCCCTTTGAGAGGTACGCCAGTTCATATTCAGGATGAACATGCATTCCGGTTTCCGCAGCATAATTTATCCGGTCCTCTCTGAAATGGAACGACCGAAAGTCTGATTTGATAATATTTTCGTAGATAGCCTTTTTCTTCATCACATTTCACCTTTTTTGTGAATATACAACAAATCTAACAAATAATCTCCATTCCTCAATTAAATCAGTATGCCTATTTTTGCCTGCTGAAAAAATAGCAAAATGGACCAACCAATCACAGGCTCAAAGCCACGTTATGAAATTCTTGACGGACTACGCGGAGTGGCGGCAGTCATAGTTGTGATGTTCCACCTCTTTGAGACATATTCAAAGGGTGTGCCTTATCAGATACTTAATCACGGTTACCTTGCCGTTGACTTCTTCTTTGTCCTCTCGGGTTTTGTGGTAGGATATGCCTACGACAGTCGTTGGACCCGGGGTATGACTTTCGGCAATTTCTGCAAACGCCGCATAATCCGCCTTCAGCCGATGCTGATATTCGGCACAATGGTTGGTGCGTTGCTGTACTATATGCAGAGTGACCATCCCGATTTCTCCATCGTCAAGGAGACACCGTGGTGGATAGTGGTGCTTCTAATGATATGTGGTGGCACTGTGTTGCCGATACCCAAGTCCTGGGATATTCGTGGATGGTCGGAATTCAATCCTCTTAACGGAGCCACATGGTCACTTCTTTGGGAATATATTGCCAACCTGCTATACGGGCTATTCCTGCATCGTGTCAAGCTGCATACCCTCATCGTATTATCTGTTATTGCTGCCCTGTTGGTCATCAACGTCTGCCTCAACATTGACATCTTCGGTGTTCTTGATGCGCGTGACTATGCAGCCTATACCATGATTGGTGGTTGGAGCCTTACGCCCGACCAGTTGCTAATCGGATTCTCGCGTTTGGCTTATCCATTCCTCATTGGTCTTGTAATCAGCCGTGTGGCTAAGATGCAGATTCATATCTCGCGGCATGGTTTTGTGTGGTGTTCTATCATATTAGCTGCCGTCTTGGTTATGCCGAGAGTTGGTGGTGCACATCCTGAAAATTTCTGGATGAACGGACTATATGAAATCCTCGCCATACTGCTAATCTTCCCTTTGATTATAATGATGGGACGCGGCAGCATGGTTGACGGAGAAAAATACGAAGGGCTATGCAAGTTCTTGGGCGACATATCCTATCCCTTGTACGTGACTCATTATCCCATAATCTACGTGCAGATGTCATGGGCAGCATCACATCCCGATGCTCCTACATCGCAACACATATTCATGGCCTGCTGCTACTTTGTAATGACAATCGGCTTGGCTTACGCCTCAATGAAACTATACGACCTACCCATACGTCAGTGGCTCACCAATAAATTCCTCCGCAGAAAATTATGAGACTCACTCACGTTGCCATTTGGGTGAGCGACATTGAGCACACCCGGCAGTTTTTCGAAACATATTTCGGAGCAATAGCATCGGCTCGTTACGACAACGCCCGTGGCTTCAGCTCATATTTCTTTACTTTTCCTGACGGCGACACGCGCATAGAGATAATGCAGCAACCCGGTGTTGAAGTCGCAATCGCCCCATGCTCCGGACACGTAGCTATCTCCCTTGGCTCTAAAGAAGAGGTTGATAGAATGACCGAACAACTCGTAGCCTCCGGACACCAACATATCAGCGGCCCGCGCGTCACCGGCGACGGCTTCTACGAAAGCTGTCTCCACATCAACGATGAATTCATCCTTGTGTTGACAATTTGAATTTTCGTTTTTATCATTGAATTATTCGTGATGATGCAAGAAGCGGTATCATACGGGACTTATTGACTTATTTTTGCAGACAAAATTAGTCTGCAATGAACATCAAAACCTTCATCGACCGTCCTGTGCTGTCGTGTGTGCTGTCGGTCTTTATCCTGATACTTGGTGTAATTGGGCTTTTGCGTCTGCCTATGGAGCAGTTTCCGGAGATTGCCCCACCCACAGTGCGTGTGACGGCGACATATACCGGTGCTAATGCCGAAACTTTACAACGCTCGGCGGTTGCGCCACTTGAAGAGGCTATAAATGGTGTGGAGGGTATAAACTATATGACTTCGACGGCTTCCAATAATGGTCAGGCTACAATAACCGTTTTCTTTCGCCAAGGCACTGACCCGGATATGGCAGCTGTCAATGTGCAGAACCGTGTGGCGCAGGCGCAGGGGCTTTTACCGTCCGAAGTTATTCAATCGGGCATAACGGTAAGGAAAAGCCAGAACAGCACAGCTAAAATAATTGCGTTATACAGTCCCGATGACCGCTATGACCAGAAGTTTATCTTCAACTATTTCAAAATCAATATAGAGCCTCGCCTTGCACGTATTCCCGGAGTTGGAGACATTACAATGTGGGGTGCAGACTATTCGCTGCGGATATGGCTTCACCCCGACAAGATGGCCACCCATAATCTCGTTCCGGCTGATATTGAAAAGGTACTTTCTGAACAAAATATTGAAGCAGCCACCGGAACACTTGGGGCTGACGGTGACTATACATTTCAATACGCCCTTAAATATCGTGGCAGATATGAAACGGAAGATGAGTTCCGTCAACTTGTAATAAAATCAACTCCTGATGGTGGCTTATTGAGGTTAGGAGATGTGGCCGAAATAGAGCTTGGCCAGCAAAACTATAATACAATTACGGAGCTTTCAGGTCATCCCGGCTCAAACTGTATGATTTCACAAATGCCGGGAAGCAATGCCAACGAGGTGGTTGAAGAAATTGATAAGGTCGTTAATCAAGTGCGTGATGATTTACCCGAAGGGTTAGTGCTTGTAGATTTAATGAGCGTGAAAAGTTTTATGGACGCATCCATTGAAAATGTTGTCAGAACTCTCATGGAAGCTATTGTTTTGGTAGTTCTTGTGGTACTGATGTTCCTGCAAAATTTGAGATCGTCAATTATTCCGACAATCGCCATTGTTGTATCTCTCGTTGGCACACTCGCTTTTCTATATTTTGCCGGGTTTTCGCTCAATATGTTGACCCTATTCGCCCTTGTGCTTGTAATAGGCACAGTGGTTGATGATGCGATTGTTGTGGTTGAGGCTGTCCAAACTCAATTTGATACAGGCATTTGCAATACATATTCAGCTACAATAGAGGGGATGAAAGGGATAACACGTCCGCTTGTCACCACTTCGCTTGTATTTATGGCGGTTTTTGTTCCGGTTTGTTTCATTGAGGGAGTCACAGGCATATTCTATCGTCAGTTTGGCATCACAATGGCGGTTGCGGTGTTAATCTCAACATTCAATGCTATGACTTTAAGCCCTGCTCTTTGTGTACTGATAATGAAACCGGGAGGTGGCAAGGGTGAATTTTACAGGGCGTTTAATGCGGCATTCGCAGCAGTTGGAAAGAAATATGCCTCATCACTGGGTCTTATTTTCAAGCACAAGAGTGTAGCATCATTATCGCTTATTATAGCTACAGGAATATTTGCATGGCTATTATCCACCACCAAAACAGGGTTTGTTCCCGATGAAGATACCGGCACAGTTGTGGTTGATATTCAAGCAGCTCCCGGCACGGCTAAGGCACGAACTGCCGAGATTATGAGCGATGTGGAAAAATGCATTGCCGATATACCTCAGATTCAGATCTATTCAAAGTCAGTCGGTTCAGGGATGCTTGGTGGTCAGGAGGCAGCCAGCGGCTCGTTTATCATTCGTCTCAAACCGTGGGAACAACGAAAAGGCAAGAATGATGACAATAAATCGGTAATATCTGAGATATACCGTAGGCTTGCACACGTTAAGGATGCCAAAATAATGGTATTCGCACAACCCATAATCTCCGGGTATGGCAAATCAAACGGATTTGAAGTGCATATCCAAGATCTTGCTGACAAGGGTGTTGAAGCTCTGGAGAACACCACAACAAAATTCATAACCGGACTTGAAAAACGTCCGGAAATTTCACGCGCTCAGACAAATTTTCACGCCAACTATCCCCAATTTCGTGTTGAAGTGGATGCCGCATTATGCAAGCGCAACGGAGTGTCACCAGAGGATTTGCTTAGGACTGTTGGAGCCTACATCGGTGGCACCTATTCATCAAATATCAATCGCTTTTCAAAACTATACCGCGTAATGCTTCAGGCACCATCGGCTGACCGCGCAGATACAGAATCTCTTAACGGTATTTTTATAAGAAATTCTCAAGGAAATATGACGCCGGCAAGCAATTACATCACTCTGACAAGGGTTTATGGAGCAGAATCCCTGACACGCTTTAATCTGTTCAACAGCATAGCCGTCAACGGCGCTCAGGCCGACGGCTACAGCTCAGGGCAAGCAATAACTGCCATTCATGAAGTGGCGAGACAGACATTGCCGTCGGGTTATGGCTATGAGTTCGGTGGTATGACGCGTGAGGAGTCATCGTCAGGAGGCAGTTCGATATGGGTGTTTGTAATTTGTGTACTGTTTATTTACTTGATTTTAGCTGCGCTTTATGAGAGCGTGCTTATTCCATTTGCTGTCATATTATCTGTGCCGGTCGGACTTGCCGGCAGTTTCCTATTGGCTTGTGTATTCGGTCTGGAAAACAATATCTATATGCAGACCGGTGTGGTAATGCTAATTGGTCTATTATCGAAAACAGCTATTCTACTGACTGAATATGCCGATGAAGCGCATCGAAAGCAGGGAATTGGCATCATCGAAGCGGCAAGGATGGCGGCCAAAGTGCGGTTCCGCCCGATAATCATGACATCGGCCACAATGGTACTTGGCCTGTTGCCTATGATTTTTGCGACAGGTGTTGGTTCAAATGGTTCCAAGTCACTTGCTATCGGTGTGATAGGGGGAATGATATTCGGTACAATCGCAATATTGTTCATAACTCCTACGTTATTTATACCATTGTGTAAGTGGCATGAAGGTTTGAAAGGCAGACGAAAAACCGCTAATTTTGCTGAATGAAAACAATTGGCCGGAATATATCTAAGCATTGCATTGCCATAGCGGCATTGTGTACATTCTTTATCACCTATCCCAATATCATGTGGATTCCGTGGAATGTGCAGAATCTGCCGGATGGAGATATTGTACAGTTTTGGGTCACGTTTGCTTTCAGATGCGTTTTCTTTTTCCTCCTTTTCGTGTTTCAGATAAAGGGAAACGACAGAATCCTGCGCAGCGACAAGTTCTCGTACAGGTTTGGGAAAAACCTTATATTCACAGTCGTTGCCGCGATGATATTTATCACCGTCTCATATCTTATCCCGATACTTGGCGTTCAATCAAGCACCGTTGGGAAGCATCTTACATTCCAGTTCCTTGTTGAGTGTCTGCTCTGTACCTTTATCGGCTATATTTCTGAACTCAACATAACGCGAGCCAAACGTGAACGTGAGCTGGAACAGCTTAAAATTGAGAACCTTGAGAGTCGCTGTGCAGCCTTGTCCAACCAGATAAGCCCTCACTTCTTCTTTAATTCACTCAATGGCATATCGGCGTTGGTGCAACGCGGTAATGAAGACACCACCCTTGACTATATCACGCGGCTGTCAGATGTTTTCCGATACGTCCTTAACAGTGATGGCAAACAGCTCGTTTCTCTTGAAGATGAGCTTCGATTTGTCGATTCATTTGCACACGTGATGCAAGTGAGATTTGGCGGCAAACTTCAATTCCGTATCGATGTAACTGAGGACTACCGAAACATGAAGCTTCCTGTATTGTCGATGTTGCCATTGCTGGAAAATGTGTCGGTACATAATCGCATTGATTCGAAACATCCCATTGTTGTGAAAATCCGTGCCGGCAGCAATAGTGTAATAGTCGAAAACAATATCTGGCCTAAAAATATTGCACCTGAGACCCACGGAATCGGGTTGTCAAATCTCAACAACCGCCTGCGTTTAATGACCGGCAACTGCATCCAAGTGAATGCCGATGAAACGAAGTTTACCGTTATATTACCTTTAACCAAAGATCCATCATGAAAGTACTGATAGTTGAAGATGAGACTGCCGCGGCCGAGAGCCTTTCATATATGCTTGGAAAAATCGAGCCGGAAATTGAGATTGTGGGATATTCCGAAAGTGTCGAACAGACAGTGGATTTGCTAAGTTCTAACTCGCAGATCGACCTGATTTTCATGGATATTAATCTCTCCGACGGTTCGGCATTCTCTATTTTTGACAGAATTGAGGTCAATACGCCGATAATCTTCACCACCGCCTACGACCAATATGCCCTTGAAGCGTTTAAGGTCAATAGCATTGACTACCTCCTCAAGCCAATTAAGAGTGAGGATTTGAAACGCGCCATAAGAAAATTCATTCATCGCACACCCGGTGACCTGCTTGAATATCTTTCGCACATGGCTCGCCTTGCACCTAAAAAGGCCTATCCAAGCCGATTGATTGTCCCTGTGAAAGACAAGCTGATTCCGGTAGCTATAGATGAGATATGCTATATATATTGCACCAATAGGAAGACTGAAATAGTGTTGGCAAACAGCAATCACATTGAAATCAGGAAATCTCTTGAACAACTACAATCCTCACTAAATCCGGAAATGTTCCACCGGGCAAACAAGCAATTCATTATCGCGAAGCGATACATAAAGGAATTGGTCAGTTGGTTTGACAGCCGCTTGCTTGTAAAAATGGTGGTAGACACGCACGAAGAAATTTTCATAAGCAAAAACAACGTTTCCGCCTTCAAGTCATGGCTTGTAAAATAAAGGAGAACTAATGGCAACAGGGGCGATGAGCGCCGACAGAAAAAGCGAAGCCTTCTGATATATTGATATTTATGACCGCTATTCCAAGGAAAAATTGTATCTTTGCGTATGGAAAATAAAATAGAGCCAACAAATAGTGTTGTCATATATCAGACCAACGATGGCGAGACAAGTATAGACGTCAAGTTTCAAGATGAAACTGTTTGGCTATCGCAAGCGCAGATGGCGGAATTGTTCCAAAAGGACAGAACTGTCATTGGGCGCCACATAAGTAATATTTTCAAGGAGGGTGAGTTAGAGCGAGAGACCACATGTGCAAATTTTGCACATGTGGGTAATGATGGTGACCAGCAATACGTTACTACGCTATACAACCTTGACGTAATTATCTCAGTGGGTTATCGTGTCAAATCTAAGCGTGGTACACAGTTCCGCATCTGGGCAAACAAGGTGCTGAAGCAATATCTGCTTCAAGGCTACGCGGTCAACGAACGCGTCGCTCTGCAGAAATATGATGAACTGAGTCAATTGGTAAAGGTCCTTGGCCGAACTATTCAGAACCAAGAGAAGTTGACTGAGGATAGCCGCTCGCTGCTTGATGTAGTTGTGGATTACACTTACGCACTTGATACTCTCGACCGATACGATTATCAGGAACTGAAAATCGAGGATACGACGAAAACAGAAGAATTCCACGCTACATACGAGAACGCTATGGCAGTCATCCGTGAACTGCATGAGAAATTTGGCGGAAGCACATTGTTTGGCAATGAGAAAGACGACTCTTTCAAAAGTTCCATCGGTCAGATTTATCAGACTTTTGGCGGGATAGACCTTTATCCTTCCGTTGAGGAGAAGGCCGCTATGCTTCTATACCTCGTGACGAAAAATCATTCCTTCAGTGACGGCAATAAACGCATTGCTGCCACCCTATTCTTGTGGTTTCTCAATGGAAATGGAATCCTATACAATGAAGATGGCACAAAACGCATAGCCGATAATACCCTTGTAGCTCTCACTCTTATGATAGCCGAGAGCCGCACGGAGGAAAAGGACACGATGGTTAAAGTAATTGTTAATCTCATCAATAAAAATAACTGATATTTTAGACGTGGCATAGTTGGTTCACGTTTCTTTTTTACAAATTCACCTTTGAGCCAGAGGTAATAATGACAACAAGTATGAAACGGAGAGTAAATTTAAGCACATATTCTACAATGATGACAGCAATCGGCCTGATCGTCTTGCTTGTGTGTCTGTATTATTGTCATGACAATTGGGGAATATCTCTCATTGGAGCATGTTTGATATTGTTATGTGGCGCAGCATCGATTTACATGCCTATGTCGATATCAGTTGATGATACCAATCTGAACATCAACCGCTCACTGAGAATAAAGAGTATTCCGCTGAAAGAGATTAAAAGTGCTAAACTATGCCCACCGACAATGACTGAACGCAGAATCTGCGGCAGTGGTGGATGGTTCGGTTATTGGGGATGGTTCTCGGAACCATCAATTGGAAAATACTTCGCCTATTATGGCAAAGCCTCTGATTGTTTCCTCGTGGAACTTAAGAACGGGAAGAAATATCTTCTTGGGTGTGATGATGCTCCTAATATAGTTGATTATTTATCTGAAAGGATTTAAGGAATGAATACGATGAAAATTGTCTTTTTAATCATAGGACTATGTGAAATTGCAATGGCATGCTGCATGGCTTTAGCTTCCAAAAAAAGAAAGAGCAAAACCATTACTGTTATTTCAGTTATAAGTCTCATATTGGGCGCATTTCTCATTGGTCTTTCTGTAATATTCGAATAATCGGGAATAATGAAATTCATACTGTCACGAAACGGGGATTATATCGCTTAAAGGTTTTCCACAATGAGAGAAGTAGATCCAAAGGAAACGACAAGAGAATACGCATTTGAGTTTTGGATGAAAGCACCGATGCCAATGGTAACTTTCTTCAAGACTCTTGATGTGTCACGATTATTGAGAGTTAGCAAGAAGCGGGGTCTGAAATTCAATATGCTGATGTGCTGGAGTATCGGCAGAGCCGCCTCGAAGGTAAAGGAATTTTATTTGCTCCCGATAGGTGACAAACTGATAGAGTATGATACACTTGCCGTCAATACCATTGTAGCCAACAGCCAAGGTGAAGTAAGTTCTTGTGATGTACCATTCTCAGATGATTTGACTAAATTCAACTCTGACTATCTACGGCTCTCTAAGCAGGTTGCGAAGACATGTGAAAACCATGATATAACTGACAGCATGGTAATCGGCACTTCCGCACTTGCTCAATTTGATATAGACGGAGCTGTGGGAATGTATAGTGGCATCTTCAACAATCCATTCATGATATGGGGCAAATACAAGAAAAGTCTGTTCAAAACGACCTTGACGGTATCATTCCAATTCCATCATACCCAAATGGATGGCGCACATGCAGCCCTGTTCCTCGACCTATTGCAGAAAGAAATCTCACAAATCATATAAAATAAAAGTCAAATGATTAAGTTTTTGCGAAATAATCGTATCGTGAGAATTATATTTATTCTTATTGCGATTGCTATTGTTGAGTTGGTATGGTGGAACGCCTCTACACTTTATAAGCCACTCCATTTAGAGTCTGCATCTCTGCGACTGATAATGAGGTATATCATCAGTGGAATCCCTATGCTCGGATTTTTGTTTTGCTTACACAAAAAATCCGACATATTAGGTTCTCTAGGTTTGAATGGTAATATCCTTAAAGGTTTAGGATTTGCCGCATTGTGTTGCGCTCCTATGCTGATAGGTATGCCAATAATAGGCTCGTTTAATTGCAATCTGACATTTGATTGGTTTTTACGTATGGTTATTATAGCAGCCGTATTTGAGGAAATTGTTTACAGAGGCTTTATGTTTGGTCAATTGTATCGATATGGCAAATTGGGCTTTATATGGGCGATATTGCTTCCATCGCTATTTTTCGGCATCGGTCATCTTTACCAAGGAGATAATCTGATGTCATCATTAATGGCGGTTGGGGTAACTGCTTTGGGGGCTTTGTATTTTAGTTGGGTTTATGTAAAATGCGATTATAATCTGTGGGTCTCCATCGGCCTTCACTTATTCATGAATTTTAGTTGGATAGTTTTTCCGGTGGAAGGCAATATAAATGCTATTGGCACCATGCTGACAAATATTTTGCGGATAGCAAGTATATTATTGACGATAACACTAATCATCTTTCTTGGCAAGAAAAAGATATTTACCACTAAATGTAATCTGATATGAATGGTTAAATTTCAGCTTTTTTCGATTCATGTCATTGTCAATTCAAAAAAAATTGATTAATTTTGCATCAACAGATTCCGCCACGCTTAGGCTTTGCATGCGTACCCAGGCGGAACTTTTATTTTATATACCGTGAACTATTCTAAGCAACCTATCGATTATAAGGATCAAATTAGCATATTGCAAAGCCGAGGACTGATTGTAGATAACCTTCAATATGCTTATGAGCAACTGGGAATCATCAGCTACTTCCGATTGGCTGGTTATTTGCGACCTATGGAGGCTAACAAAAATACACATATTTTCAAATCCGGAAGCACGTTTGAAAATGCTGTCAGCCTTTACTATTTTGACAAGCAATTAAGGGCACTTCTTTTCTCAGTGATTCAGAGTATAGAAATTGCTCTACGAACAAAGATGATTCACCATGTCTCACTGAAGTATGGTGCATTTTGGTTCACTGATTCAGCATTGGCGTTTAATCCCTCATTATTCTCTACAAACCTTCTTCACATCAAGGCTGAGATAGCTCGCTCTCGTGAGGATTTTATCCAAGAGCACTTCGAGAAATACACCTATCCAGATGTTCCGCCAGCATGGAAAGCCTTGGAAGTTGTCACTTTTGGCACTCTTTCAAAATTATATTTCAACCTCAACGACAACAAAATAAAGAAGATTATAGCATCTGAATTTCATTTGCCTCATCAAAAATTCCTTGACAGCTGGATAAAAAGTATGGCAGTGCTTAGAAACATCATCGCACATCACGCTCGTTTATGGAATAGAAATTTCCCAAACATACCGCTTTTACCGCGTCACCTCCCGTGTCGATGGATTGATACATCGGGATTGGCAACACAGAAATTATATCCGCAACTTTGCGTTTTGGCATATTTGGAGAATGCAATACATCCGACTAATTCATTTGTTGAAGAATTGAAACGCCTCGTTGCTATATATCCAAACGTGGATGTCGCAGCAATGGGTTTTCCATCCGATTGGAAATATCAGCCGCTATGGACAACTTCCAACTGATTTTTCTTTTCACCGGTCTTCTCCTATTATCCAATTATTCTTTCGTTGGCATGGATGCTTGGATGTATAGGCTCTGTTCATTCCTGGCCGATTTTGGATTTTGGATGAAAGCACCGAAGCAGAAAGAAATCTATCGAATCTAAAAATTTTCAATGTTGATGTCACCTTTGGATTTCGAGATGTGTCTTACATACGAGATGTCTCAAAGACAACAACATTAGAAACAATTTAAAAAACATAAAATCATGGCATCAACAATAGTTCCCATCTTTGTTTGCGTGGTACTTCCCATCGCAGTCGTTCTCATCACTTCCCTCTCCAAGATGAATGTAGAGAACAAGCGCACACAAATCATAATCAAGGCTATCGAAGCCAACAAGGATGTCGACACCGACAAACTCATTGAGTCTCTGAAGAAACCTCAGAAGACCGCCCGCGAAATCCTAAATGGCCGACTTCTTCGCGGATGCATGTATTCGCTCATCGGCGTAGCTCTCGCAATCGTTGGCATAGTTAACCTCGCCACCGGCTCTGACTTCAGCGCAGACCCCGTTACCGTTCCTTTCGTATTCGGTGGAATATCACTCGCCATTGGCATCAGCTATCTGATTGTTTGGAAAGTTACTCGCAAACAATTAGATTCACCCGAAGAAGATTAAGCAATGACTCGCGAGCAGTTCATAAACCATGTAGAGGGCACACAGAAAACGTTTCGACGCTTTCTTGTGGCCCTTTGCTGCGGAGACTCTGCGCTCGCTGATGATATTGCACAAGATGCATACCTCAAAGCATATCTCTCTTGTGACAGTTTTAATAATCCCGATAAATTCAATGCCTGGATTTTCAGAATCGGCTATAATACGTTTATCAACCATAAACGCTCCGAAAAGATACACGCCGACTACGATGAAGCACGAAATGTAATGTCGGGAGAAACTACCGACTCACAATTCCGATATCAAGAACTGTATTCGGCATTGAATAAATTGCCCGGCAAGGAGAGAACTTCAGTGTTGTTGTTCTATATGGAAGGATACTCCATAAAAGAGATTGCCGAGATTGAAGAAACGTCACAAGATGCAGTTAAGCAGCATCTATCGCGAGGCCGCAACCATCTCCGAGGATTATTGTCAAACTCATAACGCATCAAATCATGGAAGACGATAAAATTAGAAATTTATTCGACAATTTTGAGCCGGAACTTTCATCTTCTTTTCAGTTTATGACCCAACTGAAAAAGAATATGGATGCTGTTGAGATTGTCAAACAACATAATGTTGCGCTTAAAAAGCGCAATAGATTAGCCGTGGCAATTGCCGCAGTCAGCGGCTTCGTAATGGGTGTGATTCTTACTCTGCTATTCCCATTGATTGGCGACTGGGTATCAACATTCAACATCTCTATTCCTCGATTGCAAATCAGCGCAATTACCATTGACTTCAGTTTTGTCGCATGGATTGTAATGGCCGGGGGCTATATTATTACCGCCCTAAATGCTTATGAAATTGCTCTGGCGAAACTGACACCAAAGAATCGGTTACTTTGATAGTAATTTCAAAACACATTGCAGGATTAGACAAATAGGGTGAGCCATGCGGCCGGCATGCATTGAAGCACCCCAAACAAGCTTCGCAGTTGTGAGGGTTGTTTCACTTTTCGTATAACTCTATTGGCAGATGGTCGGGGTCCTTGAAGAAGGCGAATCTCTTGCCGGTGTATTCGTCGGTGCGTATTGGCTCGTGGACAATCCCTTTAGCATCCAATTCAGCCAAAGCCTCATCGAGATTGTCAACCTCAAAAGCGATATGGCGCAAGCCTCGCGCCTCCGGATATGACGGACGAGCCGGGGCATCCGGGAACGAGAATAGTTCTATCAGATATTCACCGTTAAGGGCAAGGTCGGTCTTATACGATTGCCGCTCCTCTCGATAATTCTCTGCCAATGCCTCAAAGCCCAGTACCTCGGTATAAAACCGAAGTGACCGCTGATAGTCAGAACAGATAATGGCAATGTGATGCAACTTATTTATTTTCACAGCTTGTCAACTTATTATTTTATCAATGAACACCTTGAGGTCGGTGGCAAATGGCTCCGGTGCCTCCATTGCGGTGAAGTGTCCTCCAAATGGCATATCAGCGTAATGAATAAGATTATAGTTTTGCTCAATCCACTCCTTTGGCACAGGCAGAATGTCATGGGGAAAGCGGGCAATACCGATTGGTGTTTTGATGCAGCCAAGTGGCGGCAGCGTGAAAGAGTTGCCATAGTATGCAGTTATAGAAGACGCCGCGCAGTTGGTCATCCAATATAGGGTGAGATTGCTCAATAAATCATTCATTGAGAATCTATCCCAGTCCGACCAATCATGAAATTTCTCAACAAGCCAACACGCCATTCCGGCAGGAGAATCAGCGAGTCCGACTCCAAGAGAATAGGGCTTTGAACCCTGAATGTTTATATATGCGCCATCTTTGCGCATCCATTCGGCAAAGGACCACTTATATTCCAATTCTTCAGGCGAAAGTTTATCTTCGGGCGACATCACTATCGACGTTGCTGCACCAACGTCCGTAAGATACAGGCCAAGCACTTCCTCCGAGTAATTGCTCGCAAGATAAAACAACACGCCGCGCCCCATATCACCACCGGTGGCGAAATATCGCTCATATCCTAAAACCGATGTCATTAGCTTGTGCCATATATCGGCTGTCTCTGCATTGTTTACCCAGCCCTTTGCAGGAAGCGATGAGAAGCCGAATCCCGAGATTGAAGGTACGATAAGGTCGAATTCCTTTAGAAGTGGGAACGTCTTTGCGTATCGCAGAAAACTATCCGGCCAGCCATGTGCCATCAAAATAGGCATGGCGCTGGGTTGTTCCGCCTTGACATGGAAGAAATGAATATTGACACCGTTTATATCACACACATATTGAGGAAATTGATTGAGATAATCTTGCTCGGGCTTCCAATCATACTCTGATTCCCAAACATTCAAAATATGATTTAGGAACTTCAATGGAGTGCCCAATTGCCAATTCCCATCGCTACTAAACGCAGGCACCCGACGATGTGAAAGCCTCAATCTCAAATCATCAAAGGCTTCCTCATCAAAATTGATTTTAAACTCGTGTATCATCCCGCAAATTTACAAATCATTGATAATAATAACAACCGATTAGTATATGTGGTTTCGCATACGCCTTCCTCTTCCGAGGTCGGCGGCAAGGGTCTTCAGGCTTCAGTCTATCCCAACACCAACGAACAGTATTGAAGTTTTATTCACAATAATACGCTTTACAGCTTCGTTATACAATAATAATACAAAAATATATGCTTAGACTAAACTGTTTTATCAAAGTCGGCGCGGATAACAAGGCAGAGGTCCTTGCGGCTGCAAAAAGACTTACCGTGGCATCCCTTAAACAGGACGGATGCGTTGCATACGATGTGTTTGAGAGTGCTACACGTCCGGATGTTTTAATGATATGCGAGACATGGCGCGACCAATCGGCACTTGATGCCCACAGTGCATCAGACGTATTCGCCGAGGAAGTAGGCAAGATGAACAATCTCGCCGAACTGAAACTCGAAACATTCAGTTTCTGAATAAGACATACCTTGTCAACAAGATGCTTATCTCATAGAAAAACAATATGAAAAGGGTACTAATAATCGGGTGTCCGGGAGCTGGCAAAAGCACTTTTGCAAGAAAACTTGCAAAAAAGACAGAACTCCCACTATATTATCTTGATATGATATGGCATCGTCCAGACAGAACCACTCTTACAGAGGAAGAATTCGACAGGCAACTAAGGAAAATACTAACGACAGATTCTTGGATCATTGATGGTAACTATATCAGGACTCTGCCTATGCGTCTAAACGAAGCGGATACAGTCTTTCTTTTTGACCTCCCTGTTGATATATGCCTTGCAGGAGCAATAGATCGACTCGGTCAGGAACGAGTTGACATGCCTTGGCATGATACCAAGCTGGATGAAGATTTCCGCCAATGGCTGCTCAATTTTCCTTTTGAATGTCTTCCGGTCATAAACCAAGTTCTATCTCTCTACACTGGCACACTCCATCGGTTTACTTCTCGCCAACAAGCAGATAGTTTCATCGAACAAATGGGGTGTACGAAATGCACAAACATATCATAGCAGAATGCAACAAACGGGACTTCAATGCCGTACGGACCCAAAAAAACGGCAAATATAGTTGGATTTTAGCATTACTGAAATAGCCAATATTATTGCCACAGGGCTTTAGAAACGAAAGCCTCTTTTTTTATGCTGAGCAGCGTATTCACGCTTGGCGCGCCGGTATACATCCATCATTTTGTCAACAAAATATGAACTATCGAAGCGGCTTACGTACGCCTGTCCTTTTTCAACCATCTCCTTAGCGATGTCAGGGTTATTGACAATCTTCATGACACAGTCGGCAAATTCACGAGGGGAATCGGGATTGACATACAATGCTCCAGGCCCGCCTGCCTCTTCAAACAAGAGCCTGTGGCCGCGATGACCGGTGTACCGGAGGATATAGCCTCAATGACGGGGAGACCGAAACCCTCGTATCGCGAGGGGTATGCAGCCAAGATTGACATGGAGTAAAGTGCCGGCAGATGGGCAGTAGGTATATTAGACAATCTCATAACCCTATTCTCCACGCCTAATTCGTTTATGAGCATGGAAAGTTGGCGTCCATAGTTGTTGCGCTCCTTGCCAACAATCACAAGACTTATATCCTTATCAATCATCGGCATTGCTTCAATTGCCAAAAGCTGATTTTTGCGTTGCTCAACCGTTCCAACCATAATTATATATCTGTCGGGAAGGTTATAGGAAGCTTTTACCTCTGCCGCGATTGCCTTGCTGACGGGCTGCTTAAATATAGGATTGCAACTTTGATATATCACATCAATTTTGTCGGGATTCACGCCATATAGCTCCACAATGTCCTTCTTGGTACATTCGCTGATTGCGATGACGCGGGTGGCATTGTGGGAAGCAGCGCGGAATTTCGTATTGTATAGCCAGCGATCCACCGGCTTATAGTTTTCAGGTATGCGGCGGAAAATCAGGTCGTGAATAGTCACTACAGACGGTATGCCGGCCTTCGCAATGTCAAAAGGCAACTCATTACTAAGTCCGTGGTATATGTCGGGACGGTTGGCCGCGAGTGATTTTGACAGACCGCCATAGTGTCGCCACAGACCAGAGACCAAATCTCCTCGACCCCGGCTCACGACTTTGATATCGGGGTGGGGGTCGAGCCAGCTGTTTGCTTCGGGCATTTTATAAGAGCAAAGCGACAACTCAATTTCAGGACGGTGTAAACGGATACTATCAACGGTATATCTGCTGTAGTTGCCAAGTCCTGTATTGTTAAACAATGCGCGTTTTCCATCAAAGGCTATACTCCGGATAGGGTGACTAACAGTTTTCATATCGTTTTCCATTGCTATTTTTGGGATGTGATCATGTTTTGGTTGTGTCTTATGGCATAATTGTTTCTGGCGTAATTATAAATTGAGATTACACGCACATCTATCGTAGTTCTGTATTTGATGATTATTCATGTATAACGCTGGTATGTTTAAGGAATCATTAATTCACTGCAAAATAAATAAAACGATGTAAATTAAACAACCCATTTTACCAAAAAGAATCCATCAATAGGAATGTAGGTTCAACATTTGGCTCACCATGGAACCTTTTTTTTGGATTGGCGGATTATATTGCGTAAATTTACGCAGTAATTGTAATTCCTGTAACTTTATATTTTCAATTTCGTTATGAAAGGATTTTATTTTTCGATGATGTTTGTCTCAGCCATGCTATGTAGCTGCGGCGGCAAGTCGGCCACTAATGCCGAAGGCGCTGACAGCGTGACCAATAACGATAGCACTCTCATTGTGTATTACTCGCAAACCGGCGCCACTAAAGCTGTTGCCGAGGAAATCCGGAACCATTTAGGTTGCGACATCGTGGCCATCGAGGCTGTAAATCCTTATGATGGAGATTACGATGCTACAATTCAGCGCTGGCGCAAGGAGGCAGACGATAGTGTAAAGGTGGAAATAAAGCCATTGAATGTCAACCTTGACAAATACAAAACCATTTTCCTTGGATTCCCGATATGGGGCGGCACATACGCGCTGCCTATGGCTACTTTTCTTGCCGATAACTCACTTGAGGGAAAGACGGTTGTGACGTTTGCAACTTTCGGTAGCGGAGGCATTGACTCGGCCACCTCGGATGTAGCAGCCGCTCAACCGGGGGCCAAAGTGGTCAAGGGGTATGGCGTTAGGAATGCACGTGTTGAGAAAGCTCCCGCCGAGGTTGAACGCTTCCTCATAGCAAACGGATATATCGCCGGCGAAATAGAGCAGCTGCCGGAATATGTACCCTCCACTGAAGTATCCGAAGAAGATGTAAAGGTTTTCAATGAGGCATGCGGCAATTACAAGTTCCCTCTTGGCACACCCGTAGGTGTGGCTACGCGAATGACTGCCAACGGCAAGGATTACAAGTTTGATGTGAAATCGCAGGGGCCCGATGGCAAAGAATCTTCTTCAACAATCTACGTCACCGTTCCCGCCGGTGGAGCACCGGAATTCACCGAAGTCGTCAGACACTGACCGATTGGCGGCCAATCCGGGAGAGGAGTTCATCAACAGCCTCTTCAGGCGCAGATGACGATTCAAGGCATCGGATAAATTGCGACCCTATGATTGCGCCGCTACTGTAGCGCAATGCCTCATCGTAGGTAGTGTGATTGGATATACCGAACCCTATCAGGCGAGGATGACGCAAACCCATGGCATCAACCCGCTTGAAATAGTCAATGGCTTCGGGAGAGAATCTTTCACGCGCACCGGTTGTGGAGGCGGTTGAAACCATGTAGATGAATCCCTCGCAATTATCATCAATCATGCGGATGCGATGCTCCGATGTCTCCGGTGTGATAAGCATGATGACCGGTATGTCATAGCGGTCACTTATCTCCTTATATTCTTTCATATATACTGCGAACGGGAGATCAGGGATAATAACCCCGTCAATTCCTGCCTCTTTAGCTCGGCGGAAAAATGTCTCGACACCCATCTGCATTATGGGATTGATATAGCCCATGGCGATAAATGGAGTGTCGTGATATATGCATCGCGCCTCCCTTACTTGGTCAAGCAGCAAGCTTAGCGTCATTCCATTACGAAGCGCAACCGAACCGCTGTGTTGAATCACCGGCCCGTCTGCCATAGGGTCGGAAAATGGAATCCCCACCTCCACCATGTCAACACCGCGTGAACATAAAGCACTTATCACCTCCACGGTTGAATCAAGATGCGGAAAGCCGGCGGTAAAATAAACCGATAATAGTCCGGATTGCTTTTTATTGAATAGTTTTGACAGTCTGTTCATGATTTTCTTATTTGAGTGATGAAATGCGAGAGAACCCGTGCATCTTTATATGCCGGTAAGATTTCAAACCGGCTGTTTACGTCTAAGCCAATGAGCATAGGATGGGCGAAGGCTAATACCTCACCGGCATCATCCGGCCCTATTCCTCCACTGAGAAAAAACGGAATCGGGAGTTTATATGAATCGAGCAATGCCCAGTCGAATTTCCGTCCGGTGCCACCATGATGCGCCGATGGAGTGTCAAACAACATGTAGTCAACAGCTCCGTTGTATCTTTCTATATCCTGCATTGAATCGGAGTCCTTGAGGGCTGCCGCCTTAATCACCGTCAGGCCCCTGCCACGAAGCGACGCGCACATTTCCGGCGCCTCATTGCCATGAAGTTGCAGAGCCGTGAACCCGTAACGCTCAACAAGACGCATGATCCGCTCCTCGTCCATATCCACCGTTACCAACGTTGGGGTTACACCGGCGGGCAAAGATGCCACCACTTCCACAGCCATATCACTGATATGCCGCGGCGAGCCGGGATAATGGATAAAACCCATAAAGTCCGGATTAAGGGCAGCTACCTCGCTGACATTCGCGGCGCTTCGCATTCCACACACCTTTATCTTCAACATTTTCTTTGAATTTGATTAATAAATCCGCTCAGTGTGTCGGCCGGCGATGGGGTCGACATAAACGCTTCTCCTATGAGAAACCCGTCAAATCCAATCTCGCTCAACAACGATATATCGCCGGCACTCCGGATTCCACTCTCCGCTATCTTTACCACCCCGGAAGGGAGCGCGTCAACGAGACGGGCCGAATTGGATATGTCAGTGGAAAACGAGGTGAGGTCGCGGTTATTTACCCCAACCATATCTGTCGCGGCAGGTACTGCGGAGACCTCCTCCAATGAATGCACTTCAACCAATGTCTGCAATCCGATTGAATGTGCAATGTCAGTAAACAGGCGAATATCATCACCGGTCAGAATAGCGGCAATCAGCAATATGGCATCAGCGCCATAAATCCGGGCCTGATATATTTGGTATGGATCAATGATAAATTCCTTGCGGAGCAACGGCAGCGATGGAGCTGACGCACGTGCAACAGCGAGATCGGTCAATGAGCCCCCGAAATATGGAGTATCTGTCAGCACCGACATTGCTGCAGCACCGGCATCGGCATATCCACGGGCAATCACCCCTACATCGCTCATTGCACTGATTTCTCCCTTCGATGGTGATCGTCGCTTATGCTCGGCAATAATTCCCGGACGGCAGCCGATTATGCTATCCTTCAGCGACAGCGGTTGCCGAAGATTTCCAAGCGCAGCCTCACTTACCGCATCAAGCGGAATAACTGCCTTGAGTGCTTCAACCTCGCAGCGCTTTGTTGCGGCTATATGCTGGAGTATATTCATATTGAATTGAGTTCTACAAACCGGTGGAAACGATCGAGCGCAGCGCCCGACTCAAGCGATTCCCGGGCTTCACACAATGCCCGGTCAATCGACAGCTCCGGTTCTATGGTTTTTATGGCAAACGCAGCATTGGCAATCACGCAATTCTTCTTCGCGGCTGAGGCCTTTCCGGACAGCACGTCGTCAAACACCCCGGCGGCCTCTTCCACCGTGTCACCTCCATACAGATCCTCCTGCCGGGCCGCAGGTAATCCGAGGTCCTTCGCCTCCATCACGCTCTCGCCGGTAGTAGTGACAACCTTAAACGGAGAAGTGAGAGAAATTTCATCGTAGCCATCAAGCGAATGTACTATAGTGCAGTTTATCCCCTCGTTTTGCGCAATGTAACGATATAGGCGCATAAGCTTGAGATTATACACGCCCAAGAGTTGATTGCGCGGCATGGTCGGGTTGACCAGAGGCCCGAGCATATTGAAAAATGTACGCATCTTCAACGACCGACGCACCGGCCCCACACTCTTCATGGCCGGACTGAAAAACGGGGCATGGAGAAATGCAACGCCGCTATCCTCAAGCGAACGGTGCAGCCGTTCCGGATCGGCAGTGAATTTTACTCCGTGCTGCTCAAGCACATTTGATGCACCTGACACCGAGCTGGCACCATAGTTACCATGCTTTACGACCTTACGTCCCGAACCAGCCACAACGAAACATGATGCAGTGGAAATGTTGAACGTATTCTTCCCGTCGCCTCCGGTACCGACAATATCTATAGCATCCCCATCGCCGAGATCCACCTCAACTCGCCGCTGAAGTATGGCATCACGGAAGCCGGTAAGTTCATCAGGGGTAATGCTTCGCATCAGAAACACGGTCATAAAAGCTGACAACTGGTTGTCATTATACCGGCCATCAGCAATATTGAGCATTATATCACGAGCCTCCTCGCGCGTGAGGTTCTTATGTTCGAATAAGTTCTGCAGTATTCTATTCATGTCAGTGGTTGATAAAATTGGATATTATACGTATGCCATCAGGCGTGAGGATTGATTCGGGATGAAACTGCACGCCATGAACATCAAGCTCCCTATGACGGATCGACATGATGCAGCCATCGTCAGACCGCGAAGTTACTTCAAGGCATTCGGGCAACCCCTTGTCACTTACAATCCATGAATGATACCGCCCTACCGGAAAGGAATCGCCCATATCGTCAAGCACATAATCGGGGGCGGTTTTTCTGATTACGGTCTGCACCCCGTGATAGGCCTCATCCAGATTCTCAAGTGAGGCACCAAACGCCTCTCCTATGGCCTGATGCCCCAGACACACCCCCAATATAGGCCTCTTGTCGGCATACTCACGGAGCATATCCATCAGCAATCCGGCTTCTGAAGGAATGCCGGGCCCCGGCGATATGATTATTTTATCATAGGCGGCAATCTCCGGCAGTGTGATGCTGTCATTGCGGCGTACATCAACATCCAATCCAAGTTCGCGTATGGCATGCACTATATTGTACGTGAACGAATCGTAATTATCTAATAAAAGTAATTTCATATCCTGCAATCAATTATCGGTTAAACGATTCGGCGAGTTTCACTGCCTTGACAAGTGCGCCGAGTTTGTTTTTTGTTTCCTGAAGTTCATTCTCAGGCACAGAGCGAGCCACAACGCCTCCGCCCGACTGGGAATACAGCCGATTGCCCTTACTGAGGAAGCTGCGTATGGTTATAGCCTGATTGATTGAGCCGTCAAATCCGAAGGTGCCGATACAGCCGGCGTATGTGACACGGCTATGAGGTTCCAACTCGTTTATCAGTTGCATGGCTCTCACCTTCGGGGCTCCACTGAGAGTCCCGGCAGGCAACGATGCACCGAAAAGTTTATAGACATCGGCATCCTGCGGCAGTTCAGCCACCACCCGGCTGACCATGTGGATCACGTGGGAATAGAACTGGATTTGCTTCAGAAACTCTACATGAACCTTCCCGCCGGAGCGGCTCAGATCATTGCGGGCAAGGTCAACGAGCATAATGTGTTCGGCATTCTCTTTCGGGTCGTTGAGCAACTTCTCGGCGAGTTCGCGGTCTTTCTTATCGTCACCGGTGCGCCGGAACGTTCCGGCAATAGGATCAATATAGGCTTTGCGGTCGGCTGTAACGCGGAAATGCGTCTCCGGCGATGAGCCGAACACCTTGAAACTGCCGAAATCAAAGAAAAACAGATACGGCGATGGATTGACCGAACGCAGCGCACGATAGACATTGAACTCATCGCCCGTAAATCCCTGAGAGAAGCGGCGCGATGGCACAATCTGAAAAACGTCTCCGCGCTTGGCATGGGCTATGCTCCGTCTCACCATCCCTATATATTCCTCGTCTGTAATGGGCGACTCCAAGTCATCCTTGGCCCGGAAAGGATAAGTGGCAATATTATTATTGCGCAATATCGCAATGAATTCATCCAGACGGCTCTCCTCTCCCTGCGGGATGTTTTCAAGGATAGTCATCTCGTTATGGTAGTGGTTCACGCGGATTATAAACCGATAGAGAATATATTGCATATCCGGAATGTCAGCTAATTTTGGCTCGCGAGGACGAATCTTGACCGAGGGTTCGAAATAGCGCACTGCATCGTAGGCCGTGAAGCCAAGCAGCCCGTTGAACGTATCAGGTAGCTGCTCGCCGATGTCAAACGATTCGATAAACCGTCGCAGATTATCCGTGACTTCCATGGCCGGCTCAACTGTCTCCGTCCCATCAGGGAACTTTGATATAATCTTCTCCCCCACCACAGTGAATGATGCAATAGGGTCAACTCCGATGAGCGAAACGGAATTGCGCGAAGTGTGATAATCGGAGCTCTCAAGGAGCGCCGAACAGGGATAAAGGTCGCGCACTTTCAGATACAGGCCAACCGGGGTTTCCAGATCGGCCGAGAGTGTTGCTGTTTTCTGTACGAGTATCATTTTGATTAAAATCTTTTTTCGTTTACTTAACATGTTTCAGATAGGTCTGCATATCCTTGTCGCCGCGGCCCGACACATTGATCACCACAACGTCACCTTCACGGAATTTTTTTCTGTCAAGCACGGCCAACGCATGAGCTGACTCCAGCGCCGGAATTATACCCTCGGTGCGTGTCAGGCGATAGGCTGCGGAGAGGGCTTCGTCATCAGTAACCGCTATGACCTCAGCACGTCCGGAAGTTGCCAGATATGCGTGAAGTGGTCCCACCCCGGGATAGTCAAGGCCGGCAGAGATTGAATACGGCTCAACGATCTGTCCATCGTCAGTCTGCATGACCAATGTCCGCGACCCATGTATAACGCCCTCCCGTCCAAGCTGCATTGTGGCGGCCGACATGCCGGAATCAACTCCAAGCCCGGCAGCTTCGGCAGCGATGAGTTTAACCGAAGGCTCGTTGAGGAAATGATAGAATGCACCGGCGGCATTGCTCCCTCCGCCTATACAGGCAACAACGTAGTCGGGAAGTTCAGACCCGGTCTTCTGCTTCAACTGAGAGCGTATTTCCCGGCTTATCACTGACTGGAACCGCGCAACCATCTGAGGATATGGATGCGGTCCTACGGTACTGCCTATAACGTAGAATGTGTCGGAGGGGTTGCAACACCAATCACGGATAGCCTCGTTAGTAGCATCCTTGAGCGTCATATTACCGGACTTCACCGGACGAACCTCAGCTCCGAGCATCTTTATGCGTTCCACATTCGGCCGCTGGCGCTCCACATCGGTTGCTCCCATATAGATCACGCAGTCCAAGCCCATCAGTGCGCACACCGTAGCCACGGCAACTCCATGCTGGCCGGCTCCGGTCTCCGCTATTATACGGCTTTTCCCCATACGCTTTGCCAGCAGCACACTGCCTATGGCATTGTTAATTTTATGCGCTCCGGTGTGGTTGAGGTCCTCACGCTTGAGATATATATTTGTCCCATAATGACGTGACAGCCTTTCAGCATAATACAAAGGCGTTGGACGCCCCACGTAATCGGCGAGCAATCGGTCATACTCGGCAAGAAATTCAGGGTCGTCAGCATAACGACGGAACGCTTCCTTGAGATTCTCCACATTGGAATGTAGTATTTCAGGAATATACGCGCCGCCGAACTGACCGTAGAAGCCATCTTCATCCACCGGCAGGAAAGGGTCAATAATATCTTTTCTCATCTCTCTTTATTTTTGCTATTTCCGGAATTGATAATAAAAAAGCCACCGAATTCTGTTCCGGTGACTTATTTCTTCTTAGCGGGAAACCCCATTTTTGCATATTCATTAGCTAAGCCATCGGAGAAAATCGCCGATGCGCCACCAACGCTGTATGTTTATGCAACTATTCATCCTTTACTGTATATGCCGCAAATATATACCGAATATCATAAATCACCAAATTTTTCAGAAAAAATTTTTTAATCCCTGATATAATTATGGAGCAAGGTATCAATCACTGATTTTTGTTTTATAGCCACGAACCATTATCTTTGCGGATATGTTGGAATTTTATGATGAGTAATGCAGTTGTGGGGATTGGTGAGATTCTGTGGGATCTCCTCCCCGATGGAAAAAAATTGGGCGGTGCTCCGGCAAATTTTGCCTATCATGTGTCGCAATTCGGACTTCCGGGTTGCGTTGTCAGCGCTGTGGGCAACGACCCGTTAGGACGTGAAATCACATCCATGCTTGACGAGAAAAAAGTCAACCGACATATAGAAACCGTTGACTTCCCCACGGGCACCGTGGAGGTGGATGTTGACTCCGATGGCATTCCATCATATAATATTAAAGAGGGAGTTGCATGGGACAATATACGGTGGAACGATACACTTGCTGACTTGGCGCGCAACACCAAGGCCGTATGCTTTGGTTCGCTTGCGCAGCGCCATGACGTGTCGCGCGACGCGATACACCGGTTCGTCGACTCCATTCCTGCCGAAAACAACCCGCTCATTGTTTTTGACATCAACCTCCGCCAGGACTTTTTCACCAAAGAGATTCTCGACAGCTCCATGCGCCGCTGCAACATCCTTAAGATTAACGACGAGGAACTCGTAACGGTCAGCCGACTGTTCGGGATTCCCGGTCCTGACATGCGTGAAATCAGCGAGGAACTGCTCCGCCGTTACAATCTCTCTATCCTGATCCTTACGTGTGGCATTAACGGAAGCTATGTTTTCACGCCCGGCGAATCATCCTTCCTGCCCACGCCCAAGGTAACCGTAGCTGACACCGTAGGCGCCGGCGACAGCTTCACCGCCGCATTCACTGCAAGCATTCTCAAGGGCCTGACGGTAAAGGAAGCCCACCGCCGGGCCGTTGACACATCCGCATTCGTATGCTCCCAATTCGGTGCCATGCCTCTACTGCCGACCAATCTTACACATTAACATTTTTAACAATAGGAGTGTTAAAGTTAAAAATATTTTAGGCAAAATGAATAATTATTAAAAATTATTGCTATCTTTGCCAATAATAGTCCGCTTGGAGACTGTTTTTCCTTAAATTACAGCTGTTGACGTGTCAACAACTTTCAACTCGGACAACCAAATCATTATCACCTTCAATAAAGTAATTTTCATGAAAAGAACGTACCTATCAGTTGCCACAGCACTGACACTCAGCCTCATAATCGGGGGGGGGAGGTCAAGCTCAGGCAACAGAGAACGGCGCCAGCATGCCCGCTACAGCGGAAGCAATGCAGCAGAACGTGGGCACCCTTTCGGGAACAATCACGGACTCTGATGGCGAACCGCTCGTCGGCGCGTCAGTTATCGTGGCAGGCAGCAAAACAGGCGCCTCCACAGACGTTGACGGCAAGTTCCAAATCACTAATGTCAAAGTTGGGTCAAAAGTAACCGTTAGCTATGTTGGCTATTCTCCCGTTACCCAGACATGGGACGGAAAGCCACTCAACATCATGCTGAAAGAAAACACCAGCATGCTTGATGAGGTTGTAGTTGTTGGTTACGGTACACAGAAAAAAGTCAACCTTACCGGTGCTGTAAGCCAGGTTAAAGGCGAGGAACTCTCCATGCGTCCGGTTGCCGATGCTGCCCAGATGCTTCAGGGTCTTGTTCCGGGTCTGACCGTAACAAACAGCAACTCAGGTCGTCCCGGCGGTAGCGCAACGCTTCAGCTCCGCGGCCAGGGAAACCTCTCCGGTTCCGGCACTCCCTACATACTTGTTGACGGTGTGGAAATGGATCTTTCCGATGTCAACCCCAATGATATTGAAAGCGTGTCAGTGCTCAAGGATGCCGGTGCATCGGCAATCTACGGTGCGCGCGCAGCCTACGGTGTTGTCCTCGTAACCACCAAGCGCGGTGAAGAAGGCAAGACCCGCATCAGCTATCAGGGCACAGTAGGCTGGAATGCTCCTACCAAACTTCCCGAAATGCTCGATGGCTATGAATTTGCCAAAATGTGGAACCAC
Organism: uncultured Bacteroides sp.; assembly: GCA_964487725.1. Classification (GTDB taxonomy): domain Bacteria; phylum Bacteroidota; class Bacteroidia; order Bacteroidales; family Muribaculaceae; genus Paramuribaculum. The sequence continues at coordinate 31,662 of CAZASF010000006.1, read as the reverse complement.
GCCGCAACAAATGCCGGTGTGAGCCGTCTCTACTCCGATGAGAAACTCGAGCTCCTCCGTCAGTTCCGCGACAACCCCAGCAGCGTTGACCCCTGGCAGGAAGTAACCGGCTTCAGCTGGATGAACCCCCAGTTCGAGAACTCTGAATCAGGTATCGGTAACACCGACTACTTTGACCTCCACTACAAAGACTGGGCATTCAAGCAGAACCACAACATCAGCGCAAGCGGCGGTGGCAAACGCGCTCAGTACTACCTCTCACTCGGCTACTACGATGAGGACGGTATTCTCCGCTATGCTGACATGGGCTACACCCGCTATAACTTCGGCGCCAACATCCGCTCGGAAATCACCAACTGGCTCCGCGTACGCGCCAACACCAAGTTCATGCACTCTGACACTGACACCCCCTTCGGAACAGGCGGTCTCAGCGAAGGCTTCTATCACTCTCTGGCCCGTTTCCGCCCCACAGTTCACTATAAGGACATGAACGGAAACTTCACCGAGCTCACCATGATTCCCTACCTCCAGAGCGGAACTTACACCAAAACAAAACGTGACCGCATCGCCATCACATTCGGCGCTGAGGTTGAGCCCGTGAAGGACTGGAAGATTAACTTTGACTACACCTACCGCTATATGGGCATGGAGTACGAAGCATTGAACGTGGCTCCTGACATTATTGCATCCGACGGCGAATCCACTTCAAAGGGTGTCCGCGGTGAAATCGGCGTAGTGACCGATGGTCAGTACCTGCGCCAGAACGCCGTTACACGCTACCAGAACTTCAACATCTACACTGACTATCAGATCACCGTTGCCGAGAAGAACAACTTCCAGATCATGGCCGGTTTCCAGTCAGAAGAGAACCGCTACTCTTATCTGCAGAACTACGTGAGAGGTCTTTACTCATTCGCTAACCCCGGTCTTAACATTGCCAGTGGCGATGTTACCGCAAGCGAATCACGCACAAGCTGGGCAACCCGCGGCTTCTACGGACGTTTCAACTATGACTTTGACGGCAAATACCTCCTCGAAGTTGACATGCGCTACGACGGAACATCACGATTCAGCAAGGACAAACGCTGGGGTTACTTCCCCTCGGTTTCATTAGGATGGAACATTGCCCGCGAAAACTTCTGGGAATCACTCCGCCCCACTGTCAACCAGCTTAAGCTCCGCGCTTCATGGGGCCGCATGGGTAACCAGGCCGGCGCAAGCCTCTACACTTTCGCCTCTACAATGGGAATCACTACAAAGGGTAACTACTGGTTCGGTGACACCCGCGAGGGTTACATCAACGCTCCCGGTGTGGTTTCAGCTGACGTAACCTGGGAAAAGGTTGAGAGCAAGAACCTCGGTCTTGACTTCGGCTTGTTCAACAACGCTCTTACCGGTACATTTGAAGTGTTCCAGCGCGACACCAAGGACATGCTTGGTCAGGCTTACACATATCCCGACTACTTCGGAGCATCAGCTCCTACCGCCAACAACGCCAACATGCGTAACCGCGGTTGGGAACTCCAGATCAACTACAATGGCCACATCGGTAAGGACATCCGCTATAGCGTGGGTGGTTCAATCTCCGATGCTGACGCTGTGGTTACCGAATACGCAGGCATGGACATCAACGACCCCGAAACCCGCGCCGGTCTGAACCCCTCAACCTCTTGGTATCCCGGCCGTTCAGTAGGCGAAATCTGGGGCTACCGTTCAGGCGGTCTTATCCAGAGCCAGGAAGAAGCTGACGCTTATAATAACAACATGGACCTCTCGTTCCTAAACGGTGGTGTGTGGACCCCCGGTGACCAGAAATACCTTGACCTCAACGGCGACGGTAAGATCAACAAAGGCACACAGACCATTGACGACATGGGTGACTACACCGTTATCGGTAGCACTCTGCCCCGCTACCAATTCACCATCAACGGTATGATCAACTGGAAGGGCATCACCCTCAGCGTTATGTTCCAGGGCGTGGGTAAACGCGACTGGAATCCCGGCACAGCTCCCTACTTCTGGGGATGGGGCTCATACGCTCAGGCCACATTCTTCACCCAGCACACTGACTACTGGACCGAAGATAACCCCGGAGCATACTATCCGAAACCCTACCTCCACACAGCCGGCGGTATCGGTATCTACCAGAACCGTAACATGCAGACTTCTGACCGCTATCTGCAGAACGCTGCCTACATCCGCCTGAAGAACCTCACCGTGGCTTACGATCTTCCCAAACACATCATCAACCCCGTTGGATTGCAGGGCGTTCGCGTATTCTTCACCGGTGAAAACCTCTGGACAGGAACCAAGCTCGCCAAGATGTTTGACCCCGAAGCCATCTTCACCTCCAACGGCTACACAAGTGAAGGCGGTAAGAACTACCCGATGAACAAGGTTCTCTCAGTTGGTCTGACTGTTAATCTCTAATCTCGAAAACAAGCAACAGAAATGAAAAAAATAACTATATTGGCACTCGCGGCAGGACTCGCCTTCGGCATGTCATCGTGCTACGATCTTGACCGCGAACCGGAAGGGCAGCTATCATCAGCCGTTCCCTTCAAGACCACCGGCGAAATGCAGAACTACGTCAACCAGTTCTATCAGAGCGGTGTCCGCAACCAGGGCTTCGGCGCAGGTGGTGGCAGCTACATTGCCGGCTCCGACGTGAACTCCGATAACATGGCCTCCAACTCCGTCATCCAGCGTCTGGCCGGTAAGACCTCGTTGGGAAATGGCAACTCGCTCTACAGCTACTACTATTACATCCGCAACATCAACTTCATGCTGACCAATCTCGACAACTGCGACCAGCAAGGCACGTCAACCTGGAATCAGTATGTCGGTGAAGCCTACTACTTCCGCGCATGGTTCTACTACCAGATGCTCGTCAACTTCGGTGGCGTGGCATGGGTGGACACTCCGCTTGAATCAGACCTCGCGCTCATGACCCTGCAGCGTGACAGCCGCAGCGTGACAGCCGACCATATTCTCAGCGACCTCGATGAGGCCATCAGCCTGCTCAACGAGCAATCATCATGCTCTACCTTCCGTGTTCATCGCGATGTTGCCCGCGCACTCAAGAGCGAAGTGGCTCTCTTCGAAGGAACATGGGAGAAATACCACAAACTCAAAAACACCGGTTTTGCTGACGCTTCAGTGAACGATGCCAAAATCAACGACTACTTCACTCAGGCAGCCAATGCAGCAAAAGCAGTTATGGACCGTGGTGTATGGCAGATCTACAATACCGGCAACGTTAACAATGACTACCGCGTAATCTTCCAGACAACCGACCTCAGCGGCAACAAGGAAATCCTTTGGTTCAAGAAATATGACGGCAGCGAAATTGCCAACGACGTTAACCGCTACCTCAACACCGGCGGTGGTAACGTAGGTATTACAGCATCACTCGTTGATGACTATCTTACCATCGACGGCAAGCCGTTCATTGGACAGGACAAGCTGAACGCCAAGAAGGTTTGGGGCAACGAGCTCCTTCCCACCGTGCGCGACCCGCGTCTGGCTCAGACAGTCTGCACCCCCGGTCAGACTCTCCGTCCAGACCAGCCCAACGCCTACACCATTCCCCCGCTGCAGGGAACCTGGAACTGCACCACCGGCTACTCTATGCTGAAGCACATCCAGATTGACTACACCGGCAACCTTGACGCCGAAGGTGCCGGCGCAACTCCCGCTATTCAGTTCCGCTACGCCGATGTTCTTCTGAACTACGCTGAGGCTCTCGCCGAACTCAACGGAGCATCTAACGCCCAGGCCATCATTTCAGCCATTCATCCGCTGCGTGCACGCGTTGGAATGCCTGACATGGACTTCGACCGCGAATACAACACCGAGTCTGACTACCCCTTCGCAAACCTTGACAAGTACATTCAGGCTGTGCGTCGCGAACGTCGCGTTGAGAAAGCTTGCGAAGGTCGCCGCCTGGAGGATATCCTCCGCTGGGCTGCTGCTGACGATTTAATCGTAGGCAAATGGCCTAAAGGCTGTCTGTTCACCGGTAGTAACCTTGAAACTCAGTATCCCGGCATCACCTGGGGTCAGGGAGCTTATCACCTTGACAGCGATGGCTACATCATGCCGCTGGACAACTCCAACTACCCCACCGGCTGGCAGTTCCGCTTAAATCAGGACTACCTGCTCCCGATCAACATTGACATGATCAACATGTACGGCTGGACACAGAACCCCAACTGGTAATAACAACAATCAGCTAACGCTACATATAGGCGGCGCCCCCACCCGGAGGCGCCGCCTTCACTTCACACGATATTCAAATAAATTTGGCATTGAGCGCAGTTATTTGTATTTTTGCCGCGCAAAAAACACGCCGATAAAATCGGGTTTAAAACCAGTAAGATATGTCAACATACAATGAAGCGGCCCGCCCAAAAGTGACCACGGCCCGCATACAGGCAATGAAAGAATCAGGCGAAAAAATAGCCTGCATCACATCCTACGATTTTACAATGTCGCGCCTCGTCGATGCCGCCGGCGCCGACCTCATACTTGTCGGTGACTCCGCAGCCAACGTCATGATGGGCTATGACACCACGCTTCCCATCACCCTCGATGAGATGATCACCTTCGCCAAGGGAACCGTGCGCGGCGCGCAGCGGGCAATGGTGGTTGTCGACATGCCATTCGGCTACTATCAGGGACAACCGGACGTGGCCGTAAGTTCAGCCGTAAGGATAATGAAGGAAACCGGAGCCGCAGCCGTGAAGATAGAAGGCGGCGAGGAAATCCGCGAGTCAGTGGCCCGGGTATTGGCCGCCGGAATCCCGGTGTGCGCTCATCTTGGTCTGACACCTCAGTCAATCAACAAATTCGGAGGCTACGGAGTGCGTGCCAAGGGCGATGCCGAGGCTGAAAAGCTCATCTCGGATGCAAAAATGCTTCAGGAGTTGGGATGCTTTGCCGTGGTACTTGAAAAAATTCCGGCCGCATTGGCAAAACGAGTGACCGACGAACTTTACATCCCCACGATAGGCATTGGAGCCGGCTCTGACACTGACGGCCAGATTATTGTAGTGCAGGACATGCTCGGCATGAACGAGGGATTCAAGCCAAAATTCCTCCGCTATTTCGGCCAGATTGGGAAATCCATCACCGAAGCCGTGGGTGCTTACGTTGGTGAGGTAAAGGCCGTCACATTCCCTTCCGACACCGAAAAATATTAATTCCGCCCCATCGTGACACTGTCACTTGAACGGAAAATAACACGTCTCGGGCTGCCCATACTCATAGGGCAGCTCGGCACGATTATTGTGGGATTTGCTGACACCGCGATGGTGGGCCATCATTCCACGGCCGACCTTGCTTCGGCCTCGTTCGTCAACAATCTCTTCAATGTAGCAATATTTGCTCTGTTAGGGTTTTCCTACGGCCTTACGCCCATAATAGGAGCACTATTCGGAGCCGGGAAGCAGCGGGAAATCGGGTCCATGATGCGGACAGCAACAGCAGTCAATTTGGGCTACGCCCTGATAATAGGAGCAATAATGACTGCCATCTATCTGAACCTCCATCGAATGGGACAACCCGAAGAACTGCTCCCGCTCATCCGACCATATTTTTTGATTTACCTTGCGGGAATAATTCCACTGGCACTGTTCAATGCATTCGCCCAATGGGCCTACGCCATAAACCGCACGAAAATGCCAATGTGGATAATTCTCATATCCAACGTTCTCAACATAGCGGGCAACTATGCCTTTATCTACGGCCACTGGGGATTCCCCGAAATGGGGCTAAATGGGGCCGGATACTCCACTCTGTTGGCCCGTACGTTCTGCGCCGTGGCAATCATAGCCGTTTTCATGACAAAATCTGACTACGCCACTTATCGCAGCAATTTCCTTTCGGCCCGTCTCAACGGCAAGGACTTCCACGAGGTTACATCAACCTCATGGCCCGTCAGTTTCCAGATGGGATTCGAATCAGGCTCGTTCACGGCTGCAGCCGTCATGGCCGGATGGCTCGGCGCTCTTGAACTCGCATCCTATCAGGTGACAGTGATTCTCGGCACCCTCGGATTCTGCATATACTACAGCATGGGGGCCGCCACATCAATCGTGGTGTCGAACGCAGCCGGTGTCAACGACAGAAAGCTAATGCGCCAAACTGCCTACGCCGGTTACCGCATAATGCTTCTGCTGGCCACTTGCTCCTCACTGGTGTTTTACTTTTTTGCCGAACCTATATTCACGGTTTTCACCTCTGACAAGGCTGTAATATCACTGAGCCTTACATTGATTGTGCCCTTGATTCTATATCAGCTCGGCGATGCCGATGATGTGGATTTCACTGCTGGCATACGTAATCGTAGGCATGCCCGCAACCTACCTTCTCGCCTTTCCCTGTGCTATGGGGCTATATGGAATTGAGCTCAGCTTCTCGGTGTCGTTGTTTCTGGCAGGCGCCCTGTTCCTGTATTTTTTCATCCGTGCAACACGCCGTTGACCAACTTTTTGGCACGGAGTTTGTTGTGACTGAAGTGACAATAGGCTTCCAACCGGTCATTTAATATTTTTTTATGAAAAAATTGATGCAGACCGTGAATAAAAAGTCTATCTTTGCACACCATATATCAAGTATATAAGAAAACTAACCAAAATGGAAACAAACGAACTTGACCGCATAAGCTACGCATTGGGTCTCAGCATGGGAAACAATTTCCGCAGTAGCGGTATAGAAACAATCAACGTAAAGGATTTTGCCGATGGCGTTGCCGCCGTATTCTCAGGTGAAAAGCCTAAAATGACCTATGACGAGGCCAAGAATGAGATACGCACTTTCTTCACCGCCATGGAAGAGCGCCAGAAAGCAGAGGCCGCCAAGATGGGTGAAGTCAACGCCAAAGCCGGCGAATCGTTCCTCGCTGAGAACGCACAGCGCCCCGAAGTGAAGACTACAGCCACCGGCCTGCAGTATGAGATAGTTAAGGAAGGAGACGGCCCCACTCCTAACCGCGGTGACCGCGTAACGGTTCACTACACCGGCAAACTCATTGACGGAACCGTATTTGATTCATCAATTGAACGCGGCGAACCCGCCACATTTGGCGTAACTCAGGTAATACCCGGATGGGTTGAAGCCCTTCAGATGATGAAGACCGGCTCACAGTGGCGTCTCTACATCCCCTCCAAACTCGCTTACGGCCCCAACGGTGCCGGTGGAGTTATCGGCCCTAACGCCACACTTATTTTTGACGTGGAATTAATCAAGATTGAAAAATAAAACAGAATTATGAAAAAATTTATCGTGGCCTTCGGCGTTGCAGCCATGGCTTTAGGTTTCGCCGGCTGTAACAAAGGTGGCGCCAGCGAAGGAAACGCCGACAACGGCATCCAGTCAGACTCACTTTCTATGCTTCTTGGCGATGTTCAGGGTGCCAGCTATGTTGGTTACTGGGAGCAGATGCCTGACACAATGAAAGCTAAACTCAGCAAGGACGAATTCATTGCCGGATTCAAGGCAGTCCTCCAGAAAGACTTCAACAAGGATCAGGCCTACCTCATGGGTATGAGCACCGCAATGCAGGTTCTCGGCAACGTAAGCCAGATTGAAGATGCCGGTGTCAAGTTCAACCGCGATGAGTATCTCGCTCACTTCAGCAATGCCTTCAAGAAAGACTCTGTGAACCAGATTGAAATGACAGTTAAGAACGAACAGCTTACAATGTACATGAATCAGGTACAGAACCTGATTATGGAAAAGCAGCAGAAAATGCAGGAAGCCGCTCTGAAAGCTGCCGAGGAAAAAGCCCAGCCCAATATTGAAGCCGGTAAGGCATACGTAGAAAGCCAGAAGAAAGCTGATCCTTCAATCAAGACAACTGAATCAGGCGTAAGCTACAAGGTTATCAACGAAGGCAAAGGCGAAAAACCCGGAAAGACTGACAACGTGAAAGTTAAATACGTCGGCAAGCACATTGACGGCAAGGAATTCGACTCATCCAACGGCGAAGCCGTGCAGTTCAACGTAGCCGGCGTGGTTCCCGGATTCGGTGAAATTCTCCAGCTCATGGCTCCCGGCGCCAAATATGTTGCCTACATCCCCTCTGACAAGGCCTACGGCAACAATGGCACAGGCTCTATCGAACCGGGTGAGACCCTTGTGTTCGAGATTGAAATGGAGGAAGTTGTTCCTAACGCATCCAAATAAATCCAGAACAAGCATATAACACATTCGGTGTCACCCCATCGATTCGCGGCCCGAAACCGTACGGATCAATGAGGTGACACTTTTTTTAACCGGTTCAAGAGTATTTTTTTGACGATATTATGAAAAAACCTCGATTAGTGGTACTTACAGGTGCCGGAATGAGCGCAGAAAGCGGCATTTCCACATTCCGCGATGCAGGCGGCCTGTGGGACGAATATCCGGTGATGGATGTAGCGAGCCACGATGGCTTTGTGCGCAATCCGGAACTCATCCATGAATTCTACAACAAACGTCGTCGCGAACTGATTGCGGTGAAGCCCAACGCCGGCCATTCCGGATTGGTGGAACTCGAACAGTGGTATGACGTTGACATAATAACCCAAAACGTGGATAATCTCCACGAACGCGCCGGTTCTCTCAAGGTGCTTCACCTACACGGAGAACTGATGAAAGTGCGCTCCATGACCCATCCGGAACGCGTCTACACACTTACCGAGGAGAACCCCGACACTTCAACCGCCACTCGCGACAGCTACGGCGATCCGGTAAGGCCTCACATAGTGTTCTTTCAGGAGGCAGTACCCAACATTGAGCCCGCGATAGATATTGTTGAAAAAGCCGATGTCCTTGTAATCATAGGCACTTCAATGGCTGTGTATCCCGCAGCCGGACTCGTCAACTATGCCCGCCGGGGAATTCCCATCTACTACATTGACCCAAATCCCGCTCCCGTGCCCGATGGCATAACCGTGCTTCGGACCACCGCTACCGATGGCGTCAGAAAACTAATTGAAATACTCCACCCATAACCTCAATTTGAAATGAAAAAAATATTACTCATAACCACCCTTATGGTCTCCGGACTCGGCCTCTCAGCCCAGACATCATCCGGAGAACCGGTGCTGAAATCGCTTGCCGACTCCGTGTCTTACTACGTAGGCCAAACCGAAGGAATGTTTGTCAACGCTCAGGCTGCAACCATTGAGTCACCGGAAGCGGCAGCAAAATACAAGGAAGCCTACCGCAACGCCATTGACTACGTGTTCACCAACCCCGACATGAATCTTGAAACTCTTGAGGCTCTGAAACGCGCTGTGGATATGCGCGGAATGCTCCTTGAGATGAAACAGAGCGGCATTAACACCGACCCAATGCTCTTCGTCAACGCCTACCGCGCTGCCCTTCAGGCTCCTGCAAAGACTCTCGCAGAAGTTCGGGCCGAAGCCAAGGGAATAAACGAACTTGTGGCCCGCGCATCGGAGGAAGCTCAGAAAATTAAGGATACCGAGATGGCCGCTGCCGCTGAAAAGAACAAAGAGGCAGGTAAGGAATTCGTGGAGAACCTCAAAAAAGCTGACAAATCCATCGTGACAACCCCCTCCGGCCTCTCCTACAAGGTGGTAAGAAAAGGGTCAGGAGCCGCTCCGGGGCCAGACGACGAGGTGGTTGTACACTATACCGGCAAACTCATTGACGGCACAGTATTCGATTCTTCTGTAGAGCGTGGCGAACCCGCTGAATTCGGCGTTGACAAGGTAATCAAAGGATTCGGCGAAGGACTGCAGCTGATGACACCGGGCTCAAAGTACATCTTTTACATACCCTCTGACATAGGCTATGGCAATCGTGGCGCCGGCGACCAGATTAAACCGGGCGACACTCTGATTTTCGAAGTTGAACTTATTGACGTAAATGGTGATTAATTATGAAACGCATTATATTTTTCATGCTCATCTGCATGCTGGGGTGCGCGGCCATGACCGCTACAGCAGCAGATCCCGCCGTGATTGAACTGAAGGCAGGCGACAAGCTGCCCCAACCCACGAAAAAGAAAGCTGTAGTCATTGACTTCAATGCTTCTTGGTGTGGCCCATGCCGCACGTTCAAACCCGCTTTTGACCGCGCAGCCAAGGACTATAATTCGAAAGCCATGTTTGTATCCGTTGACGTAGATGCCAACACCGAGTTGGCCCAAACCTACGGCGTAAGATCTATTCCCTACGTGGTTGTCCTGCGCAAAGATAAGGAACCGATGACCCATCTCGGGGCCATGTCCTACGAAGATTTCTGCGATTTCCTCAACGAAGCCTTGAAATAGGCTCTCAGACTGAGCGCATGAAGTCAATCATGTGGATTGCTGCCTCGGCTGCCTCGCGTCCCTTATGGCCATGACGGCCACCTATACGCTCGTATGCCTGCTCTTCATTTTCCACGGTAAGCAGTCCGAATATCACCGGGGTGTCACAGTCAGCGTTAAGCTGCGTGACGCCCTGTGTCACACTCTGACACACGTAGTCAAAATGAGGCGTGTCGCCACGCACAACGCATCCGAACACAATTACGGCATCGTACTGCGATGACTCAATCAGATGTGAAGCGGCAAATGTCAATTCAACGGCTCCGGGCACATAGAACACGTCGAAAGAATCGTCAGTGAAACCCTGCTCATGAAGCACGTCCACTGCCCCATCGCGCAGTGCGTAGGTAAATGTTGAATTCCAGGTGGCCACTACTATGCCCACGCGGGCATTCTTTACTTGTGGCAACGGACGGGAAGGTGCGGCTGTTGACATTATTTATGATCGGGGGAAAAGTTTATGCCAGAAATTGAATATGTCGAGGGCCGGATTTTTTGCGGCCACCAGAATGTCCACTATGCGTCGGTGTTCCTCATCGGCGTTGAGCTTTGAGGCCTTGTAGAGCATTGTGTTGAGGAGGTGTATGCCCTTTTCTCTCGTCCCTTTGAGCGAAAGAAGAGCATGGCCAAGATCAATGGAAAGTTGAAGATGCAGCAGATCAAACTCCGGTGAAATCTTGGTGAGATATTTCAGCGCGCGGGTAAAGTACTGGACGGCTTCGCGCTGCCGGTTCATTTTTACGAGAGTGCGGCCCTCAGTGGCAAGTGACTCTATAAGACGCATGCCGGCATCCTCCATGCCTTCGTTGAGCATCTGCATATACGTTGAAGTGGCGGCCTGATACTGTTCAAGAGCAGCTGCCTGCTTCACGCGCGATTTATAGACCGATGTTGATGCGTTGAGCGCCATGAGATGAGCTGCTCCGTAACGGTCGGGCTTCTGCTTTGCCAATCGCTCAAGCAACTTCATTGATTTTTCAATCTCGCGTTCGGCCTGCTTGTTTTCATCGCGAGCACTGTGAATCAGCGAAATGTCGTAAAGAAGCAGAGCAAGTATGGAAAGAAACGGTTCATCCTTTCGGCGTGGGCTCTGCACCAACAGATTGAGCGCGGAGGCCGCCGTCAGCAGAGCCTCGCTCATCTGGTCAGTGTGGATATACAATGCCGTGAGAATCTGCATCAGAGCCGCATGGATGTTCAGCAGAGAGCCCGATTCCTCACCCATGCGAGTAACCACAGCGTCAAAATCGCGTATGAGCATTATGGCCTCCTCAGCCCGGCCCTCGGTCAGCATGGTATAGGCTGCCGTACGCAGAAAATCATAAACGGTGTTGAATGGAAGCCGCTCAATGGTGTGACGAAGTTCCGTTGGATTTATCTCCCCCTTAAGCAAATTGTTCGGAATAGCCGATATGTCGCCTGAAGGGATGAAAATGGGATCAAGTGATATCTGGTTCATTTCAGTGATATCTGGTTCGTTTCAGAGTTTGTCTATGATTTAACACACTCTTAGGGCATTTTGTTGCGGGAGGTGATGTCTGCAATAGTTTCTATGACGGGAGCTGTTAGCGACTCCATTGAGGCCGGTGTGACACCCGTCTGCGCAAGAGCATCAGCAAACAGGGCCAACGGCAACGCCGGGTGCAACGGAGGTGTCATGCCCGGATATTCCGGAAGCCGCCGACTGACGCGCTGGTCCTTGTACATTACGGTAAGTTGACGCTGCTCTGTGTCAACATTGACCATCAGCCTCGAATAAAACGATATCTTCTCGGCATAACATTCTTCAGGTGTCATTCCGGGGAAAAGATGAGCAATGTCAGATGTTGCCGTAAACACTGCATCGGCCATCTCGAAATCTTCAAGTAGAGCCGGCATTATGCGTGTAACTGCCGGCGCAAGAGCCGGATTGAATCCGGGAAGATTCACTGTCAACACGCCACGCTCGCGGGCATACGTCAGGAAATCAACCAACCGGGGCCTGACACGGGCCTGAAGCGCGAAGAATCCTCCGAACAGCACAATATCGCCCGCATCCACGCGGGGCCACTTGGAATCCCATCGCTCGTCCATTTCCGTACGGTAGACAATCGATGCCGACGCTTCCGCGCCTGCTTCCGCCGGGAAAATCAGCACCGACGGTGTGGATGCCCCGTCACTATACCGGTCAATACACGAGACGTCGACACCGGCATCTTCTAATCGCCTGACTATAAGGTCGCCGAGACGGTCACGTCCGGCCTCACCCATCATTATGGCAGTGCGCCCGGTCTCACCGAGGGTTGCGGCTGCTTTAACGAGGCGACCTCCCTCAACGGCAGTCGTTGGCAACGGCAATCCGCTCCCGCTCTTCGGAAAAAGGATATTGGCCGCACACCCGTCTATTATAATTATTCTTTTCATCAGAATAAAAATACTGTCAGTCGCGTGATTTCTCCCCAAGATAACCGCCATGATGACGCAGAGCGTAGTCTGCACGGGTAAACCCTGTGGCCCGCATCACATTCACCACGAGAATATCGCCGATCACGGTCATCATCGTTGTTGAAGTGGTGGGCGTCAATCCGAGAGGACACACCTCCGGAGCGTCGGCAGTGGGCAGCGTAGCGTTTGCGGCATGAGCCAACGGGCTGTCAGCATTGCCAGTGATTACTATCAGAGGGAGATCGGCATAAAGATTATGAGCCAGTCTCACAAGATCAATGATTTCTCTCGTACGCCCGGAGTTCGACACGAGGAGCAACACATCATTGGGCTGCAGCACACCGAGGTCTCCGTGCTGGGCTTCAGAGGGATGCAGGTTCACGGCCGGTATGCCCGTGGATGAAAAAGTCGTAGCGATGTTCAGCGCAATCTGCCCGGCCTTTCCCATTCCGGATGTAACCATCTTGCCCCCCTTACGGCTGACCCTGTCAACAATCAGCTCTACAGCTTTGTCATAGTCAGGCGTATACGGGATGGCCGCTATAGCCTTGCTTTCGGCCGCAAGGATTTCCTGCATTGATTCAGATATGTTCATAAGAATATAAGAGTCTTCTTGATAGATTCACGGCAAAATTACAAAATTCCCCCTTATTAAGCAAACATTCAGGCCGCAGTGGAATGAATGTGGAATGAAGCGTTGACAACACGTTTTATTACAATTTAATAACAACTGCGAAATCGGACATATTTATGCGTAAAAGGTGTTTGAAATTAAAAAAATGAGTATTAATTTTGCAGCGTAACCGGAAAACCCGGATATTCGGACAGGCGTCGCGGAATGATGATCTCGGGAGGAGTTACAAAGTGTATACTGATGTCATTAGGCCGCGACGCTTTATCCATTGACCTGCCACCTGCCTGCAACCGCCAAGTTAAATACTACTTTTACGGACGATTTATTTGCAGAATCGCCCACAAATGGCTATATTTGCCCGTGTATAGACCAATCTATCGACATTTCATCCATTAAATATTCCTCCCAGAGATCCATGAAAGGAAACTACAAAAGCCTGATTCTTCCCATGACCGCCATCATTGCAGGCGGTTCATCCCTCTCTGCCAGAGCCGATGAGGCCAAGGCTAAAACTTCCGACTCCAAGAAGCCGCTCAACATAGTCTACATAATGACCGACGACCATACAGCTCAGGCAATGAGCTGCTATGACACACGCTACACGGTCACCCCCAACCTTGACCGCATAGCTAACGAAGGTGTGCGCTTCACCAACAGCTTCGTGGCCAATTCGCTCAGCGGACCCAGCCGAGCATGTATGCTGACCGGTAAACATAGCCACAAAAACGGCTTCACTGACAATGAGAACAGCGTGTTCAACGGTGACCAACCCACCTTCCCCAAATATCTTCAGGGAGCCGGCTATCAGACAGCACTCTTCGGCAAATGGCACCTTGAAAGCCTGCCTCAGGGCTTTGACCGCTATGAGATAGTTCCCGGCCAGGGCGACTACTACAATCCCCGCTTTATCCAGATGTCAGGCGACACTATTGTGGAACACGGCTATCTGACCCACCTTATTACTGACAAGAGCCTCAACTGGCTCGAAAACGAGCGAGATAAGGAAAAACCATTCTGCCTGCTCATCCACCACAAAGCAATCCACCGCAACTGGATGGCCGACACCGCCGACCTTGAGCTCTTCGAGGATGTGACTTTCCCGTTGCCCGAAAACTTCTATGACACCTACGAAGGTCGTCAGGCAGCGGCTGAGCAGCAAATGAGCATCGCCAGTCCGCACGACATGGATATTATCTATGACCTCAAGATGGATAACCCCAACGTTGACACCCGCCTGAAATCAACTTATCATGCGTTTGTCGGACGTATGGACAAAGAGCAGCGCGCCCGCTGGGATGCCTTCTACAACCCCATCATAGAGAAATTTTATGCTGATTCGCTCTCGGGCAAGGAACTTGCCGAATGGAAATATCAGCGCTACATACGCGACTATCTGAAAGTGGTCAAGAGCCTTGACGACAACGTTGGTCGCGTAATGGACTATCTTGAAAAGAATGATCTTCTGGACAACACGCTGGTTGTCTACACCTCTGATCAGGGCTTCTACATGGGCGAGCATGGATGGTTTGACAAACGCTTCATGTATGAGGAGTCGTTCCGCACACCGCTCATCATGCACCTTCCCAAAGGCTTTGAAACACGAGGCGACATAGTGGAAATGGTTCAGAACATTGACTATGCGCCCACATTCCTTGAAATTGCCGGCGTAGAGAAGCCTGCCGACATCCAGGGCATCTCGCTTATGCCGCTCCTCCGTGGCGAACATCCCGAGGACTGGCGTCCCGTCCTATACTACCACTTCTACGAGTTCCCGGCTGAGCACATGGTGAAGCGTCACTACGGTGTGAGCGACAACCACTACAAACTCATCCATTTCTATAACGACATTGACACCTGGGAGCTATACGACCTTGAAGCCGATCCTACTGAAATGAACAATATCTACGGGAAACCCGGCACCGAGGAGATTACACGCTCCATGATGGCAAAGCTCAAGAAAGCCCAGGAAGAGTATGACGATCCCATACGTTTCAAGTATCCCATAAACGTATCCGAATAACTCGCAAATAACCCCAACCACAGCCTCAGGGGCTTCGGCCCCCGGCTGCCTGAAACCGCCAACCAATCTCTCTCCTGCCGGGTGCATCGTAACTGACGCACAGGTGACAGGAATTCATCTAACAGGGAGTTTTTTATAAACAATACAGTGTAACGATGTTCATCATTAAAACCGCCGAAGCGGAATCAACCAACAGGCAAATACTTGAATTTGCCACTACCCACGAGGCTCCTTTTGCCCTGATGGCCTACCGACAGACGGCCGGACGCGGCCAAAGAGGTAACTCATGGGAGTCCGAAGACGGCAAGAACATAACCCTATCCATCCTCCTGCACCCTCACTCCGTGAAGGCATCCGAGCAGTTCGTGATTTCTCAGGTGGTGTCAGTGGCCATTGCTGAAACGCTGCGCCACTTCATGCCCCAGATGTCGTCGACCGTGGCCATCAAATGGCCCAACGACATTTACGTGGCCAACAGAAAGATCTGTGGCATACTGATTGAAAACGCTCTTAGCGGCGACAAGATCGTACGCTCGATAATTGGCATTGGACTGAACGTAAACCAGACGGAATTCCTGAGCGATGCGCCTAATCCGGTGTCAATGCGCCAACTGACAGGCAAGGAATGGAACATTGATGTTCTCGCCCAATACATGTGTAACGTGATAGAGCGATTCGCCAAGACATTCCTTCTGCCCAACCATTACTCCCGCCTGCGCGGACGCTATTTCTCAATGCTGTGGCGCTCACAAGGGTACCACTCCTATCTCGACACCGCCACCGGAAAGAAGTTCCAGGCCATGATTTCCAACATAGCCGTCACCGGCCATATAACCCTTACGGACAATCGAGGAATGCAAAGGCAATACGCATTCAAGGAGGTTGAATCCATAAACATTGACGAAGACTGATTCAGTCCACGTCAATGCATTAATCCATAATCCTAAAGCAACATGATGCCGGCCTCTTCACACTGCCGGCGCTGGCTCTCAGGCCATATTGAAGCCTGAACTTCCCCCACATGGGCCTTCTGCAGCAGGAACATACATAGGCGACTCTGCCCAATGCCTCCGCCTATTGATGCCGGAAGCTCGCCGCATAGCAATCGGGAGTGAAACAGCAGTTCGGCCCGGTCCTCACAACCGGTTGCAGCCAACTGACGGTCAAGTGAATCAGGACTGACACGTATACCCATGGAAGATAGCTCCACAGCACGGCCGAGAATATTGTCCCACACCAGAATATCGCCATTTAGGCCACGATACCCATCGGAATTGACACTGCTCCAATCATCGTAATCGGGAGCGCGCCCATCATGGGGCTCACCGTTGCTCAGCGGAGCACCTATTCCTATCAAAAACACAGCACCGCATTCCCGGGCGGCGGCATCCTCACGCTCGCGAGGACTCAGATTCGGGTATCGCTGCAACAACTCCTCGGAATGGATGAATGTTATCTCCTGCGGAAGCCGAGGAGTAATATGTGGGAAGTGCTCATATACAATGCGTTCCGTCCGTCTTATGACCTCATAGATTTTCTCTACGGTGGTCTTCAGAAATTCAAGATTACGGTCGGTGCTTTCAATGGTCTGCTCCCAATCCCATTGGTCAACATAGATTGAATGCAGATTGTCAAGTTCCTCATCGGCGCGAATCGCGTTCATGTCCGTGTACAGACCAAAACCGGGAGCAATATCGTAGGCCTCAAGTTTCACCCTCTTCCATTTGGCCAGCGAGTGAACCACTTCAGCGCGGGCATCATCAAGAGCCGCTACGGGAAAACTCACGGCGCGCTCACATCCGTTCAGGTCATCATTAAGACCCGTCCCTGACAGCACAAAAAGTGGTGCCGTCACCCGTCGCAGACCAAGCGCCTCAGCCAGCATACGCTGAAAATTATCCTTCACCAGCTTAATGGCCACCTCCGTAGTCTCCGGCAGTAGCTTCTGATGATATTTTTTGGGAATAATCAATGCCATATAAGTAACCTTTTGTATTATACTTCAATTATGTCGCCTGTTGCAAGATACCATATAAAACCCCGCACATTTCGCTCGCCCATTGCCCGGAGGCAGTCAACGTAGCGACCCACCTGCCGCTCGTATGACTTACGCCTCTCGCCAAACTTATAGTCAATGACATCAACGTGGCCATCGGCCGTCCAGACCACTCTGTCGGGGCGCACATTCTCTCCATTCTCAAGAACCATGGGTCGCTCTGCAGCCATTTTCCGGAATCCTGAGAACCACGGCGCCACATCTTTACTATGTAGACGGTCATTGAGGAAACTTTCCACATCTGAAGCCTCTTCCGGCGGCAGCAAACGCGAATGTACACACGCTGCCACAGCTTTGGAAAGGCCGGAGGAATCATACACCCGCGAAAGGATGTCATGTAGAATGATACCGCGGTCACGTGCTTGAGAAAAATCCGGGAGGTCATCTATGCGGGTATTTGCCCACAAATCACTGCGATCAGCCGTCCGGTAAGGAGGCATGTAGAAAATCTCCACCGGGTCAAGAGCTGTAGGTTGGCCGGCTTTCTCCGCACGCGGGCGAGTAGGTTCACCGTAGCCGTAAACCGTCACAACATCGGGCATCCCTTGGTCTTCCCGGCAATCCACAACGGGAAGCCCGGGGAGGCATGAAGCCAGAAGCATGCCCACAGGGATACTGTCAGCATTACGCGATGTATTGTAATAACCTACACACAACTCATCCGTGGCTCGGGTCATGGCCACATAGAGTACATTGAGCTCATCAAGGAGCTGGTCATGGCAAAGTCTGTCATATTGATTGCGAAACGCAGTGTCAATCAGCTGACGACCCGGCTTGATGGAGAGCAATGGTGGGATCAATTCGGTGTCAACAAACGGTATAGGCTCTTTAGCAAACCATTCGTTATCCCCGAAACTAATCATCTCGGCCGATAGAGTCGGGACATGTACACAACGGAATTCCAAACCCTTGGACTTATGTATGGTCATGACCCTTATTGCATTCTCGTCATCGGGAGCACTTACGGTGACACTGCGCCCCTTGGCATCCCACCAGTCGAGAAACGATTGCAAATCACTGTTGCCCGTGGAGCAGAAATCCAGCACTGTGTCCTGAAACGCAGATATGAACATGCTTTCCGCATCAAGCTCCTCTGCCGTAAACATACGCCCCACCACGCGCTCAACAAGCGATGGGAGATTGAAACAAGCCATTTCATCGACATCCTCCCTTATATCGAAGCCGTCATCACTACACACGGCTTGCTCCAACGCTTTTTCCGGTTTCAGACCTCGACTTCGACCATATTCGTATCGGTTTATCATCCGGCTTATTTCGCCGAGCTGCCTACGGCGCGAGGACTTACCTTCCTCCTCTTCACGAGCCGGTTCGGACAGACTGTGGATATAACGCAGCACACTGACAATCAGTCTCACAGCCGGGGCAGACGCCAAAGTCATGGCATCATCGGAAATAACCCTCAGCCCTCTGAACTCCTCATCATCAGCAATAAGTTGCGACAGCCTTTGTATCACAGCCGCACCCTCACGCCGTGATCGCACGAGCACTGCAATGTCCTTGCCCCGATAGCCCGACTGCAACTGACGCCGCATATCATTGGCCATGCCGTCAAGAGCCAATCTGCTGAATTCTTCTTTATCTTGAGCATCTATTTGACGGACAACAACATATCCGTCATGATCCGAATGCTTAGGCGATACCTTCTGACAGACGTTGGCATACACATCCGCAAGTCCAAGCCTTCGGGACAACTCTCCAAAAAGAGCATTGTTGAATTCAACAATGTGGCGGGAGCTTCGCCAGTTGGTATTTCCTTCAGGCGAGTCTCCCTCAATCCGGGCCTTCACTCCAAACTGATCCGATACTTGATATTGCAGAAGCGTGGGGTCAGAGGAGCGGAAACGGTAGATACACTGTTTCTCGTCACCTATTATAAGACTATCAGCATCAATGGACTGTCCCTGCTCCACAAGGGGCTTCATTATTTCCCACTGCATCAGCGATGTGTCCTGAAACTCATCGATCAGGAAATGATTGAGCCACACTCCGAGCCTTTCGAAAACAAACGGAGTGTCACCGTCGCCGATAATATCTTTCAGTATGGAATTGGTATCGGACAGGAGCAACGTATTGTTCTCCGCACGGAAAGAATCTATGAACCGGTATATGTCACGAAGCATGCCGAGAGTGTACAGTTGGCGTGACAGAGAGTACCATAGCGGCCGATATGTGCGACCCTCTTTCAATCGCCTCATTGCTTCCGCTATCACTTCGTCAAGCTCGGAATCCGGAGCCGCGGCCATACGCTTTTTGAGCTCACCATTATAAGCGTTTTCCGGAATCTCAAGGACGGAGCCAAGCGTTTTGCCGGGTGATTTAGCAGTATCATATCCATTGTTCGCGCCGACTTGCAACAGTTTGACCACCGTGGAGTTCACCTTAGCTTTCCCCTCCAAGTATCCGCGCGCCTCAATTAACTCAAGGGCTCCGGCACACGCGCTTTTGGTAACCGCAGCATGGCGTGATGGAGCTGAGGCAAGTTGTTGGCGAAATGCCTCAAGCCGCTCAGGCGATGATAAATATTCCATCATTGCTGCATATCCGCGCTTGAACTCTTCGGTATCGGTTCGGCGCACAAAATCAAGGAGTTGCGTGAACGCTCCGCTTCGTCTGTTGAAGAGCGACACGGCATGCCCCTCTTTCAGCTCGTTGAGAAGAAATTCCGTCAACCAATTGACCATGCGTGTGTTTCGCAATGAATCGCCATCATCCTTGAGAGAGTCAAACATGCTTCTCACTCCCGATTCCATGGCGCGGTCATTTTCGAGATCCACCTCGTAATTGCCCGTGAGTTCCGCCTCCCGGGCGAATGTGCGCAGAATCAGCTGAAAGAATGAGTCGATGGTGCTGACCTGAAAGAAATTGAAGTCAAACAGCAGGTGCATGAGTGCTGACCGTGCCGAGCAGCGCAGTTCATCGCTGGAACAGTGGAGCTCGCGAGCCAGTCGCTCGCCGTATGGACTCGATGCCGTCCACTGCGGTTCCACGCGGGCCAAAACGGCCAATTCATGTATGATTCGACGCTTCATCTCATCGGTGGCCTTATTGGTGAAAGTCACCGCGAGAATTGACCGGTGAATGCGCTGTGGATGCTTACGGAGCCTCATGACTCCATTGCTGTCCTTGTAGCCAAGCAGGAGCTTTATGTAGCTGTAGGTCAGCGTAAACGTTTTACCGGAACCGGCCGAAGCCTTGTAGATAGTCAGCATGGCGCAGCACTATATTATCCGGGCTTTGTAGCCCATGGATTTTAGCAGTTCAAGCACATCCTTACGGCGGTCGCCTTGTATCAGAATGTCCCCTCCACGGGCCGAGCCGCCCGTACCGAGTGCCTTCTTCAATCGGGCTGCGACCTCTAACAGGGCATCCTCCGGCAACTCCCATCCTGTCACAAGCGTAGCCGTTTTTCCGGCACGCCCCTTGCGCTCCATTATAATGTCAAGACGCGCAGTCTGCCTCTCGTCGTTCTCCCGGGCAGGTGCCGTATCCTCCGGACCCGGAGGAAGGTCAGGATTGGCATCGCGGAATTTCTGCAGTTGATCAAGCCAGTCCATCCTCGTGGTTATTTCAATGAGTCAGGTAATTCAGGGAGAGGGAGCTCCATTTCATTGATGCTGTCGGCCTCAGGATCATACGGATTATCAATATGCCCCACAAGAGTCCGGAGCATAGTGACGTAGGGATACATCTCAGGGCTGACACCGGAATAGTAGGAGCCGGCGCTGTCAGCATCGGCATCAAAAGCCCTCCGGTAAAGGTCGGTGGCCTGCGCTATGTTGCTCTCACGCTCAGCGCTGTCAGCAATCTGCATGTAGACTAGCGACAGACGCGCAAGGTCTGTTGCCGACAGATGGCTCAGCCTTTCATTGCCCATTAGGCGGGATGCAACGCTGCGAGCCGCCTCCATGTCGCCCATAGCAACCGCCGCCTCGGCCTCGCGCAGGTCATCGGCAACGCCCTCGGAAGCCGTGCCTGACCCGCAGGCCATCATTACGGAGGCAACAGAACATGCTATCAGGTATTTGATTTTTCCAAACATATCGGTATTTATTACTTTTTTCTAAAGGTCTTCGTTGTGTCCGCGACGCGAATATGCATAATCCGCGCCTTCGCGGTTTAGCGTAAGCGTAAGCCCGTTGAACGAGGTTATCGCATAGCTGATGTGTGTAGGGATATTGCCTACTGACACCTGCGTGGTGTCGCCGGTCACCTCAGCAACCACTCCATCCGTTTCTATCAGCAGCGAGTCGTTGACCACATTCCATTTTCCGTTGACGGTGTAGCTCATGACTTCAGGCTTTATGGCGTGAATCACACAGGTTCCGTCGTCATTCAGCTCCATGACCGGCTCATTTTCGGATATAGCCGGTTGGTAATAGACGCCTATCATCTCTTTAGCCTCACTGCTCAGATGACTGCATGATGAGGTTGCGGCTGCCGTAAAGGCTACGGCAATCAGAAGGGTGAATCGAGTTAATGCTTTCATATCACGAATTTTATGCAAGGTGCAATTTAAAATCATCCATAAAAACCCGCAGCTCCGGATTCTCCTCCTTCATTTTCTCAAGGAGCTCGCCGTCAGTCAGCGTGTGGCGGGGCGAACCGGAGGTGTCTATTCTGACCTCGTAATCCACACTGTCATTCACAAGGCTGTCATGCAGGTAAGCCAGTATATCGGAGCGCCGCTCCTCCATCATTTCAAGCTGGAGCTGATTCTGGACCGTTATGACGAAATGCGTGGGTTCGAGCAATGTAGGGCGGGCGGCGCGCATGGTATTAATCAGAATGTGGGCATGAGGATGAGTTGATATATACGCATTCCATGCCGTGATCAACGCATCCTGAGAAAATGGATTCGAACGGTTGCCTTCGGGTCGCGGTCCGGGAGTCGGCTGCGAGGCCGATTGTTGCGTGCCCCCGCGGATTGACAGATGCGGCACTTTGAGCGACGTGGCCGCAGTCCGCTGCTGGCGAGGTGGTTGAGGAGGAGTATGAGTCGCAGCCGCCGGACGCGACGTTTGCGCGGTTGCTACAGGCCGGTACGGCTGTACAACGGCAGATTCTTTAGAAACGGCGGCGGCTACGGGTTGAGCGTCACGAGGTGACTCTGCGGCAGCAATAGGTTTCAACTGCCCCTCTCCGCTGCTGCCCTTATTGGGGGAGGGGCTGAGTAGTTGGCATATTTTGGCGAGTGTCAGCTCGATAAGAAACTGTTTGTTGGAAGCGGCACGGTAATTCAAGTCCGCATCGTTGCATAGACACATTGCCCGATAGAGGAAATCAGGCGAACATTTGACTGCCATAGAGGCCATTGCCTGGCGTGTTTCATCGCCCGCCTCTATGAGGTTTATCGTTGACGGGTCACGGGCAACCATCAGATCACGCATGTAGGCGCCAAGGCCATTGATGAAGAACAACGAATCAAAGCCGGCATCACGGATTTCCTTGTAGATGGTCCACGATTGCAACACGTCGCCCCGCAAGAAGCAGTCGAGAAGCCGGTTGTAATATTCATAATCCAACACATTCAGGCAGTCGATGGCGGAGCGATATGTGATATTTCCTCCTGACGAAGCGGCCACTTGGTCAAATATTGAAAGAGCATCGCGCATGGCCCCATCGGCCTTGCGGGCTATGACATTGAGAGCTGCAGTCTCAGCCTTGATTCCCTCCTGCGCGGCCACATATCCCAGGTGATCAATCATATCCTGGATGGAAATCCGGTGGAAGTCGTAGATCTGACAGCGCGACAGAATTGTGGGTATGATCTTCTGTTTCTCGGTTGTTGCAAGAATGAATACTACATACGACGGCGGTTCTTCCAACGTTTTCAGAAATGCGTTGAACGCAGCGGAGGTCAGCATGTGAACCTCATCAACAATGAACACCCGGTACTGACCGCGCGTTGGAGCTACCTGAACCTGCTCCACAAGGTTGCGTATATCCTCCACACCGTTGTTGGATGCGGCATCAAGTTCAACAATGTTCATTGATGTACCGCGATTGAATTCCTGACACGACGGACATTCGTTGCATGCTTCACCATCGGCTGTAGGGTTCTGGCAGTTGATGGTCTTGGCGAAGATACGGGCACATGATGTCTTGCCCACTCCACGGGAGCCGCAGAACAGATAACTGTGGGCCAGACGATGGGTGGCCACAGCGTTTTTCAGCGTCGTGACAAGAGCTTTCTGCCCGACTACCGATGCAAACGTTGATGGCCTGTATTTTCTGGCCGAAACAAGATATTTTTCCATAACCACAAATATAGCGCATTTCCATGACATGACCAAATTTTGCGGGATGGCGGATTTTGCGTATCTTTGGGGGGTAATTCTACCAAGACTTTCAAGAAAATGGACTACCGTATATTACCCCCATCCGAACTGCCGGAGGCCGAGATAAAGTTACCTCTGTCAAAAAGCATGTCGGCGAGGGCTTTGATAATCAATTCCCTGTCAGGGCTGACTCCGGAAAACCTCAAATTGGCTGACTGTGATGACACCCGATTGCTGGCCCGGGGACTGTTCCGCGGCAGCGATGTCGTGGACATTGACGGCGCCGGAACTGCCATGCGCTTCCTAACTGCCTACTTCGCCATGCAACCCCACCGGAAAGTAACTCTCACCGGCAACAGCCGAATGCTGCAGCGGCCTATAGGCGACCTCGTTGACGCACTCCGAAGTCTCGGCGCCGACATAACCTACACTGGAGCAGAAGGATTCCCGCCTCTGGCCATAAAGGGATGCCGGCTCACCGGCGGAAGCATCACTTTCGATGGTTCGACAAGCTCACAGTTCGTATCAGCATTGCTGATGATTGCGCCGTATCTCGAAGGGGGACTTACAGTGACTCTTGAGCAGGAACCGGGCTCAATGCCATACATTGACATGACTCTTGAGATGATGCGACGTGCAGGTGCCTCTGCCGAACGTGACCGCTTGACAATCACCGTAGGCGAGGGAGGATACACCAACCCCATAACCGCCATTGAGGCTGATTGGAGCGCAGCTTCCTACTGGTACGAGATAGAAGCCGTTTCCTCAGGATTTCTCACCCTGCTGGGCCTGACGTCCGAATCATGCCAGGGCGATGCCGCCACCGAGCGCATTTTCAGCCAGTTGAGTGTCACAACAGAATTCACCGATGACTATGATGGCCGCGGACCGGCCGCCGAACTGTGTGCCTCTCCGGAGCTTTCGCCGAGACTCATGATTGACCTCGCCGACAACCCCGACCTTGCACCGGCTGTGGCTGTGACATGCGCTCTCGTCGGGACACCATTCCGCCTTTCCGGGCTCCATACTCTTGCAATCAAGGAATGCGACCGCATGACCGCCCTGTCAAATGAGTTGGCCAAACTCGGAGTGGTTACTGAAATCATAGGAGGACACACTCTCGAATGGACCGGCGAACGGCGCCCAATGCTGGAACTTCCTGAATTTGACACGTATGGCGACCATCGTATGGCCATGGCGCTTGCTCCCGTTGCTATCTACGTGCCCGGAATCAAGGTGAAGGATGTGGAAGTGGTCAGCAAATCATATCCCGAATTCTGGGAGCACTTGACACAAGCCGGATTCACACTTGTTGACGGCAACACCCCTTACAAAAATCTGTTCACAGATCCGGAAGGCAGGGAGGACGAGGCATGATAGTGGCTATGTACATATTGCTGGCACTCATAGTGGCCGGCTCCATACTATATGTCCACCATCGCCTCACAGGTGGCGCCAACACTCCAATCTCCGATGCCGATCCGGCACCTGTCACTGAACCGGAGCAATGCTGCGGCTTGCACATAACGTGTGAACGCGACTCGCTTCTGAGTTCAGTCAGTGACAGCATCGAATACTATGACGATGAAGAACTTGACCGCTACCGGGGAACCGCTCCTGATGAATACACAGAGGAAGCCACCGAAGAATTTCGAGGAGTGCTCCTCACCCTTCTTCCCGACGACATAGCGGGATGGGCGCGCAGTATACAGCTCCGTGGCATCGAACTACCCGAAGCCGTGCGCGATGAATTGTTGATGATTGTAGCCGAAGCACGAGCAGCACGATAATGGAAAGTATATTTCAATATGAATTTTTTCGCAATGCCCTGGCCGGGCTTATCATAATAAGTCTGGCAGCGGCAGTGATCGGAACCTATATTGTCACCCGCAGGCTCGTTTCAATATGCGGAGGTATCACTCACGCATGTTTCGGAGGCCTCGGGCTGGGATATTTCTCCGGAATTAATCCAGTGGTCACGGCCTCAGTATTTGCTATCGGTGCATCGGCTGCTGTGGAATGGCTCGCTTCACGACACCGCATGCGCGAGGATTCGGCAATCGCTGTAATCTGGGCACTCGGCATGGCTATAGGTATAATCTTCGTGTTCCTCACTCCCGGCTACGTTCCTGAACTAAACACATTCCTGTTCGGCAACGTGCTTACCATTTCAGGAGCCGATCTATGGACATTCGCTCTGTTCACGGCGGTACTTCTGGCTTTTTTCGCCATTTTTTACAAACAGATCGTAATTTGTGCATTTGACCGTGACTTTGCCCGAGTAATGCACGTTCCGGTCAGATTCATCAGCTACTCCATGACGGTGTTGGTTGCCGTTTGCATAGTTTTGACAATCCGGCTTGTCGGCATAATGCTGCTAATGTCCATGCTCGCTCTGCCCCAAATAATAGCCGAGATTTTCTGCCGCCGCTACCCCACGCTCATGGCCGCATCAGCCATTGTTTCGCTCGCGTGTTGCATAGGAGGTCTCTTTTTGAGCGCATGGATTAATGTGCCTTGTTCGGCTCTGATTGTGTTCATCATGACAGTTGCCTACGTGATAGCCCGTCTGGTAAAGGCGTTTATGACTCCCCGGACATATTGATGAAAAAATCTCTTCTCACATATATACTCCCGGCCGTCATGATTTTATTGGCGGTGACTGCATGCAGCTCGAAAAAAAACACTGCACTGTCACGCCAATACACTGCGTTCATCACCCGCTACAACGTGTATTTCAACGGTGACGAGCATTTCCACCGGACCCTTGAGGAGATGGAAAAGAATTACGAGGATGACTACACCCGGACAACGCTATTCATACACCCGGCGGAAGCATACGCCGACCCGGAGGCGCCGCAGCCATCAGGCGATTTCACCCGCTCTATAGAAAAAGCACAGAAAGCCATCCAACTCCGGTCAATAACCAAACGTCCACGCCGTCCCGGGGGAAAGTCCACTCCTGAAACCCGCCAATGGCTAAAAAGAGGTGAATACAACCCGTTTATCCACAACGCATGGCTTCTACTGGGCTACAGCCAATACATGAACGGCGACTTCCTCGGAGCAGCCGCCACATTCCACTACATCACAAAGCATTTCACTTGGCTCCCTGAAACAGTAACAGAAGCAACCTTATGGCGGGCACGTTGCTATCTTGCCGCCGGATGGCTCTTCGAGGCCGAATCAATCCTCAACAATGTCAAGGAAAAAGAACTCATTGACGATGGGCTCCGGAATCTTTATGATTTCGACATGGCCAACCTTGCAATAAGGCGCAGGGACTACAAAGAAGCCATCCCCTATCTTTCCGTAGTGGCCAGTGGCTCGAAGGGCGCATCGAAAGCCCGTCTTATCTTTCTTTTGGGCCAACTCTATGAACTTACCGGACAAAAAGCCGAAGCCTACAACGCTTTTGGCAAAGTGGCCGGCATGTCAGGAGCATCCCACCGCACCCGGTTCAACGCAAGGATAAAACAAAGCGAGGTACACCAAGGGGATAGCCCACAGCAAGAAATCAAAAACCTGAAGGCCATGACCCGCTATGGTGCCAACCACTCATATCTTGATCAGATTTATTATGCCATAGGCAACCTATACCTGTCATGCGGCGATACGACACAGGCAATCGCCAACTATCGGCAGGCATTGTCTTCATCTACAAGCCACGGCGTGGAGGCTGCTTCAGCGGCCCTCTCTCTGGGCCGAATTCTCTTTGACAGAGGTGAATACATTGAGGCTCAGCCATTGTATGCTTTTGCGTCCACTCGCCTTCATGAAACATATCCCGGCTACGACAGTATCCGAATTCGCTCCGATGTCCTTGACGAACTCGCCCAATATTCCCACAACATAGCTCTTCAGGATTCACTGCTCACCCTTGCCGCCATGACTCCTGACGAGCAGAGATCTGTCGTTGACCGTATCATAGCCCGACTGGAAAAACAGGAGAAAGAAGAGGCCGAAATTGCAGCAAGAGAAGAATATCTTGCTCGTCAACAAGCCGCCGGGACAAATCTTGACTTATCGGGAGCCACGGCACCATCGGCATTCACCCTGAACACCGACAAGTCCTGGTATTTCTACAATGAGGCAGCACGCAGTGCGGGGCAAACGG
The DNA here is from genome assembly GCA_964487725.1 of uncultured Bacteroides sp. GTDB lineage: Bacteria > Bacteroidota > Bacteroidia > Bacteroidales > Muribaculaceae > Paramuribaculum. The sequence continues at coordinate 3,785 of CAZASF010000006.1, read as the reverse complement.
ATTTCCGACGCAGATGGGGCAACCGCAAACTGGAAGATGACTGGCGACGGCGCAACAAGACCACATTCTCCACATTCAGCGACCTTTCAGACACAATGGAAGCTGAAGCCCCGACTGACGGCTCCCCGTTCGACATTTCGTCAACGTCCACGGACAGGACTTCCGACCCACATTATCCGGAATACTACCTGCGACAGATTCCGGCAACAGATGCCGAAAAATCTAACGCATCCTCTATAATTCAAGAGAGCATGTTCAACTCCGGAATGACTCTCAAGGACCGGCTTGAGGACTATCCGGCCGCGACCCGGAGCTTTGAAACGCTGCTGAATCGCTTCCCCGACAATATATACCGCCTTGATGCTTACCACAACATGTATCTCATAGGTGTCATTACTCAGGATGCAGCTACATCTGAGCGCTATCGGCAGCTAATAATCAGCGACTTCCCCGAATCAAAACAGGCCATAGCACTTGCTGACCCCATGCATCTGGAAAAAATGAGACGTATGCCCGAAATAGAAGACAGCTTATACCGCCGGGCATACAACGCCTATTTCGCCGATGACAACGCCGGAGTGCACCGAGCATACACCGAAGCTGTCCGCGACTATCCCATGAGCCGCAACATGCCTAAATTCATGTTTCTGGAGGCTCTCAGTTACGTGACTGAGAACAATCCCGCCAAATTTGCCGAAACAATGCGCTTGATCACCGAACGATATCCTGACTCGGATGTGGCTCCGCTCGCTTCCTCTTATCTCGGCCTCCTTGCTCACGGCGAACGTCTTCAAGGCTCCCGATCCAACATCCGGGGCATGGAACGCCCCTCAGCGAATACTTTTACGGCAGACTCCTCCATGATCTCTGATGAGACATCGCCACATTTCGGATTCCGGGCGGACACGGCACAGGTTGTAATGCTCGTCCATGACATAAATCAGGTCCCTATGCGACAGATTCTGTTTGATGTGGCCCGCCATAATTTCATGTCCTATTCCGTCAGCGACTTCGATCTTGCTCAGATACAGACAGGAAATTTCGGGCTGCTGATGGTATCCGGCTTCCGTAACGCCCGCGATGCAAACGCCTACAAGGTGCGTCTTGAAAACTCCACTGTGGTCCGACTTCCATCCGGCGTAATGCCCCTTATCATTTCTAAACCTGACCTCGACATGATTCTCAATGGCATCCTTACCATAGAAGAATATATCGAGGAATACAACGACCCACAAACTCCAAACCAACATCCATTATGACAAACCGAAACACTATACTCTGGGCCGATGATGAAATAGATTTGCTGAAACCACACGTGATGTTTCTGCAATCAAGGGGCTATGACGTGGTGACTGTAAACAGCGGGACTGACGCACTTGAAATGGTTCGCGATGGACTCTTTGACATAGTGATTCTTGATGAGAACATGCCCGGACTAACCGGCCTCGAGACCTTGCAACGCATAAAGATGCTCCGCCCGGCCCTCCCGGTAGTGATGATAACCAAGAGCGAAGAGGAGAGCATAATGGACCAGGCCGTGGGCAGCAAAATTGCCGATTACCTCATAAAACCGGTAAATCCCAACCAGATTCTGCTCTCAATAAAGAAAATACTCCACTCATCCGAACTCGTCACGGAAAAGTCCACAACCGACTATAGGCAGTCGTTCATGGAGATAAGCCGCCTGACCGAAAGCGCGGAATCAATAACCGACTGGATGGAGCTTTACAGACTGCTGATACACTGGGAATTAGAGCTATCCTCCGCCGACACCGGAATGGACCAACTGCTCGAAGTACAGAAAGCCGAGGCAGAGGCAGCTTTCAGTAAGTACATAGCGCGTAACTATGCTGCATGGATGGATACTGACAATCCGCAACGTCCACTTCTGAGCCCTGACATTTTCCGGAAAAAGATTCTACCGGAACTTGACCGTGGCGACAGATTCTTTCTCGTCATCATCGACAATTTCCGTCTTGATCAATGGCGCACCATAAGTCCGCTGCTGACGGAATTCTTCACAATTGATGATGATTCGTTATTCTGCTCTATCTTACCCACTGCCACACAATACTCGCGCAACGCCATATTCTCCGGGCTGATGCCCGATGAAATCAGCCGATTGTATCCACAGCTATGGGTTGACGAAGACTCTCAGGAAGGCAAAAATCTCAACGAATCCATGCTTTTGGAAGCCCAGATGCAACGTCTGCGCCGGGACTTCAGGTTCTCTTACAATAAAATCAACGATTCAGCATCGGGGCAGCGCTTCATCCGCAACTTTCCGACATTGGCCACAAACCACCTCAACGTTGTGGTAATGAACTTTATAGATATGCTATCACACGCCCGTACAGAATCAAAGATGATTCGTGAACTCGCATCCAGCAACGCCGCATATCGCTCGCTGACCGAATCGTGGTTCCGCCACTCACCGGCAATGGACATATTCCGCCTCATCGCTGCATCGGACACCAAAGTAATCTTAACCACTGACCACGGTACCATCCGCGTAAACCACCCCGTTAAAATTGCCGGTGAACGCAACACCAACACCAACCTCCGCTACAAAGTTGGCCGCAACCTCGGCTTCAACCCGCGCGAGGTGTTTGAACTGAAACAACCCGCCCGTTTCGGCCTCCCTTCTCCCGGAGTGGCTTCCAGCTACATATTTGCCACCGGCAGCGACTTCCTCGCCTACCACAACAACTACAACCATTACGTACATTATTACAACGGGACATTCCAACACGGAGGCATATCCATGCAGGAAATGCTCGTTCCGCTGATCACAATGAATCCACGAAAATAATCAACTCACAACATCATAATCATGTCACAACACGTAATTGAAATCCCATCAACAGAAGCCCTGCCCAAGGCTGCCGATGAATTCATCAATCTTATGGGCGACTATACGGTATTCGCTTTCAACGGCGAAATGGGAGCCGGGAAAACCACCTTCATCTCAGCACTCGCCCGCGCACTCGGCGTGACCGAGGATTTGGCATCCTCACCCTCCTTCGCCATAGTCAACGAGTACCGCTCCGACACCACCGCCGAGCTCATCTATCACTTTGACCTATACCGGCTCAAAAACCTGGAAGAAGCTCTTGAGATTGGCATTGAGGACTATTTCGACTCCGGCGCACTATGCCTCATCGAGTGGCCCGACCGAGCCGCCGATGTCATGCCGCTTGACACCGTTGAAGTCAACATCGCCGTACTTCCTTCCGGAGCACGCCAGCTCACCGTCAATATTCCCGACTGAACTTTGGACACCAGCGAAAAAAGTTGAAAAAATTGTTGGTCATATAAAAAAAACGTCTTACCTTTGCAGCGCAAAAGCCTCAGGATATAAGGCCGGAGCAAATACCAACAATAAAAAGATGACTCCGTAGCTCAGTTGGTAGAGCAAGTGACTCTTAATCACTGGGTCGAGAGTTCGAGCCTCTCCGGGGTCACAAGACAAAATGGCAAATCGCCGCAAAGCACTGAAATCAGTTGATTTTCAGTGCTTTTTCTTTTTGGCGAAATTGCAGAATAACGCAGAATATTACCTACAGACGTGTGCGTAACGTGTACAGTGCGATTCGTGTACATTTTTGTACACGGTTACACGGCGAGCCTCACAACCCACTGAACCAAGCGTGTTTACTAAAAATGAACTTTGAAAAAGTGGGGTCAAGCAGTGGAGGCTCGAACCCTCAGCCAAAAAATCGCCTCAAATCCGAATGATTTTAACATCATTTAAGAATTAAACGCAATTTTGGTCGGATTTTAAC
>CAZASF010000005.1:0-81209 GCA_964487725.1 uncultured Bacteroides sp. | reverse complement strand
TCGGGCGGTTCTGCCTCGGAGGGAGTGATTGAGGGTATGGGGTTGGTTGTCCGGCGGAGTTCGTTGGTAAAGGTGTTGACACGCATCCGTGGATGCGGAGTGCCGTGGATAACGAGCAGTGTGCCGGGGCCGTCGTAGATTATTGGAGATACGGAGCGGAGTATCCGGGTAAGATGTCGGCCTTTCTTGGGGTAGCGGTCGGCATCAAGAATCAGAGCAAATGGGAAGTTGAGACCGCGGACATATTCCGGGCTGCGGGCTGTGGCGGTGATGATGTCGGGGTGACGCGGAACGAGTGATTTCAGTTGGGCTCGTGAGGGTGCGATCACGCAAAAATTTGTGGTAGGCCGTACAACGATAGTGAGCCAGCGGACGTAGTCAACGAGTGCGCGCTGCAGCAGGCCGGATTCGGCGTTGGAGTCGGAGACATAGAGACGCTGTGGCAAGTGGCGTGCGCGCTGTCGCTCGAGTTCAGCGATGAGACGGCGGGCACGGGGATGGAGGCTGTAGCCGAGCCATCGTTCGAAGAGTGCGGCGAAGTTGCGCCGTGGTTTGCGGACGGTGGCAGGTAGCGGACATGATATTTTTCGTGCAGCGAGCATGCCGCAAAAGTAATATCGGTTTGGGGGCGATGTGGGCGTGGTTCTATATTTGAAGCCCCGCGATGCGGAGCGATACATTTTGTCGGGTTTTCCACGGGTTACGGCCTTCGGCCTCACCCGTGGCTAATATTGAAATGCGCCTACAGCGCAACCGTGCGGATGGGGCAGAAGTGCTTACGGCGCAAGCATGCGGGTGGAGTGGTGGCGGTGGGATAGGTGGGCGGTCCATTTTAATTCATTTCGAATATATTTATGTCAGCAATGTGATAATTTGAAAGAAAAGAGCTAACTTTGCAGTCAATTTTCCAACATTGCATTTTTTCGCTATGAAACCGTATTACGTTCTGTTGCTCGCAATCGCTTCGCTGCTTGCTTCCTGTGGAGGTAATGGACAGAATAATGACACTGTCACTTTCTCGCCTGACTCAATGGCCGAGACTTCTCCATCGCTTGACACTGCCACCGCTCTTCCAGAGGAACCCATTGCTCCAGCTCTTCCCAAAAGCAATATCGACTCACTGGCTTCAGCCGAAGAAGCTCTTGCCTTCATGCAAAACTCAGGCCACTGGGATGAGTACAGCCAAGGCATAATCCCCTCGGTACTTAAACAGAACGTAGACTACGGCCGCAGGCTTATCAACAACCGCTTTGACCACTTCATCATAGTTGACAAACAATCGATGCACGTGATTCTCTATGACCGCTACGGCCGGGAGGTGAAGAGCTACCTGATGGCATGTTCACGCTACTACGGGACCAAGCACAAACGCCGCGACAACCGCACCCCTGAAGGATTTTTCTATGCCGGTTCCACTTACGACTCCACCGATTGGCTATACACCGACGACGATGGGCACACATCACAGGTAAAAGGTCAGTTTGGCCCGCGCTTCATAAGAGTCAAGAATCCGGTGTCGAACCAGATAGGCATCCACGGCACTGCAGCGCGCTACTCACCCGGACGACGCGCAAGCCACGGCTGCATCCGACTGCTCAACGAGAACATTCTTGACCTTGTTCAATACGTACATGCCGGAATGCCGATAATAGTCAATCCATCTGACCGCGACCAAAAAGTCAATAAGGAGGAGGATTGCAACGTGGTTCAGCTCAACATCGGCAAGCCCAAGCACTCCACAGCCGATGCCGATGCCGAAAGGCTCAAGGCCGAAAAAGCGACCGCTGATTCAATCAAGGCCGCCCGTAAGGCTGAAGAAGAACGTCTGAAAGTTGACTCCATAGCCAAGGCAGCTGCCGAAGCGGAAAAGGCCAATGTCCCCGAAAATCCGGAGCCTGATGACGAACCTACAGACCCGTTTGACTGATAGAGCAAGTCATGTCCACCGGCAACATAAACAACTCGAGTCGCGGCCTGATTCTAAAGACAATGCTTCCGGTAGCCATAGGTGCCGGAGTGGTGATATGGCTTTTCAGTCGCGAATTCAGCATTGAGCAGTGGAAAACCATCCCCTGGACGCTCCACACGTTTGCAGCGATAGCCATAGCTCTCATCTGCGTTGCCGGGCGCGAATGGGGCATGATGTGGCGCTTCCGTTCGCTGACTGATCGTCGGCTGTCATGGCGACAATCGCTGAAAGTCACCATGCAATGCGAGTTCACCTCATCCATCACGCCTTCAACAGCCGGAGGCTCGGCCCTGAGCATGATTTTTATGCAGCGCCAGGGTATTGCGCTTGGGCGCGCCACTATAATTACAATGATTGTGCTGATGCTCGACGAACTGTTTGCCGTCATTGCGTGTCCACTGATATTCATAATTTTTCCCGGCAGGCAGATATTCGGTTTTGACCCCGGGGCATTCTCCACGGGAGTGCGCCTTGCATTCTGGATTGTCTACGGAGGAATATGCGCAATCACACTTTTCCTTTTCATGGGAGCCTTCATCTATCCCCGCCGTATAGCCGGAATGCTTTCACGCCTATTCTCGCTGCGCATACTGCGCCGATGGCATCCGCAAGTGGTGGAACTCGGCGAAACAATGGTCAGCGCCGGTCGCGATTTGCGTCGCCGAGGAGCTGCATGGTGGGCTGAGGCGCTGGGCGCCACCACAATGACATGGGTGTGCCGCTACCTTGTTGTCAACGCTCTGTTCTGGGGATTCTCGGCAATGGCTCCGCAAGGCATAGTGTTTGCCCGGCAATTCGTGGTGTGGACACTATTAACAATCAGCCCGACACCTGGCGGCAGCGGGCTGAGCGAATGGTTGTTCACGAATTATTATGGCGATTTGATAGCTGATTCATCAATGGTGTTGGTGATAGCCATCCTGTGGCGCCTACTCACATATTATATATATCTTGCCATCGGAGCCATAAGGCTTCCGGCATGGTTCCGCAAGAAATAACGGTTACTCGCCCTTAGGCAAGCGCTCGATTCCGATATTGATGCGGCGTACTGTCTCATCAAGGCCCATAAGCTCCGTTATGTCAAACATGTGCGGGCCCTTGCACTCACCCACAACCGTCAGGCGGAACGCATTCATGACGTTTCCGAGGTGATAACCCTTGTCAGCAATCCAACCAAGCACTATAGGCTCTGCTGTCTGCGCACTGAAATCAGGCAGGCCCTTCAGCACTTCCACCAATTCGCCCATTATGCGGGGCATGTCGGCACTCCAACGTTTGCGCACGGCTTTCTCCTCGTAGCTGTCAGGCTCTACGAAGAAGAATCGGGCCTGCTGCCACAAGTCGCTCACGAAATTGATGCGGTCCTTGACCATTTCAACTGCTCGGGTTATATACTCGTCGCTGAATGCCGCGGGGTCTGCTCCGTTGGCTCTCATAACCGGCTTGAACATCTGAGCCAGCTCCTCAGCGGGGAGCATCTGGAGATATTTGTGGTTGAACCACTTGCCTTTTTCAAAGTCAAAACGGGCACCGGCACGCGAACAGTGGTCGAGCGAGAACTTTTCTATCAGCTCGTCCATTGACATTATTTCGGTGTCATCGCCGGGATTCCATCCCAGGAGGGCAAGGAAATTTACCACAGCCTGCGGCAGATAGCCTCGCTCGCGATATCCGGAGGATATTTCACCGCTCTTGGGATCATGCCATTCAAGGGGGAAAACCGGGAATCCGAGGCGGTCACCATCGCGTTTCGACAGTTTGCCTTTGCCATCGGGCTTCAGCAGCAGCGGCAGGTGAACGAATGCCGGCATTGTATCAGCCCAGCCGAAAGCCTCGTAGAGAAGTACGTGGAGCGGCGCCGATGGAAGCCACTCTTCGCCACGAATCACATGGCTGACTTCCATTAGATGGTCATCAACAATGTTGGCCAGATGGTATGTGGGGAGGTCATCGGCGCTCTTGTATAGCACCTTATCGTCAAGTATGGAGGAGTTTATTGTTACTTTTCCACGGATAAGGTCGTTGACTTCCACATCGCGGCCCGGCTCAATTTTGAAGCGGACCACATATTTTCCGCCCTGTTCAATGAGACGCTTCACCTCATCGGCCGGCATTGACAGAGAGTTGCGCATGGCTCCGCGTGTTGACGAATCGTACTGGAAATTAGGAGTGGCTTTGCGTGCCTCCTCAAGTTCAGCGGGTGTGTCAAATGCTATGTATGCCTTGCCGGCATCGAGAAGAGTCTGCACATGGGTGCGATATATGTCGCGGCGTTCACTCTGTTTGTAAGGGCCATAGGCACCCCCCTGACGCACACCTTCGTCAATTCCTATGCCGAGCCACTGCAGCGATTCGTTGATGTAGTCCTCGGCTCCGGGCACAAAACGGTTGGAGTCAGTGTCCTCTATGCGGAGAATCATGTCGCCGCCATGCTGGCGCGCGAAGAGGTAGTTGTAAAGAGCGGTGCGGACTCCGCCTATATGGAGCGGCCCGGTGGGTGATGGGGCAAATCTTACCCTTACTTTGCGGTTCATATTATTGAGTTGTTGGTTATCGGTTGTTGATGATGCAAAATTACGAAATTTTGTAGAATGTTCCATATACTCAATAAAATTCCCGCTCCCGGCACAACCGGAAGCGGGGACCCAACAAAATGAAATCTATTGTGCTAAATCACAATCTTTATTATTTTATTTCACAATCTCAATGGTGGATGGAGTTGCAACCACCTCTGGAGCGGCCATAGGCTTGGCTTCCCAACCGAGAGCGCTTGCACCGAGCACTGCGGCATCGGCTTCCTTCAACTCGCTGAGGATAACCTTAACCTTGCCTTTCCATATTGAGAGCATGTTCTTCTCCATAGCCTCACGCACAGGTTTCAGCAGCAGTTCGCCAGCCTTTGCCAGACCGCCGAAGAGCACAAACGCCTCAGGAGCGGAGAACACGGTGAAATCAGCAAGAGCCTCGCCGAGAACCGTGCCGGTGAATGTGAACACATCGTTGGCCAGCTTGTCGCCTGCCATTGCTGCATCGTAAACGTCCTTGGAGGTGATGTCCTCAAAGGGAATGTTGCGCAGGGGCGAGGGAGTGTCAGTCAATTCGAGATACTCGCGGGCTGTGCGGGCAACGCCTGTAGCTGAGCAATAAGTTTCGAGGCAACCCGAGCGGCCGCATGCGCAAAGACGTCCATTGTTGCGCTTCACAATCATGTGGCCGAGCTCACCTGCGAAACCATCGTGACCGTAAACGAGCTGTCCGTTGATGATGATACCGCTACCAACACCGGTTCCGAGTGTTATCATGATGAAATCCTTCAAGCCACGGGCAGCGCCGTAGGTCATTTCGCCAATGGCTGCAGCGTTGGCATCGTTGGTAATGGCCACGGGGACACCCATCTTTTCAGAAAGGAGTTTGGCGAAGGGGATGGGAGTGGGCCAGGGAAGGTTCACACCATCCTCAATCATGCCGGTGAAATAGTTGGCGTTAGGAGCACCCACACCTATACCGAAAATTTTGCCAACAGCCTCATTGGCTTCGATAAGGTGATTGAGTTCCGTGCACAGTTCACCGATATAGTCCTCGAACTTGGCATGTTTACGGGTCTTTATAGAATTGCTGGCGATAACAACGCCGCGGGCATCAACGATACCAAAGACGGTGTTAGTGCCGCCCATGTCAATGCCGATAACGTAAGGTTTGGAGTTAGTCATTGGTTATTAGAATTTATATTTGCCACAAAGTTAATCATTTTATTAATGCCGTCAACCCCAAAGGCCGGATTTTCCAACATTTAGTAACACCCCATAATTCTATTTGAGTTAATAATTGTTAACTGGCATCATGCTATCAACAGACGCACGTTACGCTCAACGCTGTTTCGTTGTGTTATATGCATGGCTTTTGCGTATGTGGCGGTTTTTTTGTAGATTTGCAGAATGATTCATGCCATCACAATCTGAACTCACTTTGACAACAATCCCTATGAACAACATAAAACTCCTCATCTGCTCTCTAAGCGCCATAATTATCTTAATTTTTTCTGCCGGATGCTCTTCGTCGAGCGACGAGCCCGACACCCCTACCACCCCCGATACCCGCTCTGTGCTCGTCTACATGGTAGCGAACAACAATCTTTCCTATTATGCCTCTCTTGACTTTGCTGAAATAAAGGAGGGGGCCAATGACATAAAGGGTGGGCGCCTGCTCGTCTATTATCACACGCCGACAGGCAACCCTGAGCTGATAGAAGTGATGAACGATGGGTCTACTCAGACTCTAAAGACCTACGACACATCTGAATCATCAGTCAGCATAGCCCGTATGAGCCAGGTGATGGAGGATGTCAGCGCCCTCGACAAGACGCGCAACCTCGGACTCATTTTCTGGAGCCACGGAACAGGATGGCTCAACGACTCCGGCGTAATTGACGAGGATGAGGGCGAATCGCCGTTGCAAACATATTCATTCGGCGCCGACAACACTGACTCCGGAACCAAAAGGATGAAAATATCGTCACTCCGCAAGGCTCTTGAGGGCAACACCTACGATTTCATATATTTTGATTGCTGCCACATGGCCACAGTGGAAGTAGCCTACGAACTGCGGAAGCTGACACCAGTAATAGCCGGATGCCCAACAGAGCTCGGCCTCGAAGGCATGCCCTATCAGAAAAACATAACACATTTCTTTGCCACGGAGCCCGATATAGCAGCCGCCATAAAGAACACCTTTGACTTCTACGTGGCTCAGGCCACCAACGGATGCTGCATATCTGTGATAAACACCTCCGGGCTTGACCGGCTGGCCGAGTTGTCGCGTGAGGCTATGCAACAACATTCCACACCTTCGGGCTACACCCCGGTGCGCTACTACCGCACAAGTATCATGTCGTCAGGCATCTACGACATGAAGCATTATTTCAAAGCCTTGCTGGCCGACAGCCCCTCGGAACTTGTCGCTTGGGAGAAGGCCTACAACGACGTTGTCACCACTACCTACACCACTGCGACAGTCTACAGTCTTGACGCATCAAACTTCAGCGGGCTCGGATGCAACATAATCAGTTCATCGAACACCCCCTCAAAATACGGCTACACCGAGACGTCATGGTACAATGACGTAGTAAAATAACCATCCATCACATTTATAACCAATGATTCTCAACCAAGTACCCATTCCCGGGCTGACAGATCAAGTTCCCGACTCAACAATTGCCAAAGCCGAGGAAGGCTGGAGCGCGCTCAAAGCCGTCTCAGTCGATGACCTTATCAACAAATTGGCGACAACTATTGTAGAATTTGCCATACACTTGGCCGTGGCCATAGTGGTGTTCTATGCCGGCCGCTTCATCATCAACAAGCTCTACGGCCTGACCAACCGAATATTAACCCGCCGCAGCGTTGACCGTTCGCTCACCACATTCATCCTCTCGCTCGTCAGGATGGTTCTCTACTTCATTTTAGTGGTTACGGTAATAGGGATAATAGGCATCAACACCAGCTCGTTCATAGCAATCTTCGCATCGGCCGGCGTTGCCATTGGTATGGCTCTGAGCGGTACGCTCCAGAATTTTGCCGGCGGAGTGCTCATTCTGCTGTTGAAGCCCTATAGGGTAGGAGAATATATTGAAGCCCAGGGCTATGCCGGTGTAGTAAAGGAAATCCAGATATTCTCCACCATAATCGTAACGCCCGACAACAAATCCATCATAGTGCCCAACGGTCCGCTCTCCACCAGCTCCATCAACAACTGGAGCCGCGAGAAATTCCGCCGCATTGACTGGACGGTTGGCATCAGCTATGGCGATGATGTGGCCAAAGCCCGCGAGGTGATAACAGAGCTGCTAAGATCCGACGGCCGCATAATAGAGGATGAGAATTCGGGCCACACTACTCAGATATTCTTGTCGGAACTCGCAGACTCAAGCGTGAATCTCTCCGTCAGAGCATGGGTCAATTCATCGGACTATTGGCCCGTCTACTTCAAAGTCAACGAACTAATCTACAACACGCTTCCGCTCCACGGCCTCAGCTTCCCCTTCCCCCAGCTCGATGTCCATATCCCCGGCGAGCAACCCTAACCTCGCGCATTCAGGGGAAAAATATTAGGCCTCGGATAAACGTAAATTCGCTCATATTCGTTATCTTTGCAGTAATTTTGGTGCCGAATGTTCGTCCGGCACCGATAATCATTTAACAACCAACAGGATAAGAAAAAACATAAATGTCAGTAACATCACTGCTAAGTAAAATTTTCGGCAACAAGTCGGACCGTGACCTCCGCGAAATAAAGCCGATTGTAAATAAAATAGAGGCTCTCAGCAAAGAGCTGAAACAGCTGACTCCCGATGAGCTGCGTGAAAAAATCAATGCTGTCCGTGCCGACATACGTCAGGCCGTAGCCGCCGATGAAGAGGCTGCCGCCCAAAAGCGCCTTGAGATTGACAACATTCCCATTGACAAGCGTCAGCCTCTATGGGATGAGATAGACCGTCACGAGAAAAACATCCTCGACATTATTGAAAGCAAACTCGATGAGCATCTGCCCGTGGTGTTCGCCACCATGCGCGAAACTGCCGCTCGCTTTGCCAACAGCCCCACGATAGAGGTGACAGCCACCGATCTTGACCGCGAATTGGCTGCTCAGGGCAAGGACTTCGTCAGCATTGAAGGCGACAAAGCCATCTACAAAAACCAGTGGATGGCCGGAGGCAACATGATAACATGGGACATGATTCACTATCATGTGCAGCTCATTGGCGGCGTAGTCCTCCATCAGGGTAAAATCGCCGAAATGGCAACCGGTGAAGGTAAGACCCTCGTTGCGACACTCCCCGTATTTCTCCGCTCGCTATCAGGCAAGGGAGTCCACGTGGTCACTGTCAACGACTACCTCTCCAAGCGCGACTCCGAGTGGATGGGCCCGCTCTACATGTTCCACGGATCAACAGTGGACTGCATTGACAAACATCAGCCCAACACACCCCAGCGCCGCGCAGCCTACAACTGCGACATTACATTCGGAACCAACAACGAATTCGGCTTCGACTATCTCCGCGACAACATGGCAATGTCGCCCGAAGACATGGTGCAGCGCAAACACTACTATGCGATTGTCGACGAGGTTGACTCCGTGCTTATCGATGATGCCCGTACGCCACTAATCATTTCCGGTCCCGTTCCCCAGGGCGATGATCAGCTATTCAACGAGTACAAGCCCAACGTTGAGAAAGTGGTGCAGGCCCAGCGTAAACTTGTAAACCAGATTCTTGCCGATGCCAAGACCAAACTTGCTAGCGATGACAAGGAGGTGCGCAAGGAAGGAGCTCTTTTACTGTTCCGCGCTTTCAAGGGTCTGCCTAAGAACACACCCCTCATCCGCTTCCTCAGCCAGGAGGGTATGAAGAATATTCTTCTTGAAACCGAGGCTTACTATCTTCAGGACAACTCACGCGAGATGCCCAAAGCCACTGAGCCGCTCTACTTCGTCATTGACGAGAAAAACCGCAGCGTGGAACTGACAGACAAAGGTATCGACGCGCTGACCGGAACTCAATCCGACCCCACCTTCTTTGTGCTCCCTGACATTGCCGCGCAGCTTTCAGAGGCCGAAACCATCACTGACCCTGCCGAACGCGCCGCAAAGAAAGACGCCTTGATGCAGAACTACGCCGTAAAGGCCGAGCGCGTCCACACCGTGACACAGCTTCTCAAAGCCTACACCCTTTTTGAGAAGGATGTGGAATACGTGATTGACGACAACAAAATCAAGATTGTCGATGAGCAGACCGGACGTATCATGGAAGGACGCCGCTATTCCGACGGACTCCATCAGGCCATCGAAGCCAAGGAAGGAGTAAAGGTAGAGGCCGCCACACAGACATTCGCCACAATCACGCTCCAGAACTACTTCCGTATGTATCACAAACTTGCCGGTATGACCGGTACGGCCGAAACAGAAGCCGGCGAGTTCTGGGACATCTATAAACTTGACGTGGTCACCATCCCCACGAACCGGCCCGTTGCCCGCGAGGATATGAAGGACCGCGTGTTCAAGACCAAGAAAGAAAAATATGCAGCCGTGATTGACGAGATTCAGCGCCTCGTGAATGAAGGCCGCCCGGTTCTCGTCGGCACCACTTCGGTTGAAATCTCCGAGCTTCTGAGCCGAATGCTGACTATGCGCCACATTCCCCACAACGTGCTCAACGCCAAACTGCACCAGAAGGAAGCAGACATCGTGGCACAGGCAGGTCGCGCCGGAACCGTAACCATAGCCACCAACATGGCCGGCCGTGGTACGGACATCAAGCTCCCCGACGAGGTCAAGAATGCCGGCGGTCTGGCCATCATTGGTACAGAACGCCACGAAAGCCGTCGAGTTGACCGCCAGCTACGCGGACGTTCCGGTCGTCAGGGCGACCCGGGTTCCTCGGTGTTCTATCTCTCATTTGAAGACCAGCTTATGCGCCTGTTCGTAACGGACAAGGTGATGAAGATGCTTGACCGCTTCGGCATAGAGGAGGGCGAGATGATTGAGTCTAAAATGATTGACAAGGCCATTGAAAACGCTCAAAAACGCGTGGAAGAGAACAACTTCGGTATCCGTAAGCGCCTTCTTGAATATGACGACGTGATGAACAAACAGCGAACCTACATCTACTCGCGCCGCCACCACGCCCTGTTAGGTGAACGCATAGGTATTGACATCGCCAACATGTTCTTTGACGTCATTGAGAACCTTGTCAACAATTACTCCGCGCCCACTGACTATCAGGATCTCAATCTCGAACTGATGAAAATCCTGACAATCGAGGCCCCGTTCACCGAGAAAGAATTTGCATCGCTGACCAAGGAGGACCTGATTGACCGCATCAACGAAGCTGCAATAGCCGCATTTGACCGCAAGAGCGAAGCCATACGCAACGTGGCCATGCCCGTAATCCGCAACTGCGTGGAAGTGCAGCAGATGACTGGCAAAATAATTGTACCGCTGACCGACGGTAAACGCGTGTTCCATCTGCGTGCCGATCTCAAGGAAGCTTACGACACTGAATGCCGTTCGATTGTCAAGGAGTGGCATAAAGCAATTCTACTCGTATCTATTGACGAACTATGGAAAGAACACCTCCGCGAACTTGACCAGCTGCGCCAGTCAGTGCAGAACGCATCCTACGAGCAGAAAGACCCGCTCGTAATCTACAAGATGGAATCGTTCCACCTGTTCGAGAGCATGCTCAATAACCTCAACGTGAAAGTAGCGTCAGCCCTTACCCGCGGACAGATTTACATGCCACAGCCACGCCCCAATGAGCAACAGCAGGAGCAGCCCCGTCAGCCTGAAGTGACCCGCGCAATGCCTGAACGCAAAAACGATTACTCCCAGTACCGCGCTTCGAAAGAAGCCCTTCCCGGAGAGAATGCCCAGCGTGCCGCCGCATCCGCTCCGCAGGGTCAGCAGCAGCGCGTACAGCCCGTAAAGGTTGGCCCGAAAGTTGGGCGTAACGATCCTTGTCCCTGCGGCAGCGGCAAGAAGTTCAAGAACTGCCACGGCCGTGGATTATAATTTCCGGAATCATATAACCGAAAGCATCAGCAATTGAAAAAATGAACCGCAAGACAATAATAATCATAGGCGTAGTGCTACTTGCTCTATTGGCCGGTGCCATCATATTCAGCGTCAGCCAGGTTGCATCGCTGCGCCAGGAAGTCAACGAGGCTCAGGCCAAGAACGAGCAGCTACAGTTGGCCAACGAGCAGCTGCAGCTATCCAATGAGTTCGATGCCATCAACTCCGAGTTCCAGCAATATGAGAACCAAGCTGTTGAGTTAGCCAACGACACCATTCTCGCAAAGTACACTGCCGCCAAAGCCAAGGTGGAGCAGCTCATGAACGAGTTGAAGCAGCAGAAAACACAGTCGCGTGCCGAGCTCGAGGCCAAGTCGGCCAAGATTAAGGAACTTCAGGGCGAGATTGCCACCCTGCGCGGACTCCTGCGCCACTACATAGCTCAGGTGGACTCACTGACAAAAGAAAACGCAGGCCTGAAGGCTGAAAACTCCGAGATTCGCACAGTCAACGAATCGCTATCCTCTCAGGTGCAGGAAGTGTCACAGAAAAACGAAGCGTTGAGCCAGCGCATGACCCTCGCCGAAAAACTCAACGTGACCGGAGTGACGCTTCAGGCCCTCAACAAGAAAGGCAAGACCGAAAACAACGTTACCAAGGCAAAACAGCTCAAGGTAACATTCACAATTCCGCAGAACAACTCCACTCCCGTAGGGCCGAAGACAATATATCTGCGCCTCACCGGTCCCGAGGGTTCACTTCTCGGCAACGCCGGCTCGTTCCCGTTTGAAGGCTCCAACATCACATGCACAGCCAAAAAGACTGTGGAATACGGTGGCGATGAAATTTCCGGTATAACAATGTACTGGGACGTCAACACCACCCTATCTCCCGGTGACTACACCGTGGAGCTCTTCGCTGACAATTACCGCCTCACATCGCGCCGTTTCACTCTGAAAAAATAATAGCCGACTATGTTGGAATATATAGCCGACAGTATTAATGCCGTAGAGGTCAACTCCATCAACTCTGTGTTCAAGCTGATGCTGAGCATGTTGCTGGGGAGTTGCGTTGGGCTCGAACGCAAGCGTAAAGGCCAGATAGCCGGAGTACGTACATTTGCGCTCATATCCATGGGAGCCACCCTCGCCATGATACTGTCCATCTATGTTCCGCAGGTTTACCTTGGCCTTAAGAACGGCGACCCGGGACGTATAGCCGCACAGGTAATCACCGGAATCGGTTTCCTCGGCGCAGGAGCAATAATCCAGACCAAAGGGTCAGTCCGCGGTCTGACAACGGCAGCCGGAATATGGATTGTAGCAGCGATAGGAATGTCCGTTGGAGTGGGTATGTACTTTCTGTCATGCATCGCCACAATATTTATAATCATAGTGTTGACGGGCCTTGAGAGCATTGAGCACCACATAAAGCTCGGCGGAGAGTCGCGAATCATTCGAATACGCGTCGACAACATTGTCACTGATATCTCTCCCTACCGCAAAGTTCTCGCAGACCATCACGTTCATCTGGTCAATGTTTTTGTTGATTACAACTTCGGACAAAACACCACAAGCATGAACCTCGTGGTATTGGCTCGTGAAACATTTGACTTCATCCCAATCTTCTCCGATTTCCGTAAAATCCATCCAACCACCTCTATCTCCATAGCGAAAGAACTCACGATATGATATTGTCAACCATCCTGCTGACAGCCACAGCCGGCTCGGAGCTCCAGATCGAAGGACTCATCACCGATTTGGCGTTTCTGCTTATACTTGCTGCGGTCTCCACCATATTTTTCAAGTGGATAAAGCAGCCGGTGGTCCTCGGCTACATAGTGGCCGGATTTCTCGCCAGCCCTAACTTCACATACCTGCCCTCAGTCACCACTGCGGAAAACATTGAATTCTGGGCACAGATGGGAATCGTGGTCCTGCTCTTCTCGCTTGGACTTGAATTCAGCTTCAAGAAATTGCTCAATGCCGGAGGCTCGGCAGTTGTGACAGCGCTGATAATTGTTGTGGGCATGATGTGCTGCGGATTCGCCATCGGGCGACTGTTGGGCTTCACCAACATCAACAGTCTTTTCCTCGGCGGCATGCTGTCAATGTCGTCAACCACCATCATCATCAAGGCATTCAACGACTTACAGCTAACACGCAAGAAATTTGCATCGCTCGTTTTTGCAGTGCTGATTGTAGAGGATCTGTTCGCGGTTGTCATGATGGTTATTCTTTCGTCAATAGCCGTCAACAACAGTGTGGAAGGGGGCGAAATGCTCCTCAATATAAGTAAACTGGTGTTCTTCCTAATCATCTGGTTTGCCACGGGAGTGTTCATTCTCCCCTCGCTGCTCAACCTCAACCGGCGCTTCCTCAACTCTGAGACTCTTCTCATTGTGTCAATGGGGTTGTGCCTCGGCATGGCGGTATTCTCCGTCTATTGCGGATTCTCCCTTGCTCTTGGAGCCTTCGTCATGGGTTCGATTCTTGCCGGGACCAGCTTCGCCGAGCGCATAGAGCATGTCACCACCCCCATAAAGGACCTTTTCGGAGCAATATTCTTCATATCAGTGGGAATGATGGTAAACCCTGACGTGATAGTTCACTATACCGGCCCGATATTGATTATCTCCGCCGTGGTAATAGTGGGCATGATTGTTTTCGGCACCGCAGGAATGCTGGCCACCGGCCAGACGCTGAAAGTGGCCATTGAATCAGGATTCTCACTCACTCAGATTGGAGAGTTTGCCTTCATCATAGCCACTCTCGGAATGCAGCTCGGAGTGCTCGATTCATCAATCTACCCTATCGTGGTGGCCGTGTCCGTACTCACCACTTTTACCACGCCATATTTCATACGTATGGCCGACCCGGCTTACCGGTTCGTGGCCTCGCATCTTCCTGCCCGACTGCACTTCCTTCTTGACCGTTTCACTGACAATGCATCGAGCGAAAGCGAGACAGGGCGACTGTGGAAAACTCTTCTTACCCGCTACGTGTGGCGAATCATGCTCTATTCGGTTGTGCTGATAGCCATCATTATCATTTCGCAACGCTGGGCCTATCCTCTGCTCGCAGCCTGGATGCCCCATTGGGGGCGGTTCATTTGCTGCTTGCTTACATTTGCAGCAATGGCTCCATTTTTGCTCGCATTGTCGTATCCCGCCTCCCGACGCACTGAGCGCGAACGCCTTATCGAGGCCAACGCCCGGTTTGACCTACCGCTGATTCTGATGACATTTTTCCGCCTGATGCTGGCGCTGGGACTGGTTGTAGCAATGCTGAAATCATTCTATCCATGGGCCGTAGCTGCAACTATGGGGCTGGTCATATTCATGCTGCTCATCTTTGTGTTGTCAAAACGCGTGAGCAAGCGCATGCGCTCTATTGAGACCAAATTCATCAACAATCTCAACGAACGTGACCTCCGACGCTCAGGCAAAAACAACAACGTGATTGGTGATCTCCACCTTGCATTCATGACCGTGAGCCACGCCTGTCCGGCCGTAGGGCGCAGACTTGCAGACTCCGGCATCCGTTCACGCTACGGAGTGAGCATAGCTTCGATACAGCGCGGCTCCCAGTTAATTCCGGTTCCGGCCGGCGACACCCGCATCTTCCCGGGCGATGTGATAGGTGTAATCGGCACTGACGACGAAATTGAGCGGCTCATACCCGTGATTGAAGCCCCGGAAAAAGAGAGCAATCAATCCGTGCAGAAGGATTCGATTAAGCTAACATCCATTCAATTATCCGAAAAATCGTCACTTATTGGCAAGAAAGTTGCCAATTCACAACTTTCCACAAAATATCAGAGTCTGCTCGTCAGCATGATGCGCGATGAAAAATATTTCACGCCTGAACCGACAACCGTATTCATGGCCCACGACATACTTTGGCTCGTGGGCAATCCGGAGCAACTCTCTGCGCTTAAATGAACCGGCTTTCAGGAATTTTGATTAAATTTGCAACCGATATATCAACTCTGCCAACCAATCAACCGGTAAAAACCAGTTATGCAAAAAATAATTATCCTTGACTTCGGCTCTCAGACCACACAGCTGATTGGCCGTCGCATACGTGAACTCAACACCTACTGCGAGATAGTGCCATACAACAAGATGCCCTACGATGATCCTGACGTAATAGGCGTAGTGCTCTCCGGCTCCCCTTTCTCGGTATATGACCAAAAGGCTTTCCGCACCGACCTTGAACGCCTGCGCGGGACCTGGCCCCTGCTCGGAATTTGCTACGGAGCGCAGTTCATTGCCCGCGAGAATGGCGGCACCGTTGAACCGGCTGACTCACGCGAGTATGGCCGCGCGCTGCTTTCGCAGGTAAATGACGTTGACCCGCTGATGCGCGACATCCATCCGGGATCACAGGTGTGGATGAGCCACGGCGACACCATCACCTCTCTACCCGAAGGATTTTCAATCATTGCATCGACTGACCAGGTGCCCATCGCCGCATTCCGCGCCGATGACGAGAAAGTGTGGGGCGTTCAATTCCACCCCGAGGTATACCACTCGCAGTGCGGCACCCAGATTCTGCGCAACTTCGTTGTAGATATCTGTGGCTCCACCCAGAGCTGGAGCGCAGCCTCATTCATTGAATCAACGGTTGCAACGCTCAGGGAGCAGCTTGGCGATGACAAAGTGGTGCTCGGACTGAGCGGCGGCGTTGACTCCTCAGTGGCCGCAGTGCTTCTCAACAAGGCCATAGGCAAGAACCTCACCTGCATATTCGTGGACCACGGCATGTTACGCAAAAATGAATTCGCCGATGTGATGCGTGACTATGAGGGCCTTGGACTGAACGTGATTGGCGTTGACGCATCAAAGAAATTTTTCGCCGACCTTGCCGGTGTTACCGATCCGGAGAAGAAGCGTAAGATAATAGGCCGCGACTTCATAGAAGTTTTTGACGAAGAGGCCCACAAACTCACCGATGTGAAATGGCTCGGTCAAGGCACAATTTATCCTGACTGCATAGAATCGCTCTCCATCACAGGCACAACAATCAAGAGCCACCACAACGTAGGTGGCCTGCCTGACAAGATGAAGCTCAAACTTTGCGAACCGCTCCGATTGCTGTTTAAGGACGAAGTTCGTGCTGTTGGGCGTGAACTCGGAATGCCGGAGCGACTTATCACACGCCACCCGTTCCCGGGGCCCGGTCTTGCCGTCCGCATTCTTGGCGACATAACCCCTGAAAAGGTGGCCGTACTTCAGGAGGCTGACCATATCTTCATTCAGGGATTGCGCGACTGGGACCTCTACAATCAGGTTTGGCAGGCCGGTGCCATTCTCTTGCCGGTGCAGAGCGTTGGCGTGATGGGCGATGAACGCACCTACGAGCGCGCAGTTGCTCTCCGCGCCGTAACATCCACTGATGCCATGACCGCTGACTGGGCCCGTCTGCCCTACGATTTCCTTGCCGAAGTTTCGAACAAGATAATCAACAAAGTGCGCGGAGTCAACCGCGTAACCTACGACATCTCCTCCAAGCCGCCGGCAACCATAGAGTGGGAATAATCTCCGGTTCTACTCAATGATACTTACGCCATTATTAAATTAGAAATGAAAAAATTCAACGTCTACAATAATCTGAACCTCTCTTCCGTCAATAAGGATGTACTTGCCCAATGGCAACGCGACAACCTTTTCGAGCAGTCACTTAGCGAACGCGAGGGCTGCCCGTCGTTCGTGTTCTTCGAAGGCCCCCCTTCGGCAAATGGTCGCCCCGGTATACACCACGTGCTGGCACGCAGCATCAAGGACATATTCTGCCGCTACAAGACCATGCGCGGCTTCCACGTGAAGCGCCGCGCCGGATGGGACACACACGGACTTCCCGTGGAGCTCGGCGTGGAGAAAAGCCTCGGAATCACGAAAGAGGACATTGGGAAAAAGATTTCTGTTGACGAATACAATGCCGCATGCCGCCGCGAGGTGATGAAGTTCACCAAGGAATGGGAGACACTGACCTCCCAAATGGGTTACTGGGTCAACATGGAGGAAGCGTATATAACCTACGACAACCGCTACATAGAATCCGTGTGGTGGCTCCTACGTCAGATTTATGACAAGGGTCTCCTCTACAAAGGCTACACCATCCAACCCTACTCCCCCGCTGCGGGTACCGGACTCAGCTCCCATGAGCTGAATCAGGAGGGATGCTATCGCGATGTGAAGGACACCACATGCGTGGCGCAGTTCGAACTGACCGATGTCCCCGAGGAGATGAAAGGCTGGGGTAAGCCCTACGTCCTCGCCTGGACCACAACTCCGTGGACACTCCCTTCGAACACAGCTCTCGCCGTAGGGCCCGACATTCTTTATAACATGGTACGCACATACAATCCTTACAGCGGAGAGCCTATAACCGTAATTATGGCCGATGCTCTGATGGGCACCATGTTCAATGAAAAAGCCAAGGACCTGGCTCTTGATGACTACGAGAAAGGCAGCAAACTGATACCCTGGCAAGTAGTTGGACAGAAAAAGGGTTCCGAACTTGTTGGGCTTCATTATCGCCAGCTCATCCCGTGGGTCAACCCAGGCGAAGGTGCGTTCCGCGTTATCCCCGGTGACTACGTGTCGACCGATGATGGTACAGGTATAGTACATATCGCAGGAACCTTCGGAGCCGATGACTTGCGCGTGTCACGACAGAACAACATACCGCCGCTACAGCTCATTGACCGCGATGGCAACATCCGCCCAATGGTTGACCTGAAAGGACGATTCTACATGATTGACGACCTTGATCCCAAATTTGTCAGCGACATGGTCAACGTGGAGGAGTACTCCAAGTGGCAGGGTAAATTTGTGAAAAATGCCTACGACCCGGAGAAGACTGACAAGGACGAGACTCTTGACGTGGAGATATGTATGTGGCTCAAACAGCATGACGGAGTGTTCAAGATTGAGAAGCACGTTCATAGCTATCCCCACTGCTGGCGTACGGACAAACCAGTGCTCTACTATCCCCTTGACAGTTGGTTTATCCGCTCCACCGCCGTGCGCGACCGTCTGATAGACCTTAACAAAACCATCAAATGGAAGCCACAGTCAACCGGCACAGGTCGCTTCGGCAAATGGCTCGAGAATCTTCAGGACTGGAACCTGTCACGCAGCCGCTACTGGGGAACGCCGCTACCAATATGGCGTACAGAGAGCGGCGATGAAGAGATCTGCATCGACTCAGTAGCTATGCTCTACGATGAGATAGAGCGAGCCGTAGCTGCTGGAGTAATGAGCTCCAACCCGATGAAAGAGCGTGGATTCGTGCCCGGCGACTACTCCAAGGAGAATTATGACCGCATTGACCTCCATCGCCCCTACGTTGACGACATTGTGCTCGTAAGCTCCAACGGCAAACCTATGCACCGCGAGCTTGACCTAATTGACGTGTGGTTTGATTCAGGTGCCATGCCATTTGCTCAGAACCATTATCCTTTTGAAAACAAGGAAGGTGTGGAATCCGGCGAACTCTTCCCTGCCGATTTCATCGCCGAGGGCGTTGACCAGACGCGCGGATGGTTCTTCACCCTCCATGCCATTGCCGGAATGGTGCGCGACTCTGTGGCCTACAAAGCTGTTGTGTCCAACGGCCTTGTCCTTGACAAGAACGGCGACAAGATGTCGAAGCGCAAAGGAAATGCCATTGATCCGTTCAGTGCAATTGAAGAATTCGGCTCCGATCCTCTACGTTGGTACATGATTTCAAATTCGTCTCCCTGGGACAACCTGAAATTCGACCCGGCCGGAGTGCGCGAGGTGGCACGCAAATTCTTTGCAACGCTCCACAACACATACTCTTTCTTCGCACTCTATGCTAACGTTGACGGTTTTGACCCCGAGGCTCCTCAGATTCCTGTCAGCGAGCGTCCGGAAATTGACCGCTGGATTCTCTCGCTTCTCAACACGCTCGTTAAAAACGTGGAGGAGGCTCTTGATGACTATGAGCCTACCAAAGCGGCACGAGCAATTAGCAACTTCGTCAACGATGACCTCTCCAACTGGTACGTTCGTCTCAACCGCAAACGCTTCTGGGGCAAGGATATGGACTCAGACAAGCTGGCCGCTTACCAGACTCTGTACCAGTGTCTGAAAACCGTGGCCATGCTTATTGCACCCATAGCTCCATTCTATGCTGATCGCCTCTACGCTGACCTCACCCAAAGCGACCGGTCAGTTCATCTGGCACTGCTCCCCGAGCCTGACGCATCCGTGATTGACAAGAACCTTGAGCGCCGCATGGAATTGGCTCAACGCATAACATCAATGGTGCTCTCGCTGCGTCGCAAAGCCGAGATAAAAGTGCGCCAGCCGCTGCAGCGCATCATGATTCCGGCCGGCGATGAAGCCCTCGTGGCCGACTTGCGTTCGGTGCAGGATCTCGTTCTCGGCGAAGTAAACGTCAAGGAACTCGAACTCGTGGCTGCCGATGCCGGCGTGCTCGTCAAGAAAGTGAAACCGGATTTCAAGAAACTCGGTCCCAAGTTCGGCAAAATAATGAAAAAAGTGGCCGCTGCAATCCAAAGCCTTACGCAGCAGCAGATTGCAGCTCTTGAACGTGACGGCAACATTGCTCTTGACATTGACGGCACAGAGGCAACGGTGGATCTTGCTGACGTCGATGTAATTTCAGAGGACATCCCCGGCTGGCTCGTGGCCAACGATGGCAATGTCACCGTGGCCCTTGACATAACCGTCACTCCGGAACTGCGTCGCGAAGGAATAGCGCGTGAGATTGTGAACCGCATTCAGAACATCCGCAAGGACCGCGACTACAATATCACTGACAAAATCACTCTGGTGTTCGCTCCGGTGGAAGGAATTACCGATGCCATCCGCGAATACTCTGCCTACATATCGCGTCAGGTACTTGCCGAAGCCCTGACCATAGAGCCGGTTAGTGCTGATAATGAATCTGTTGAGAATCTTGACATTGACGGAATGAACCTTCCTGTCGCTGTCACGTTATGTTGATAAGATTTTTAACAGTTCACCCTGTTTTTGTCAAACATATTAATTCATCAGCATCATGAGCGAAAAGACACGTTACTCCGACGAAGAGTTGCAGGAATTCAAGGAAATAATCCTTGACAAACTTGCAAAAGCCCAGCGCGACTATGACCTATATAAAGCGTACCTGACCAATACCGAGGGCAACGACACCGCCGATACCTCCCCAACTTTCAAGGTGCTTGAAGAGGGAGCCCTGACTCTTGGTAAAGAGGAAGCAGGTCGCATGGCCGAGCGCCAGCAGAAGTTCATTGGCCACCTGAAAGCCGCACTTGTAAGAATCGAAAACAAGACCTACGGCATCTGCCGGGTGACAGGAAAACTCATCCCCAAGGAAAGACTCCGCGCAGTGCCCCACGCCACACTGGCCATCGAGGCCAAACAACAGCCGGGTCACTGACAAAACATTCACCATCAAGAACCCATGTCACAACCACTTACCGATAACCCTACGGAAACCAACCATCCGACCCGCCACCGCGGACTGATTGCCGCAATAATAATAGTTGCAGTCATTATCATTGACCAGATTGTAAAAATTTGGATCAAAACCCATTTTTATCTCAATGAAGACCTTGAGATTACCTCTTGGTTCCACATCCACTTCATTGAGAACAACGGTATGGCATTCGGCATGGAGTTCGGGCCCAAGATTTTCCTGACGCTGTTTCGCCTCGTGCTGGCGGGAGGGCTTATATGGGTTCTCGTGCGCATCAAGGATATGCCCCGCATCAAGACAGGATTCCTCGTATGCCTGGCGCTCATCATTGCCGGTGCAATTGGCAACATAATTGATTGCGTGTTCTACGGCGTGATGTTCAACAACCCTATCCCGCCCGAAGTTGCAAGCATATTCCCGCCCGAAGGTGGCTACGCATCGCTGTTTCATGGACGGGTTGTCGACATGCTCTATTTCCCGCTCTTCTCATTTACATTGCCCGGATGGATGCCCGGTGTGGCCGGTCAGGAGTTTTTGTTCTTCCAGCCCGTTTTCAACATTGCTGACGCTGCCATATCGTGCGGCATGATTGCAGTGCTCATTTTCTATCCCCGGCAGCTTACCATACCTTCGGCTGAAAGCGATCAATCGACCAACGAATGAAAACCAGTCACAGCATAGCGTTCATATTCCTCCTGCTCACGGCAATCCTGTCAGCCGCATGTTCGCGACGTCCCTCGGGAGTGATGTCGAAGGAGGATATGGCCCAATTGCTCGCTGACATTTACATGGCCGAAAGCGTTGCCGAATCCAACGGACGCAGATTCTACAATGACTCCACCAAACGCGCCCTGTTGCAATCAATCTACGCTGCCCATGGCGTTACCCGCGAGGAAGCCGACTCATCATTCAGCTGGTACGGCTACAACCTTGAAAAATACATGGAGGTTTATGACCGCACCATAGAAATTCTGGAAAAGAGATTTGAACAGGCACAGGACATAGCCGGCTCATCGGCCGACGGTATATCCGAGATTTCCGTTGATCTTGAGGGTGACTCGGTTGACGTGTGGCCCGGATTGCGCTGGCGCCGCTTCTCGGCTAACATGCCCGGCAATATCATGACATTCTCCATCAACTCTGACCGCAACTGGGAAAGCGGCGATGTTTACATTCTGCGGTCAAAGACCTACGACAACCGCGGCTCCGTAACGTTCAACATAACTGCCGAGTACAACGATGGAACATTCGAATACATGTCACGCATGATGTCGGGCGATGGATGGCACGACATGACGTTTGCCCTTGACTCTGCCCGACGCGCCAAGAGTGTCTATGGCACAATATCCTACACACCCGTTCGCGGAGAAGTGGCATTCATTGACTCCATATCTCTTACCCGTGTACGTTGGGGCGGACATTATCGCAACTTGCGCAACGATGTAAGCTCGTTCTCCAACAAGACCCAGCACAAACTTCGTAAGGACATTCCGGCTCCCCTTTCGCTCACGCTTCCCTCTCAAGAGAAAGAGTTGAAAATTGACAGAAGCAAGCTCAAGCGCCTTGATGAGGCGCCACTTAAGCCCACCAAACTTCAGGAAAAGCTCCATTGATGGAACGCATCGCAGCCCATATAATCACATTTCAGGGCAAAGACTATCACCTGAGTGTCCTTGAACGGATGCCCGATGGACAATTCAAAATTTATCCTCTCACCGAAGAAATCCATTCCACCCGCTTCATATCGGGTCACATCTCCGTGGCCATTTCCTCTGACGGAAAGCTAACCATAGAACACAAATGAAGAAAGCACTTCTATTCCTACTCGCCATCCTCGCCATTCTCCCGACATACGCCCAATGGGAATGGCACGACCCTCTCAATGCCGGTTTCCCCACTGTTCAGAATCAGGCCTTCACCGCCGAAGCTTCAAACGGATATTTCCGATTGCCTGACCGAGCAAAGGAGAAGGTATCGGCCGGAGTATGGGGCCAGTCGCGTCACAGCGCCGGAATAGCCATCTACTTCCGCAGCGATGCCTCTGACATAAGAGTGAGATATCAGGTGACGGGGCCAAGGAGCATGGCTCATATACCGGCCACGGGAGTTTCCGGGCTTGACCTATACCGGATAACTCCCGACGGCGAATGGCAACGATGCCGAGGCAAATATTCCTTCGGCGATACCATAAGCTACACATTCAACCACACTAATGACAACACCCGTTACGGCAAAGGCTACGAATTCCGGCTATACCTGCCTCTGTACAACAGTGTGAAGTGGCTTGAAATCGGTACCCCAAAGGGGACTTCCTTTGAATTCATGCCGGTGGAAACAGAAAAACCGATCGTTGTCTACGGTACATCAATAGCTCAGGGAGCATGCGCCTCGCGTCCAGGCATGGCATGGACCAATATTCTTCAGCGCAGCCTTGATTATCCGGTCATCAATCTCGGATTCTCCGGCAACGGCATGCTCGACCCGGAGGTGGTCAGTCTCATCAATGAAATTGATGGGAGGCTCTACATACTTGATTGTCTACCCAACCTCACGACCCGCAGCGAGGATGAGATTGTCAGGCTGACCATCAACGCCGTTGACAGTATCAGGTCGCGCCATGACGCGCCCATAATGCTCGTTGACCACATCGGCTACAGCAACATGCTGTCTGACTCCACGGCTATGAAAGAGGTTGCGATGGTGAACCGGGCCAACAAACGGGCATTTGACAGCCTTGTCAACGCCGGCACAACCGGACTGTATCATCTGACAATAGAAGAGTTAGCCCTGGACCAGGACTGTTGGGTTGACCATATCCACCCATCGGACCTCGGGATGAAGCGTCAGGCCGATGCCGTGGAGAAAAAAGCGCGTGAAATACTGCGGATTCCAATCGGCAACTGCTCAACTACCGTACCGGTGACCCAGCGACGTGATGTCAACGCTTACGAATGGCGCGCACGTCATGCTGACATTCTCCACTACGTTGACAGCGTCAAACCGCGCAAGGTTATCCTTGGAAACTCCATAACCCACTATTGGGGCGGGGAACCGGCTCACCGCAAGAAGAATGGCCCGGAATCCTGGAAAAACTTCATGGCTCCGCAGGGGTTTGCCAATCTCGGTTGCGGCTGGGACAGAATTGAGAATGTGCTGTGGCGGGTGTATCACGGCGAACTTGACGGCTATCAGGCCGAGGAAGTAGTCCTGATGATAGGGACCAACAATTGCGGATTCAACACGGTTGATGAAATAGTCAGCGGCATTGAGCTACTGGCTGACGCCGTGGCCGCACGACAGCCGCAGGCAAAGGTGAAAATCACGGGTATCCTTCCCCGCCGGGCCAAAGAATCATGGGTAGCGGAGGTCAACAGGGAACTGGCCTCAATGGCCTCACGCAAGGGATATACATTTGTCAATCCCGGCGAGAAACTTCTGC
Source organism: uncultured Bacteroides sp. (assembly GCA_964487725.1). Lineage (GTDB taxonomy): Bacteria > Bacteroidota > Bacteroidia > Bacteroidales > Muribaculaceae > Paramuribaculum. Next base: position 56,755 of record CAZASF010000005.1, on the reverse strand, counting down.
AGCCTGATGGAAAGATTGATGAGAGTCTTTTTAACGACGGTCTTCATCCCAACGATAAGGGCTATTCCATCATTGCGGCTGACCTTATCTGACGCTACGCAGCAAAGAATCAAGCTTTTGGAAGTCAACGGGGAGCAATCCGGCATCCTCCCAACTTACGGATTCATTGTGATCATTCAAATAGCGCGGAGCCTCTGGAACGTAACCACTGTTGACAAGTGACCGCGAACCCTTCACCCGTGGCGACTTGATGCCGGCCATCTCCATCAGAGTGTGAAAATAAGCCTGCGATGATGCCACGAATTTATTTCTGTTGGACTCAGCAGCCGTATACATTTCCGGATAACTGCCTATAAAACCGGGCGACAGCCAAATCAGCATAGGAACATGAATCTGATAGTAGCTCGGACATGGCGATGCATGCAGGAATAGCCGGCGGTAATCATCAAAAATATCCTCGCCATGGTCGCTTGTGTAAATCAGTCCCGACACACCTCCCCTTGCCTCCAACCGATCAATAACAGCAGCTAAAAGCGAGTCGGCGACGAGGATAGAATTGTCGTAGGCATTTATCAACTCGGCGCGGTTTCCAGCCGATGCCTCTGCAGGCCCATCGGGTGTGAAACGAGCCATAGAGCGCGGATACCGGTCGCGATAGTTGAAATGCGACCCGTAAGTGTGCAGGACAATCAGATGCTTCCTATCACCTCGGGCCAGTTCGCGGTCAAGATAAGGAATTAGATTGAGGTCAAGTTTACCCATCTCTCCCTCGGGCGCATAGTCGCGTATGAATATGGTTGTGTCGGCCTCCTCCCCGAAGAAATCAATAAACGAGTGGTTCCGGGCCTGATTTGAGATGAACGCAGTACGGAAACCGGCCTCCTTGAAGGCTGTGAGAAGACCTTTGGTCACGTAGATAGAATCACCGAATGAGTCGGCATCAAGTTCCGAAAGCAGAAGCGGCACAGATTTGTGGGTAGTGTTGCTCTGCGATATCGCCTTATTGAAAGCCAATAATCCGCTCTTTGCACTCAACAGCGGGTTTGTGGGGCGTCCGTAGCCTAAGAGTTGCCAATTATCGCCACGTGAGGTCTCTCCAATCACGGCCACATAAATCTCCGCTATGGAATCGGGGCGCGAGTCCGTGGCCATATAGGAATAGCCGGCAGAAGTCTTTTCATAATCAGCCGTCTTTACAGTGCGGTCTACGGCAATCCCAACATTGTAAAGAGCATTGAGAGGAAAAAGATCCGTCAGCGGATTATACTTTCTCGTCTGGAAGAAGCTAACCGCTAACAGCAGCAAGCCGGCGATAGTCAGAATGTAGCCCGCTCGACGGCCGGCCCTGATCTGCGGCAATGTCAGCCGCCATTTCTTCACCACAGCCACTATAGCTGCTACTATAGGAATGAGATAAAACACTATGACAACTGTCATTATGGGCATCAGATTGCCCAACAGCTCGCCGACCTCGCCGGGGTTTGTTGTGACAACGTTGAGAAACATATCCACGGCTATGACTGACCTACCGTACATATAAAGCAATATCAGCTGGAATGCAGCAAAAACCATGGCTATTATCATCCATAGCGCGGAGCGGCCAATGTGGCGGCTCAGTGTCATCAGAACAGTATAAAGCCCAAGCGGCAGAACAACATTGGTAACGGCCTGTACCACAGTGAGCGGTTCAACTGCCGACAGCCATATATTCGGAATTATACACACCGCAAGTACCCACACGAGGAGACTCGCCGTACAGATGGGGAAATATTTTTCAGAAAGCCTCATTTATGCTGAATAAGAATGACTTTTCACCTCGTGCGAATCCGTAGTCAAGGCGCACATTGGTGAGTTTTTTGAACTCCCAGCGGTAACCGATACCGCCATTGGGAAGAATATGGGATAGGCGCATTTTGGAGAGTTTTGGATAGACGGTTCCTGCACCGCCCCATACCACGAATCCATTCCTGCGCCAAACATGCTGACGGAGCTCAACCGTAAGATCCATCTCGCCCTTGTCACGGAACCGTCCATCGTAATATCCACGCATAGTACTACTTCCGCCAAATGACGACAGCAGGTTCCATGGAGGCGTTCCGTAAGCCAGACGCGTATGGTAGCTTCCGGCAATCACCGCCCCCTTCCACGCCGAATGGTAGGCACAGAGTTTAAGATCAGTGTAACTGAAGGCATAATCATTGCCAATAAACTTTGGGAGAAAGCGCTGCTCCAACTGGATGAGCATCCCGCTCGTAGGGGCCGTCAGATTGTCGCGGTTGTCAAACTGGGCTCTGAATCCGGCTCCGAATGAGGATATATGCGTAGCCTCGCCGTCCCACAATTCAGGTTGCTGACGTTTACGCGCGTTGACGTAGGCAAACTCGGCCGCAGGGCCAACGTAGAGATAATCCACCAAGCGCCAGAGATAGTCAGCCGAAGCATGGACAAACAACTCTTTGAACTTCGATTTGTTGTCCATGTCGTTGCCCATGTCATAACCTATACCCCAGAAATAGCGGGGAAAGGAATAGAAATGCAGATTGTAGTCTATGCGGCGGCTGTCATTGTCAAATATATGGTCGCCACGGATTCCGATCAGATAGAATCCGGTGGTGGCAATGTCACCGTAGAGCGACACATTGGATGGCTGCGACAGCGTGTCAAGTTTGTTGGTGCGGTAGTAGCCCGCAGCAACGAGCCCAATGCCGAGTTTAGTGTCAGATGAATAATGCGGACCGCCTATGACGCTGATATCCAGTCCATCCTTATTGGTGGACTGGTTTGATTCATTAAAATAATCTATAATTCTATCAACAAATCCGCGTCGGGCCTTGACCGAGTCGGCCAATGCGCTGTCAATTACCGCGACAACGGAATCAGCAGACTCCTGCGCAGCAACCATGCCCGCACCCAATATGAGCATAACTAATGGGGAAAAAATTCTTCCTATGTGCATTATCTGACGGCGAATTAATTGATTATGAATGAAGTAATGTATTTTGGCTATCAGACCACAAAATTAAGCATTTAACTTTCCACGGGCAAAAAAACTGTGCGGTTTTCGCCAAATGTGGTAATTCGGTCTACAAAATTGGAAATTTAGAACATTTCGCACATTTGTTACAAAACAGTTACAATAATTCCGGTGTTAGTTTTAAAGTAAATCTGATTTCGTCACATTAATGAGATTGTCGTTTCAAATATTAATGGTTCTTTGCCTTTCTTTCATTTCAGCAAGGCTGTCGGCTCAGGAATCTGTGGCTGACAGCCTGCTGGTGGAAGAATTGAACGTCAGCATGGAGGATTCCACGGCTTTGAGCGTTGACACCCTCGCCGCCTCACTGACCGTAGACCGCTACCGATTAGGCTACCATGAGCATGGCGACAACCTTACACTCTACGACTTCCCTTACTCGCGTACACGCACCATGCCCAACTGGAAACGCCTATGGCTCAACACAGGCATACTTATGGGTGCCGGTGTCACCACAATGCTTATTCTGGAATCGCTTCCGGCCGATGCTACGGCATGGAACAAGACCGAAAACGGCAAAATCCCGCTTTTCAAACGCTGGTGGCGCAACATCCACGAAGGCCCCGTCTGGGACAAGGACAACCTAATCTTCAACCTCGTCCTACACCCCTACGCCGGAGCGGCCTATTATATGGGGGCCCGATCAAACGGCTTCAATATGTGGGGCTCGTTTCTCTACACGTTCTGCATCTCATCCTTCTTCTGGGAATATGGTTTTGAGGCGTTCAACGAAATACCTTCCATTCAGGACCTTGTCATCACACCGGTCGTAGGTACGATTCTTGGAGAAGGTTTCTACGTGGCCAAACGCTACATTGTCAACAATGGCTACCGCCTGTTCGGCTCGAAAGTGGTTGGCTACGCAGTAGCGTTCCTCCTCGACCCCATCAATGAGCTGACCGGATACTTCCGGGGCGACCAGAAAAAGCTGACTCATCGCGCCGAAAAGCGCAAGGGAAACAACGAAAGCGGAGGCCTGGACATGTCAACATGGATTGCCCCTGACCACAACGGCCTGCAGGGCGGATTCTCCATAACCTACACATTCTGAATGTCCGCCATATTTTTTTCTGTGGATTATTTCTTAGGCCGGCCTCCAATCACTCCGCCCACAGCCAGTTCAAGGTTGCTGAACCCACTGTGTGTGATATTGGCCGACAGAGAGAAACGCAAGTGATGAAACAGCTCCACACCACCTCTGAGTATAAAGGCCGGGCAACTTCCCGTTTTGTAATAAACCACCTCATTAATGGTGTCATACGAATTATATCCGAGTCCTGCCCCTAAGAACGGATTGACTCTATACCCCTGAGCAAAGTTATAATCTCCCATTAATGCAACAATAGCGGAACGATTGCTTTGGTCGCAACCTATGGAGCCGGAGTCAATTTTCCTTACTGCAGTTGTAACATCACATAGAAATCCCATATCCCATGGTGAATCGGGAATGTTATAACGCAATTCCAAGCCCAAAGCCGCCCCAAGCATAGATCTGCCACCCATCCATCCTCCGAGTGGGACAGTTCCGCCAATACGAAATTCCCCCTCAATGCGACTGACCGCCATCGGTTCGGCACCGTACATTAGGAGACTAAACAAATTTAATGCTACCAAAAAAGTCAAGAGTCGTTTCATTTTCTTCAATCATTTATTGCACAAATTTACATTTTTTATCGAAGAAAACAAAAAGTCGCCATAGGAATGTTAAAGGTTGGTCACGGAAAGGCCCGATGCTGAGGGAGTGACAAGATAGGCATGACCTACTGCGGTGGGGAATGATATTTCCGAATCGCCGTAACGCAGAGTGCAGGGCTCGCCGGCAAGGGAAATAACGGTGGCCTTGTCAAGTTTTCCGTCCTTGAATTCAACATCGACCTCGAATCCTCCGCGCGCACGAAGGCCTCGAACTGAGCCATCGGTCCACTTTGAAGGAAGCGCCGGGAGAAGGTGTATCACTCCTGCGTTGTGGCTCTGGAGCAACATTTCGCCCACGCCGGCAGTGCCACCGAAGTTACCATCGATCTGGAACGGCGGATGCTGGTCCCAAAGATTGTTGCCTGTCCCGCCTTTCAACAGGTTGCGGTACAGCACGTAGGCATGGTCGCCATCATGGAGGCGGGCCCAATGGTTGAGCTTCCATCCCATGCTCCAACCCGTTGCCTCATCGCCGCGCTGGCGGAGGGTTGTCTTGGCGGCCTCGGTCAATCGGTCGTTCTTCAGAGTGTTTATGGTGTTTCCGGGGTGAAGACCGAACAGATGGTTTGTGTGGCGGTGATGGTCGTTCGGATCGTCAATGTCCTCCCACCACTCCTGAAGCTGACCGTGCTTACCGATACGATAGGGCGCGATTTTCTCAAGTTTTTCGCGCCACTCCACAACTGACTTTTCATCAACGCCGAGTGTGGTGGCTGCGTCTATGGCATCCGCCAAAATCTGCCTTGTGACGGCCAGAGCATACGTGGTCCCCTTGTCGGCCGACCCATGTTCGGGTGAATATGACGGCGACACAGTCAGATACTCTTCCTCAGGCGATAGCAGGTCACAGGCAAAGTCAGCGCTCTCCTTGATTATCGGATAGGCCTTTTCACGAAGCCATGCACTATTGCGGGTGAAAAGATAGTGATCCCATAGCTGGGTTGCAAGCCACGGACCTGCCGAAGGATTATAGTTCCAGCTCATTTGCGGAGAATTGAGCGGAGCGGTGAATCCAAACGGATTGCCGGAGATTGCAGCGGTCCATCCACGGGCACCGTAATAATCCTGAGCGGTGCGGCGTCCGGGCTCCACCAGCGAGCTGATATAGTTGTAATATGGCTCAAAGCATTCGGCAAGATTCGTTGCCGCCGCAGGCCAGTAGTTCATCTGTACGTTTATATTGTTGTGGTAGTCCACGCGCCACGGCCCGTCAATATTATTGGACCAGATTCCCTGCAGATTAGCAGGCATGGCATCGCCCTTACGTGAAGAGGCTATTAGCAGATAGCGACCGTACTGAAAGTAAAGTTCCTCGAGGCCGGAATCGTCAGCGCCGTTGCGGTAGTCGGCAAGGCGTTCCGGAGTAGGCTTCGATGAGCGCGGGCCTTGCGGATTCAAGGATATGTCAACGCGACCATAGAGCGATGTGTAGTCCTCAAGATGGCGGGCGAATATTTCGGCGGCTGTGAGCGACGATGCAGCAGCCACGCGGGCTGCCACACGGGGATATGGAGCTGCACCTGTGTAGGTGTGTGGGTCGCTGAAATCAGGATGAGTGTTAAGGCGATAGTCCGTAGCGGCAGCGAGGATAAATTCCACCACCGGGGCCTCACTGACAGTGATTGTTCCCGCTGCATAATCGGGGACAACCGTGCCTCCCTGAGGGGCACGTGCAACGACACTGAGCGCCCACTGCATGCCGTTGCCTTCGAGCGACCCGACGTAGGTGAGCCCGCGGCCGTCGGGCGACGGGAGCACCGCACTGATTTTGTGGGGCGAATCAAAGTTGAACACGAGTTCTTTCTGAGGTTGGGAGGACGCGTATGTCCAGAGCTGTATGCTGTCGGGATATGAAGCTATGTAACGGCGGGTGTAGCTGACGCCATCGGCATTGAACCCAACGGTCACCATTGCGCTGTCAATGTTTAGGGCTCGGTAATAATCCTTGACCTTCGACTCGTCAATCCCGGTAGTTACGTATGCCTCGCCCATCACCGTATAGGCTCCAAACCGTGAGCGGTCGTAGCCTATTGTGCCGCTGAAAGCTTTTGAAGTCATGCGGTCCGCCTCGCGGGTGTTTCCCTCCGAAAGAAGCGTCCGGATGGAATCAAGAGTGGCCGCCGACACTTTGCGGTTCATTCCCCAATACTCCTTGACTCCTGTGGCCGGTCCGCCGAGCCATAAAGTCTTCTCGTTGAGGACCACGCGATCACGGCCAACGGAACCAAGAACAGCACCGCCGAAAGAGCCGTTGCCAATCGGCAGCGACGAATGTTCCCACTCCTTGTCGGGGTTATTTACGGTTGACGAATAGTCATTCTTGAGCCATGGGCGACCGCCTTCAGAATCGGTTGGCGTTGAAAACCAGACAGTACGGTTGTCAGCAACAGTTGATGCTGCTATTGTGGCGGCTATCATAAGGGCAGTGGCTGCAAGGGGGAATCTCATGGCAGGTTCAGATTATGGATGTGATTGAATATATATGACGCAAATATAAGGATTTTTTCAGAGCCGGCCGTATTTTGAATGAAAACATTTGCTCGGTCACGGATATTTTAGTAATTTCGCAACGAAGTATGTAAAGTATTCCCAAAGGAAATTCATTTCCAAAATTATAGATCTACATTCTTATGAGTAAAGAAAAAAAATTCTTGACTTGTGACGGTAACCAGGCCGCAGCACATATCTCGTATATGTTCTCGGAAGTAGCCGCCATCTATCCCATCACGCCCTCTTCGACAATGGCTGAGTACGTTGACGACTGGGCTGCAGCGGGACGTAAAAACATTTTTGGCGAGACCGTTCTCGTACAGGAAATGCAATCGGAAGGCGGCGCCGCAGGTGCCGTTCACGGTTCTCTGATGTCAGGTGCGCTGACCACAACCTACACTGCATCGCAGGGTCTGCTCCTGATGATTCCCAACATGTACAAAATTGCCGGCGAACAGCTTCCTTGCGTGTTCCACGTATCGGCCCGTACAATCGCCAGCCATGCCCTGAGCATCTTCGGTGACCATCAGGACGTTCTCGCTTGCCGCCAGACCGGCTTCGCAATGCTCGCTGAAGGTTCCGTACAGGAAGTTATGGACCTCTCCGGAGTAGCCCACCTCGCAACAATCAAATCACGCATACCCTTCCTCAACTTCTTCGACGGATTCCGCACATCACACGAAATTCAGAAGATTGAAGTTATTGACCAGGAAGAGCTTGAGCCGCTGCTCGACCGTGAGGCTGTTGCCGATTTCCGCGCCCGCGCCCTCAATCCTGACGCTCCCGTGGCACGCGGTATGGCAGAGAACAGCGACGTGTTCTTCCAGCACCGCGAAGCATGCAATTCAGCATATCAGGCAGTTCCTGAAATCGTGGAGGCTTACATGGCTGAAATCACCAAAATCACAGGCCGTGAATACCATCTCTTCAATTATTATGGTGAGCCCGAAGCTGACCGCGTGATCATCGCCATGGGCTCAGCCACACAGGCCGCCCAGGAAGCCATTGACCACCTCCGTTCAAAAGGCGAAAAGGTTGGTATGGTTTCAGTTCACCTCTACCGTCCGTTCTCAGCAAAGCACTTCCTTTCTGCAGTACCCAAGACAGCAAAACGCATTGCCGTGCTTGACCGCACAAAAGAGCCGGGCGCCAATGGCGAACCCCTCTATCTTGACGTTGCAGAATGCTTCTACGGCAAGGAAAATGCCCCGATGATCGTGTCAGGCCGCTACGGTCTTGCATCAAAGGACACCACTCCCGCCCAGATCATCTCAGTGTTCGACAACCTCGCGCTGCCCGAACCCAAGACCGGTTTCACCGTAGGTATCGTTGACGATGTCACCTTCACCTCACTTCCTCCGGTTGAGGAAATCGCCCTCAGCGGCGCCTCCACCTACGAGGCTAAATTCTATGGCCTCGGTGCCGACGGTACGGTGGGTGCCAACAAGAACTCTGTAAAAATCATCGGTGAGAACACCAAGAAATATTGCCAGGCCTACTTTGCCTACGACTCCAAGAAGTCAGGCGGTTTCACCTGCTCACACCTCCGCTTCGGCGATGACCCCATCCGATCAACCTACCTTGTGACCACGCCTAACTTCGTGGCATGCCACGTTCAGGCTTACCTTCACATGTACGACGTGACCCGCGGTCTGCGCGATGGCGGCACATTCCTTCTCAACACCATCTGGGAAGGCGATGAACTGGCCAAGAACCTCCCCAACAAGGTAAAGAAATACTTCGCTGACCACAACATCACCGTTTATTATATCAACGCCACCAAGATTGCTCAGGAAATTGGCCTCGGCAACCGCACCAACACCATTCTCCAGAGCGCATTCTTCCGCATCACCGAGGTTATCCCCGTTGATCTCGCTGTTGAGCAGATGAAGAAATTCATTGTCAAGAGCTACGGCAAGAAGGGTCAGGACGTTGTTGACAAGAACTATGCTGCCGTTGACCGCGGAGGTGAATACAAGCAACTCCCCGTTGACCCGGCATGGAGCAACCTGCCCGCCGATCCCGTGGTTGAAAATGGCGACCCCGAATTCATCAACAAGCTCGTTCGCCCCATCAACGCTCAGGATGGCGACCTCCTGAAAGTTTCTGCATTCAAAGATATTTCTGACGGTGTATGGCATCAGGGTACAGCCGCTTACGAAAAGCGCGGCGTGGCTGCTTTCGTTCCCGAATGGCTCGAAGAGAACTGTATACAGTGTAACAAGTGTGCCTACGTTTGTCCTCACGCTGCCATCCGTCCGTTCGTGCTTGATGCTCAGGAAATGTCATGCGCACCTATCGCCGAGGACAAGACTCTTCCGGCTATCGGCAAGACATTCGCCGGCATGCGTTTCATCCAGTCAGTTGACGTTCTCGACTGCCTCGGCTGCGGCAACTGCGTTGACGTTTGCCCCGGCAAGAAGGGCGTGAAGGCTCTCGCCATGAAGCCCCTCGAAACCCAGCTCGACAAACAGCCCATCTGGGACTACTGCGTCAAGAATGTGGCTTCCAAGCAGGATCTCGTTGACATCAAGGCCAACGTCAAGAACAGCCAGTTCGCAACTCCGCTCTTTGAGTTCTCCGGTGCATGCTCAGGCTGCGGTGAAACTCCCTACGTGAAACTTATCAGCCAGCTCTTCGGCGACCACGAAATGGTGGCCAACGCAACCGGTTGCTCTTCAATCTACTCCGGTTCAGTTCCCTCTACTCCTTACACCACCAACGCTAAAGGCCACGGTCCGGCATGGGGTAACTCACTGTTTGAGGACTTTGCTGAATTCGGACTCGGCATGTTCATTGGTGGCGAACGTCTCCGCGACCGTCTGGCTCAGAAGATGGCTGACGCTATCGCATGCCCCGATTGCTCAGACGAAATCAAGACCCTCGCCCAGCAGTGGCTTGACAACCGCAATGATGCTGCCGTAACCCGCGAGGTTGCTGACAAGCTCGTTCCTCTCTGCGAGGCATGCAACTGCGACGCATGCAAGGGAATCGTTGAGCTCAAACAGTACATCGTGAAGCGTTCACAGTGGATCATCGCCGGCGACGGTGCTGCTTACGACATAGGCTTCGGCGGTCTTGACCACGTGCTCGCATCCGGAAAGAACGTCAACGTTCTCGTTGTGGACACCGAGGTTTACTCCAACACCGGCGGTCAGGCATCCAAGGCTACTCCGCTCGGCGCAATCGCCAAATTTGCCGCATCAGGTAAGCGCATCCGCAAGAAAGACCTCGGCCTTATCGCCTCAACCTACGGCTATGTTTACTGCGCACAGGTGGCTATGGGAGCTGACCAGGCTCAGACCCTGAAGGCTATCCGCGAGGCTGAAGCCTACGATGGTCCTTCAATAATCATCGCTTACTCACCCTGTATCAACCACGGCATCAAGGCCGGTATGGGCCGCTCACAGCAGGAAGAGGCCAACGCCGTAGCATGCGGCTACTGGCACCTCTGGCGCTACAATCCCGCTCTCGAAGAAGAAGGCAAGAACCCCTTCACACTCGACAGCAAGGCTCCGGATTGGGACAAGTTCGAAGACTTCCTCAAGGGCGAAGTTCGCTATGCTTCAGTAGTTAAGCAGTATCCTCAGGAAGCCGCGGAACTCTTCGCAGCAGCCAAAGCCAACGCCCAGTGGCGCTACAACAACTACCGCCGCCTTGCACAGCAGCAGTGGGGTGTTGACCCTGAAATCGGCAATCTGCCCAAATAAGACCAATGATTGTAATCCGCCGGGGCTACGGCTTCGGCGGACTACAGTTCGATAACCACAAAAAATCCGGCGGGACAGGCCTCTTCAGCCATCCCGCCGGATTACTGTTTCCTATTGTCAGTATCCGTCAGTTCTTGGGAGCCTGATTGGAATAGACATAATCAGTCTTGCCAACCTCAAACTCCAGAGTTGCCCCATTATCCTTGACTTTCACATCGTCAAGCTTGGTCATAGCGGAATACCTGGCTGTCAACTGGCGACGCAGAGCCGACTGCACCATAGCTGCCATCTGCGGCTTGAGCGTTTCGGGATCGGACTGAGTGGAACCGGTCACCACATTGCCTGAGAGGACAAGAGCGCTCGGATCAACATCTACGGTCATATTCTGCACGTCAAGCGTGAGAACAATCTCATCATCGCCGGCTGCACGCCATGTCCCCTGCACAGAGGATTTAGCCGAAGCCGCAATCTCGAAAGGCTGCACTATTGCATCACTCCCGGTCATGGCTCCTGTACTGGAAATCAGTCCGGATATCATCACATCGCCTCCGGTGGCATCGGAATCACGCACAAAGGTAATTGACTCCACGATTGTGGCTTGCGACCCTACATCATTGACGAACTCCTGAGGCGTGGAGGTCCATGTTCCGGCCACTTTCTTTGCAAGGCCCTCAGCCTCGTTACATCCTGTGAAGGCCAAGGCTACCATAGCCAAAGCCGGCAATAACAACTTCTTCATTTTTTTCTTCCAATTATAGATTCTACAAAATGGCCGGATGAACAACACATCCGCCCACTTTAGTGAAAAAACGCACTACGCCGAAAAAAGGTTTGGGATAAATCAGAGAAAATAAGTACCTTTGCGAAATAACATAAAATATAAATCCTCATATAACTCCATCTATGGCAACAAAACCATTCAAGTATCAGGAAATGTTCCCCATGTCACCCGACACCACGGAATATTATCTGCTTACATCTGACTATGTCAAAGTTGAAAAATGGGGCGACCGCGAAATGCTGGTCGTTGACCCCGAAGCACTGACGGTACTCACCCGTCAGGCCACCCACGACAACGCCTTCATGCTTCGCCGCGAGCATAACGAAATGGTGGCCAAGATTCTCCACGACCCTGAAGCAAGTGCCAACGACAAATTCGTGGCTCTGACCATGCTCCGCAATGCCGAAGTGGCATCCATGGGGCAGCTCCCGTTCTGCCAGGACACCGGCACGGCAATCGTGATTGGCAAGAAAGGCCAGAATGTATGGACCGGCGGACACGACGAGGAGAAAATTTCAAAAGGAGTCTACGACACTTATACCGAAAACAATCTCCGCTATTCGCAGAACGCACCTCTGAACATGTATGACGAGGTTAACACCGGCTGCAACCTTCCGGCCCAGATTGACCTCTATGCTGTTGACGGCAATGAATACAAGTTCCTCTTCGTGGCCAAAGGCGGCGGTTCGGCCAACAAAACATACCTCTATCAGGAAACCAAGGCTCTCATCAACCCCAAGACCCTCGTTCCCTTCCTCGTGGAGAAGATGAAAACTCTCGGCACCGCAGCATGTCCGCCCTACCACATTGCCATAGTGATTGGTGGAACATCGGCCGAAATGAACCTTGCAACAGTCAAGAAGGCTTCCGTGAAATATTATGACAACCTCCCATCGGAAGGCAACGAACTCGGCCACGCATTCCGCGACCACGAACTTGAGAAAGAACTGCTCGAAGCCACCCGTAACATCGGGCTCGGCGCACAGTTCGGCGGAAAATACTTTGCCCACGACATCCGCGTGATTCGCCTTCCCCGCCACGGAGCATCATGCCCCGTTGGCCTCGGCGTGAGCTGCTCGGCTGACCGCAACGTCAAAGCCAAAATCAACCGCGAGGGTCTTTGGATTGAGAAACTCGACTCCAACCCAGGCGAACTCATCCCGGAAGAGATGCGCAACGAGACAGAGGGCGAAGTGGTGAAAATCGACCTCAATCGTCCCATGCCCGAGGTTCTCGCCGAACTGACGAAATATCCCGTATCAACCCGTCTGTCGCTCAACGGCACAATAATCGTGGGTCGTGACATAGCCCACGCCAAGATCAAAGAACGTCTTGACCGCGGCGAGTCCATGCCCGAATATCTCAAGAATCACCCCATCTACTATGCCGGACCGGCCAAAACCCCGAAAGGACTCGCATCAGGCTCATTCGGTCCCACAACTGCCGGACGTATGGACCCCTACGTTGACCAGTTCCAAGCTGCCGGAGGCTCCATGATCATGATTGCCAAGGGTAACCGCAGCAAACAGGTGACCGATGCCTGCCACAAACATGGCGGATTCTACCTTGGTTCCATCGGTGGACCGGCTGCCGTCCTTGCCCAGAACAGCATCAAGAAGGTGGAACTTCTTGAGTATCCCGAACTCGGCATGGAGGCAATATGGAAAATTGAAGTGGAAAACTTCCCCGCATTCATCCTCGTTGACGATAAGGGCAACGACTTCTTCACCCAGATATCCGAACGCTGCAACGGCTGCGCTCTCAAAAAATAAACATTCACCAACCCTTATAAAAAAACAGGCGCCGGAATTTCCGACGCCTGTTTTTATTATTCCTTTTTGGAGAATAGGGAAACTATCCACAGTAGGACTACCGCGCCTATAACCGCGGTGACAAGACTGCCGATTATTCCACCGGCCTCAATGCCGAACAGGCTGAAAATCCAGCCGCCAAGCACACCGCCGATTATGCCGACTATCAGATTAACTACCAAGCCGAAGCCACCTCCTCGCATCAGTTTTCCAGCAATAAACCCGGCCAGAATACCGATTATTATAAACCAAACGAAACTCATAGTGCTTTAATTTATTAGTGAATAATTTATTTCCAAGTTCTGAGTATTAACAACGATCGCATCTAAGCGGTTTACGCCCCACCCCAAAATCACTCGCTGTCCGGAATCCAATATGGACAACCTCCACATTGCCAATCAAATTTTTATGAGTAATTTTGCATTACAATGGATAAGCGGAGACAGATTGAGTTGCTGGCGCCGGCGAAGAACGCCGAAATTGCCATAGAAGCCATCCGGCATGGGGCGGATGCCGTATACATCGGCGCGCCATCCCACGGAGCACGTCAGGCTGCGGCCAACAGCATGGCCGACATAGCCCGTGCCGTGGATTATGCCCACCGTTTCCGCGCCCGGATCTACGTCACGCTTAACACTCTGATATATCCCGACGAGATTACGGCAGTGGAACGCCTCGTAGGAGCTCTGTACCGCATAGGCGTTGATGCCTTGATTGTTCAGGACATGGGATTGCTACGGATGAACATACCGCCCATTGCGCTCCACGCTTCCACCCAATGTGACATACGCACGCCAGAGAAGGCCCGATTCCTTGCCGATGCAGGTTTTTCGCAGCTCGTTCTCCCTCGGGAGATGACTCTTGACGAGATGAAGGCTGTTCGCGAAGCCGTGCCGGGCAACGTGGCTCTCGAAGCATTCGTGCATGGCGCGCTATGTGTGAGCTACAGCGGTGACTGTCAGGCCGGATTTGCCACTCAGGGCCGTAGTGCCAATCGGGGAGAATGTCCGCAGATATGCCGCCACAAGTTCGACCTCATCGATGCTTCGGGACGCAAACTGATTCAAGGACGTCACCTGCTGTCACTGCGCGACCTCAACCGCTCGGAACTGATTCCTCAAATGATGGATGCCGGAGTAACATCGTTCAAAATCGAGGGACGGCTCAAAGACGCAGCATACGTCAAGAACACCGTTGCCGCCTATCGTGCTGCCATTGACCGAGCCATAGCAGCCAACCCGGATAAATACGTCCGGGCATCCATCGGCGATTCGGAAATCTCATTCCGTCCGGATCTAAATGAGAGCTTCAACCGAGGCTACACCTCTTATTTCACCACCGGGCCTCGGCCTGACATGAAAATGGCGTCAACTCTGTCACCCAAATGGATCGGAGTGGCTGTAGGGCGTGTAATCACCTGCAGTCCAAAGGCCATAAAAGCGCGACTTGACACCGACATTGCCAACGGCGACGGGCTCGGATTCTTCAACCCGGAGGGTCTGTTCCAAGGTTTTCGCGTTAACAGGGTTGAGGGCAACATGCTATACCCGGCCTCACCTCAGGCAATCCGCCCAGGCACGCAACTATATCGCAATCACAACCGCCTCCGCGAGGAAAAGCTTGATGGCGACACCGCACGGCGAACCATAGACATAGACATGACTCTCCGGCTTATACCGTCCGGAATAGCCCTTGATATAAATGACCGTTACGGTCACAGCGCATCTGCAACATTGGACATGCCACACGACGAGGCTCGGCGACCGCAAGCCGAGGCCCGGCGCAATACTCTCGCAAAACTCGGCGACACTGACTTCCGCCTTAAATCGCTTGATGACCGGACAGGCATGACATTCATTCCGCTTTCACAACTTGCCGCGCTCCGCCGCCACGCCGTTGCGGCCCTTGAATGCGGCATTATCTCAGCGCACCCCTACGACTATCGCCGGCCAGAGATTACCGAAGCAAAATGGCCCGGACCGGAAGCCCTCACTTATCATGACAACGTGGCCAACCCATTGTCCGAGCGGTTTTACCATGAGCATGGCGCAACATCCATAGAACCGGCGCTCGAGCAGCAAAAAGGCAACTTCAAAGGACGCCGGATAATGACCACACGCTACTGCCTGCGCCGCGAAACGGGCCACTGTCTGCTGACACCCCAAGGGAGCCAATGGCCCTCCGAACTATATCTGCAGAGTGGCCCCGACCGCTTCCGCCTCCAATTTGACTGCGCCTCATGCCAAATGCACCTCATTAAAGATTAACCTCACCATCCTTACTAAGTGGTATATATATTTTCTTACCATTACATTCTTCACCTGGCACCATAATTACATTATAAGAAGGAGAATTGACACAATCCGCAACTGTCAAGGAATACTTGACAGTTCAATCGGAGGGCGGTCGCACCGTTAGAAGGAAAATCTCATATTATAATCTTGATGTGATTATATCCGTCGGTTACAGAGTAAAGTTTATTAGAGGTACGCAATTTCGGCAGTGGGCAAATAAGGTGTTGAAAGAATATCTATTGCGCGGTTATAGTGTCAATCAGAGGCTTCTATATATGGAATCGCGCATGGATCGCAAGTTTTCGGAATATGACCAAGAATTTTTTTTATGAAAGAGCTATGTGACCTAATCCATATATTCATAAAAACCTTGCCAGTTACGGAGGTTTTCGTTATATTTGCAGTAGCAATATTAAAACCAAACCAAAATGAAAAAAGATAGAATTCTGGTGACCGGCGGTACCGGCTACATTGGCTCCCACACAGTTGTTGAGCTTCAGAACGCCGGATATCCGGTTGTTATAATTGACAATCTGTCAAACTCCAACATTGACGTTCTTGACGGAATAGAACGCATTACCGGTCAGCGTCCTGACTTTGTTGAAGCTGACTGCACCGACATTGATGCGCTCAAGAAACTCTTTGCCGATTATCCCGACATCCGTGGAATCATCAACTTCGCAGCATCTAAAGCCGTTGGAGAATCAGTCCAGAAGCCTATCCTCTACTATCGCAACAACCTAAACACCCTGCTTAACCTCCTTGACCTGATGGGCCCCAACGGAGTTAAAGGCATTGTGTTCTCTTCATCATGTACCGTATATGGCGAGCCTGATGTCAACCCCGTAACCGAACAGTCACCCATCAAGAAAGCCACTTCGCCCTACGGAAACACAAAGCAGATTTCCGAGGAAATAATCACTGACGTTATTAACTCAGGTGCTCCTTTCAAGAGCGTAATCCTCCGCTACTTCAACCCGGTAGGAGCGCATCCGAGTGCAGAAATCGGCGAGCTGCCTAATGGAGTACCCCAGAACCTGATTCCCTATCTTACCCAGACTGCAATGGGCATCCGCAAGGAACTCAGCGTGTTCGGCGACGACTACAACACACCCGACGGCTCATGCATCCGTGACTACATCAACGTAGTTGACCTTGCCAAAGCTCACGTTATCGCTGTTGAACGCATGCTCGACAACAAATCAGAAGACAAAATCGAGATTTTCAATCTCGGCACCGGCCGCGGCACATCAGTGCTCGAGCTAATCAACACATTCGAGAGCGCTACCGGAGTAAAAGTTCCCCACAAGATTGTAGGCCGCCGCGAAGGCGACATAGAGAAAGTGTGGGCAGACCCCACTTACGCCAACAAAGTTCTCGGATGGGTTGCCGACTCCACCCTTGAAGACACTATGCGCTCTGCATGGGCATGGCAGTGCAAGCTCCGCGAGCGCGGCATCATGTAAAGATCATTGATGACCGCAAGAGCCTGTCACATAATAATATCCGTTGTAGCCTTGGCTGTCTGGTCACTGACAGCCAAGGCTCAACTTTCGCCGGCCACAACCGACTCTACCGCTGATTCCACCGCCCGGATAAGCCTCTTGACAGCCGCCCCGGGCAAAGAAGTATATCAACTTGAAGGCCACTCCGGTCTCCGTATGCAGTATGACGGCATTGACGTGGTTGCCAACTGGGGTCTGTTCGATTTCAACACCCCCAATTTCGTGTACCGGTTCGTGAAAGGCGAGACAGACTATTGCGTTGGCCTTTGGCCTTACGGCTATTTTATAGCCGAATACGCGTCGGAGCACCGGCGCGTGATAGAGCAGGAATTGAATCTGACTCAGGAGCAGGCCCGTAAATTGATTGACCTTGTCAACACCGCCGTAAAGCCCGAAAACCGAACTTACCGTTATAACTACGTGTTGGACAACTGCGCCACCCGTCCCATAGCATTTATAGAAAAAGCCACCGGAACCACCATACAATTTCCCGCAGCAGCTGAGGACCTTGACAAGGAAGTCACTTTCCGCGATGTCATGACCCGCTTCCACCGCAACTATCCGTGGTATCAGTTCGGGATAGATATGGCTCTCGGATCCGGCATTGACTACCCGATTGACATTCGTCAGAGCGGATTTGCCCCTGTAGTTTTGGAAGAAATCGCCGCCAAGGCGACCATTGGCAACGATTCCATACCGCTGGTCAAAAGCACCACGATACTCGTTGACGGTACGCCTGAAGGCCCCATTCTGCCACCGACCCCGTGGTATCTCACTCCGATGACAATTATGTGGGTGGTCTGCGCAATATGTCTGGCCGTAGCCGTTACCGCCGCACGCCAACACCGCATGATGCGCGGTTTCCTGACAGCCTTTTTCCTGATCATGGGCATAGCGGGCACCGTGATTGCATTTCTCGTGCTCATATCATCGCACGAGGCAACTACACCCAACTGGATTATCCTATGGATGAACCCTCTGTGCTTTATTGTACCATTGATTATCTACATGCGCGGGATGAGTAAAGTGCTCCGATATTACATGATTGTCAACCTGTTTCTCATCGCCGTCTACGGCATAACATGTGCCTTTGGAGTCCAGGTGCCGAACAAAGCCTTTCTCCCGCTTGCGCTATCCGATATCATAATGTCATTATCTTACCTGAAACAGACCCGTGAAACGACTCGCTAAACCTCTCCTCGCAGCCATCGCGACAATAGCAGCCATGCTACCGCATAACAGCGCCTACTCCCAGACTCTGAGGCGTTCGCCTCTTGCTGTGATAATCACCGTGGAAGGGCTGTCAGGCGACTATCTACGGCTTCTCTACAACAGGATGAATCCGGGCGGATTTCCGCGTATGATGGAAAACGGCGTGGCAATCAACCGAATAGACTATGGGCCAAACGTGGATGCAGCAGCCTCAATGGCCATATTGATGACAGGAGCCGCCCCTATGACCAACGGAATACCGGCCGCCAAAGTCTATGACACTGCCACAAAACTGCCGCAATCTTCACTCAATGACCCGTCAACAATAGGAAATTTCACAGACGAAACTTTCTCCCCGGCTCCTATAAAAGTTTCAACCATCTCCGACGAACTGCGCATGGACACCGATGGCGCCGGACACGTGTATGCCATAGCCCCATACAGCCATGAGGCAATTGCCGGTGCAGGACATGCCGGAAACGGGGGCTACTGGATCAACGATATGACAGCCAACTGGGCCACCACTACCTACTATAAGGAGATGCCCACGGCCATACGTGACCGCAACTACCGCAAAAGCCTCGCCCTGCGCATGGACACCATGAAATGGGTGCCGATGAACGACATTTCGCTTTACCCCGGAGTGACAGAGGCTCAGATTCAGAAGCCTTTCCGCAACATATACCCCCGCAAGGACATACAGCGTGTGCGCCGATTCCTCACCTCACCATTAGCGAACACTGAAATCACTGACGTGGCCATAGACCTTATCAGCGAAACCCATCTCGGAGCCGACAACGCCACTGACCTGCTGACGGTCTGCTATACCATACCGACCGATGCAAGCCGCGCTGAAGTAGCTGACAGCTATCTGCGACTTGACAGCGACATAGCCCGGCTGATGGCGGCCATTGACCGCGCCGCCGGTCCGGGAAAAGCAACCGTGATGCTGGTCGGACTCCCCACCTCCCTCGGAGCGGCCCGCGATGACAACCGCTGGAACATCCCCTCAGGACTTTACTCGGTAAAACGAGCCAATTCGCTGATGGGCATACAACTTATGGCTGTCCACGGCAACGGAGAATGGCTTGTGGGCTATCATGACCGCAACTTCTACCTCAACCGCAAATTAATCAAAGACCGCGGGCTTAACCTTCAGGACTTCCGCCGCGAAGTGGCCGACTTTCTGGCACGCATGGAGGGAATAAGCAACGTGGTTACGATTGACGACATATTGGCATCGCGCGTGGGCGACAATCCGGAAGCCACCAAACGCAACACCTCGCCGTCACACGCCGGCGATGTAATAATAGAAGTGAGTCCCGGATGGCAGATTATCGACGACGGGACAGGACACGCCTCCGGAGTGCAACGCCACACCGCCACTGACTTTCCCGCATTCATTGTTGGGCCCGACATAAAGCCAAAAAACATTGATGAGACAATCGATGCCCGCGCTCTGGCTCCTACACTGTCGCGCATATTGCTCCTGCGTGCACCAAACGGAGCATCGGTTCCCGCCATCAATATCACCACGAAATAACATTAACCACATTATAATCAAAAAACCATGTCATTCATCCTCAACAGACAGACCGCACTCCTGGCCATAGCAGCATCTCCGCTCGCCATAGTCACCAATGCGGCTAAACCACAGAAGGTTCAAAAGCCTAACATCCTCTACATCATGTGTGATGATATGGGCTATGGCGACCTCGGTTGCTACGGACAGCCCTACATCTCAACTCCTCGAATTGACTCCCTAGCCCGAGAAGGAATGCGCTTCACCCAGGCTTACGCAGGCAGCCCCGTCAGCGCTCCATCACGCGCTTCATTCATGACCGGACAGCATTCAGGCCACTGCGAAGTCCGTGGCAACAAGGAGTACTGGCGCAATGTTCCCGCCGTCAAATATGGCGACAACGAAGACTTCTCTGTAGTGGGCCAGCACCCCTACGACCCTGACCATATCATTCTACCCGAACTATTGAAGAAACAGGGCTACACAACAGGTATGTTCGGAAAATGGGCCGGTGGATACGAAGGCTCTGCATCAGTGCCCGAGACCCGTGGCATTGACGAATTCTACGGCTACATCTGCCAATTCCAGGCCCATCTATACTACCCCAACTTCCTGAACCGATACAGTCCCCGTCTGGGCGACACTGCTACAGTGCGCGTAGTAATGGATGAGAACATAAAATATCCCATGTATGGCCCCGATTACCGCAAACGTCCGCAGTACTCAGCCGACATGATTCACCAGCAGGCCATGGAATGGCTTGATCGTCAAGATGGCAGCCAGCCCTTCTTCGGCATTCTCACCTACACTCTCCCCCATGCCGAGCTCTATCAGCCCGAAGACTCAATTCTCAACGGTTACAAACGTAAATTCTTCGAGGACAAGACCTGGGGTGGAAGCGAAGGCTCACGCTACAACGCCACCACCCACACTCACGCCCAGTTTGCCGGTATGATCACTCGCCTTGACACATACGTGGGCGAAGTCCTTGACAAACTGAAAGAAAAAGGCCTTGACGAAAACACCATAGTAATCTTCACGAGCGACAATGGCCCTCACGAAGAAGGCGGCGCTGACCCCACATTCTTCGGCCGTGACGGCAAACTGCGCGGGCTCAAACGTCAGATTCACGAAGGCGGCATCCGCGTTCCGTTCATCGTACGTTGGCCCGGTAAAGTGGAAGCCGGTTCAGAGCAGGACATGCCCATCATTTTCTACGACCTAATGCCCACCTTCGCTGAAGCTGCCGGAGTGAAGAATTTCCCCGATGCCTACCGCAATCCCGCCAAAGAGGTTGATTACTTTGATGGTATTTCCTTCCTCCCCACCCTCCTTGGTAAGGAGCAAAAAGAAAAGCATGACTATCTCTACTGGGAATTCAACGAAACAGACCAGATGGGCCTGCGTCAGGGCCCGTGGAAACTGATTGTGAAGCGCGGTACTCCCTACCTCTACAATCTTGACAACGACATCCACGAGGACAACGACGTAGCTGCCGAACATCCCGAAATTGTCAAAGACATGGTCAACAAAATCCTGACCGAGCACACCCCGTCAGAACACTTCTACGTCACCGTGCCCAAAGCGCAGTAACTTAGAATAACAATAGTTTAAGGACTGCATTGCAGATTATATGGTTCCAAAAAGGCCATATAATCTGCAATTTTTTTCGATAAAAGATTTAGCCTTTTTGCAAAATAAAGCGGAACAAAGTCAGGGGCGGGGATGTTGAAAGAGATATGAAACGAATTATTCCCTCCATATTTTTAGCCGTTGCTGCAGGCCTGACAGCCAATGCCGCAGTCGATATACCGCCCACCTCAGCCTACTACGATGTGCTCTACCATTGGGGGCTCATTAATAAAATGGCCGGACATGCCAACGCGAACTATCAGTCGACTAACGGCTACTTTTCCGGGGAGATGAACGGACACAGCATTCCGTGGGGTGGACGCATCTACACCGTCAGCACCTCTCTTGATTGCCGGTTTCAACCCGATGGCGACGGCACGAGCGAAGAAATTGTTAATTCCCAGGAGGGAAAATATTCAAAACCGTTTGAAGGAAGCTCGCCCTACGATTCTCAATACAAAACCATCTATGGTGCCGGCACTCTTGATGCAAGTCCGGAGACAATGGAAGCCGTGGAGATTTTAAGCGACATGATCAGCATTTTCTATTATGCCCGCGATATACACTTTGACGAAATGAGTCCGGGACAAAGCATAGAGATTCCAGTGCGCCGCAATGGCGAGGAGCAGACACTCTACATAACATATTCGGGTACTGATGATTTCAGTTACAACGGCTACACTTGTCCGGCCTACGACATCACATTCCGCTACACCTACGATGGGATGCCCGACCGATATCCCGTAAGATGCCTCATTGACAGCCGGCGCCTTATACCGGTGCAATTCTCCGCAAAAATTCTAATTGGAGAGGTTGACATGATGTATGTTCCGTAATTTTCGTATCTTTGACAACAATTAAAAATAAGTATAATTCAGCATGAAACACTCATATCTATTTTTGGCCAATGGATTCGAAGAGATTGAAGCCATTGCCACAGTTGATGTACTCCGTCGCTCCGGAATGACAGTAACCACCGTAACCATCAATCCCACAGGTCAGGCCACGGGAGCCAACGGCGTAACCGTTACTGCCGACCGTACGATTGACCGGATAAGCCTGGAACCCGACACTGAATGGCTCATCTGCCCCGGAGGAATGCCTGGAGCATCCAATCTGGCCGATTGCGAAGCTCTGTCCGAAATGCTAACCACCCACTTCAACAACGGAGGCCGCATTGCCGCTATCTGCGCTGCACCGGCAGTGGTTCTCGCCCCGCTCGGCATATTAAAAGGGCGCACAGCCACATGCTATCCCGGATTTGAATCCATTGTCAACGATGCCGACATGACCGGCGAACCGGTTGTGGCTACCGACACTCTCGTAACAGCCAACGGCCCCGGCAATACTATTCCATTCGCGTTGGCTATTGCCGCCATAAGCAAGGGCATTGAAGTGGCCGACGAAGTTGGAGCCGGCATGATGTTCCATAAATAACAGGCAACACACCTTATATTATATAGCCCATTGCAGCAAAAAAACGGCTATTAGCGTGTCGAAATGTTAAATTTTCATTCCGACACGCCATTTTATGAATAACTTTTCATAATTTTGTCGCCACTTATGAATTTCATTCCCTTGTCATGAAGACAAAGGCATAACCTTACGCACATCTGATAATGGCATCAACGATAAAAAATCTCGTCATAGTGGAGTCGCCTGCCAAGGCAAAAACCATTGAGAAATTCTTAGGAAAGGATTATAAGGTAATGTCAAGTTGCGGTCACATCCGCGATTTGAGCAAGAAGGACTTTTCAATCGGCGGAAACCATTCCTTTGAGCCGGAATATGAAATTTCTCCTGACAAGACGGACATTGTTGACAGCCTGAAAAAAGCCTCGGCCAAAGCCAAAACCGTGTGGCTCGCATCCGATGAGGACCGCGAGGGGGAAGCCATTGCATGGCATCTTTATGAAGTATTGGGCCTGAAGCCGGAAAACACCCGGCGCATAGTGTTTCATGAAATCACCAAGCCGGCCATTCTCAACGCCATAGAGAATCCGCGCGAAATAGACCTCAATCTTGTTGATGCCCAGCAGGCCCGCCGCCTGCTTGACCGCATAGTTGGATTTGAACTTTCACCGGTGCTATGGAAGAAAATCAAGCCCGCACTCTCGGCCGGACGCGTGCAGTCAGTGGCGGTCAGACTCATAGTGGAAAGGGAGAATGAAATCAAGAATTTCAAGACCGAATCCTACTACCGTGTCACAGCCCGATTCCTGACCACCGGCGGCGAAGCCGTAAAGGCCGAGCTGTCGAAGCGTCTTTCCACCAAAGAGGAAGCGGAGATGCTTCTAAATGACTGCGCTAAGGCCTCGTTCAAAGTGACGGACGTAACTGTGAAACCGCTCAAAAAGTCGCCCGCACCACCCTTCACCACATCCACCCTGCAGCAGGAAGCAGCCCGCAAACTCGGTTTCACTGTGTCGCAGACCATGACTGTGGCTCAGCACCTCTACGAAGCCGGTCACATAACATATATGCGTACTGACTCGCTCAACCTTTCCAACATGGCATTGAAGACGATAGCCGATGAAATAAAGGCTGAGATAGGCGACAAATATCTCAAAGTGCGCAAATATCACACCAAATCGAAAGGGGCTCAGGAAGCCCACGAGGCCATCCGTCCAACATATATCAACCAGCATGACATTGCCGGCTCGCAGCAGGAGCGCCGTCTCTACGCTCTTATATGGAAGCGTACCGTGGCATCGCAGATGGCCGATGCCGAACTTGAAAAGACCACTGTTGACATCCAGCCGAGCACTCGCGGCGACATCTTTACCGCCCAGGGCGAGGTTGTCAGATTCGATGGATTTTTGCGTGTCTACACCGAAAGCCTTGACGATGCGTCAACCGAAACCGCCGAAGGAATGCTTCCGAAAATCAACACCGGAGAGCAACTGGAACTGAATGATATGACCGCGGCTGAACGCTACACTCAGCATCCGCCGCGCTACACCGAGGCCTCACTCGTAAAGAAAATGGAGGAACTTGGCATTGGCCGCCCATCCACGTATGCCCCCACCATTTCCACCATACAGCAGCGCGAGTACGTTGAGAAGAGTAACCTTGAGGGTTCACGACGCAACTTTACCAATCTCACCCTTGCCGGAGGAAAAATCAAGGAAAGCACCGTGGCGTCAACCGTAGGAGCTGATAAAGGCAAACTGATTCCGACCGACATTGGTATCGTTGTCAACGACTTCCTGACGGAAAACTTCCCAAATGTGTTGAACTACAACTTTACAGCCGACCTCGAGGAGCAATTTGACCTTGTAGCCGAGGGAAAGAAAGACTGGAAAAAAGAAATCAGCAGCTTCTACGATGTGTTCCATCCTGAAGTGGAGCGAGCCAACGACATGCGCCTTGAACACAAAGTGGGCGAACGTCTGCTCGGCACCGATCCTGAGAGCGGAAAGACCGTCTCGGTAAAGATAGGCCGCTTCGGTCCGGTGGTACAGATTGGCGACAGTGCCGATGAAGAGAAGCCCCGCTTCGCCTCGCTCCGAAAGGACCAGTCAGTATTTGACATCACTCTTGACGATGCACTGAAACTCTTTGAACTTCCGCGAAATTTAGGCACATTCGAGAATGCCGATGTTACAGTGGCCGTAGGGCGCTTCGGTCCTTACGTGAAACACTCGGGGAAATATGTTTCTATTCCCAAGACACTCTCACCACTTGACATAACATTGGAGGAAGCCGTTGAACTGATTCAGGCTAAGCGCGAGGCCGACAGCAAGAAGGTTGTCAAGACTTTTTCCGAGGACCCGGAAATGCAGATTCTCAACGGACGTTACGGAGTGTACCTGTCATACCACAAATCCAACTACAAACTGCCCAAGAGCGTCAGCGACCCTGCGGCGCTTACCTACGCCGAATGTATGAAGATTGTGGAGGAACAGGACGCTAAACCGAAACGCACCACAACACGCCGCTCCACCACAACACGCCGCACAAGATAATGGCTACAACCCGACGACAAGAACCGCGCCGGTTCGGCCCGGACCACATAGAGGAATTCCCCGTAAAAGAATCCGGCAGGCTGATTGATCATCTGATTGCCTCAATGCCTGACCGCAAACGCACATTCATCAAACAGATTCTCGGCCACAATCAGGTTGCCGTCAATGGTGTTCCGGTGCGTCAGTTTGACACCATGCTGCAACCCGGCGACTCCGTGAAGGTCAACTTCACGCACGAATTCAAGGTGTTCTACAACCGCAGGCTTAAAATAGTCTATGAGGACGAGCACATTATAGTAGTGGAAAAAGGCTACGGACTCCTATCAATGGGCAATGACAAAAAGCCGGACAACACGGCATACTCCATTTTGCGTGACTACGTCAAATGGACCAACCCGATGAACAAAATTTTCATTGTCCATCGTCTTGACCGCGACACATCCGGGCTAATGATGTTTGCCAAAACAATGGAAGCTAAGGAGAAGATGCAGCACAACTGGAACAATATGGTGCTTAACCGCACATACGTGGCCGTTGTGGAAGGCACTCCCGATGAGAAAGAAGGTACGGTCCGCAGTTATCTCGTGGAAAATTCCCGATATGAGGTCTATTCCACCACTGATCCATCCAAAGGGCAGCTCGCCGTCACTCGCTACAGGACCATCCAGTCAAGCGGAGCCTACTCTCTGTTGGAACTTGAGCTCGACACCGGCCGCAAGAATCAGATTCGCGTACACATGCACGATATCGGTCATCCCATATCCGGCGATGTGAAATATGGAGCCGAAAAATCGCCGCTTCACCGGTTGGCTCTCCACGCCAAGACACTTCGCTTCATCCACCCCGTAACCCGGGAAATAATGGACTTCACGTCAAAGGTGCCCGGAGGGTTCATCTCAATTACCCGCTGAAACTACATTCCGTCCTCGAAGCCGGATGTCGCCCTTATCCATCAACAGCCTGATTACAGGCAGAATAACATCGGGCTTTACACCAAGCTGATTGGCGATATATTCAACCGACGTATCGGCCGGCTGTGTGGCTATGCGCTTTATCTCGCGCGCCAATGAATTTTCATCGGTTGATGATGCCCGAGCCGCTTTACGGCGGCTACGACACACATCGCATGTGCCGCAACCCGTTTCAGTTTTTTCACCGAAATAACGCAGAATCATGTTGGCCCGGCACTTATCCTCGGAAAACACGAATTCCTTCATGGCATCAATGCGTTTTTTCATACGCTGCCGCATATCCTCATAGACGGCCCCGGGTAGAGCTACCTTACCGGGCATTTCACGCGAGGTTGTGAAGAAAAGATAGGGCGTAGTGCGACGCGGTATATAGTGGAGCACGTGGCGACGGCCCAATTCGAGCAGCGCTTTATATACTCGCTCTGCCGACATTCGCAATCTCGAACAAATCAGTTCCTCGGATATAAACACGTAATCAGCAAAAAGGCCGGTGTAGGTGCGCAGTAACAGCTGGAGCACCTCATCGGCATCTCCATCAAGACGCTCCTCATAGAGCGACCGCTTGTCAACCGTGATCATTACACGCGAGCGGGTGGTCACCTCATCAACATATTCCACGTATCCGGCCGCCGTCAGCAGGCCTAATGAACTGCGTGCAACACGCGGATTTAATCCGAACCGGTCGCAGAACAAGCTGAAATTGAACTCATACAGTTTGTTGTACCCATAGCCTACTGCCACTTCAAGGAAGTTACACGCGAGTTCGTAGACCCGGCGTATGGTATCTTTTTCAGGGAATGCCTCATTAAGACGTCGGGTAAGCGTTGCCTTGTCAGCAGCCGAAGTTATAACAACGGCATACGATGGCAATCCGTCGCGCCCCGCACGTCCCGCCTCCTGATAGTACTCCTCCAGCGACGATGGCAGGTCAATATGAACCACTGTCCTGACATCCGGTTTGTCAATACCCATTCCAAAAGCGTTTGTGGCCACCATAACTCTCACATCGCCTGACTTCCATCGGTTCTGCTTCTCGGTCTTGTCCTCAGGGGCGAGCCCGGCATGGTAGAAATCGGCGGAGATACCCTCACTCCTCAACGTCATGGCCACCTCACGGCAGCGGCTACGCGACCGCACATAGACAATCGCACTCCCCTGCGTGGATTTCAGCACCCGGAGAAGCATAGCCGGTTTATGGTCAGCATGCCGGACCACGTAGGATATGTTTTCACGGGCAAAACTTTTCGTAAATACGGTTCTTGACCGGAATCGCAGCCGAGTCATGATGTCATCGCGCACCTCCGGGGTTGCCGAGGCCGTCAAGGCAAGCATCACCGCATCCGGGAACCGGCTCCGAAGCTCGGCAATCTTCATGTATGACGGGCGGAAATCATAGCCCCACTGGGAGATACAATGAGCCTCATCGACCACAATCATACTGACGTCAAGTTGACACAGTGCATCGGCAAACGTTTTCGATTGCAGTTTCTCGGGCGACAGATAGAGCAATTTCGACTTTCCGAGCCGGCATCGGTCAAAAGCTAATTTATGTTCGGCACGTGAAAGTCCCGAATGGATTTCACAGGCCATGATTCCCCGCGCCCGCAGATTGTCAACCTGGTCCTTCATCAACGATATAAGCGGCGTGACAACTACGGTGAGCCCCGGCATGAGCAATGCCGGAATCTGGAATGTCAGAGACTTTCCGCCACCGGTAGGCAACAGGCCGAGAGTGTCATTGCCGGCAAGGACACTCTCAATTATCGGGAGCTGCATCTCGCGAAACGAGTCGTAGCCCCAGTACTTTTTCAATACTGACTGAGGAGAGTCGCCGTTCATCTCTTTATTTTCGGGGCCGTATGCTCTTAATTAGCAGTTGGATGGAGGAAATAGCGCTCTGATGTTTGTTATGCTCTATTGTGTAGCAGATATCAAACGGCTTCCGGGCATGGATATACGGGAAATGCTCCGCCATGTTGAACGCAATGCCGTTGAAAACCTTTCCGGAAGTGTCGTCAACAAGTTCAAACTTGATGTGCTCCAGGTTCTTGCCCACGAGTTTGCTCGTTCCGAAATCCATCACACCGCGAGTGCAGAACACCGGTTTGTTGTTGCCGGGGCCGAACGGGTTGAACTTGCGCAAGGTGTTGACAAAAGCCGGAGTGATCTGCGAGAACGACATGTAGGCATCAATATCGAGCTGCGGTTCGAGCTGATTGGGGAGAATGTTGGCCGATACATATTCATCAAACCGCCGTATAAACTCCGGAATATTCTCCTCCTTGAGCGATAGCCCAACGGCGTATGGATGGCCGCCGAAGTTCTCCAGCAGGTCGCGGGTGGAGTCTACTGCCTTATAGATGTCAAAACCCTGCACAGACCGGCTTGAGCCGGTGGCAAGTCCGTTGACGAGTGTCAGGACAACCGACGGTTTGTAATACAGTTCCGTAAGTCGCGATGCCACAATGCCTATTATGCCCTTGTGCCAATTCTTGTTATAGATAACGATTGACTTGCGGTCCGTCAGGATATCGCCATGCTTCTCAAGGATGCTGTTGGCCTCCTCGGTAATCTGCTTGTCAAGTTCCTTGCGGTCCTTGTTGTACTGATCTATGGCCTTACCCTTCTCGTAGGCCTCGGCCACATCGCGCGACACGAGAAGCTCCACAGCCTCAGCGCCACTCTGCATGCGGCCCGAAGCATTGATGCGCGGCCCGATTTTGAAAATAACATCGCTGATGGTGATTTCCTTGTTGGAGAGGCCGCAGATACGGATTATGGCGCGAAGGCCCATGTTGGGGTTGCTGTTGAGCCTGCGGAGGCCCTGATAAGCCATTATACGGTTCTCATCGACCATCGGCACAATGTCGGCCGCAATGCTGACTGCCACGAGGTCGAGCATTCCTTCAAGGTCGGTGGTTGGGATGCCGTTGCTCTTGGCGAATCCTTGCATGAACTTGAAGCCCACGCCACAGCCTGACAGATGGGGACACGGGTAAGTGCTGCCTTCAAGTTTCGGGTTGAGTATGGCCACTGCCGGCGGCAGTTCGTCGTCAGGCACATGGTGGTCACAAATTATGAAGTCAATTCCAAGAGTTTTTGCGTAAGCAATCTCCTCGTTGGCCTTTATTCCGCAGTCTAGGACTATCACGAGTTTCACACCCTGCTCAGCCGCCATGTCGATGCTGCGGCGCGAAATGCCGTAGCCCTCATCGTAACGCGTGGGGATGTAATAGTCAATGTTGGAATAATATTGGCGCAGATATTTATAGACGAGCGCCACAGCCGTCGTTCCGTCCACATCATAGTCGCCGAAAACCATGATGCGTTCTTTCTTTCCCATAGCTTTGTTGAGCCGCCCGACGGCCTTGTCCATATCGGGCATGAGAAACGGGTCATACAAATCCTTGAGCGAAGGATGGAAAAACTTTCCGGCTTCCTCAAGCGATGTGATTCCTCGCTCCACCAGTAATTGACTGATGGGCGGGCAGTCAGCGAATTCCTTAGCTAACAATGACTCGGACTTTTGCTCTTCGTAAGTAAGGGGTGCATAATTCCATTTGCTTGTCATTTATGTAGTTTTTTTATTTTCGCTTCAGGGAAGCCTGCTATGGCAGCTTCCGGCGTCGGGAGGAGAGAAATGCTTCCCGCTCTTAAGAGGAGAGGAGCGGCACATTATACGATTGGCAAAACACTATTTCAGCATTTTTGCAAAATTAGCAATTTTTTCTTGCATTTCCGAACACCGAATATTAAATAAATCCTAAATAATAGCCTGACGAAATAATCATCTTAAATAATTGAAGCCCCGCGATGCGGAGCGATTCATTTTATTGGCTTTTCCACGGGTTACGACCTGACGGCCTCACCCGTGGCTACTATTAAAATGCGCCTACAGCGCGACCATGTGGACAAGACATTTCTACTGACCCATTACGGAGTACAGATCCCCACAGCTGTCCCATTAGGCATGAGTTTTCAAGGCGCGTAGCGCCGAAAATAAGCGAAACCTCCCCACGTGAGCTATCCGACTGCCGGCAAGGAGCGTGCGGGTGGGGCGGGGAGTTTTGACAAATCAATCCCGGGGGATGGGGTCCTCCGGGATTGTATTGTTAATGATTACTGGTGGGTGGGGCGGAGAAGGTCGTTGACGGTCTTGACGGGGTTGAAGGTGGCTATGGGCACTTCAACAAACGCGGTGTTCCAGTCGCTCATCGCTCCGTTCCAGAGTCCGGGAAGCTCCATTGCACGGAGTTCCTTGCCGTGGCTTGACTTGGAGGAGATGAATCCGGTGTCGGGGTCAACATACTGTGTCAGATTGTACTTCTCTCCGTTGCGGTCCTTCACGTAGCACACGAGGTCAACCGGATTGAAGTGAGTGGCTGAGGCAACCATTTTCTTGTAATCCTCGTTTGCGGGATCAATCTGCGTGCTTTCCAGAATCTGGAGTGAGGCAGAACCGTC
Source organism: uncultured Bacteroides sp. (assembly GCA_964487725.1). GTDB lineage: Bacteria > Bacteroidota > Bacteroidia > Bacteroidales > Muribaculaceae > Paramuribaculum. The sequence continues at coordinate 25,666 of CAZASF010000005.1, read as the reverse complement.
GCGGTTGAAAGCGATGAACGGGCCTCCGCCGGGTTCGCCTTCATTCTTCACCATTCCACACACTCGCAGCGGGCGGTTGAGCTTCTCGTGAATGTAGAGTGCCACGTCGGTGTCGTTCATACCGTCAATCGAGCGGTCGCTGATTGAGAACGAGAAGTGGAGGAAGTTGAGCATTTCCTGAAGGTCGCCGCGGGTATAATTGCCCGTGGCAAGCTGATTGAGATATGCCTCCACCTTATCATGGAGCTGGATGAGATAGCCGCCAATCACTTGCTTGTAGCGTACGGTTGCGCCGCGAAGCGAATCGGGGACCACGTTGTCAATGTTCTTTATGAACACAACCGTTGCGTCAATATCGTTGAGATTCTCAATGAGCGCGCCGTGACCTCCGGGGCGGAACAACAGATGTCCGTCCTCATGGAATGGGGTGTTGTCAGGGTTGGCAGCAACTGTGTCGGTCTGGGGCTTCTGCTCTGAAAGTGACACATGATAGGTCACACCGCGCTCCTTACCCATGCGGTCAGCCACTTCCGAAATCTTTTCCTCAAAAAGCTTGCGGTGGTTGGCCGACACGGTGAAGTGCATCTTGACATCGCCATTACCGTTGGCCGCAGTCTGCGCTCCCTCGGCGAGCTGCTCCTCGACCGGCGTACGGCTTCCCTCGGGATAAGAGTGGAATTTGAGCAATCCTTTGGGGAGACCGCCATAGTTGAGGCCTTCAGGTTTGATAATGGCAGCTATGAGCTCTTTATAGCGCTTTTCATCCTTAAGTTCATCCACGGTCTTTCCGTAAAGTTTCCCGGTAACATCGTTCAGGTCATGAATAAATGCCACTTTGTCAATGTCGGCAATCAGACGTGCCACATCGGAACCATCGGCAGGCACGTCATCGGCACCATCGACAAAAGCGAACAAGGCTTTGAACATACGAGAAGCCGCTCCGGATGCCGGAACGAACTTGCATACGTCGCCACCATCGGCGAGAAATTTCTGCCAGCGGTCAATGGCCTGCTGCTCCTGTTCGTCGGTAAGAACGGTTATGCCCTGACCCTGACGGGCGGCATCTTTGATTTTCAGATAAGGGAATCCGGTTTCGAACCGCTTCAATTGCGCCTCCACCTGAGCGGCATCCATTCCGCGCTCCTCTATGTAGGCGAGATCTTCTTGGCTTAACATACTGTTAATTTTTAGGTTATGATTATTGTTTCGTTTTTTTACAAAAGATATTCAAACTTCGAGTCACCGTCAGTGATGAGATACAAACCATTGTCAGTGAACTTCACCACTTTGGGAATATAGTTTAATGACCGTATCTTTTCTATGACATTGGACGGGACGTTCTGATGATAGACTCCGTTGACACAACATGCTATCATCGCCCCTGACGGTGATATGTATATTGAGTTTATGAATCCGAATTTCTCCTTGGCGGCTTTCATGAAATTGCCAACAATGTCGTCGGACCACGATATATTTTTGTCAGTCACAACAGCCCATCGGCCGGAATCGTTGAACACGGCCGATATTATATGCTCATGCTTATTGTTGTACTCCTTAACCTTGCTGATGAATGAATTTGGGCCTGTCACAATCGAATATCCGTTAGTGTCAAAAATTATCACATATCCGTTGGCCGTTACATTCACATCCTCTATTCGCTGATTCGCCCCGTTGATTTCTTTTATTTTGTTAATGAAACTGGTGGGGAATCCGGCCGTATAGGCATATCCGTTGGCGTCATAAACAGCAATACCCCGGGCCGGAATCATAGCCCCGGTTCTGCATTTTCCCCATTTATCGATGTTTTCTCTCAGATATGACAAGCTCGATGTTTGGGCAGGCGTAATGTAACGCACCGAGCCATACATGGTTGATTTCGAGGGAGTAGATGTAGTGGTCGATGTGGTTGTTTTTCTTGATGGGGCAGTAGCATTGTAACTGAAGAACTTACTCCCCTCCTCTTTTTCGAGAGCGGCACACACTTCATTAAAGGCCGATGCCGATTTCCACCCCGACACATCAAAAGTAAATCCATTCACGATTATTTTTTCAATGGAATAATCCCTCAGTTTCTGAGCAAAATATTTCTCTTTGTTAGCAGTAGTCATGGAAGATGTGTTGTAACGGTCACTCTCCAGAATATCGAATCTGGTAAAGAAACAGATTATTCCTGTAATTGTAATATCACGGAATTTCTCTTTACGGTTGTCATATACGCTGCTATTCCTTGAGGTCAATCTTTCTCCGTTTGACAACACGAATGTCACCGCCTGTTGTATGTCCCTTGCACTGCCAAACTTCGCACATGCCTCCACCACTTTGTTGTTGTCTGTTCCCGTTTCTGAGATAGTAATTACAAATGCTCTCGTATACTTAGTCTTTTCAAACGGTTGAAAAACAAAGACCTGAGCATCCATATAGTTCCCTTCAGCTTTACCGAACGACTTTTCCTCCGATTCATATCCATAATACCAATCGAAGACTTCGCGCTTATATGCATGCGCGTTCAGAGTTGTCACCGCAAAGAGCAGGGTCAGGAATAGGCTAAAAGTTCTGTTCATGGTCAAGGAATGAGTGGTTATTTGGCAAATGTAGTGATTTATCCTATGGATATCAAACAAAACCACGACAAATTCCGGCCGAGAGCCGCAAAAATACGGCAAAACCGCCACAAAAAACACCGCCATGCTCTCACGAGCCACCGGCGGCGTCTATTGCGTTTTGAAAATCAGATTTTTGTTTTACTACTTACTGACATCATAACACGCTTATTCCTGATTTTGTTCGTCATGTTTGAAAAAAAGATTAAATTTGCATCGAATTTTCCTCACGAAACAGAACCGACATGTTAAGCTACATAATCTGGAACGCCAACCCCGACATCATTTCCCACCCTATAGAAATCCGGTGGTATGGAATGATGTTTGCCATAGGATTCCTTATAGGCTACGAAATAGAGAGCCGCATATATAAACACGAGGGAGCGCCTGAACGATGGCTCGGCATTCTTCTGCTATGGACTATGGCCGGCACTATCATAGGTGCTCGTCTGGGACACGTGTTTTTCTACGAATGGGACTACTATAGCGCCAACCCGAGCGAAATCATCAAGGTTTGGAACGGCGGACTCGCATCCCACGGCGGCACTCTTGGCGTGATTCTCGGTGTGCTATGCTTCTCTTATTTCACCACCAAGCGCAGCCCGCTATGGGCTTTTGACCGACTTGTCATCCCGATAGCTCTTGTAGGAGCCATGATTCGCTTCGGCAATCTGATGAACTCCGAAATCTATGGCGGCCCCACAACCCTACCCTGGGGAATGTGGTTCGTGCGTTCACGCGAATGGCACACGCTTTATGAGGGCATTGCATGTCACCCCACGCAGATATATGAATCACTCTGCTATCTGGCGCTATTCTTCGTGCTGATGTGGATGTACTGGAAAAAGAATGCCGAGAGCCGTCCCGGACTCATTTTCGGAGTGTTTCTGATAGGCATTTTCCTGCCACGATTCTTCATTGAATTCATAAAGAATGACCAGGTGGCCTTCGAGGCCGACATGGTCCTCAACATGGGGCAATTGCTCAGCATTCCCTTCATAATTCTCGGCGCGGCACTGGTGATCTACGCCATGCGGCGGCCAAAGGTCAGCCTCTCGTTCCCCAACCGGTTTGCTGAAGACCTAAAAAAGAAATAATGACCGTCACTGATAAAATAATATTCGTCAGCGGAATTGACACCGATGCCGGCAAGAGCTACGCCACCGGCTATCTGGCCGCACAGCTCATGCAACAGGGGCGGAGGGTGGCCACGCAGAAGTTCATTCAGACCGGATGCGAGGAGTATTCCGAGGATATTGACCTCCACCGCAAGTTAATGGGCATCCGTCCGATGGCCGAGGACATTGATCACACCACGGCACCAATCGTATTCTCATATCCGGCTTCGGCTCAGTTGGCCGCAGCCATGGACGGGCGTGAAATTGACCTGACTCTTATCGACAATGCCACAGCCGTACTGGCCGAGCGCTTTGACCACGTGCTGATTGAGGGTGCCGGCGGACTTATGGTGCCACTGACCGATGACTTTTTCGCTATTGACTATGTCACTTCGCGTCAGCTGCCAGTGGCTCTTGTGACCAACTCCCGCCTCGGCTCCATCAACCACACCATCCTGTCACTTGAAGCTATAAAGGCACGCGATATCAGACTTGCCGCAGTGCTCTACAACACATATTTCGACTCCACCGACAAGGTTATAGCCGCCGACACCCGCGCTTTCATCCAGCGTTACGTGGATAAGCATTTCCCCGGGACGCCCGTCATTGACATCCCCTCAATCACCATATAAATCCGATGGACAGTACCCGTTACAGCGTAACCATTGCAAAAGAAGAGATTGCGGAGATGCCGCCGGTGGAATTTTCGGGCGAAATCACAGTCATAGAGACTGCCGAGGCCGCTGAATCCGCTCTCCTCGAAATCAACCGCCAGAGCAAGGTGGGGCTTGACACCGAGACACGGCCCAACTTCCGCAAAGGGCAGAACCACCAAGTGGCGCTCATTCAGATATCTACCGAGTCTCACTCCTATCTTTTCCGTACATGCAAAACCGGTCTAATTCCGGGCATAATAGACCTTCTTGAAAACCCGGGCATAACAAAAATAGGGCTATCACTGAAGGACGACTTCCACAATCTGCATAAGATTACCGATTTCCAGCCACAGAACGTAATTGAGCTTCAGCAGTTTGTCAAGGATTATCTCATCTCCGATGCCAGCCTCCAGAAAATCTACGGAATCCTGTTCGGCGAGCGGATAAGCAAGGGGCAGAGGCTCACAAACTGGGAAGCCGATGAACTGACCGAGGCCCAGCAGCGTTATGCATCCATAGATGCCTGGGCATGCCTCAGAATCTATGACTATCTTTCGTCAGGGCTGTTCAACCCTGACAATTCGCCCTACAAAAAAGAAATTCCGCAAGAATGAAAAAGCCCCGCCGTTCAACCGTAATAACCGTCATTCTGATCATATATCTCGCCATTATGGCCTACATAGGCCGCGGCGAACTGGCAGTCGGGAAATACGCCTACTACTTTGGCATTATTGCGGTTACACTCGCATGCATCACGCTGCTAAATATCTTCATGCGACGGCGCGAGAACAGCCGGCGCAGCCGCTAACCGCCATCCCGCCCAGGCCATAACCAAGGTCATCACCGGGCTGAAGATATTGAACAGGCAGAAGGGCATATACACAAGCGTGGCCACACCAAGCACCGTTGACTGCGTCACTCCACACGAGTTCCAGGGAATCAATACCGAAGTCACCGATATGGAGTCCTCCAACGTGCGGCTCAGAAGCTGTGGCTTCATTCCGCATCGGCGATAGGTGTTCTTGAAAATGTTTCCGCCTATTATAATTGACATGTACTGGTCGCCGGTGCAGCAGTTGAGAAACAGTCCGCTGCCAACCGTTGTCCCCACCAAAGAGCGGGCGCGCCGCAGCCTTGACGTTATGGCACGCGTAATGGTCCCGAGCATCCCGGTGCCTATCATGACCCCGCCAAACAGCATTGCCGACAGCACGAGATAAATCGTCGGTAACATTCCTTCTATTCCACCGGTGCTGACGAGGGGGTCAAGAGTCGGACTCCCGGTCTCCGTGGCCGTTGACGTACAGAGTACTTTCAAGGCCGTTGTCACGCTGCCGGCAAAGCCATCTGCACCGAGCCCTGCAGCAATCTGAGGCTGAAACAGCCAGATACCGACAAGGCCGGCTATTGACCCAACGGCAAGAGTGAGCGATGTTCCCCGGCGAGTCGCTATCAGCATCAACGTGATAGCCGGAATGACCAACACCCAGGGAGTCAGGTTAAAGGTCGACTCAAGAGCCGATGTTATCTCCGTGGCTTGTCCGGCACCGGAAAGGTCGGTGAAATAGCCCACGGCAAGATAAACGGCAAGAGCCAGCGTCATTGCAAGTACTGACGTAAGCATCAGGAACCGGATATGGGTGAATAGCGGAACGTCGCAAGTTGATGAGGCAAGCACGGTGGTGTCACTCAGCGGCGACACCTTATCGCCGAAGTACGCCCCCGATATTATGGCTCCCGCAACCCATCCCGGATGGTACCCCATGACAGAACCAACGCCCATTAGCGCCACTCCGATTGTGGCTATCGTGGTCCATGAACTGCCTGTGACCACGGAAATGACCGCACAAGTCAGGCATGCAAGGAACAGGAAAGTGGAAGGGTCAAGCAGCCGCAATCCATAGTCAATGAGAATTGGCACTACTCCGCTGAGCATCCATGTGGCCGACAATGTGCCTATGAATACAAGGATAGGCACTGCCGGCAGGATTTGCCGCGCACTTTTGGCTATGCCGGGCAGCAGGCACCGGCGCAAGCGGTTAGTGAAGACGGCTCCAAGCACAAATGCCGCAAGAGCCGCCGCACACAGTACATAATAGCTATAGTCCAACACTGAGGACGCACCAACCATGGCTATGACGGCCACAAGCGATACGAGGAGCAGTGCAATAGGTATGATGGATATTGCAAGTGATGGTGAATTCTGACGTTTCATTATGTGTACTATATTTCGGGCGCAAATTTAATCAATATTTATGCACGGGGGAAATTATTACGCACAATTAGGTCATTGACTGTCCCATAATATGCTTTTTACGGAGATTTTGGCAATTTTTTTGTGAAAATTTTGGAAATTATAAAATTGTGTGTACTTTTGCGGTGTTGTACGACACTACAACACCGCAACAATATTAACAAATTCTTTTTCCCCAACAACCCAACATCCTATCACAATGAAAAGAACCGCCCTCGTTATTGCAATTCTCACCCTTGCAATATGTGCTAACGCCCAGCTCCTATGGAAAGTGTCAGGCAACGGCACAGAAAAGACTTCTTATCTCTTCGGCACCCATCACATTGCTCCAGTATCAGTGATTGACTCAGTACCAGGACTAATGGACGCGCTCAAAGCCGCTGATGAACTCTATGGAGAGGTTGACATGTCCAAGATGTCCGAACCGGCCACACAGATGCAGATGGCTTCCAAAATGATGGCTCCCTCTGACAGTACCCTGAGCAAAGTACTCACCCCGGCCGACCTCGCCGCAATTGACAATCTGTTCAGCAGCTACGGACTCCCCTACACCACGGCCCAGCTTGAAGTGATGAAACCCGCAGCTGTGGCCAATATCGTAACGCTTATCATGGCTCAGAAAGCAAATCCCGGATTTAACCCTAACGCACAAATTGACATGACAATGCAGACCCGCGCAAAGGAAAACAACATTCCGGTAAAGGGACTCGAAACGGTTGAATCACAACTCGACATTCTGTTCGGCTCCCCGATCTCCGAGCAGGCAAAATCACTGATGGAGGCCGTAAATGACCCTGAGAAATCACTGAATACGGCCGTGGCGATGACCAATGCTTATCTTGCCGGAAACCTTGCCGAACTTGACCGTATGATGCACGACCCCGAAACCGGCATGGACGAGGCTGAAGCCGAAAAACTCATCTATGGCCGCAATGCCGCATGGGTTGATTTCCTTATAGGCGTACTCCCCACAGCATCGGTAATCGCCGTTGTGGGTGCCGGCCACCTTCCCGGAGAGAAAGGACTCATCAATCTCCTGCGCCAGGCGGGATTCTCTGTTGAACCTGTTGAATAAACAAGGCCGTATGATTACACTTAACAATCTAACCTACAGCTACCGCCACTCGCGCCGCAACGCGCTCACCGACATTACGGCTGAAATTGGCACCGGCATCCATCTGCTTCTCGGCGAGAATGGCGCCGGCAAGACAACCCTTCTGCACATTATAGCCGGTCTCCGCACACCGGCCAGGGCCGACGAATGCACTATTGACGGTGTGGACACGGCACTCCGCAGCCCTGAGCTAATGCAACGCGTGTTTCTCGTAAGCGACGAGATGCGATTTCCGTTCAAAACCATTGACGACATGGCAAAGTATCACGCAGTGTTCTATCCCTCATTTGACAGTGAGATGCTCCACCGCAACCTTGATACATTCGGCATGACAGGCCACGAACCGATTGACTCATTCTCTCTCGGAAACCGAAAAAAAGCTTTCCTCGCCTACGCATTCGCCCTGCGCACTGAAATCCTGCTGCTCGATGAGCCGGCCAACGGGCTTGACATATCGGCAAAGCAACAGACTCTCAACATGATGGCCGAATGCGTTGACGAGTCGCAGACCGTGATACTCTCCACCCACACCGTAGCCGATTTCCAACAACTCTTTGAATCCGTAATCGTGCTCTCAGCCGGAAATCTTGTGCTCAACAGCCCAATCTACGAGATAACCGACAAAGTGGACTTCGTTAACATTGACACCCCACCCTCGGATGCCATCTACATTGAGCAATCGCTCGGGCGGTTCCGCGCCATTGTTCCCCACAGGCCCGAAACTCTCGATACGGATATTGACTATGTACTTCTATTCAATGCTCTCCAAAGTCCCGGCAGTCGTCACTCCCTGCTGTCACTACTTAACCCCAACTCACTATGAACGAAGCAGCAATTTCCAATAAATTCTCCTGGCACCGCGTGGGAATGATAGCCCGCTTTTACTATCCCTCGCTCCGTCTTCCATTGATGATTTACCCCGCAGTGAGCCTTGTTCTCGGACTGTTCACATTCTGGCTGTCAAAAACTGAGATAGGATTCCTTTTCTCAGGCCTGCTCTCAATGGTTATGTCATTGATGTTCTACTTCTTTCCGCTGTTCTTCACCCGCCCGTCAAGTCCGGTGGTCGAATCCATGATTCCCGCCACGGCCGGCGAACGACTGACGGTTTTCGCCGCGGCATGCCTGATTCTGAACCCAATTCTGACATATATCCCCTATTGCATTATCTATCGGTTATTCGTTGAGCAGCCGGAAATAGTAAAGGAGGTGCTTGAAGTCACTCAGGAATTCACCGGACAAGGCAAATCCTACGCACTCTCAATAGCTCAGGCATTACCACCCATGATCACATGCATGTTCATCGTTTTCACCCGTTGGAAAAACCGCATATCGGCAGCCATAGGATTCACCATTCTCTCCATGGTGGCACTCGGGATGCTCGGCGGAATTATGGGAGCAATATTTATATTTACCGATCTGATTCCTATTGCCGAGCAGAATCCTGCAACATTAGAAAACGGCGTGGAGTTGGGCCGATTCATGGCCGACAAAATGTATCCCATGTTAATTACTATCGGAAGTGTGTGCATTATCTATACGGTATCCATGGTGTGGCTGATGTATCGCAAAATCCGTAATCAGCAACTATAACAGAGAGGCTAAATAATGGATTTCAAAACTGATCGTCCAATATACCTGCAGATAGTCGACTATTGCCTCGGGCGCATAATGTCCGGAGCATGGGCCGAGGGAGAGAAAATCCCATCGGTCCGCGAACTCGCGGTGCAGATGGCCGTCAACACCCACACGGTGCTGAAAGCCTTCGAATATCTGCAGCAAAACTCACTGATAGCCCCTCGGCGCGGAATGGGCTACTTCCTCGCCGACTCTGCTAAAAGCCGCGCTGACGAACTGCGGCGCGAGGTGTTCTACGACACCACCCTCAATGAATTATTCGCTGAAATGGACCTGCTCGGAATCGACATATCGCAGATTGTAGAGCGGTGGAATAAACGAACACGGCATTAGAGCCTCTTCAACAAGGAATAAGCTTTAACATACTTTAATATTTGCGCGTCCGAACTTCCGGGCGCGCCTTTTGTTTTTATAGCATATCACTTTGTAACCACTTTGTAACCCCACCTTTTCATATCATGATTACCATCGTTTACTGCCACCCGCAAACCGAGTCATTCAACCAGATGATACTCAACAATGTCACCGGCTGCCTTGATAAAGAGGGCCGTGAATACGACGTAATTGATCTTTATGCTGACAATTTCGACCCCGTCATGTCAGTTGAGCAACTGAAATACTATGCCAAGGGACAATCAACTGACCCGCTGGTTAAGAAATATACCGAGATTCTGCAGAAAACGACGGAAATCATCTTTATTTTCCCGATATGGTGGGGCATGATGCCGGCCATGCTCAAGGGTTTCATTGATAAGACATTCCTCAAGGGCATGATTTATGACACCACTCCGGAAGGCGCTCTGATGCCATGCCTGGCCATCAACCGCACCATGGTGATCACCACCTCCGAAGCCGATTCCCAGCCTTTCGGCAATTTCATCATGGGCTACTTCAATCCTATGATTCTCTCCACCGTAGGCATGACCAACACACAATGGTACAACTTTGACCATATATCGCAAAAAACTGACCGCGACCGCAGCAACTTCCTTACCGAAATTCTCCACGCTGTGGCAGTCTGACAACATTAATTTGCCTCAAATACCAAAATTCAAGAATAGCAGCCTTTGAGGCTCAGCGCGTTTCGCCCGGTTTCCGCAAAGAGACCGGGTGAAATGTTTTCACAGCGCATTGCCAAAAATATTTTCACAAACTGTTTTTTTCATTATCTTTGCATAATGACCGAAATGAGAGACGACATATCAGCCGCCGTGGAGTGTCTGCGAAAGGGCGGCGTTATATTATATCCCACTGATACAGTGTGGGGGATAGGATGCGATGCCACCAATGACGAGGCCGTAAGACGCATATTTGCCATAAAACGGCGCGCCGAGGCCAAAGCCATGATATCTCTCGTTGACAGCACGGCAATGCTCGAACGCTACACCGACGGACTCCCCGAAGTGGCGTTTCAGCTCATAGAAGAGTCCGTAAGCCCCATAACACTTGTCGTTGACCATCCCACCGGACTTGCCGGGTCGCTCCTTGCACCCGATGGAAGCGCCGGGCTGCGCGTCACAGCCGAACGATATAGCCGCGAGCTATGCCGGCGTCTGCGTCACCCCCTCGTCAGCACATCAGCCAACATAAGCGGCAATCCTACGCCACGGTTCTTTGCCGAAATATCGCCCGACATTATCCGGGAAATGGATTACGTGGCTTTCTACAAGCGCGATGACCGCACGCCACACAAATCCTCCTCAGTTATAAAGATAAGTGACGACTGCTCTTTCAAGATTCTGAGAATGTAGCAGGTCCGCACGCTCTCAAACAACTTTCAATGGAATAAAATGCCCAAAGCCCACGAAATAACCCCCGCAGCAGGCCCGCTGAACAACGCCATGATACGCTTTGCCCTATGGCGCGAGAAGCACATTAAGGAAAAATCCTTCGTGGTGATTCTGGCTCTTATTGTGGGTGTAGCCGGCGGTTTCGCCGCCCTGGTGCTGAAATCGCTGATTTACTTCATTGCCCATGCGCTGACGTCGCGGATTGCCGTCAACGAAGGTTCGATACTCTTCATAGTATATCCCGCTGTGGGTGTGCTGATAACGCTTCTGTATGTGCGGTTTGTGGTTCGCGACAATATATCCCACGGGGTGACACGCGTTCTCTACGCTATATCCCAAAACAAAAGCCGACTGAAGCGACACAACACCTATACATCACTGATTGCCAGCTCTATAACCATAGGATTCGGTGGCTCGGTCGGTGCTGAGGGTCCGATTGTCTACACAGGAGCTGCCATTGGCTCACGTATTGGCCAATGGTTCCGGATGTCACCGAGAGTGTTGATGATTCTTGTAGGGTGCGGTGCGGCGGCAGGTATTGCCGGCATTTTCAAGGCCCCAATAGCCGGGCTGCTGTTCACCCTTGAGGTGCTGATGATTGACCTGACGACAGTGTCGGTCATGCCCCTGCTCGTGGCTTCCATAACCGGAGCGGTGGTTGCCTACGTGTTCACCGGCTACGATGCCGAATTCTATTTCGTGCAGACCGAAACGTTTCTCACATCCCGAATACCCTACACAATCCTGCTCGGAGTGTTCTGCGGTCTTGTGTCGCTCTACTTCACCCGCGTTATGAACATGATGGAAAACTCCTTCAGAAAGGTCACTAATGTTTGGGCACGATACATCACAGGCGCAGTAATCCTCTCATGTCTTGTCTTTCTCTTTCCGCCGCTCTACGGCGAGGGTTATGAATCAATCATTTCGCTTCTGTCGGGCAATACGGAGGGGATTTTCGACGGCTCGATATTCTACAGCGAACGCTACTCGGTGATGTTCGTGATTCTCTTCCTTCTGGCGCTAACGGTGACAAAAGCATTTGCCTCTTCGGCGACCAACGGTGCAGGCGGCGTGGGAGGAACCTTTGCTCCCTCGCTATTCGTGGGCTGCATGGCCGGATTCTTCTTCGCCTACACGCTCAACAATGTGTTTGGCCTTGACCTTTCAGTCAAGAACTTCGCGCTCATGGGAATGGCCGGGGTTATGGCCGGGGTTATGCACGCTCCTCTCATGGGCATCTTCCTCACCGCAGAGCTGACCGGAGGATACTCTCTGTTCCTGCCGCTGCTTATAGTGTCAGCGCTCTCATATCTGACCATAAAACTGTTTGAGCCCTACAGTATCTACGCAATGCGTCTGGCACAACGCGGCGAGTTGCTAACCCATCACAAGGACAAGGCTGTGCTGACGCTGCTGAAAATCGACAATGTTATAGAAACGGACTTCATACCCGTGAGGCCGGAAATGGATCTGCGTCAGATGGTCAGCGTAATATCCCGTTCAAGCCGCAATCTTTTCCCCGTGCTCGGCACAGATGGCAAACTACTTGGAGTGGTAACTCTTGACGAGATCCGCAACATCATGTTCCGCACCGACCTATATCGCCGCATAAAGGTGGAGACGTTCATGAGCTCTCCTCCCGCGCAGATTGACGTGAACTCCTCAATGGAAACTGTAATGAAGACGTTTGACCGCACCGGAGCATGGAATCTTCCGGTGGTTGATGGCAACAAATACGTAGGGTTCGTGTCCAAATCCAAAATTTTCAACTCTTACCGACGCGTTCTGCGCCATTATTCCGAAGACTGATGAAGAAGAAAAGTTATATGTTTGAGATGGAGATGAGAGTCCGCGACTACGAGGTGGACTGCCAGGGCATTGTCAACAATGCAATATATCTCCACTATATGGAACACACGCGCCATGAGTTCTGCCGACATGCAGGATGCTCTTTCCCGGCCATGCACGCCGAAGGCATTGACCCCGTTCTGCGCTCTGTCAACATAGAGTATCGCCAATCATTAGGACTCGGGCAGGACTTTCTCAGCTGCATAAATCTGCGGCGCGAAGGCGCCCGATTCATCTTCGAACAGGACATCTATGCTCTTCCGGGGCTCCAGCTTGCGGCCACAGCTGAAATCGCGGTGGTCTGCACGGAAAATGGCCGGCTCACCAGAGGCGACGTTCTCGCCGAAGCTTTCTCCGCATATATCTGAGACCCTGATTTCGACCTATGCCAATGACCGTAACAGACACTGACCGCCTTGTTCATCGCATCGCTTTCTCATCGCTGAAAGGGATAACTCCCCCGCTGGCCCACGAGTTCATTGCCCGTACCGGCTCAGAAGAGAATTTCTTCAAGGCAACGGAACGTCAGCTCGGAGCGCTCATGGGCTTCAGCAACAAATTGTTTGCCGACGATTACCGACACAGTCTTCTTGAGAAAGCACGCCATGAGGCCGGATTTATTGAAGCGTCAGGAATCCGCTGCCTGTATTTCACTGAGCCGGACTATCCCCAGCGGCTCAATGACATAGACGATGCGCCGCTCATGCTCTACGCGCTCGGAAACGTCGATATGAACCGAGGCTTGACAGTTGGCATAGTAGGGACCCGCCATGCCACTCCCTACGGACTCGACTTTGTCAACCGCTTTGTCGGCGCGCTGAAAGACAAGGTGGCCGATAATGTGACTGTCATCTCCGGACTCGCATTCGGCATTGACGCGGCGGCCCACTCCGCAGCGCTGAAACACGGACTTTCCACGGCCGGCGTCCTTGCCCACGGACTGAACACCATCTATCCGTCGCAGCACCGTACACTCGCAGCAGAAATGGCCCGGGGCAATGGAATTTTGCTGACAGAATATCGCAGCGACGCTCCGATCCACAAGGGCAACTTCATTGCACGCAACCGCATAGTTGCCTCGTTGTGCGACGCCATTGTAGTGGCTGAATCAGCTAAGAAAGGTGGCGCACTCATCACCGCCCGCCTCGCCTCGGGCTATAACCGCGACGTTTTCGCCCTGCCCGGTCGCACATCCGACATCTATTCGCAAGGCTGCAACCGGCTTATTGCCGGCCATGCTGCTGCCCTGATTCAGGATGCCGACGATTTCATTGACGCAATGCGATGGCCACGAAGAGAGTCTGCGCCCGAACAGCTTACCATGTTTCGCGAACTGTCGACTCAGGAACAGACCGTCGTAGAGTATCTGCAACATCATGGCGAGGCCCACCTGACCAAGCTGACAATGATTCTTGACAGCCCGGTATCAAAAGTCATGGGACTTCTCATTGACATGGAATTCAAAGGGCTCGTGATAGCTTATCCGGGCGGTAACTATCGCCTTGCCTGACCCAACATTCTCGCCTCCGTTTTTGTTAAGATTAAAATCAATTCTCACAGCGTATGGAACCAAAAATCATAGCCCCGAGCGAATTCATCATCAACCCTGACGGCTCAGCGTTTCACCTTCACCTCCTACCATCGCAGCTCACGGACAGAATAATCCTTGTAGGCGATCCCGGACGCGTCAGTATGGTAGCGCAGTTTTTTGACACTCGTGATTTCGAGGTGCAGAGCCGCGAATTCCACACTATAGGCGGAACCTACCGGGGTAAGCCGATTATGTGTCTGAGCCATGGCATAGGCCCCGACAATATTGACATTGTCATGAACGAACTTGATGCGCTGGCCAACATTGACTTCGCCACACGCGAGGTAAAACCTCAACACCGCACCCTCCATCTGGTACGCATAGGTACATCAGGCGCACTTCAGCCCGAGCTGAAATTGGGCACGCCAGTGATTGCCGAGAAAGCCATAGGATTTGACGGAGTGCTGAACTATTACGCCGGGCGCAACGATGTGGCCGACCTTGGCTTTGAACATGCCATGTGTGAATCCGTAGGCTGGAATCCGCTATGGGCAAAGCCTTACGTTGTCAATGCCGATGAAGAGCTGGTGGAGCGGATTGGACGCGATGACATGGTGCGTGGCAACACCATCTCCGCCGTGGGATTCTACGGGCCGCAAGGGCGAGAATTGAGGCTGCCACTCGCCAACCCCGACCTTAACAGCCGCATTGAAAATTTCAGATACGGCGACCGGCGAATCACCAATTATGAGATGGAGTCAGCTCCGCTGCAAGGTCTTGCCCAACTTATGGGACACAAAGCAATGACCGTGTGCTCAATCATAGCAAACCGCATGAACCACGATGCCACGCCCAACTACAAGACCGCAATCCGCGACCTCATAGCCACCGTTCTTGATAGAATTTAGATCCGTTAATCAGTACCTGTCGGAGCCACTTCTTCGCGCATGGCCGGAACTGCTACCGGCTCATCCGGCTCCGATATCGCAGAATTTGCTGTCGGTTCTTTTGGCGCCGCTTTAGCTCTGGCTTTCTCGGCCATTCGCTTCATGTATGCTGCACTGTCGGCCTTGAATGCTGCTATGCTGTCAGCGCGCGCTTTTTCAATGCTGTCGGCACGTGCGGCCTCCTCCATTGCAAACTCATCGGCCGGATACAGAACTTTCTCCACCTTCACGGAGTCTGCGGCATCCTGCGCTGCATCCTCAGTGCTGTTGCGACTGATATGCATCACATATATCAAAGCTATAATTGCCACCCATGTAATGACAACTCCGGCAAGATATACCCACTTACGTGTACGGGCCGGAGCCTCTTCCGTTTCTTCCTCGTCAGCTTCCACGGGTTCCGACGGCACGGGTTCTTCAATCGCATCCTCCACAGGCTCCTGAGGCTCGGAAGCCGCCGCTGTTTCAGTCAGCATATCATCGCCAAGCAACGCCTTAACCTGACTCTCATAATCGGCATTGTCCTCCTCAACGTTGCTCAAATCGGTCAGATGCGGTATCAACTGCCCATCCTCTTCGCTGACATATATTGATTCCGGCACGAACTGTCCTATCTTGACACCGTTGTCGCGAAGAAAACCCGCTGCCTGAAGGATTCGGTCGCGCAGGCCCTTGCGCTCCTCGCTGTCCAGTTTCCAATTTTCAAGGAGGGCGGTCATATTACCAAGCGGATAATAATCCATCACCGCGCAGTCAACTTCGCCGGTCGACTCCTGGAAGCGATAGAAGCGGGAATAGCGCTGTATGTAGGGATTGGAGGGCAACTCGTTGACAAACTCAACCTCTTTTTCGAGCGTCGGACCGGTCTCGTCAGCCACGTGCATGATGCGAATCAGCACCCGGTTGTCGCGTTTGGTCTCCACCGCATTGTAAATCAGCCCGAAGCGTGTTTGTCCAACAATGTCGGCCCGCCTGTCATAACTATATTTGGAGAAAAATTCCTGATATTTTTTCATTTACTAAAATAGCTCGCATTCAATGATTACAAAGATAGGTATTTTTCTCCTCAAATCACGGGAGAGCCTTATAAAAAATGTCCCCTGCCGAAAACGACAAGGGACATTTACATGCAAAGTTATGTTTTTTCGAGACCGAAGAGAAACTTTCGGCTCCGTGAAATTAATCCTCGTTGAGGTTCACGCGCTTGAATTCCACTACGGCAAGACCTTTCTGGGTCTTTTCAAGATACTGACCTATGGTGAGTTCGCCATCTTTGATGAACTCCTGTTCCATGAGGCAGTTTTCCTTGAAGAACTTGTTGAGACGACCCTGAGCGATGTTGTTGATCATCTGCTCGGGAAGGTTTGCTGCCTTGGCTTCGCCTACTTCCTTAATCATGGCGCGAGCCTTGTCAGCCTCTTCCTGAGTGAGCCAGCCTTTAGCCATGTTGGATTCGATGTGAGCTTCTGAGTCAACAAGGTTGGGGTTGATGCCGGCCTTCTTGAGGGCTACCTCAACGGCCCGCTTAACCTGCTCCTCTTTGGTCTTCTCAACTGCCACGTTGTACTCTGAATCCTTCACTGACTGAGGAACGCTGTCGCGGTCAACAGCAACGGGATTCATTGATGCAACCTGCATGGCCACGTCACGGCCCACCTGATAGTCCACGCCTTCAACGTTGAAACCAACGATTGTGGCGAGCTTGTTGCCGAGGTGGTTGTAGGAGGTAGTGGTGGGAGCTTCGATATATTCGTAAGCACCGAGTTCCATCTTCTCACCGGTCTTGCCGCTCTCCTCTACAATGAGGTCGGCGATTGTCTGACCGTTGACAACGATAGCCTTGAGCTCATCAATGCTCTTGGCCTTGTTGGCCATGGCTGCAGCAAGGATTTCCTTGGTTACTTCCACGAAACCTGCATTCTTGGCCACGAAGTCAGTTTCACACTTGAGGGCAACGACTGCTGCGAAGTTGCCTTCATTGGCTGCGAGTACACAGCCTTCTGAAGCCTGGCGGTCTTCGCGCTTGGCGGCTACAGCCTGACCTTTTTTGCGAAGGATTTCCACGGCGGCTTCGATATCGCCGTTAGTTTCGGCAAGAGCTTTTTTGCAGTCCATCAGGCCGGCGCTTGTGAGGTGGCGCAGCTTGGTGATTTCTGCCATTGTTACTGCCATATCTTTATTCTTGATATAGAGATTAATAACTAAGTTTAACTAATCCGCTGAAATCATTCAGCAGCGGGAGCCTCAGCCTCTGCTACAGGAGCTTCGGCGGGTGCTTCGGCAGGAGCCTCGGCAGCCTTGCGGCTTACGCGACGGCGCTCGCGACGGGGAGCGGCTTCGCCTTCAGCTTCCTTAGCGTCAACTTTTTCGATTTTGCGCTCCTCGAGGCCTTCGTTCATTGCTGAGCAAACAGTGTCGAGGATGATTTCGATTGACTTTGAAGCGTCATCGTTGGCGGGAATCACGAAGTCAACGTTGTTGGGGTCAGAGTTGGTGTCAACAATGCCGAACACGGGGATACCGAGACGGTTAGCCTCTGCTACGGCAATGCGTTCCTTAAGCACGTCAACAACGAAGATTGCTGAAGGAAGACAGTTGAGGTCAGCGATTGAACCGAGAGTCTTCTCGAGTTTGGCGCGCTGGCGGGTAATCTGAAGTTTCTCACGCTTCGAAAGGTTGTCAAAAGTGCCGTCCTTTGTCATTTTGTCAATGGCGGTCATCTTTTTAACGGCCTTGCGGATTGTGGGGAAGTTGGTGAGCATACCGCCGGGCCAGCGTTCAATGACGTAGGGCATGTTCACGCTCTGTGCCTTGTCGGCGATAACTTGTTTGGCCTGTTTTTTAGTTGCAACGAAAAGCACCTTCTTGCCTGACTTGGCGATGTTTTTCAGTGCGGCTGCAGCCTCATCGAGCTTGGCTGCTGTCTTATAGAGATCGATGATGTGGATACCGTTACGCTCCATGAAGATGTAAGGAGCCATTGCAGGATTCCATTTTCTTTTAAGGTGACCGAAATGGCAACCTGCTTCAAGTAATTGGTCAAATGTAGGTGTTGACATTTTTTTGTTTTGTTGTTTACGTTCTTTACAGTTTTACAATCCGGTGGTAGGGAACGTGTCCATCCAGAGGATTTAGATACTAAACACTTATTGCGATTAACGCTTGGAGAACTGGAAGCGCTTGCGAGCCTTGGGCTGACCGGGTTTCTTACGTTCAACAGAACGCGGGTCGCGGGTCATGAAGCCATGGGCGCGGAGCGTTGATTTGTCATCAGGGTTGATTTTAACCAGTGCGCGGGCAATTGCAAGGCGGAGAGCCTCAGCCTGGCCCTTGTAGCCACCGCCGTCAAGGTTAACCTTGATGTCATATTTTTCGGTTACGTCAAGAACGCTCAGGGGCTGCTTGACAATAAACTGAAGGATTGAAGAGGGGAAATACACTCCCAGAGGGCGCTTGTTGATCACGATGTTTCCGTTGCCCTCGCTTACTATTACGCGTGCCACGGCGGCCTTACGGCGGCCTACTGCATTAATTTGTTCCATGCTTCAGCTTATTTGATTTTGTTGAGATCGATTACTTTAGGATTCTGGGCTTCGTGGGGATGAGAAGGACCGTTGTAAACGTGCATGTTCTCAATCAGGCGGCGACCAAGACGGTTCTTGGGGAGCATTCCCTTCATCACCTTAATATAAAGGGGATTGTAGCCGGGTTTGAGATGCTTGTTGAACGACTTCTTCATCAGCACTTCGGGTGAAGCTGAACGCTGACCGCCGGGATAGCCGGTGAATGTCAGATATTCGCGATCGGTCATCTTCTTGCCGGTGAGCACGCACTTTTCGGCGTTGATGATGATCACATTGTCACCACACTCGGTGTTGGGCGAGTAGGTGGGTTTGTTTTTGCCGCGCAAAATTTTGGCAACTTTGGCGCAAAGACGGCCGAGAACCTGATCGGTGGCATCGACAACCACCCATTCTTTTTCAATCTTCTCGGGGTTGAGGGTTACTGTTTTGTAGCTTAAAGTATCCACTTTGTAAATGTTTAATTAATAGTTAATTAAATACGACCGCCACCGCAAAAATGCCCGGCCAAAAGCATGCTTTCGGCGCCGGTCAGGGGTTGATTGGATATAATCGGACTGCAAAGATAGTGATTATCTTCCACTTATCCAAGCAGCCCGGTTTCTATTTATTTATATTTTATCGGAAAGTCAACCATCAGAACGTGTAACCCACGCCGATGCTGAATGTGGGAGTGTGGTTACCACCATCAATTATAGGCATGAAATCAGTGCCGAACTGAGCGCCTATATGGAAGTGAGTGAGATCCACGCCGGCACCTATATGCCACCCGATCTGGAAATGCTTCATGCCGTAGTCATCGTCAAAAAGGCTTATGCTCTCCTCATATTTTGCGCCACCGGCCGATGCCGAAGCCTTGGCCTTAGCCATTGCATTTAGCTTCATGTTCAGACCTATATAGGGCGTGAAATAGACCCCGTTATCGCCGGAGCCAAACCTGTAAGCAAGATCAATCGGCACACTGAAACTCATAGTGGTGAAGTCAGCATTGATAGATATTTCATCAAAGCCCTCGTTCCCCAAATCTTTAAACCCCATATCCATCTTCAAACCGGTTTGAAAATAAAGGGGTTGCGCCTGCCACACACTGAATCCGTGAACATAGCCTACTTCAAAACCATTTGTTGAGCCACCGCCATAACCGCGGGTTACGTACGAGACGCCAACCGTGTTGTAATCATCATGCACACTCTGCGCTGCTGCAGGAAACATTGATAGCCCTAACATAGCCATTGTGATAATCCATTTGCTCATAGTTGTAAAATTTTTAATTGGTTCAAAAAATTTGGTTACTCCACAAAAATAGCATTTACGCCGATTTTTTCAAAGTGTTTCAACGCAAAAATTTGTAAAAAGCAGCAAAAAACCGGAATCCCGGTCAAGCATCGCCAATTTACCGTCGGCAGAAGCGAGGATATTTGAAAGAAAAGCCGTAACTTTGTAGCTGCAATCACAATCATGCACTTTCAAGGCAATATTATGAATCCCAACAGCCTCGTTTCCATCGACGACATCTCCCGGGAGGAGATTCTCGACCTCATTGAGCGCGCAAGGTTCTTTGAAGAGCACCCCAACCATAAAATCCTCGACGGGAAGGTTGTGGCGACTCTTTTTTTTGAACCCTCCACCCGCACCCGCCTGAGCTTCGAAACCGCCGTCAACCGTCTTGGCGGACGCATCATCGGATTTTCCGATGCTTCCACAACCAGCTCCTCCAAAGGAGAAACACTGAAAGATACTATAAAGATGGTCAGCAACTATGTTGACCTCATAATCATGCGTCACTATCTTGAGGGGGCTGCCCGATATGCCACCGAGCTCACGGACGTGCCGGTCATAAACGCCGGCGACGGAGCCAACCAGCACCCCTCGCAGACAATGCTCGACCTCTACTCCATCTACAAAACTCAGGGCACTCTCGAAAACCTGACCATCACCATGGTGGGCGACCTGAAATACGGACGCACGGTCCACTCGCTGCTGATGGCTATGCGATATTTCAACCCCACATTCCGATTCATTGCCTGCGATGAGCTGCGTATGCCTAAGGAATACCGCGACTTCTGCGATGCCAACGGCATAAAATACACCGAGACCACGCGCTTCGATGCCGAGTCAATTGCCGACACCGACATCCTATACATGACCCGCGTACAGCGCGAACGCTTCTCCGACATCATGGAATATGAGCGCGTGAAAAACCTCTACACCCTGCGCGATGCCATGCTCGCCGACACCAAGTCCAACCTCAGAGTGCTTCACCCCCTGCCCCGCGTCAACGAGATAGACCAGGACGTGGACGACAACCCCAAAGCCTACTACTTCGATCAGGCGCGCAACGGGCTCTTCGCCCGCCAGGCCATTATATGCCGTGCATTAGGTATTGACATTTATAAAGAAGGAGCTGATGAAAGAAAATAAGAAGGAACTCGCGGTGGCCGCCCTAAGAGCCGGCACCGTAATTGACCGCGTACCGTGCAACGCGCTTTTCAAAGCCGTGCGCATTCTCGGCATAGAGAACATGACCAACCACGTAACGATAGGCAACAACCTGTTCTCCCATCGCCTCGGCACCAAGGGCATTATCAAAGTGGCCGATGTGGAATTTCCCGAAGACGTGCTCAACCGCATAGCCCTCATAGCTCCCAACGCCAAAATCAACATTATCCGTGATTATGAGGTGGTTGAAAAGCGCCTCGTATCGCTCCCTGACGAGATTGTGGGCATTGTCCGGTGCGGTAATCCCAAATGTATAACCAACAACGAGCCGATGCGCACGCGCTTCTCCGTCATTGACCGCAATGACGTGACCATCCGCTGTCACTATTGCGGACACACCGTAAAAGCCGGCGATGCCAACATTGACTGACAACAATCCTAACCCCTCATAGACCACCGACACATGAAGCTGCAATGGAAACCGGGGACAATGATCTACCCCCTGCCGGCCGTACTGGTGAGCTGCGGTGACGCCGAAGCCTCCAACCTCCTGACCGTGGCATGGACCGGGACAGTGTGCACCGATCCGGCGATGTGCTACATATCGGTGCGTCCCGAACGCTACTCCTATGGCCTTATCCGCAGCAACATGGAGTTTACCATCAACCTGACCACAGAAAAGATGGCTCGCGCCACCGACTGGTGTGGCGTACGCTCCGGACGTGACTACGACAAATGGGCCGAGTGCGGGCTCACACGCGAAAAGGGCCTGATGGTCAGCTGCCCGTCCGTGGCCGAATCGCCCGTAAGCATCGAATGCCGCGTCAAGCAGATTATCCCGCTCGGAAGCCACGACATGTTTCTGGCCGAGGTCCTGTGCGTCAGGGCCGATGAGAGCCTCATTGACGAGGGCGGAGTGTTTCATCTTGAGCGCGCCGGACTGGTCAACTACAGCCACGGGCACTACTTCGGGCAAGGAGCACAGATAGGCCGCTTCGGATTCTCAGTAAAGAAAAACAAATCAATCAAAAAAACATAATTCAACATGCTACACGACGACAAGATCTTCCAACTCATTGAAAAAGAGCACCAGCGTCAGAAAAAAGGAATCGAGCTCATCGCTTCGGAAAACTTTGTAAGCCCCGAAGTGATGCAGGCTATGGGTTCATGCCTGACCAATAAATATGCCGAAGGCTATCCCGGCCACCGCTACTACGGCGGATGCCAGGTAGTTGACGAAGTAGAGCAGCTCGCCATTGACCGCGTCAAGGAGCTGTTCGGAGCTGAATACGCCAACGTGCAGCCCCACTCCGGCGCTCAGGCCAACATGGCCGTTTTCATGGCATGCCTCACTCCTGGCGATAAGTTCATGGGACTTAACCTCGCCCACGGAGGCCACCTTTCCCATGGCAGCCCTGTCAACTTCTCCGGTCTTGTTTACCACGCGCTTGAATACAACGTGGATGCCGAAACCGGCCGCATTGACTACGATCAGATGGAGGAAGTGGCTCGCCGCGAACGCCCCCGCTTGATCATTGGCGGCGCAAGTGCTTATTCACGCGACTGGGACTACGCCCGCATGCGCCGTCTGGCCGACGAGATAGGAGCTATTTTCATGGTCGACATGGCCCATCCCGCCGGACTCATTGCCGCCGGGCTCCTTGACAACCCCGTGAAGTACGCCCACATTGTAACCTCCACCACCCACAAAACTCTCCGCGGCCCGCGCGGCGGTATCATCCTCATGGGCAAAGACTTCCCCAACCCGTTTGGGAAGAAAACGCCCAAAGGCGAGGTGCGCATGATGTCATCGCTACTCAACTCGGCCGTGTTCCCCGGCACTCAGGGTGGCCCGCTCGAACACATCATCGCAGCAAAGGCCGTGGCTTTCCACGAAGCCCTTCAGCCCGAATTCCGCGAATATCAGCTTCAGGTTCAGAAAAATGCCGCAGCAATGGCAAAGGCCATGATTGAGCGCGGCTACAAAATCATCTCCGATGGCACCGACAATCACTGCCTGCTCGTTGACCTCCGCACAAAATTCCCCGAACTTACCGGCAAAGTAGCCGAACGCGTACTCGTTGAAGCCGACATCACCGCCAACAAAAATATGGTGCCGTTCGACACCCGCTCCCCATTCCTCACATCAGGTATCCGCCTCGGCACTCCCGCCATCACCACCCGTGGTGCTAAGGAAGACCTCATGGTGGAAATCGTTGACATGATTGATGCCGTGCTCTCTGCCCCCGAAGACCCCAAAGTCATCGAGACCGTACGCGCTAAAGTCAACGCCACGATGGAAAACTACCCCATGTTTGCCTACTAATCATTTATTATAGCCATGGATAACCAAATTCTACGTACACTCGCATTCGGAGCCGCTGGCGCTCTGACATGCACAGCTCTGCACGCAGAGAAAGCCAAAACTCCCACCCGACAGGACGGTCGGCCCAACGTGATTTTCATCATGGCCGACGACCTCGGTTACGGCGACCTTGAATGTTACGGCGCCAAAAACGTGAAGACCCCTAACATCAATGGTCTCGCCAAAAGCGGAGTGCGCTTCACCAACTGCCACGCCACGGCGGCAACCAGCACCCCCTCGCGCTACTCTATCCTGACCGGACTCTACGCCTGGCGCAAACCCGGCACAGGTGTTGCGGCCGGCAACGCAGGAATGATTATCCGTCCCGAACAGTACACGATGGCCGACGTGTTCAAAAGCGCCGGCTACTCCACAGCCGCCATCGGCAAATGGCACCTCGGCCTGGGCGACAAGAGCGGTCAGCAGGACTGGAACGCTCCGCTGCCCACCGGACTTGGCGACCTCGGCTTCGACTACTCCTACATAATGGCCGCAACAGCTGACCGCGTACCCTGCGTGTTCATCGAAAACGGGCAGGTGGCCAACTACGACCCCTCGGCACCCATCTATGTGGACTACACAAAAAACTTCCCCGGCGAACCCACAGGCAAGGACAATCCCGAAATGCTCTATAACATGAAGCCCAGCCACGGCCATGACATGTCCATCGTCAACGGCATCTCGCGCATAGGCTTCATGAAAGGTGGAGGCAAGGCTCTCTGGAAGGACGAGAACATAGCCGACTCCATCACATCCCACGCTCTCGGATTCATCCGCGACCACGCATCGGAGCCTTTCTTCATGTACTTCTGTACCAACGACGTCCATGTTCCCCGCTTCCCTCATCAGCGCTTCCGCGGCGCAACCAACATGGGTGTGCGCGGCGATGCAATAGCTGAGTTCGACTGGACCGTAGGCGCTATTCTTCAGGAGCTTGACCGCCTCGGCATTGCCGACAACACCATAGTGGTGCTCACCAGCGACAATGGCCCCGTGGTCGATGACGGCTACGATGATCAGGCTGAGGAACTCCTCAACGGTCATGAACCCACCGGCGGACTCCGCGGCGGCAAATACAGCGCATTCGAAGGCGGAACCCGCGTGCCGTTCATTGTGCGCTATCCCGGCAAATCACCGAAAGGCAAACTTGACCAGTCGCTGTTCTCCCACATTGACCTCCTCGCTTCGTTTGCCGAAATGCTCAACGTGCGTATCCCCGAAGGACACGCCACCGACAGCTATCCCCGCTTCAACGCCATGACCGGCATCAACCCCGAAAATCGCCCCTGGGTGCTCGGCGAGGCATTCTCCACCCTTATGCTCCGCACTCCCGAGTGGAAATACATAGTTCCCTCCAAGGGTTCGCCCATGGTTCTCTGGGGACCGAAAATCGAGAGCGGTCTGAGCGAGGCCCATCAGCTCTACAGCGGCGTTGACACTCTTGAGAAAGAGAACGTTGCGCAGCAGCACCCCGATGTGGTGCTACGCATGGCCGACATCATCAAAGCCATCCGCACCAACGACACTTCTGCGCTGAAGAACCTCGACGCCCTCCCCTGACTCCCCGCCTCACAATACTCCATTAAATAACCCACGTCGCCGAAAGAGACATCACCCCTCCTTCGGCGACGTTTTCCTTTATCTGCCAAGAAAATAAGCCCCTGAGGTTTCTCTCTCAACAGGAACACTCGGGGGGCAGTTGCAAAATGAGATATTTTTCGTAATTTTACAATCTAAAACAGCGTTTCTTATGGATTATAGCAACAATAATATACCGTCAATGGC
>CAZASF010000004.1:0-105739 GCA_964487725.1 uncultured Bacteroides sp. | reverse complement strand
TAACCGGCACCGCTCCGATAACCGTTGTGATGCAGGAAAACACCACTGCTCTCGATGAGGTTGTCGTTACGGCCCTCGGTATCAAACGCGAGCAGAAATCGTTGTCCTACAACGTACAACAGATTAAGGGTGACGAATTGCTCACAAACCGCGATGCAAACTTTGTCAATTCACTTGCCGGTAAAGTGGCAGGTGTCAACATCAACGCATCATCATCCGGAACGGGTGGTATTTCTAAAGTTGTGATGCGCGGTACGAAATCAATCATGCAAAGCTCCAACGCTCTCTACGTGGTTGATGGTATGCCCATGCGCGCCTCTCGCACCGATGGCGATGCAGGTGCATTCGGCTCAAGCGGTGCAACCGAGCCCATTGCCGACATAAACCCCGACGACATTGAGTCAATTTCAGTCCTGACCGGTGCTGCCGCTGCCGCTCTCTACGGTTCGGAAGCAGCCAATGGTGCAATCGTCATCACAACCAAAAAGGGACAGGTTGGCAAAACAAAAGTCACCGTCAGCACCAACAACGAATGGAATGAAGCTTGGGTTCTTCCCCGATTCCAGAACACCTACGGTGCAGGTCAGAACGGGGTTTACAACGCCAACTCCAACTATAGCTGGGGTTCAGCACTCACTCCGGAAACCGATTATGGCTACGACATCCGTAAAGACTATCTGCAGACCGGCTTCGTAACAACCAACTCAGTTACATTCTCAACCGGTACTGAGAAAAACCAGACTTACGCATCAGCTGCAGCCGTTAATTCGCAGGGAATTATCCCCAACGACCGCTACAACCGCTACAACTTCAGTATACGCAACACCACCAACTTCCTTGAGGATAAGATGACACTTGACCTCAACGGAAGCTACATCTATCAGAATGACCGCAACATGGTCAATCAGGGTATGTACATGAACCCCCTCACCGGTGCCTACCTCATTCCGCGTGGCTCCAACTGGGACGAAGTTCGCCAGTATGAAATCTGGAACACCGAGCGTAACATCTCTGAGCAGAACTGGCGCTGGGGCGACTACGCTGCTTACGTTCAGAACCCCTATTGGGTAAGCTACCGCAACGTTCGCGAATCAGGCAAGGACCGCTACATGCTCGGTGGACAGCTCACTTACAAAGTGCTCCCCTACCTGACATTGAGCGGACGCGTTCGCATTGACAACTCCAACACATCGGCAACTGACAAGCGCTATGCCTCCACAATAGGCAACCTTGTTGGCGGCTCATCACGTGGTTGGTACGGCGAAAACCGCTACAAAGAGAAGCAAATCTTCGCTGACTTCCTCGTGTCCTTCCATAAAGACCTCACCCCTGACCTTAACCTGCAGGCCAACTTCGGTGGATCAATCTCCGATATGCGCTACGAAACTCTCACCATCAACGGTGGTATCTCCGATGGAGAGGGTGATTACGAAGGTCAGAATGTGGGCCTCACCAATGGCTTCTTTATCAACAACATCGGTCAGAACCCCACCAAGACACAGGATGGATGGCGCGAACAGACTCAGTCACTCTACGCCAGCGCCGACCTTGGCTACAAACAGACATATTATCTGACCCTCACCGGCCGTAACGACTGGCCCTCTCAGCTCTACGGTCCCAACTCAAAAGCCAAGAGCTACTTCTATCCCTCGGTTGGTGTCTCTGTTCTGATGACCCAACTTCTCAATGACCTGGGCGTCAACATTTCCAGCGAACATCTCTCGCTCTGGAAAATCCGTGCATCATGGGCTTCGGTAGGTACAGCATTCCCCCGCCACATTGCCAATCCCCGCTACGAGTGGAGCGACGGTGCATGGCAGGTGCTCACCCAGTATCCTATGGATGATCTCAAACCCGAACGCACAAAATCATGGGAAGCCGGTATGAACTTCCGCTTCCTGAACAACTTCACCTTCGATGCCACATGGTATCTTGCTGATACTTACAACCAGACCTTCAACCCCAATCTTGCCGTAGGTAAATACTCTCGCCTCTATGTACAGGCCGGTAACGTGCGCAACTGGGGTATGGAATTTGCCGCCGGCTACGATAAGACATGGGGCAACTTCTCCTGGGCTACAAACGCAACATTCTCATTCAACCGCAATAAAATCCGCGAACTCGCACGCGAAGTGCAGAACCCCGTAACCGGCGAAAAATTCTCAATGGACCAGATTGAGGTGGGCGACGGTAACAATCTCGGTGCCACTCACTTCATTCTCCGTGAAGGCGGCTCAATGGGCGATGTTTACTCCTCTGCCGACCTTATCCGCGACTCTAACGGAAACATCTACATTGACCAGGACGGTAATCCCGCCCAATCAGCCATCAAGGACGCTGACCAATACATCAAACTCGGCTCAGTTCTTCCGAAAGGCAACCTCGCATGGACCAACACCTTCCGCTGGAAAAACCTCTCGGCAAGTTGCATGTTCTCCGCTCGTTTCGGTGGTATCGTATTCTCACGCACCCAGGCCCTCCTTGACCTCTATGGCGTGTCGGAAGCCACCGGAATTGCCCGTGACAACGGCTATGTTCTGATCAACGACGGCGACCGTGTGAACCCCGAACAGTGGTACACCACCATCGCTTCTTCGGACATGGTGCCCCAGTACTACACCTACTCTGCCACCAACGTACGCCTTCAGGAAGCCACCATTTCATATCTCATCCCCCGCAAATGGCTTGCCAACGTATGCGACATCAAACTCTCGCTCGTTGGACGCAACCTGTGGATGATCTACAACAAGGCTCCGTTCGACCCCGAAGCTGTGGCTTCGGCCGGCAACTACTATCAGGGTATGGACAACTTCATGATGCCTTCGCTCCGCAGCTTTGGCTTCAATGTTAACTTCAACTTCTAATCACCCTCTACTGAAATGAAAAATATATTCAATAAAATATTTGCAGGCTCATTGGCCGTGTTATCCATGACAGCCTGTACCGGTGATTTTGAGAACATCAACGCTAACCAATATCAACCGGGAAGCCTTGATGCTGACAACTACGCTCTTTCTTCGTCAATGTATGCCGTGTTCGGGCGTGTTATCCCCTCTGATGTCAACATGACTCAGTTCACCGAATGTCTGCTCGGATGTGAAGTTGGTGGCTACTTTGCCAGCGGAAACTCCGGATTCCAGAACAACCAGATTTCTGCATTCAACACCAACAATGGATGGACCCGCGTGTTTATGGAAGCCAACTCCAACTCCATTATCCCTACCATCTACGTTAACCTCGCCATTATCGAAGGTTACTCCGAAACCTCCGGCAATATGCTTCCCGCCCACATTGCCCGCCTTGTAAAGGTGGCTGCCATGAACCGCGTCACCGACTGCTACGGACCTATCCCCTACAGCAAAATCGGTTTCGACGGAAGCATCCTGACCCCCTACGACTCTCAAGAAGAAGTATACAATAAATTCTTTGAGGAAATTGACGAGTGCATCGATGGCTTCAACGAATGTATTGACAACGTCCGCAGTCCTCTCATTGACGATGTTTATCAAACTGACCCTACGAAATGGATCAAATTCGCCAACTCCCTCAAGCTCCGCCTGGCAATGCGACTTTCCTATGTGAACCCCGCTCTCGCAAAGCAGAAAGCTGAAGAGGCTATTGCCGGAGGCGTTATCGAGTCAAACGCTGACAACGCTGTCTATGACCACTACAAAACGGGTGGCAACCCCATCTATGGCGCAACAATCAGCTATAACAATGACTCCCGTCCCGCAGCTGAAATAGTTTGCTACATGAACGGTTACAACGACCCCCGCCGTGAGGTTTACTTCACTCCCGCTCCCGATGGTTCCTACATTGGCGTTCGTCGTGGCTGGAGCAATGTCCCCACATTTACTCTCTACTCCGGACTCGGCATCAAGGCAACCGACGCATCAATCTGGATGACAGCTGCCGAAGTTGCTTTCCTTCGTGCTGAAGGCGCCGCCGTATTCGGATGGAGCATGGGCGGTTCTGCCGAAGACTTCTACAATAAGGGCATTCAGCTCTCGTTTGAACAGTATGGCTGCGGCGATGCCACAGACTACATCAACGATGACACTTCCGTGCCCGAACACTACACCTGCCCCGACGGCTCAAACCCCTACAACGGCACTTACTCCACAATCACAATCAAATGGGATGACAACGCCTCTACCGAAGAAAAGCAGGAGCGAATCATCACCCAGAAGTGGATTGCCAACATGTATCTCGGCAACGAATCATGGGCCGACATCCGCCGCACCGGATATCCCCAGCTCTTCATACCCGCTATGATAAATGCCGCAGGTGGCGTCACTAACCCTGCTCGTGGTGCACAGCGCATGCCTTATCCGCAGGAAGAATACACCAACAACAGCGCCAACATCATGACCGCCGTTTCAAATTACCTCGGCGGCCCCGACAACATGGGCACTAAACTTTGGTGGGCATGCAAACCGGGTCTCTGATTTTCAATAAATTATTTTACCTAAATAACACAGATGAAAAAAATATATAAATACGGACTCGCGCTACTGAGCGTTTGCCTGCTGGGCACCTCCCTCTCTTCATGTAGCGACTGGACCGATACTGAAAGCGTTGACCTCATCTATAACACCCCGGATAAGGTTGACCCTGAGAGCTACGCTAAATATCTCGAAAGCCTTCGCAAATACAAAGAGAGCGACCACAAGCTCATCTACCTTTGGTTTGCAAATCCCTCGAGCAACGAGACTTACAACACTCGCGCCGACCGCGTGGCCGAACTCCCCGACTCTACTGATGTAGTTGTGTTCACAAATCCCTCCGATGTTGCTTCAATGACCGCCGCTGACATGGCTGCCATGCACGAGCAGATGGATTTCCGATTTGAATATGTGATTGATTATGATGCAATCAAATTGGCATTCCTGAATCATCAGGCTCTTGCAACTGATTCCGAACCATACTCCGTTGATTTCCTTGACTTTCTCACCGACTCTACGGCAACTGCTCTCTCCTACGCAGCCAAGTTCGGGTTTGATGGAATCATCATCGGTTACGACGGAAAACTCACCAATCACCTGACTTCTGCCGAACTGACCGAATACCGCAACAACGAAAACACTTTCATCGGTATCATCAACGACTGGCATCAGCGTAATCCTGACATGAACATCGACTTCCTGGGTAAGCCCCAGAATGTTGCCAATAAAAATCTCGTCAGCGATTGCAACGTGATTTTCCTATCTGAATCAGAGACCGCAACATCAACCTACGGTTATGCATTGGCTGTTGCCATGGCTTCCGTTGACGGAGTGCCCACTGACCGCTTCGGCATGGTTGCATCCTGCACTGACCCCGGCGATGAAAAAGTTGGCTATATGGCCGATGGATTCCGCTGCGTCACCGCTCTCGCCAATTGGGCTGTGGGTGAGACTAACGTAATAGCCGCTGGCTTCACAAACATAGTCAACGACTACTACAACCTCCCCAACACATATCCTGTGATACGCGAAGCTATTCAGATTCTCGATCCAAGCAATAACTAACATCAAGAACATTTAAGCAATGAAAGCATCAAAATATCTGACAATCTGCGTTGCTCTTGCCGCCGCTGCTTCACTCAGCGCATGTCAGGACGACACAGAGACTTTTGCCAACTCGGTGTATGTTGACGGTGCTCCAACCATCACCAACCTCCTCCTTGATGGCGACACCGAGACTGCAACCTACTCCATCGAGACCATGGTCCCGCAGCCGGCCGAACAGGAAATCAGCATCACCTACGTTGTAGACCCGGCTATGGTCGACATCTACAACCAGGTATATCAGCAAAACACCGTTATTCTCCCCGAACAGTTCTACTCCATTGTCAACCCCAAAACTACCATTGGTGTAGGACAGGTCAGCGCTACTCCGGTCACTCTTAACCTCCAGAATCTGGACAACATTGACCAGGACTATACCTACTGTCTGCCCGTGACCCTGAAATCCGCTTCTATTCCGGTGCTCGCCAACATGGCCACGAAGTACTATATTATTCGCGGCGCTTCGCTCATCAACTGGGTTGCAAACCTCAACGAAAACTATCTGAGCATGGCCAACCCCAGCAGCGCAATTCAGCTCTCCGGCATGAATCAAATCACATGTGAGGCCCTGATTCGTCCCAACTCCGACTTCGGCGACGGCAACGATGCCGGTATTTCAACATGGCTCGGAATTGAAGGCGTGAAACTTCTGCGCTTCGGTGACTCCGGTATTGATCAGCTTCAGCTCCAGTTCGCCTCTTCCTACAACGTTTCCAGCTCACAGTGGACAATTGAGAAAGAAAAATGGCAATTCATCACCTTTACCTACGATGCCACAACAGGTGTTTGCCAGTTCTATGTTGATGGCGTGCAGAAGGGTGGCGACATTTCATCATCCAACCGCACCTCAGTCAGCTGGAACTCCTCGTCATTCTACATTGGCAAGTCCTACAGTGACAACCGCGACTTCTCAGGCGACATGGCCGAAGTACGTGTTTGGAACCGTATCCTTACCAAAGACGAGATCAACTCTAAAAACCACTTCTACAAAGTGGATCCCGATGCCGATGGCCTCGTAGCTTACTGGAAGATGAACGAAGGCGCCGGCAACGTGGTTGCTGACTACGCCAACGGATATAATCTCAATGCCAATGCCCCAATCGATTGGGTGTCAGTTGCATTGCCCAGATAAATTCAACCTTTATAATTTAATCATTTAACATTTCAAGCATGAAACTTAACAAATTTCTGAAATACGGTCTTTGTTCGGTAGTTGCAGTGACTGCCCTCACTGCATGCGAGGACGATGTGGTGATTGGCAATGCCGATACCACCGATATCGCCACTCCCGACAATGTGGTCTACGTTTCCGATGAAAACGGAAAACGTATCTACACCACAGTTGACGTTCGCGACACAAAGGACGTACCCCTCTACCTGAACACTTTCTCTCCTCTCAGCACCGATGCCACCGTGACATTCGCTTACGATGCAACGGCCGTTGCTCAGTACAACGCGGCCAACGGCACCGACTATGAGGCTGTTCCAGAAAGTTTTATTTCGCTCTCTAACGGAGGCTCCGTTCGCTTGGCTGCGGGCCAGACCAGATCTGACGCTCTCACGCTCACAATCACATCCGATGGTTCTCTTGACAACTCCAAAGGCTACGTTGTGCCGCTTCGCGCCACAATGCAAGGCACCGGAGCTCAGCTGACACGCAACAGCGCTACCCGCCTGATTTTCGTTCATGACCTCACCGGAATTCCTGATAGTGCTACCAAATATGTGCTTGATGACGATGGCAACGAAGTTCCGGCTGTCCGCACAATGCACTGCATGGAGGTCAATGACATGAACCCTCTTGAAGTTACCAGCTACACGCTTAAGAACAGCGGCAAAATGTACTACGATGCCGTTATGCTCTTCGCTGCAAACATCAACTACAACGAGGAGACCGGCCGCGTCTACGTTAGCTGCAATGAGAACGTAAGCGCAATCCTTGCCAACCGCGACAAATACCTGAAACCTCTTCAGGACCGCGGCATCAAGGTGTATCTCTCGATTCTCGGCAACCATGACAGATCCAACGTCAACAACCTTGCTGATGAAACAGCTCGCTACTTTGCCCAGGAAATCAAGAATTACTGCGATGTCTATAATCTTGACGGTGTGTTCTACAACTCCGAATATGGCAGCCCCATCACTCCTGCGCCCACCGGCTTTGTGACCCCGTCAAATGCTGCGGCAGCTCGACTCTTCTACGAGGTGAAAAAACTTCAGCCCTGGCGCGATAACATCATCTACACCTACGACTTCTCAAGTCTCCCCGCAGTTGATGGCGTGGATCCCGGTGAATGGATGGACTTCATCTGGACAAACTACGGTGGAAGTTACATCAACGAAGCCGGATTTGCCGGAGTGCCCCGCTTCAACCTCGGCATCTACTCCTGGGAATTCACTCAGGGACGCACCACGGGCAACCTCAGCACCCTCCGTGCTAACGGCTACGGACTTCACGTTCACTTCGGCAACTGCATGCGCCTGAGCGCCATGCAGTCGTCAGCCCAGGCTCTCTACGATGACGAACTCGTCTACGACGGCAAACTCTACCCTAAAGACTGGAATTAATCATTAATCACAGCAAATTATTATGACTTTTAAATATATTTTCTCAAGTATGGTGATTGCCGCTACCGCTATATGCGGCTTCACCTCTTGCTCCGACGACGATGACGAGCCCATTCCCGCCACGGCCGACGATGAGAACCTTGAATTGGTCCTCGCCACCGACACTCGCGTAAAAATAGGTTCCGAGAATCGCATCGCGCTCCCCATTGAGAGTGGCAACGGCGACTACCGCGCTTTCTCTCTTGCCCCTGAGATTGCCGATGTTGTTGTTGAAGGTGATCAATACTACATTGAAGGCTTCAAAAACGGCACAGCACGAATAGTTGTTTCCGACAGTAAGAGCAACTACAAACAGCTCTCAGTAAGCGTCTACACAACCGAGACTATGACCCTTTCCCATCAGAACTACACCTTCGTAACGCCTATGGGCATCAGCAGCTCGTCAAGCGAATGCAGTGTTTCACTCGGCAACGGAGGCTACTCTGTTGAATCCAACAACAGTAAAGTGGAAGTCAGCATTGATTCCGAAGAAGGCGTAATAACAATGACCGCCACTTCCGCCAAAGAGGAATATGTGGCAACCGTCACTGTTACTGACTGCACCGGCCTTAAAGCATCAATCAACGTGACCGTCTCCCCGACATTCGATGCCTTCACCGACAATGATATCCAGAATCTGATGAACGCTACTTCCAATGACTACTATATCAAGAGCAATCAGTTCACTCAGAATGTCAACTCCGACCTTCTGTATTATGGTGAATACTACCACACCTGGAAAGATGCTGACAATGGTGACGGCACCCACACCTTTGGTCTTTGGGAAATGTGGTACTCCACTGACTACGGTGGTCACTATATCACATACCCTGCCGGTACAGCCGTAGACACTGAAGTGAGCGGTACATACCAGTTTAAATATGCTTATGGTAGCTATAACCCCACTTACACCCTCGAAGGTAATGTCAAGATTCTCAAGGATGACGACACTTCCAAAGTTGTTATCTGGTGGAATGTTGACATGGAAAACGAGTGCATCAACCGCGGTTGGATAATCAAAGTGTACTAAACAAAACATCACGAAATCTACTCAGGAACATTCAGCTATTTGATTGATTGGTTAACTTACGCTGATTAGTTCTCTATAATGAGAGGAGGCTGTGTCAATATTGGCGCAGCCTCTCTTTGTTAAAAAATCATAACCATGGGGGGGGTAGACAGTTCTTTATTGTATCTTTGTAGCATCAAGTAATGAGTCAGTTAAATGTACTTATCCCTCGGTAAAAGGCTGTTACTCGCAATAGCGGGATTAACATTGGCGGTTGGAGCATTCGCACAATCCGTGATGCACGGCTATGTCAGGGACGCTGCTACGGATCAACCCATATCGGGAGCGTCCGTAGTTGTCAAAGGCACCGATGGTAAAATTAAAAAATTCGCTACCTCAAAAGCCGATGGAAGTTTTAACCTCAACACAGCACCTCAGAAGGGGTTTCGCATAGAGGTGTCGGCCATGAGCTACAATCGCCTGTCACTTGCAGCCGACAGCGCCAACTACCCTCTGACAATCAACCTTGAGCCCGGGGGCATAAAACTGAAAGAGGTGGCGGTTAATGCAACACGCATACGCGAGCAGGGCGACACGATTACTTACAACGTGGGCACATTTGCTCAGAAGCAGGACCGATCTATAGGCGACGTGCTGAAACGCATGCCGGGAATAGATGTTGACAACCAAGGAAAGATAAAATATCAGGGAGAGGACATCAACAAATTCTATGTGGAAGGCTCCGATTTACTCGGTGGCCGCTACAGAATAGCCACTGACGGAATAAACCATGACGACGTCGGAGCCGTAGAAGTGATGGAAAATCATCAGCCGCTGCAGGTGCTGTCCGGAATTAGCTTCTCCGATAAGGCAGCCATTAACCTAAAGCTCAAGGAGAAAGCCAAAGCCACGTGGTCAGCTCACGGTTCGGCGGCCGGTGGATATTCATGGATGCCTGAGGGCGCGCTGTGGTCAGCCGATCTGTTTGCCATGGCCATTATGCCCACCTTCCAAAACATGACTACAATACGCGCAAACAACACCGGCCGTAACCTCCGCAACATGCTGACTGATTTCTTCAGCGGCTCATCCGGCATTGGACTTTCCCGTTACCTGGGCCTCAGTCTGCCGAGTGTGCCGTCGCTCAACAGCAGTCGCACGCTTTTCAACCGCTCCATCACTGTTTCCGTCAACAATCTCAAGAAAATGGCAACCGGAGAGTTCAAGGCCAACATCGACTACTCCTACGACCGATTGGAATCATCGGCCCGCAACGCCACAACCTATTTCATGCCCGATGGCAACAACCGCATCATAGCGGAGGACATCTCCGGACGGCAGTACACCAACTCTTTGAGCGGCAATTTCATCTACGAAGTGAACCGCAGAAAGACATTTATCAACAACACCCTGAAGGCCAACGCCAAATGGGACAGGTTGACCCTGCTCACTGCGGGAACGCTCCCCAACGGGCAGGAGGCTCTGCTACCGGATTACTCCTTGTCCAACAGCTTCCGTATGATAAACCGCTTCAAGGAGAAACACCTTGTAACGTTCGAGAGCCGAAACGCGTGGGAATCCATTCCGCAGACACTTTACATAACAATGAGCGATGAGAACCTGCGCCAACGAATATCCGATCATGCTTTCTCCACTCAGGAAACAGCTTCCTACGCCTTTACATACAACGGCCTATCAATTGGTCTTGATGGCGGCATTAAGGCTTATTTCCGGTCAATGGATAGCCGCACGCCGGACCTTCCATCCGAACTTCCGGGGCTGACCGAAAGCACAGTCAGTACCAACTACACCAGCCTCTATGTCACGCCCAACCTTGAATACTGGATTAACCGAGTTGACATTCAACTCCGACTTCCCGTCACTTTCTCCCGCTACACTTTCGATAAAGCCCTTGCCAACCGCAATGAAGGCTATTTCACCCCATCACTATCATTTGACTGGAAGCCGGGCAACCATTTCCAGAGTTCACTTCGAGGAAGCATTGGGCGGTCTCCTGTCAATCTTAATCTCATCCATCCTGAGCTAATATTGACAGATTACCGCACTCTCAAAGCCGGAGTCAGCGATTTCTACAACTCAACGTCCCAACGGATATCCGCCTCGTTCAGCTACAAACACGTGCGCCGCGGATTTTTTGCTGATGGGCAGGTGTCTCATTCATGGAGCCATATACCCTACACTCTGTCGCAAATGCTGCTCGGCGACTACGTGGTCTACAGCTACTCCGATGCGCGCAACAATGGTCACAGCCTGATGGCTGCAGCAACACTCGGAAAGACCCTCAACTTCATCCACGGCAGCCTCAACCTCAACGGTGCGTTCAACCGCAGCCAATCACGGTTGCTGTCAGAAATGCAATCGGTCATGTCAACATCAACCGGATGGAGCACCGGTGTAAAACTCAATGGGGCCCTATCCTTCTGGTTGAGTTTCGACTACTCGCTGAAATTATCGGCAAACAAACTGACAATGAACAGCTACGCCGAGTCGTGGCTCTCTTCCATGACCAACGAGATTGACCTGACGCTGGCTCCTATTGACAGATGGCAACTGCAAATTGGCGGCGAACATTACCGCAACGAGATAACTCGTGACAACTTCAAGAACATAACCCTTCTTGATGCGCGGTTATCATTCTTCCCATCTAAAAAAATAGAACTCTCCTCGTCCATCACCAATATTCTCAACAAAAGAGAATACAGTTACATGACATATTCCGACCTATCGTCATTCGAATCATCGCGCAACATACGCGGTCGCGAAATCCTGCTTACAATAACAATCAGAAAATAACATTTATCATGAAAAAAATCATCTCAACATTGCTCCTGTGCCTGCCTGCTCTTATTGCAGTAGGACAGAACGCTCAGGTAAAAGTGCAGTACAAAGCCACAGCACCGGTGTGGCACGATCCGGACAAACCATCAACCAAAACCATGCTCTTACTCGCAGGTCCGGATGGGTCAAAATACTTCAACGAAATGAGCCAGTATGTCGACTCCCTTACATCTACACCCGAAGGCGAAAAACAACTGCGGGAAATCCAGATGAAGGCATGGGTGACCCAGAATCCCGACGGCTCGATAACCGTGAACAAGAACAATGGCAACGCGCCGCAGAAGAGCGTGAAACTTTATGTGGTAAAGAACAACCCGGAGGCAACGGTGACAGTCTATGATGAATGGGCGCTGGAATCAGGCGTCTACACCGAACCTTTCGATGAACTGACATGGACCGTAGTTGAGGATTCAACTAAAAACGTATTGGGCTATGAATGTATCTTAGGTGAAGCGGATTATCACGGACGTCACTGGAAAGCATGGTTCACGCCAGAAATACCTGTTCAGGATGGACCCTGGAAATTGCGCGGACTCCCCGGATTGATTCTTCTTGCCGAAACGCCCGGCACTCCATTCAAATTCGAGGCTACCGGCATAGAGGCTACCGATGAACCGATACCGCCCATGTACAAGACCGCCGAATACGGCAAGGTTGAACGTAAAAAAGCGCTTGAACAAGAGGAGTGGGGCATCAATAACCGCTCAGCGCTGCTAAACGCCAAATATGGCGGCGGTGTCAAAGTTCGCACTGAGGCCGTAGGCGTGCCTAAGAAAAAAAGTTCAACTCCTATTAAATTCGTCAAAGAAAGCCACGCTATAGAGTCAGATTATTGATTCTCTACGGCGCATCGGCGCCACCGGGGAAGGATTCCGAATTGTGGAAAAATCCGCTTACGAGGACAAGGTATTCAGGCAGTTTGCCGTCCTTACCCCACAGTAGTTTTATTCCGAAGAGTTCCGACAAGGTCTTGCCTATATCAAACCCGAATGCTTCAAGCGATGGGCGTACCTTGTCGGGGTGCAGGCACGGTTTGTTGCAACGGCGCGTACACGCGGCATCCTTGCAGTGCAGACATTTACCAATATAAGCAAACGCCCTGCCCCCATATTGTTGCTCCATACCAAGGAGTTCCCTTTCAATCCGCAGCCTTTCGGGGCGTATAATTTCCTGACTCTGTCCGGACGGAATATCCTCCTGGGGCAGAGTCAGTTTTGTAGCCATAAGATGCGCATATCTGTATTTGCGCAAAAATTCCGTTGTGTCAAAGTCAAATGGCGGACATCCCCAGCTGTTACCGTAATTGGGACACTTTTTACACATCTCGATGAAGCGATTCTCATCACGGAATCGGGCCATATATTCATCAACGCGTATATTGGCGGTAAAATTCTCTACATTGTTTGGAGTCATTTCATGCGTATTGTTGATGTGGAGGCATCAAAAGTCATGTTATCGTTCTGAAAAAGGCGGTCAATAAGTCCGCTCGTACGCATTTTATCGGCAGATAGGCAGTGCAGGTGTGGAGTATCAATCAAGGCTATGCTGTCGCATACTGACAGCGCAATGTCAAGTTCATGTGTAGAGAACATTATGCACTTGCCCTCTGTGTGAGCAGGCTCGGCAAGCAACGAACACAATTCGTAGCGGTTAGGTAAATCAAGGAACGATGTCGGTTCGTCAAGTATGATTATGGGGGTCGACTGGGCCAATGCGCGAGCAATCATCACGCGCTGACATTCGCCATCGCTCATCTTGTCCATTGTCTTGTCAGCGTAGCCCGACATGCCTACCGACCTCAGCGCACTATTGACTATCTCAACATCTTCTTTTTGCAATCTACCAATCCAGTTGGTGTATGGGGCACGTCCTATGGCGACAACGTCGCGGCATCGGAGATTCGGAATCCTGATACGCTCTGTTGACACAAACGCAAGATTTTTGGCAAGAAGCTCGGGTGTCAGACCCGTAAGCGTGTTTCCGTTGAGCAATATTTCTCCGGAGTAATGAACATTCAGCCCGGCAATGGCTCTCAGCAGCGTGGATTTGCCCGAACCGTTTCGTCCGATAAGGGCAGTAAGCTTTCCGTTGTCAATACTGACATTGACATCTTTCAGCAGCCACCGCTCGCCGTAACCTATTGAGAAATTTTTCAGTTGAATCATCTTGCAGTAATTGATTTGTTGCGAAGCACTATCCATATCACAACCGGTATGCCCAACAGCGCCGTTATCGCATTTATGGGCACTGTAAACATCTTGGATATAAGGTCACACAACAGGAGCACCGAAGCGCCCGTAAGCATTGTGCCGGGGACAAGTATCCGGTGGTCACTGTCGCCGAACATCATCCTTGTGACATGCGGCATTGCCAGTCCTATGAATCCTATCGGCCCGCAAAAGGCTGTCACTGTTCCGGCAAGAAGCGTTGTGGATATAAACAGCATGGCGCGACTACGTCTGATGTCAAGGCCCATTGTCACGGCATATTCCTCTCCGAAAAGGAGCAGATTAAGCGGTTTGATTGTAAGCACAGCTAAGAGCAACCCGATGACTACCGAAAGAATGATAATCCAAAGTTGCTGCGCGGTGACATCGCCGAGCGAACCCATTGTCCATATTACAAAAGCCTTGAGCGATTCATCCTTGCTGAGATATTGGAGAATCTGCACCACTGCACCAACTCCCGATGAAAACATCATGCCGAGAATCAGTATAACCATGATATCCTTTATCCTATGACCTACTCCGGCTATAATCATCAGCACAGCGGCTGCCCCCGCCCATGCCGCGCCGGCTATTCCCAACGGGAAACTCACGCCGGCAAGTACAACCAACGCCACTCCGAGACTCGCACCTGAACTGATACCGAGCACGTATGGACCGGCAAGAGGATTGCGAAACAACGTCTGCATCTGCAAGCCGCTCACCGACAATGCGGCACCGGCAAACAGCGCAACCACCGCCTTTATCAACCGGATGTTCAGTATGATTTTTGCCGTTGTCGGGTTGCAGTCGCCTCCCGTCAGTGCGCCCCAAACGTCAGCCAGAGGGACTGAGATGGCTCCAACGGACAAATCCACCATGAACAAAAACACGGTTAACGCAGCAAGTGCAACAAATAATATGGAAGAGCGTGAGCGCATCTTATTTCAATTGTTGGTAATATACGAAATCCTCTTCTATGAGTTCGGGATGAAATATTTTTACCATATCACGCAAAACCACATCCGGCTTCACCACTCCCGATTCAAAATAATCATTACCCCCGGCGGCGTTGGTTCGGAGATTGTTGTTATACACATTTCCGCTCCTGAAGCAATGCGTATCGGTGAATTTCGGACACATTGTCCTCAGTTCGGCAAGACTGTTGGCCATGCCGACATTTAGCCACATATCGGCCTCAGATGTCAGTTTGTAGGCTTCCTCAAGGTCAATGGGCATAGATGTGTTGCCGGTGTTTTTCTTGTAGATATAATCGCCCCCGGCATCTCTGACCAGCTGAGCCACAAAACTCTCCGTTGAAGGCATGAACCATGAGTCGCCGTAGGGAGTGTTCAGCATAACGGTAGGTGCATCTGTCACACTATTCGCAACCTTCTCCTTAATAGCATTGTATCTCGCCGGAATCTCCGCAAATACCTTTTCTCCGTCCTCGCGCTTGCAAACAACCTCTGACAAAGCTACAAGCCACTCGGCCTTACCCAGCGGTGATTCCTCAAGATAGTCACCGACGTACATGAACGGTATGCCAAGCTCCTTGAGTTTTGGCTCCATTGAACTTGCCCCGTTCACACCGTAGAGCAACACCATGTCAGGTTCGAGCGAAAGCAGTAGTTCATAGTTGATATTTCCCTCGTAGCCTACATCGGCCACTCTGTCGCGCCGCGATTGAATATTAGGGTTGGATATATAGTCAAGGCCCGACACTCCCACTATACGTCCGGCCTCACCTATAGCATCGAGCATAGCGATGTGGGTCGACGACATGGCAACAATTCGCTTCGCTTCTCCGTCCAACGCTTGCCCCGCAAACCCATCAGGAGCAGATTCCCCACTCCGGGATATGAACAGCTGATACTTCACGCTGTCGGCGCCCTGCCACGGGTTGCTGACCGTTATCATCACACTTTCGCGCCCCTCGGCTCCATCTATCCTGAAATCGGATGTGTACTCCGGAGTGTAAACCGGTTCGTTGTAATCGTTCAGTTTTGATGCCTTGCTGTCGCCACACGACGGCATCAGCGTTGCAACAGCTAATAAGACCAGCGAATATGTCAGCGTTTCGATGAATTTCATATCTTTACCATTTAGGCGTTATTCCAATGAAAAACTCAAAGTTTATGCCGGGCATAGGACGTGAAAGAACCGAAAGATAATCCTCGTTGAAAAGGTTGTTGACCGCTAACTTCAGCTGAACATTGGCCGGCTTGAAGTAAAGACCTTTTTCAAGTGACACATTGCTCATGTAGTAGCTCGGCAGATGGCCGGTGAGCGTATAGTCGTTGCTCGACATGGTGAATCGCTCCGAATAGTAAGCCCATTTATAGAGGAAGCTCCACGTTTTCCATGACAGCCGTCCGGTAACCGAAGCGGAATGCTTTGGCACATACGGAAGCTGCTTCCCTACCGATTGGTCAGCGTCCGACATCTTTTCTCCCTCATTTATTGACGGAGTCCACGAATATGAACCGTTAAGGTCTATCAGCCAATTTTTTGCCGGCGCAACCGAGAGATTACCCTTAAGCTCTACGCCGTATGCGTGGA
Organism: uncultured Bacteroides sp.; assembly: GCA_964487725.1. Taxonomy (GTDB): domain Bacteria; phylum Bacteroidota; class Bacteroidia; order Bacteroidales; family Muribaculaceae; genus Paramuribaculum. The sequence continues at coordinate 88,949 of CAZASF010000004.1, read as the reverse complement.
CTTTCTTTACATTTCGCGGAGAAAAGAAGCCCTTTGTTGTCGGAAGCCATATTATCCAATCATCAATATATGAGTCAAACCAGGTGGCACTTCCTCCGAGCGAAAACACATCAGGTTTTCCGGTATCGAAGCTCACCCCGGCATCGTAGCTGAACCCATGTTCATTTTTAAGGTCAGGATTGCCGCCCGGCAGGAAGTAAAGGTCGTTTAGCGTAGGGAAACGGTAGTTACGCGACACTGAGGCCTTCAACATGACATTACCCTTGCGCGACAAGATTCCGTCAATGAAAAATGCCGGTATGACAGGAGCCCACTCCTCGCCGTACATATCCTCGCGAAGCACAACCGACATTCCAAGGCGGTCAATCGGCTGCCATTTGGCCGAGGCTGACCCGGAAAGTTCTATTCGACCCTTGTCATAGCCCACAATTGCTTTGTCGCCGTCCTGAAGGATTATATTCTTGTCCTCACTCTTGACAAAATGTTGGTGAGCCGACACGTTGGCTGTAAAATACCATTTCTTATTGGGTGTATACTCGCCGTCAACCTGTCCGTAAAAAGTGTTGACCCTGCTCCGTGATCGCGTCATGGACGACCAGTTGTTCTCGGCTATTTCGCGCCGGTAGTCGTAGGCCATCCACGTGTGGATATATCCCCCTTTGACTCCGGCTTTCCAATTGCTGCGGTTGTGGTCCCACGAGAGCACGCTGCGGAACGTGTTCTCGCGCTGACGGTTCTCAAATGCCCGTTCAGAGCCATAGTCAGTGGTGAGCATTGGCAGTTCACGGTTGGAGTTTATGAACCACGCGTTAAGCCCGAAGCGGTCTCCTTTCAGAGTGTTGTAATAGACCTCCTGAAGCAGATGCAAATCCTTGAATGAGCCTGACCTGTTTCTCTCCTTAGGATAATATTGACCTATGATGTTATGGTCATCGTCATAAATGTTGACTTTTTTGTCATGATTGATATACTTGTAATCATTTGGTGACGATGAATACACCGCACGCGTGGACGATGTCCAGTGATCGTCGCCGTAGGTTATGCGCGCAAACTCATCAAACGTGCTGAACGAACCTATGCCTTGCACATACTGTACGTTGAACCCTTCCGGCACATCAGGCAGAGTGCCTAATTTCACAAGGCCGCCCAAACCGCCACCGGTTTCGGTTACCGAGGATGTTCCGTGGAGCAGCGACGCCTGGTCTATGAAGTATGACGGGATTGTAGAGAAGTCAGTCATGCCGAGCATGGGATTGTTGATGCGCATGCCGTTCCATGTCACTTGTGTATGACTCGGCGAAGTACCGCGAAATGCTACGGTTGAAAGCGTGGCGCGTCCGTAGCTCTTCACGAACACGGATGAATTGAATGTGAGTATATCGGCCATTGACAGTGCAATATTTTCCTTCAGAGCAAGTGAGTCAAACGTTGTTTTCTGTACTCCGATCTCTTTCATAGGTCTCTTCCCGGTGACCACAACGTTACCGAGCTTGTGTACCCGTGTTGAAACATTCTGTGCCGCGGAATCAATGCACGATGCACAATGCACGATGCATAATAAAATTAATGTTCGAGCTATTGATTGATGAAGCATAATGATTTCTTTTGGCTGGGTTTAAATAATCTGAATTTTAATCGTGAATCGTGCATCGAATTTACTTCCAACAATAGGCACCCGGAATAATGCCGACGTAGAAATTATCAATCAGTTCGCCGTCAGAGTTATATCTGTAGATCATACCTTGCTGCTGATAATCGATGGCATCGGCCACGTAGACATCGCCGTTCGTGGGATTGACCGTCAACCCGTAGTAAATCGTATTGCGCGAATCAATGAACGGCCGCACAGGGACTCGTGTTGCCGTCACATCCATGGCCCATATATCATCGTTGATCCAGAAAATCTTATCGCGTTCTCCATTAATCTGTATCTCGCTCGGAGCATCGCCAAGCGAGAATTTGAACTGCTTCTCAATGGTGAACGTCTCGGCATCTATGCGATACAGCGATGGGGCCTCATAGCCGTAAGGACTTCCCTCGTAGCCACCATCGGTCACCGTCCATATCTTTCCATAGCAGTCAAGAGCCAATGATGTGGGCTGGATGCCAACCGTCAACTGACCCACTATGGCATCCGTCTCGGTATCAATCTTCAATATCCGGTTCTGATAGCTCCAGCAGTTGCAGAACACGTATTTGCCGTATTGCACCATCTGCTCCGTGGAGCCGCTTTCCATTGTCATATCAGGCACTTGTATGTAACCGGTGATTTCGTAAGTCTTCGGGTTGACTATAAAGATACGGTTGTCCCACAGCTGGGTCACGTAAGCCTTCTCGTCATTGATAAAATGAATATAGCGAGGGGACGTAAGGTCCTCAATGCGACCCTTCTCCTTAAACGTTGTCAGGTCAATAGCAAAAATCACATGGGAATTGTTGACCACAATCCATCCCAGATTATTATATATGGTCATTGACTGTGCCACATCCCCGAGCCTCATGCCATTGGCACGGTAAAAAACTTCGTTCTGAACCTCATTCGTAGCAGGATCATAATATGAAAGGGTAGCATTGCCATATTGGAAATTTCCTTCATTCAGGATAAACAGTCCGCTACCTGTTGCGTCAAATTCTTCCGAGGAGTCACCATAGTCCCATTCCATGCAGCCTGTAAAAAGCAGGACGCTGCAAAATAACAAGATAATATTGCGCATGATTTGTGTCAGATTGGTTTCTGCAAAGATAGTGTTTTTTTTATTAATCTCCGACGCGCAGCTTCATGCTGTTACACGCCGGAGATTTTCGACAGAAAAGAGTTACCTCATTAAAGAAAGATCCTGGAAACCGACAACCTCGGTTGAAACCTCGCCGAGCCATCCGGCCTTGGAGTTCACTCCGGTCTGGACCTTTATAAAATCTATATATTGCAATTGTATGGGTGACTGGTCAGCATACATCGCGTTTTCGATTTTCAGCCCCACGCGCTGCCCTGTGCCATCAGTTGAATTAGTTGCACTGAGCACGTCTGAGCCCATATTATCAGAATATCCCCAGCCAAAAGCCCAGTTGTCCCACAATCCGGTCGAAGAATCCTGAGTTGTCTGCGCTTTCAGGCGTGTACCTCTCAGAGTATAGGAGTCAGCCACAATCCATGCCGGATAATAAGTTGGCTGCCGGTGGAATGATGCGAGATAGTCAATTGTGCCCTGAATGCCGAGATTGTCAATCCACTGCACGCTCATTCCGGAGCCTGACGGGCGGTAATAGGTCACTGCATAATCCTGAATGGTGCCGTCAACACCCGTGTTGCTGCCGCGCAGTTCATACCATTCATCGTCCGGCAGTCCGTTGCCGTTGACATCCTGCATCACATATATTATTCCCGGCTCATTTGAACCTCCTGTGCCGCTCTGGGCATTGAAGAATGCGTTGCCAAGGACTGAGAAATCGTACTCGCCATCAGTGCATGGGATGCTGTGGTCAAAGCCAACTATTATATATCCGCCAAAACCTCCGAGCGAAACGTAGTTATTAGCAGCCAAGCGGCTTTCGGCCCATGCGTTGGCAGCTTCAAGAGTGGTTTCGTTTCCGGTCATGCCGCCGCTCTGGGTCTCGCCAATGAATTGGCCGGGGGCCGGACACCATTCAAACACCTTGGTGCTCACTATGCTGCTGGCCGCCGTGGCCTTGCGGTAACGGCTCTCTTCAGTGGCGTCCACGCAGATCACATTGACCGATGCCACATACTGCCCGTTTACTATCACCGATACACTGTATTGGCCCGGAGTTTCAGTGACAAAGCGGTATGTCGAGCCGTCGCAATCCGCGGTGGCACCATTGACCGTCCATTTATAAGTAATGGCCTCTGTGCCATCAATTATAGGCGTTAGATACACAGGTCGGTCGGCAAACGTGTATCTGTCAGTTGAAGTTGAGAAATATGACGCCGTTGGGAACGACAGTTTAACCGGGAGCTCATCAACCACATTGACGGTCAATGTTCTCTCATCGCTCCCTTCATCGTTCTCGGCTTTTATTGTAAGACGATAGCTGCCAGTTGTGTCAGAGTGAAATGTGTATTGTAATTCAGTGGACACCGTGACTCCATCGAGCTGCCACTCAACGTGAAAGCCCTCTACATCACTATTGCTGATTTCCGGCATAAGAATATAGTCGGCACCCTTGAGGACCGTCATCTCATCGCCGTCAAGCGGAAGGGAAATAACGGGAGCAGCCGGTTCAATAACCTCTACCTTCAGCTCCTCAGAGGCGGACCCGGCTGTAGTAGTCACATTGACAGTGACATAGTATTCGCCGATTTCGTCCCATGCGTAGGTTAATTCCGGTGTGCTTGCCACCGGGGTGCCGTCAATAGTCCACAGATAGACGGCGTTACTGCAATTGACATACGTGGGGCTGATTGTCAGCGACCGGCCCTTCGTCACGGTATAGATACCCGTTTCGTTGTCAATTTTGATTTCCGGGGCCTTGGTAGCCTCGGACTGTTCGATCACATCATCTTTGTTGCATGACACGGTCACAGCACCGGCAAAAATTGCCGATGCCATGACTGTCACTAATTTGAAAAAGCCAAATTTCATTATTTATTTATTCTGTAAATTGCACGGTCACGTCGTCGTAGGCGAAGTAAGCGGGCTGGCTGAATCCGGCGCCGTTGTCGCTGGATCCGGTCACGTTGAACTCAACTTTAGCTACTTTCCCAAGACTGCTCAGGTCCCACTTGGTCCAATCGCGAACTATATCATCGGGTCCATTGCACATATATATTCCAACCTCACCGATCTTTGTACCGGCGGCATTATAACCTGTGGCCACGAGCTTAACCCAGTCATCTTCACCAATCTTAGCGGTGAGTCCGTTACCAGATATGTAGCAGTTCATGGCATATACTGAGTTCATAACCCACATATTGTCAATCACGTGTTCCTTACCATCGCCAAACTCAAGAGCCGGGAGTTCCTGACTCATATTGTATGGAGATCCGTCATTATACCCATAGTGCATTGCGAAATTGGTAGAGCCGTTGTGTCCGGATGTACCGTATACCATAAGTTGATATCTGAAATCTCCGTAGGAAAGATCTGTAGAGTAATAGTTGGAAACAGCATGACCACCACTCCAATAGCAGTATGAACCGTATGCATAACACATGACGTGCTTCAATTCGGTGTTGCCCTTGTCATACCAATAGTAAGGCTCGCTCATACCGTAACCACTTGTGCCGTAGAGTAGCTTACCGCCGTACTGCGGGCTGTCAATGAGGTCGCTCCAAGTGGTGATTGTCTTGCTGCAGTAGCTGAGTGTGTAGGAGGGGAACATGGCGTCAGCATCCTCAAATGTAAGCGTTTTATACTTGACTGTAACAACCGCTACATTCAGTTTGGCAATAAGGCTCTTACCGTTGGCAGAAACCACATTCACGGCAATCACGCCTTCGGTTTCGGCGTAAGTGTTGGCAGCAACTGGAGCTGTTACGGTAAGTACATCATCGGCATATTTTACAGTCCATCCATCGGGCTTGGCTATTGAATAGTCAGCAACATTTTTAGCATCGACAGCGAAAGTCAAAGTTTCAGCGGCAAAGAATTCCTGCGTCTTGCTTGCACCAGTGATTGCGAAAATGGGGGCATCATCAGTGTAGCGGGGCACGTTGAACGTAGTTCCGTCAGCAAGTGTGAAGGTAATATAGTCAGAGTTGGTAGTGTCAACAGCAGAGAAGATTGACTTGTCGCTGGTTCCTTCGGCAACAATGCCTGTAGATGTCCAGGTCTCGCCTCCATCAGTGGAGATTTCCCATTCCTTGGTGGTGGGGTTGATGCGCACCTGCGGAGCAACAGCTGCAGCTCCGGTGTCACCCTTTATGCCGTTGGCACATACAGGATTGCCATCGGCATCTTTCAGAAGTTCGCCATTAACTGTCCAGTAATAAAGTCCGTCATCACCCTTTTCTACAGAAATTACGGGTGTCTTGCCGTTGGTAATCACGGCAGTTGTTCCATCGGAGAATGTTATTTTATAGCCATCCTCGGTCTGCTCCACGCTGGTGATTGTGAGTTTGTTCTGGAGGGCACTCACAATGGACTGAAGAGCCTGGATGTCAGAATTGGCCGCATTGGCCTTCGCCTCAAGGGAGGTCACACGGTCTGTGAGGTCGTCGACGCTGGCCCATAGCTCGTCATCGTCGTACTTACAGGAGGACATTGTGGCGGACATGGCTGCAATTGCCAGCAGTCCGCAAAAAATCGCTTTTTTGTTCATTGGTTTGATTGATATTTTTTACATAAAAAAAGAAATTCCGCGTCTCTTGAATATGCGTCCCATCCAGATTAAATCCGACGGGGTTCGAGAGTCACGGTTTCTGAACGAAAAGCGATATGCAGGAAGCCTTACAGCCTCCAATATGCCGTGTGGTTGACTCCGCTATCTGTCTTCCCGCAGATACAATCATCGGTATGGCGAACACGGCAGGTCTTCTGACTTGTTCCTGTTGTCGCGTCTTCTCACCTTACAGGCAATGACACGTTGCGGCAACCTTTGCTAAGCGCGAGCATAACACACATCGCTTTAGCGGAACTCACAGCAGCGGGTACTGTTCAGGATTCTCACCTGATTCCCTCTTCAAGATTCGTTGTTTCCAACAAATCCCCGATGCCCCTTAACGCCTGACTCTTCAGGATGGGGCAAACCGTTTCGATGGCAAATTTACAAATATTTCCTTTTTCTGCAAAAAAATAACACCGGGTAGCTGAGATAATGTCTGCTACCCGGCGTCATTTTATAGTTAAAAGGTTAGAATACGGGGAATGTGGATGTTGAATCAACAAACTTACGGCGCCATTCATCGTCGCTCATGCAAAGAATCATGATGCCTTGGATAAGGTTGACAACCGACCATAGTCCGCATGTGACGAGCGACAAGACAATGTTGATTATTCCGCCGGCTGTTTTTCCAACGAGGAAGTACTGCAATCCAAGCCCACCGATAAGGATGGCGAGGATTCCACAAACCACTTTACGTGAATCGCCGGACGCCGAGTCCACGGTGGAGCCAATGTTGCGCGACAGGACCTCCATCAGTTCGGGATATGTGTAGAGCGGCTTCCAATCTCCGCCATTAGCACTGATCAGAGTGTCGCGGTTGACGCCGTAGGCAGCAACCTGCTCCTTAGTCATCGGGCCAATAGTCTGGCCATTTAAAGAAATATAATATTGCATAGTATCAATCATCACTGAACGTTAGGGACAGGGCCATATTTGTTGTCTTGCTCCTGACTGGGCTGACACCACCACACGATGAGGAATATCCAACCGATGCAGCATACAAGATTGAGGAGCACCCACCAACCGGAGCGGCCCGTGTCGTGCAATCGGCGGATTGCCATGCCAAGATTCGGCAGGAACAATATCAGGTTCAGCAATCCGTTTGTGCAGTACCATGACATGGGGAGCATTCCCGATGTCGGATCAAAGTCATCCATTATGAACGGCATGGTGCATGAGCTAACCACTGAGCTCAGGATAAACACAAACAGCTGCCACCACCAGAACTCCGAGCGGGATGCGCGGCCGGTGAACACTGCATATTTCTGGAAGCCGCGTTTGATGGCTTCACCAAAGCCAACCTGACGCTGATATAGGGCTGACGGAGCTGATACGCTTGAAATTGCCAGACGCTCCATAAGATCAGGATACGTGTAGAGCGGACGCCAATCTCCTCCATCAGCACTGACCATTGTGTCACGGTTAACACCGTAGGCGAAAATCTGGTCTTTCGACATCGGGCCTGTAACCTGCCCCTGATACATAATGTAGTAAACCATAGGAATATTGTTTTTAAGTGTGTTGGAATGATTTCCACAAATGTAGCAAAATATATTGAATAAAAGCGGCCTGATTCGTGAAAATTAATCAGACCGCTTAAAGTATCATGAAACAAGGGGGTATCACATGGGAGGACGTCCGCCGCCACCACCGCCGGGACGGCCACCGCCTCCACCGGGACGACCACCGCCTCCACCGGGGCCTTCACCATCAGGGCCTTCTCCTCGGCCGCGCGATGAGGGCTCTTTGCCCTTGCCGAAGGTGTTGAACTTGTAGCTTACGGTAACCATGAAATAACGGGTCAGGTCATTGTAGGATATGTCATCAATGTAGGTGGTGCCTGGACTACGCGAAATATTGGACTTCTGCTGCAGAATATCGTAGGCCTTGAACGTGAGAGTCAGTGACTTGTCGCGCAGGAACTGATAGGACACAGATGCGTTCCACATCCACTCGTTCTTGTCATACCCCGCTGAATAACCGCTTGTGGCAGTATAGGTAAGGTCAGTGTTGAGAATCACACCTATGGGAGTATAGTAGTAGCCGGAGAAGGTTCCGCCGTAGTTATGCACGGTCATGTTGTTGGAAGAGTTGGTCTTCACGGTATTCATGGTGTGCTGGAACGAATAATTGGGACGCAGCTCAAACTCCAGATTGTCTGGACGGAAAGCTATCGAGGGCATGAAGTTAACACTGATGGATGAACTGCGGTTACGCGTTCCATCGTTGAAACCTATGTTCTGATTGTATGATCCGAATGTGTGGGCCGAAAGCTGCCAAGCCTTGTTGCGAAGGGGCTGAGAGAACATTGCCATCAATCGTCCGCTCCATGCGCCGTTCACGTTGACGTAAGTAGTGGTTCTTGCACCGGTCTGAGAGTCAGACGTGGTCTTTGAAACTATCCCGTTCTGGACTGCCGAGAAGTCGCCCATAACCATTATGGACCGTTGGCTGTTCATGTTGAAGTCCTGGAACCGGAGGTTAAGACTGTGGGTGAACGAGGGATCCAAGCTTGGATTACCTATTACGATGTTCATCGGGTTAGAATAGTCGGCCACGGGCTGCAACTGCGTCATTGACGGCTGCGATGAACGTCCGCGATAGTTTGCCATTAATGATCGGCTGTTGCCCATCTTGTAGCGATAGCGGAGGAAAGGAGCCACGTTCCACACCCAACGTGTCGGTATGCTCTTAGCATCAGTGATCAGGTTGTCGCTTTTCGACATCTGCGGGACGAGCGACACACCCACATCCACGTTATGAGTTTTAGAGACGTGTTTGAAGCCAAGGCGGATATCCTGATTGAAGTAATCGTTGCGGAAACGGTTGGAGAGGGTATCGTTGAACACGAGGTTATCGTAATCAATCCAGGGCATGGCACCAACCTCCTCGGGGTAGTATACAGGATGGTCATACACCAAGAGATCTGAATTATTCCATCGGTAGCTGGCCTGATAAGAGAAAGTCAGGAAGTTACCTTTAGCCGGATTTCCCAACGGTTCGGTCCATGAGAGACGTGCACTCGCATTATCGCTCCACGTACGGTTATTCTCAATCTGATCGTAGAGATAGATAGAGTCATTGAGGAGATAGAACCGCGAGAATGAATAGGAATTGGAATGCTCGCGGACATTTGAATGACGGTAAGAGAGATTGACCGAGAATGACCGGCCCGGCTTGTTGCGGAACTTGTGGTTATATATCAATGATGCACCATATTCAACCGAATTACCTTTCGAGTGGCTGTCATTCTGCGTGCTGCTCACTCTTGAACGCGCCAAGTCACCGGCTATAATCATGGTTGAATCCTGTGATGTCGACCTATTCATATTGTAGGAGAAATTGGGGCGGAAGTCAATGGTGTTAAACGAGTCGGGGTTCCACTGCACTCGGAAATCGGCCCTGACGTTGTGTCCCTTGTCACGGGTGTCGGTCCACTGGTTGCTGTAAGAGGTAGAATCCACAAAGAGATATTCGCGGCTGCGGGTAATGTGGCTCTTACGGTCGGTGTTACTGTACATGATGTCACCACCAACGCGGAGAATCTCCTGATTTCCCACATTGAAGTTCAGGCCAAGCGCCTTGGAGGTGTTGATACCGTTGGTGCCGCCGAACCTACGGAAACGACTTCCATTGCTGTCAGTAAAGCCGAGTTCGTTGATGTTATTGAAGTTACCGAGCAAAGTCACCTGATTTTCGTTCCAAAAACGGTTGACGTTGAACGACCCCATATAGCGGCTGTCAGTACCGTAGCCGCCTTCTACCGTGCCGAAATAACCGTTCTTCATGCCTTTCTTAACAGTGAGGTTGATCACGGTTTCATCCTCGCCGTCATCCACTCCGGTGAGTCGCGCAAGGTCACTCTTGCGGTCAACAACCTGAAGCTTGTCAATCATGTTGACCGGGAGGTTCTTGGAAGCCACCTTGGGGTCGTCAGAGAAAAACTCCTTCCCGTCAACAAGGATTTTAGAAACTTCCTTACCGTTGGCCGTAATCTTACCATCGGAGTCCACCTCTACGCCGGGCAGACGCTTCAGCAGGTCTTCCACCACGGCATTAGGCTGAGTCTTGTAGGTGTCGGCATTATATTCAATGGTGTCCTCCATCACCTTGATGGGAGTTTTGACACCTACCACGCTGATTTCCTTCAGCATCACCGAACTAGTTCCGAGTTGGACGGTGCCAAGGTTGATATTGCTGTTCTTTACTGTGACGTCGGCAAAGTTATCGCTATAGCCAAGATACTTTGTCTGTACAATATACTTTCCAGCCTTAACGTCAGGAATGTTATAGCTTCCCTTAGCGTTTGTAGTAACACCGGTCACGTAGGCCGAGTCACTGGCGTTAAGCAACCGGACGGTAGCACCCGTCAGCGGGTCACCGAATTCATCAACCACCACTCCTCGTATAACCATTGAATAGGCCGTCGCCGAGATGGCAAGGAGGGCCGCGATGAAGAATAATTTTCTTAGCGATGTCTGCATATCTCTCTTTTAGTTGAAACCTATTGGAATTTTTTCACGAAATAATTGACAACTGAAAGATGGAATAGTTTAATGGGATTTTCAACCTTTTTTTCATTAACGCGCGGAAACATTCAAAATGCGTCCCTATCACAGTTTTTAACATACCAAAAGATTGAGTGCGTTTTCCAACATGTCAAGAGGCAGGATTCAGGCAGCGATAACATGATTTAAACTCCGGGGGCAAACATTTGTGGAGCGGAATTTGTCTTATATATAAAGAATTGATCAACAAAAACACACACTGTTATGAAAGCTCTGAAACACACATCTATACTTGCCTCTGCATTGCTGATGATGACGGCAGTGCTCAACTCATGCGATGCAGTGTGGGGCGCTGACGTGTCCTACGGCACTCCATATTACGGATGGGACGGCGATTGGCTCCCTGCCTTGGCCGGCAATCCGTTACTGTCGCCTTTCTATTACGGCGGAACAGCATTTCCCATAGGCAATCCGAAGCCGGTGCCTCGCCCGGGCAACGGCCCATTGGCCACGCCCAATATACGGCCTTCACAACCGGCCATACCTCCGACCAACGGGGCTATCGGGAACATACGCCCGGGGCAGTCGGGCAACGGACCGAGCATATCAAGGCCCTCAACCGGCGGCTCATCGCTTCCCTACATTAACATAAACGGTTCAAATCCGGGCTTACAGACACCTCCCGCCGGCTCCGGCCTCCGCGTCACCCCGAACGGAAAATAAATTCCGCATCTTACGTGGGATTTTCCGATTTGTTTTGTAATTTTGCGCCTTGATAAAGTAATTTTTTCAAAGCGTGGAAACAAAGTATATTTTCGTTACCGGTGGCGTTGTGTCCTCCTTAGGTAAAGGTATTATATCCGCATCGCTTGCTTGCCTGCTGAAAGCTCGTGGATATAGGGTGACCATCCAGAAATATGACCCGTATATTAACATCGACCCCGGAACTCTGAATCCCTACGAGCACGGAGAATGCTACGTTACAACAGACGGCCGCGAAACCGACCTTGACCTTGGCCACTACGAGCGCTTTACCAACGTGCGTACAACCAAGGCCAACAACGTGACCACCGGACGCATATACCAGAATGTTATTGACAAGGAACGCCGTGGTGATTATCTGGGCAAGACCGTACAGATTATTCCCCACATCACCGACGAGATCAAGCGTAACATAATGCTATTAGGCAATACGGGCGATTATGACTTTGTGATCACAGAAATCGGCGGTACGGTTGGCGACATTGAGTCGCTTCCTTTCCTTGAGGCTGAGCGTCAGCTGAGCTGGGAGATGGGCGACAACAGCATAAGTATTCACCTCACCTACGTCCCTTATCTCCATGCAGCCAAGGAGCTTAAGACCAAGCCCACGCAACATTCCGTGAAGAAACTTCAGGAATTGGGGATCCAGCCCGACATTCTGATTCTGCGCACCGAGCACGACATACCCGTAGGTATGCGCCGCAAGATAGCCCAGTTCTGCAACGTGGCGCCTGACGCCGTGTTCCAGTCAATCGACCTCCCGTCGATTTATGAAGTGCCGGTAGCAATGCATGCCCAGCATCTTGACGAGGTGGTGCTCCGCAAACTCAACGTAACCCCCACCGGTGAACCGCACATGGCTCCGTGGATGGCTTTCCTTGACAAGATGCACTCCGCTGAAAAGACCGTGACTATAGGACTCGTGGGAAAATACGTGGAACTTCAGGATGCCTACAAGTCAATCAACGAGGCTCTTTTTCAGGCTGCCACCTACTGTGATCGCCGACTTGACCTGCGCTACATCCACAGCGAAAAGATTACCGATGACAACGCTGACAGTATGCTCAAGGATATGGATGGAGTGATAATTGCCCCCGGGTTTGGCCAGCGCGGCATCGAGGGCAAGTTCGTGGCTCTGAAATGGTGTCGTGAACATGATGTTCCCACATTCGGTATATGTCTTGGCATGCAGTGCATGGTAATTGAATATGCACGCAATGTGCTCGGACTCGCTAATGCCAACTCCACGGAAATGAATCCGTCGACCCCCAATAATGTCATTGACCTTATGGACGAGCAGAAGAGCATATCAAACATGGGCGGCACAATGCGTCTCGGAGCATACGAGTGCTCGTTGAAACCTGACAGCATTGCCGGACAGGCCTACGGAAAACCGGTGGTTGAAGAACGACATCGTCACCGCTTTGAATTCAACAGCGACTACCGCCAGCGATTTGAACAGGCAGGAATGATGTGTACGGGCGAGAATCCGCGCACACACCTTGTGGAAATAGTGGAAGTCCCGTCAAAGCGGTGGTTCCTGGGCACACAGTATCACCCTGAGTACAATTCAACGGTCCTCTCCCCTAACCCGCTTTTCCTATCCTTTATGAAAGCTGCCATAGACTACAGCGGAGAAAAGGAATGAGCTGATTTTTCCAATCATTAACAATACTTGATTCAACAATAAAATAGATAACAGACCATCAGATGAACAAGACCAATATTATGGGAGTGCTGCTGCTTGGAGCCATCTTCATGCTATGGATGTACTTCAACCAGCCTTCGGCAGAGGAGCAGGCCCGCTTGGCGGAGAAAGCCCGTCAGGAGCAGATAGAAGCTCAACAGACCGACACTGATACTCAGGCCAAGCTCACCGACACAGTGGTAACACCACAGGAAAAAGCAATCATAGCCTCAACCATACGCGAACTCGGCCAACGGGATTCACTGGGCATTACAGTGCTCAACGCTCCCGGCGCACGCCTTACAATTGCAGCTGACTCAGCAATTGGAGGCGAAATTTCGCTGAGCGACGGCAAGAAAGTTGCCATGTCGGCCATTCTTGGTGCTGACTACGGCACATTGCCGCGATATCAGGCGGCTGAGGCATGTGCAGTTTTGCGCAAGGCCCTTTCCGACGTTGCCCGTTACCGCGGATTCGCATCTCACCTCGGAGGCGACTCCACAACGGTTAAACTTGAGAACTCCTGTCTGTCACTTGACATATCAAACAAAGGTGCAATCATTGCCCGTGCAACCCTTAAGGATTATCAGCGGTTTGACTCCACACAAGTGGCTCCCATCGAACCGGTGACAGATGGCTACAGCTTCACACTGACCTCTGCAAGCCAACGCTTCGACACCCGCGATTTCTATTTTACCGTAACCGAGCAGACTGACAGTGCCGTAACGCTTATGCTCCAACTTGGCGACGGCGCATCATGGGGTATCCGCTACACTCTGGCTCCCGACAGCTATCTCGTAGGGATGCAGATCATCCAGCAAGGCATGCAGAACGTTATTCCGGCCTCGGTAACTACAATGGAATTCAACTGGGAACAGACTATGGCACGCAACGAGGAAGGACGCATGTTTGAAGAGCAGAACTCAGCCCTTTACTACATGAGTGCTGCCGGCGATGTGGATTATCTCAAAGAAACATCCGATGATAGCGAGGAGATCACCCAGCGAATCAAATGGATTGGCTACAAAAATCAATTCTTCTCCACAATATTCATTCCCGAGAGCAACTTTGCCGGTGCTGATCTTACCTCGTCACCGCTAAAAGATAACAAAGCCTACCTTAAACGAATGACCACACAGGCCGTGATGGACTATTCTTCCACATTGGCCCATCCGGCATCGTTCACCATATTTATTGGCCCGAATTCCTATCCCCTCCTGTCAGATTTGCAGGAAACAATAGCGCCGGATGAGAACCTCCACCTTACTAAACTTATTCCTCTCGGTTGGAGCCTTTTCCGCTGGATCAACACCCTCATAATAATCCCGATTTTCTCACTTCTCGGAAAATACATAGCCTCCTACGGCATTATCATTCTGATTCTCACCCTGTTTATCAAGCTGGTTCTCTTCCCGTTCACCTACAAGAGCTATATGTCGCAGGCCAAGATGCGTGTGCTTGCTCCTGAAATCAAGGAGATCAACGACAAATACCCCGGGCAGGAGAACGCCATGAAGCGTCAGCAGGAATCAATGGCGCTGTACAGCCGTGCGGGAGCTTCGCCGATGTCGGGATGTCTGCCTCTGTTACTTCAGATGCCCATCCTCATTGCCATGTTTAAATTCTTCCCATCGGCGATTGAATTGCGCGGGCAGTCATTCCTCTGGGTAGCCGACCTTTCGGCCCCTGACTACATCATTACGCTCCCCTTTTCCATCCCGTTCCTCGGCGACCGCCTGTCGCTGTTCTGCCTGCTCATGACAGCCACCAACATAATCTACACCCGCATCAACATGCAGAGCCAGCCCGGCGGATCATCCATGCCCGGCATGAAATGGATGATGTATCTGATGCCGATTATGTTCCTGTTCTTCTTCAACAACTACGCGGCCGGATTGAGCTACTACTATTTCCTCTCACTTCTCATCACCATCATACAGACCTACATATTCCGTAAGGTTGTCAATGAGGAGAAGGTTCGCGCCACAATGCGCGAAAATGCCAAGAAACCCAAGAAAAAAAGCGGTTTCATGGCCCGTCTGGAAGAGGCTCAGCGCAAACAGCAGGCCATGCTGCGCGAACAGGAGAAACAGCGCGCCAAACGTGGCGGTGGCTCACGCCGATGACCGGCATAATCAGAAACCAATAATCAAAAATCCAAGATATGATTTCCAACAAAGTACAAGACGCTATCAACGCACAGATCAATGCAGAGCTTTGGTCGGGCTATCTCTATCTTTCAATGGCTATGAACTTTGAGGCTATGGGTCGTCCCGGAATAGCCAATTGGTTCCGCATTCAGTTTCAGGAAGAGCAGGCTCACGCTGAAATATTCATAAACTATCTGGTTCAGCGCGACGGCCGTGTCCGTCTTGAACCCATCGCTACTGTGCCTCAGGACTGGGCTACTCCGCTTGATGCATTCGTGGCCACACTGGAACATGAGCAGAAGGTGACCGCTATGATCAACAATCTCTATGCCTTGGCTGAATCAGAGAAGGACTACGCCACACGCGACCGCCTGACATGGTTTGTCAACGAACAGGTTGAGGAAGAGGACAACGCCCGTCAGCTCATTGACAAGTTCAAACTCATCGGCGACAATGGTATGGGCCTTTACATGCTCGACCAGGAACTGGCTGCCCGCACATATCAGGCTCCTTCAATTCTCAACGCAGAAGAATAAGTTCACTTCATACCCACAAAAAATCCCGGGCTATACGGCTCGGGATTTTTGTTGTATAATCAGTTAGGAATCAGACATTGAACAGGAAGTGCATGATGTCGCCATCCTGAACCACGTATTCCTTACCTTCTATGTTCATTTTACCGGCCTGACGCACCGCAGCCTCAGAGCCAAGAGTAACATAGTCATCATACTTTATCACCTCTGCGCGGATGAAGCCTTTTTCAAAATCCGTGTGAATGATTCCGGCACATTTAGGAGCCTTTGATCCGCGAAGGAAAGTCCATGCACGAACCTCATCAGGGCCGGCAGTGAAGTATGTCTGCAAGTCCAGCAACGCGTATGCGGCACGTATCAGACGCGCCACTCCGGATTCTTCAAGGCCTATTTCCTGCAAGAACATCTGACGGTCCTCGTAAGTGTCCAGTTCGGCAATCTCAGCCTCTGTCTGTGCAGCTACCACAAGAAGTTGAGCGTTTTCATCAGCGATGGCTTTGCGGACAGCCTCAACGTAGGCATTACCGGTAGCAGCCGAAGCATCGTCAACGTTGCACACGTAGAGCACCGGTTTGTTGGTAAGCAAGAAAAGATCGCGGGCAAAACGCTGCTCATCGACCGTGTCAAATTCAACCGTCCTCGCAGCCTTGCCCTCCTTGAGCGCATCATAATATCGGCTGAGGACTTCATATTGCATCTTGGCGTTTTTGTCGCCTCCGGTCTGTGCCTGCTTCTGAGTGCGGGCCATGCGGCTTTCAACCGTCTCAAGATCCTTGATCAGCAACTCATAGTCAATGATTTCCTTGTCGCGCACAGGGTCAACGGTGCCATCAACATGGGTTATATTGTCATCATCGAAGCAGCGTAGCACGTGAATAATGGCATCCGTTTCACGGATATTGGCAAGGAACTTGTTGCCGAGTCCCTCGCCCTTGCTGGCCCCTTTTACCAATCCGGCGATGTCAACGATTTCCACTGTAGCGGGAACCACACTTTTGGGATTACACATTTCCACGAGGGTGTTGAGCCTATCGTCAGGCACCGTAATGACACCCACGTTAGGTTCTATGGTACAGAAGGGAAAGTTAGCCGACTGCGCCTTGGCGTTTGAAAGGCAGTTGAAAAGAGTGGATTTTCCCACGTTTGGCAAACCCACGATGCCGCATTGAAGAGCCATACCTTAAAATATATAATTAGTTTGTTCTCCCGTTAAAAACGGAGTGCAAATTTACGCAAAAGGTTGCTTATGAGCAAGAGTCAGCCATTCTTTTCAAATATGCTCCGCAGCGTGAAGCCGATATCGTTCATCATTGACATGATGGGCGTGAGCAGCGGGCGCACCGGGGTATCAGCGCGCGGAGTGATTATTCTCAGGCTTGACGGCATGCAGCTTACTGACAGCGATGTGCCCATGTCCATAGGCTCACCGTCGACATGCACGGGCCCTGACGATTTGCGATTAATGGTCAGTGACCGGGCACGGAAAGTGTGGATGAGCATGTTATGATCAATGGAGCCTGACATAAGGTCGAGCCCGACAAGGGCTGTTGTCAACAGATTTCCGTAATGGATTATCGTCACGTCAAGCAATCCGTCGGTTATTGATGCCTGGGGGGCGATGTAGGCATTATTGCCATATTGGGAGGCATTGCATACAGCAACAACGAATGCCCGGTCAGTTATGACGTTTCCATTGGCCGTAATGACGTATTCGTCAGGCCTATAGTTGATATATTCGCGGAATGTGCTGGTAATGTAGGTCAACTTGCCGCGATGTCCCGATTCGGCAAACTTATGGCTCACGGCCGCATCAAACCCCATGCCGAAAGTGCAGAAAAAATTCCTCCCGTTTACCACTCCATGGTCACAAAGCTCCGTGCGGCCCTCGGCTATGATGTCAAGCGCAGCACGCACATCCACCGGTATACCAAGATGACGAGCAAGCCCATTGCCGGACCCGCAGGGTATGATACCGAATGAAACACCGGTATCACAGAGAGCATTGGCCACTTCGTTGACAGTTCCATCACCACCGGCAGCGATTATCGTGCCGAATCCCCGGTCGATGCCCTCATGAGCAAGGCGGGTGGCATCGCCGGCACAACCCGTACGACACGCAGTCACCTCCATCCCGCACTCGGCGAGACGTCTGACCACTTTCTCCTCAAGGCCTTCCTTGCGCGATGTGCCCGAGATGGGATTGACTATCAAAAGAGCCTGCTTTTCCGGCATTACAACTGAAAATTTTCACAACAAAAATAATGAAAATCTGCCTAACCGCAAATTTCCGCCCCATTACTGCTGCGTAAAATCCACTCCGTAGATGGGAAACGGCGAGTTTTAACAATGAAATTGCTACTTTATCAAAAAAAATATTTAACTTTGCATGCAATAAAAAATAACGCATTTCGCTCCAAAATATCTCTATAATCGTTATGTCATTTATTGCAGACAAAGTAAAGATGGACGGTCTAACATTTGATGATGTCCTTCTTATTCCGGCCTACTCGGAAGTCCTTCCCCGCGAAGTCAGCCTCAAGACAAAATTTTCCCGCAACATCACGCTTAACGTTCCGCTCGTGTCGGCAGCTATGGACACTGTCACGGAAGCGGCTATGGCCATCGCTATAGCACGCGAAGGCGGTATAGGCGTAATTCATAAGAACATGTCGATTGAGGAACAGGCCCGTCAGGTCCACGCGGTTAAACGCGCCGAAAACGGAATGATTTACGACCCTGTGACCATCAAACGCGGTTCAACCGTGCGCGATGCCTTGAAAATTATGGAGGAATTCCACATTGGAGGTATCCCCGTGGTTGATGACAACCGCAAACTCGTTGGTATCGTAACCAACCGTGACCTCAGATTTGAGCGCGACCTCAACCGCGCCATAGATGAAGTTATGACTAAAGACAACCTTGTCACAACCAATCAGAGCACCGATCTCGAGGAAGCTGCCGAGATTCTCCAGTGTCACAAGATAGAGAAACTGCCCGTGGTTGATCCGGAGGGTAAACTGATAGGATTGGTCACTTACAAGGACATAACAAAAGCCAAGGACAAGCCCAACGCATGCAAGGATGAGCGCGGACGTCTGCGCGTAGCGGCAGGTGTGGGTGTTACGGCTGACTCCATGGAGCGTGTTGATGCTCTTGTTGAAGCTGGAGTTGATGCTATTGTAATCGACACAGCCCACGGACACAGCAAGGGCGTTGTCGGTGTGCTGAAAGCCGTCAAAGAGAAATATCCCCATATTGACGTTGTGGTAGGCAACATTGCAACCGGCGATGCAGCCCGCTATCTCGTTGAGAATGGAGCCGATGGAGTGAAAGTTGGTATTGGTCCAGGGTCAATATGCACCACCCGCATTATTGCCGGAGTGGGAGTTCCCCAGCTCTCAGCGGTCTATGACGTGGCCAAAGCGCTCAAGGACACTGACGTTCCTCTCATTGCCGATGGTGGCATCCGCTATTCAGGCGACATAGTGAAAGCGCTCGCAGCCGGCGCGTTTAGCGTTATGCTCGGCGGCATGCTGGCCGGAGTAGAGGAATCGCCCGGCGACACAATAATTTTCAACGGACGTAAATACAAGGCATATCGAGGAATGGGTTCGCTCGAAGCTATGGAGAAAGGCTCTAAGGACCGATACTTCCAGGCCGGCGAGACTGATGTTAAGAAGCTCGTGCCGGAAGGGATTGCAGCCCGCGTCCCCTACAAGGGCAATCTCTACGAAGTTGTCTATCAGATGCTCGGCGGTTTGCGCTCCGGTATGGGTTATTGCGGCGCAGCAGACATAGAGCATCTGCATGACGCAAAATTCACCCGCATAACTAATGCCGGTGTGGCAGAAAGCCATCCTCACGATGTGGCAATCACCGCTGAAGCTCCCAACTACAGTGCGTCACATCAGTAATTGATCAAGCTACATATCGCATAGGTGCCCTCACTGTCAATGACTTTGAGGGCATCATTCTTAACCGTAACCCAAATGAATAAAATCATTCCACTTACTCTGCTGCTTCTACTTTTCGTAGTCTACGGTCAATCATCTGCATGGAGTCGGACCGACGACAACCCGGATGCCGAACAGATATTAAGGCTTAAAATTCGCGCAGCCAAAGACGCGGGCATCGACACCACGCGCCGGTTCCGCGAAGAATTGGAAATGTATTCCCGTGATCTCGCTATTCCATATCTCAGGGATAAGCAAGTGGATGATTCGCTCATTGACGTGGCCTATTGCCGTATCGGTGAAATCATCGAGGTCAACCACGTATTTGTTCCGCGACCGGAAAAGCCATCGGAAAGAGAAAACGCACTATCAATGGCCGACAGCCTGAGGATTTTGCTGATAAATAATCCCGATTTCGGAGAAAAGGCAACAGTGACAGCGGGGGACTGGCCTTATTTTTTTGAAGACCTGACATTCAACACCCCGATTGGAGCCGTTTCTGAAATAAAGGAATCACCCTACGGATTCCACATTGTAAGAGTCAAGAGCCGCAAACGCCTTGACAATGCTATAGTGCCCATTGACTCCGTCAGAGAAAAAATACGCAATGCAATCATGCACGATGAACGGTCGGCCATGGCCATTACGCGCACAATTGACCGGTGGAAATCGCAGGACTCAGGGCGCAAGGATTTGACATTCAACGAAGCTATAGCGGAATTCATCCGCGAACTTCCGGGAAGAGAGCCGGACTACCGAGATATTCTCGAAGATTACCGTACGGGAATGATGGTCTATGAAATCATGGATAAGGAAGTGTGGCAACGAGCACGCACCGACAGCGCCGGACTGCAGGAATATTTCGTCAACCACCGCAGTGAATTCGTCTGGGACAGGCCCCACTACAAAGGATATGTGGTGTCAGCGACAAATGATTCTATTGCTGATGCCGCGGTCAGATATCTCACAGAGACTATCCCACACGACCTGAATGCAGCCCACCCTACGTCGGTCAGAAAACGCTTTGGCAACGATGTGAGAGTTGATCAGGTGATAGTGGCGCAAGGTGACAACAAGGTGGTTGACTACCTGTGTTTCGGCGGGAACCGTCCCGAAGATGACCGATGGAAAGCCTATCGCACGGCCATTGGGAAAATAATCATCGCTCCCGAATGTGCTGCTGACATCAAAGGTCCGGTCACCGAAAAGTACCAGCAGGAGCTCGAAAAGCAATGGCTCGATAGCCTAAGGGCCAATTAACATGACATAGGCATGCTTTTTTGCTGATATTATGCTATTTTAGCACAATATATATCGCGGTGTGACTAAAATTTCGTACTTTTGGCCTCGAAAAAAGTAATTGAGCATTCATTAATTCCAATACGAGTGAAATCATTAAGACTATTAACATCCGCATTGTGTGCGTTTGTAGCGCTCTCTCTTGCAGCGCAAAACAATATAGCCGAAGAAGTAGCATGGGTGGTCGGCGACCAGCCTATATGGAAATCGGAAATCGAAGAACAATACAACAACATGCAGTATGAGAATATCACAATCCCCGGTGATCCATACTGTTTTATACCGGAGCAGATAGCCATTGAAAAGCTTTTTCTCCATCAGGCTGATATAGACACGGTTGAAGTGTCAAATTCCACAATAATGTCGGAGGTGGAAGCCCGCCTGAATTTCTACATAGCCCAACTTGGCAGCAAGGAGAAGATGGAGGAATATTTCCGCAAACCTATGTCGGAAATGCGTGAACAGATGGTGGATATGGTCCGCAACTCATATAAAGTCAACGA
This sequence comes from uncultured Bacteroides sp., assembly GCA_964487725.1. GTDB lineage: Bacteria > Bacteroidota > Bacteroidia > Bacteroidales > Muribaculaceae > Paramuribaculum. The sequence continues at coordinate 67,212 of CAZASF010000004.1, read as the reverse complement.
AGTGAAGCGAAATCTGACCAAGGATGTGACTGCCACACCCTCAGATGTCAGAAAATATTTCGATGCGCTCCCCAAGGACAGTGTACCGTACATTCCCATGCAGGTTGAGGTGCAAATAATCAGGTTCAACCCGGTGATTCCGCGTCAGGAAGTTGAGGATGTAAAAGCCCGTCTCCGCGACATGGCTGACAAAGTCAACAGAGGTGAAAGCGAATTCTCCACACTCGCCATTCTTTACAGCGAGGACCAGAACACCTCCATACGCGGTGGCGAAACCGGCTTTATGGGTCGTGCCCAGCTTGACCCGGAATATGCCGCTGTGGCGTTCAACCTGAACGACCCTAAAAAGGTTTCAAAGATTGTGCAGACCCAGTACGGCTACGAGATTATCCAGCTTATAGAAAAGCGAGGCGACCGCATCAACACCCGCCGAATCCTACTTAAGCCGAAAGTTTCCGAAAACGATCTTGAGCAAGCAATGACACGCATTGACTCCCTGCGTACCGACATTGTTGACAACAAGCGATTCACCTTTGAACAGGCCACAGAAATTTCTCAAGACAAGGACACAAAAAACAATCAGGGCCTTATGGTCAACTCCGAGACCGGTACTCCCCTCTTTGAAATGGCTCAGCTTCCTCAGGAAATTTCAAAGATTGTCAATGAAATGCAGCCCGGCGAAATTTCAAAACCGTTTGTCATGATTGATCCGAAACTGAACTCGGAAGTAGTGGCCATTGTGAAACTCAAAAACCGCATAGATCCTCATCGCGCCAATATATCTGACGACTACCAGACAATCAAGAACATGTATGAGGATTTCCAGAGGCAGGAAATAATAACGAAATGGCTTGAGAAGAAAATCGGTGCAACCTACGTCAGGATTGAGGACGGATGGCGAAACTGTGACTTTACTCACAAAGGCTGGATAAAGGAAACGGCAACAGCCTCTTCAACGGAAGATGACGCTGATTAAACGACTGTCAGAGAGAATTTACCGTCGCCGCGCAACATTAACAGCAATGTTGGCGGCGTTGGTCATTTCTTTACCTGTAGTAATATATTCCCAGCAACCCAAAACAAACTCCACTCAGGCTCCAAAGCGGAAAATTCCGGTGCCACATGCACCCATACGCCCTGTGTTACCGTCTGTTGACCGCAACCAGCCCAACAAGGTTTTCCTTGAGTATTCCGACGTGCTCACTTACGATGAGATTCCGGGAGTGCCACGCGAGGATCTCCCGCAGATACTCAAGGGCAATGTCAAATTGCGCAAGGAAGACATGTGGATGTACTGCGATAGTGCCTATTTCTTTGAAAAGACCAATTCGTTTGATGCATTCGGAAACGTTAAGATGATTCAGGGCGACACTCTTTTCGTGTATGCCGATGAATTGAACTACGATGGGCCGCAGCAACTTGCCATCCTTTTTGCCGACCCCGGGAAAAAAGTAAGGCTGATAAACCGCGATGTTACTCTCGAAACTGACATTTTCAACTATGACCTCGCCGCTGACATAGGATATTATAATATAGGAGGCCAGCTCACTGACAAACAGAACATTCTGACTTCCGTTGAGGGGCAGTACCATCCTAAGACAAAGCAATCATATTTCAACTATGATGTCCACCTGGAAAGTCAGCAAAAAAATGACAAGATGGTGATTAACACCGAAGCTCTCACCTACAATACGGCGACACACATAGCTGAACTGACCAGTCCAAGTGAGATTATAAATTCCGATGGCACAATATATACCTCCAACGGAATATATAACACCGACTCCGGAATAGCCGACCTTTTCTCACGGTCAACCGTACGCACAAACAAAGGTAACACCCTGACCGGCGACACATTGTTCTATGACCGCGTCAAGCAATATGGCGAGGCCTTCGGCAATATGGTATTGACAGACTCGGCTCGTCAGAGCGAACTTTTCGGCAACTACGGATTTTATGATGAAGTCCGCGACAGCGCATTTGTCACCGGGCGTGCTCTCGCCAAAGAGTTTTCAAAGGGTGACACACTGTATCTTCACGGCGATTCCATAACCGCTTACATGGATCTCTCCGATTCCACCAAGGTGACCAACGTGTTTCACAACGTGAAGATTTATCGCTCCGACATACAGGCTATATGCGACTCTCTGAGCCTTACAGAACGTGACTCCATAATGTACATGTACCGTCATCCGATAGTGTGGAGCGGAACACGCCAGATTTTCGGCAACATAATCAATGTGCATCTTGCTGATTCAACCGTTGATTGGGCGCGACTACCGCAAACCGGACTTATGGCAGAACATATTGCCGAGGATTGCTATAACCAGATTTCGGGCACTGACATGACGGCATGGTTCGCTGATTCGGTGATCACACGGCTATATGTGGAAGGTAATGTTATGCTCAACATGTTCCCCATGGAGCGTGACTCCTCTTACAATAAGTTTGCCTACGTGGAGAGCAGCTACATGGACGCCTACTTTGACAATAACCAGATAAAGAAAATAAACTTCTGGCCGGAAACCACATCAAAGATAACTCCTTTGTATCTTGCAAAGCGCGGCTCCTACTTTCTTCCGAAATTCAAATGGTACGAGGACTTGCGTCCACGCACGCCAGGCGATGTCTTTGTAATTCAGCCTGAGATGATTGAGCTTTTCAAGAATGCCCCATCATTGATTTTTGACAATATGAAGAAGAGCAAGGAAGCCAACCGGCCAAATCCTGAAGCACCGGCCGAAAGACAGGACATACCGCTCAGATCCACCGATACGATGAGACTTCCAACCTTAAAGTCAATAAATACGGAGACACCGGAATTCAAAACGGCTCCGGTTCAAGTAGAGGAGCTGAAGGAATTGAAGACCTTGAAGGAGTAGACTCCGGTCCCGTAAGGGCCATCGGCATCTTATCAACATCTTACTGACACGTTATTGACATGTTGCTGACACTGACGCATGCAGCATGTCAATAAGAGATTTTGACAATCCGGCCCATGTTTTCTAACTTTGCATTACCAATAGTACAAGAAAATCATGAGCGATATAATACATATACTTCCTGATTCAGTAGCAAACCAGATTGCCGCCGGCGAGGTGATACAGCGTCCCGCATCGGTGGTCAAAGAGCTCGTTGAGAATGCTGTTGATGCGGGAGCCACCTCAATACAGATTATCATAAAGGATGCCGGAAGAACGCTCATTCAGGTTGTGGATAATGGAAAAGGGATGAGCGATACCGATGCACGCATGGCATTCGAACGTCATGCCACATCGAAAATAGAGCGCGCCGATGATCTTTTCGCTCTCCACACCATGGGTTTCCGAGGCGAGGCCCTTGCATCGATTGCCGCTGTGGCACAAATTGACCTCCGCACCATGCTACAAGGAGCCGAACTGGGCACACGTCTTATAATCAACGGTTCAACCGTGGAGAGTCAAGCACCGGAAGCATGCTCCCCGGGGACAAACTTGATGGTAAAAAACCTATTCTACAACATCCCCGTCCGCCGAAAATTCCTGAAAAAAGATTCTGTGGAGTTCGCCAAAATAATGCGGGAATTCGAGCGCATGGCCCTTGTAAATCCGGGTCTTGATTTCGAACTAATCAACAACGGCACAACAATCCACCGGCTTATAGGCTCGTCGCAGAAACAGAGGATTATGGATCTATTCGGAAAGGGGCTTGACAAACAGCTCCTCCCATTGAGCACCTCGACATCAATAGTGAAAATCGACGGATTTATCGGACGTCCCGAACATGCCCGCCGACGTAACGCATTGCAGTATCTGACCGTCAACGGACGCCACATGCGTCACCCCTACTTCCACAAGGCAATCATGAATTGCTACGAGCCACTTGTGGCTTCAGATTCGCAGCCGAATTACTTTATCAACTTCACCGTTGACCCGCAATCAATCGATGTCAACATACATCCAACAAAAAACGAGATCAAGTTTCAGGACGAAGCTGTGATATGGCAAATACTAACAGCCGTAGTCCGTGAAGCTCTCGGACGTTTCAACGCTGTGCCAGGTATAGATTTTGACGCAACAGACGCTCCTGAAATACCTGTTTTCCAGCCTAATGCCGAGGGAGACCATTCCGTTGAGATTGACTCCTCCTACAATCCATTCAAGCATTCAACGCCAAGGCAATCGGCTGGCTCCCGCGGCTCGTCGTTCAACTCGCTACGAAGCACCGGAGCCACTTCCAATTGGGAAAAGCTCTATGAAGGCTTCATGGGCACGGAAAACAGCGAAGATAATCTCCCAAATGATTCACAGTCCGACATTGCGGCGAAAGCCGGAGTGGAAGCTACATTACTGACAGCTGACGATATAGATTCCGAGGCCGATGAGTGGGAGGTTTCTACAATTCAGGTAAAGAACAAATACATCCTGTCACCGACATCCTCCGGAGTGATGGTAATTGACCAACACAGGGCCCACGTAAAGGTTCTCTTCGAACAATTCAAGTCAGTTATGACCGCCGGAAACGTGCCGGCGCAAAGAATCATGTTTCCCGAAACGTTTGATATGACCCCGCATCAAAGCGCCATTCTCCACAGCATAACCGGATATCTGGAGGAATGCGGATTTGAAATTTCGTTCCTCGGCGACGACACCTGGAGCATCACCGCACAACCTTCCGTTCTTGAGGGAGTAAACCCACAGGAAACACTCATAAGAATAATCGAAGACGCGGAATCTGACAAGCCGGCCAACGACAATAAAGCGTGGCAAAGCTTCGTAGCCCTGTCAATGGCAAGAAGTACGGCAATCAAGGGCGGCCGAAAACTGTCGGCAACCGAACGCGACCATCTTCTCAGCGAACTGCTGAAACTTCCATCGCCAAACTACACCCCCGACGGGCATCGAATCATAAACACAATACCAGCTGACGAGCTCGCCACCCTCCTCAAATAATTGTTAAAATATCCCACTGTCTGAAAAAAGTTGCGTAAATTTGTAACCGTGATTTCAATTATTGAACATATCCAGTATCTGATTGTCAATCAGGAATGCGTGGTCATTCCGGGATTAGGTGCGTTCGTGTCACGTCATGTTCCGGCGTCACTCAACGATGACGGTAGCGTCATGACTCCCCCATCGCGTGAACTTGGATTCAACAGTAGCCTGACCCACGATGACGGAATGCTGATTGGCTCTATAACACGCCGTGAAGGCATCAGCTATGAGTGCGCGCGCAACGCCGTGGAGCAAGAAGTGGAGCTAATCCTGCGCCGGCTACGCCATGAGGGAACCATTGATTTACCACGTATTGGTTCGCTCTCACTGGTCTCATACGGCGCAATTGAATTCACACCCGCTACCGATAATCCTCTTGTAGCCCTTCCGTTCTGTGGGTTACCCCTGATTCAGCTCTTACCGGAAACTGCGTCAGGTTACAACCAAGAGGAAGAAGAACCGGTAATTCTCGAGGTGGACATGGCTGAAGAACCGCGCCGTCGCAGCAATTTTGCAATCGCAGCCCTCAAATATGCGGCATCAGCAGCACTTCTTGTTGGAGTGTGCATGACTTTGCTCACTCCTATATCACCTAAGAATGTTGACTTCGCATCGCTACAACCGGTAATGAAATCGGAAACCTCAGCCGAATTCATGCCTGAAGAGTCAAAATATGCCGGACGCAAAATATTCATTTCCCGGCCTGATCCTCGCGAGGCAACTGCCGAAATCACCAGAACCGCTGACAAATATTATGTCATAGTTGCATCTGCCACCTCAATGAAAGAAGCCCGGAGATATGTGAGAATGCATTCCACTGCGAAATATCCCCTGCAGATACTGCAACGCGATGGACGCTTCCGCGTGTATGCAGCATCAGGCAATGACTTTGGCGCTATGTCAGATTTCCGCAAAGCCGATGCAGCATTCGCCGCAGCGAATCCCAACGCTTGGATCTACAGCATGCGTTGACATTTCCCTTGACAAAAGTCAAAACCACAACTTTTTTTGAAACATCCTGACCAATCATGAATATTCGACAACTTTCCCTCCTTGTAGGGCTTGCTCTGACCGTAACAGGAGTCAGTGCCGACAATGTTAACATCACGGCCCTCAACTATAGCGGCCCCTTCACCATTAACAATCCATTTCTGACGGACAGTGTGGATGTCAACTCCAAGAAATTCGATGTTACATCGCTTCTTGACTCGCCGGTGTCTCTGTCTGTCAACCGAAAAAGTCAGGTCCTGACATCGTCTGTGATTCCGGCATCATCCGGGACTGCGCTTCATCTCCTTGACTTCCGCGTGGACAACAATCATTATTTCGAAGGCAACCTTAAGATTGACGGTCCGCAGAAATACACCGTATTCGTTGACGGCAAGAAGCTCGAAGGCAACAAGTTGATTCTCACTCCTGCAACACATGAGGTAGTTGTTAAATGCCTGACTACGGAAGCCAAAGACTGTCCCGTGAAAGTAACAATTGAAGGAGCCAACACATCCGCCCTTAAAATCAATGCTACAGGCGACCGTCTGTACACACTGAAAGACGTGATGTCGGGACGCCGCTACTCTTCGGTGTCGCTATCGCCATCGGGTAAATACCTGCTGACCACATATAGTGAAACCCACGATGGAGGAAAGCAGACCTACACTTCAAAAGTGACCGAATACAGTTCCGGACGCCCCGTAGCAACCTACTCCGGATGGATAGGATGGATGCCCAAAACCGATATCCTTTATAAAACCGTTCAAGCCGGCAATGATACGAGACTCGTGTGTATTAACCCGACCGACGGAACCGAGACTATTCTCGTTGACAAACTTCCTGAAAGGCAATTCACTTTATCGCCCAACGCTGACTATCTCATATACACCGCCAAACAGGACCTGCCGAAGGAGAAGTCACAGGACCTATATGAAATCCTGCACCCCGAGGATCGCCAACCCGGATGGCGCCAGCGCGGCCGACTCATGAAATATGACATAGCAACCGGATTATCCACGCTTTTGACTTTCGGAAACAGAAACTCCTACGTGTACGACATTTCAAGTGACGGCAATAAAATTCTTATCGGAGTCAGCGAAACCTGCGTAGAACAGCGTCCATCGGAACTCGTGTCGGCCTACATCATGGATATCACCACTGGAAAAACCACTCCCGTGTTCGAGAAACAAGGATTCATCGGAAATCTTAAATTTTCGCCTGACGCATCAATGATTGCCGTAACCGGCACCCCGGAGGCATTCAACAGCATCGGGAAAAATCTCCCCGAAGGGAAAACACCGAGCATGGCCGACAACCAGCTCTACGTAATTGACACTGCGTCAGGCAAAGTAACTCCTCTTACGCGCGACTTCAATCCATCGGTGGAAGGATTCGCATGGAACCATAATGACGGCATGATATATGTCAAGGCCTGGAACGGAGACCGCACGGATTTCTACCGCATAAACCCGGTGTCCGGCACAACGGAAAATCTTAACTCCCGTGAAGAGAACGTGCTCGGATTCTCATTGGCACGCAACTCATCGGCAGCTGTTTATTACGGTCAGGGAGCATCTAACTCCGACCGGCTGTATTCACTTGACACCCGCAAAATTGCCCGCCATAGCCTCGTTGAGGATTTGAGTGCCGAACGACTTGCCGGAATCAAACTTGGCGATGTCAACGGATGGAAATTCCTCAGCTCGCGCGGCGACTCAATCAGCTGCTACTATGTTCTTCCTCCCGACTTTAATCCCGATGTGAAATATCCCATGATTGTCAACTATTACGGAGGCTGCAACCCAACGACACGCACTCTTGAGAGCCGCTATCCTCACCAACTTTATGCAGCTCACGGCTACGTTGTTCTTGTGGTAAATCCCAGCGGAGCCGCCGGATTCGGTCAGGAATTCGCATCGCGTCATGTCAACACCGCCGGCGAAGGCGTTGCCGATGATATAATAGAGGCTGTCAAGAACTTCACCGCAACCCATTCATGGGTGAACTCCTCTAAAATAGGGTGTATCGGAGCTTCTTACGGAGGCTTCATGACTCAATACCTGCAAACAAAGACCGACCTGTTTGCTGCTGCAATATCCCATGCCGGTATCAGCGGACACTCAAGTTACTGGGGCTTTGGCTACTGGGGATATTCCTACAGCGAGGTTTGCATGGCCAACAGCTATCCCTGGAGCCATCAGGAACTGTATGTGAAACAGAGTCCGTTCTATAACGCCGACAAAATCCACACACCACTGCTCTTCCTCCACGGTGATAGTGATACCAATGTGCCGTTCAACGAGAGCGTGCAGATGTTCACCGCTCTAAAACGGCTCGGCCGTCCAACGGCTTTTGTTGCCGTCAAGGACACGAACCATCAGGTCCTGGACTTCAACAAGCGCCTGCAGTGGCAGGAGACCATCTTCGCTTGGTTTGCAAAATATCTGCAGGATGATTCATCGTGGTGGGAACGCCTATACCCGGCAAAGCCCCTGAACTAAGGCTGCATCAATCCAACACAAAGCGTTTTCCCTCAGGAAAATAGGAAATGCCCTTTGAGGCTATGTATTTCTCAAAATCCTCGGGCTCTATGTCAAGATTACGGCATAGAGTCTCGGGGGTGTCATACTCATCGCGCAATTTCATGTTGAGATAGCTCAGAAGAATGGCCGGATCTGACGGTAGTGTATCCATTATCGGTTCTCGGTTTTTATTGGCAGTTATCAGTTGTTGATTTTCAGGCTCATACCATTGAGTTTACGATATAAGTCAAGAGCATAAACATCGGTCATGCCGGACACATGGTCAATCACAGCCTGGATTTTACCATAGAGGTCCGGGTGATTGATTTCATACTGCTGAGGCACCTTTGAAAGGAGCAATTGCGAATAGTTGAGCTGCGGATTTCTGACGGCATTAATCAGCTTGTCCATAAGGAAAGCAATGATGCTCGTACCGGCAAGATCAATGTCAACCACATCCGCCGACCGGTAAATTTTATCCCACGAGAGGCGGTTACATCCCTCGTATGCAAGACGTTCACGTTCAGGAATATGATCAATAAGCGTACCCGTGAATTGCCCCCGGAGTATTTCGTCCTCATGCTGTATGAAAGCGGTTGAAGCAACCTCAACAAGACATCCTATCACACTGGATCTCAAGTAAGAAATCCGCTCATTGGGATCAGCCACATTTTCCATAACACTGAGCATGCGCTCACGGCGTTCCTTCGGGAAAAAGGCAAGAAAGCGCTCCACAACCTCTTGTGTCTGAAGAAGTCCGAGCTTATGGGCATCCTCAATGTCCATAACCTCGTAACAGATATCGTCGGCCGCCTCAACAAGATACACCAGCGGATGGCGTGCATATCTGACCTCCCCATCCGGCCCGGGAAGCGGAAGCATACCAAGTTCATCAGCGACCTTGATAAAATCAGCTTTCTCCGATGAGAAAAATCCAAATTTCGGATGAGTCGGATCGGCCATCAACGATTCATGCGGGTACTTCACAATTGAGGCCAACATAGAATATGTCATGGCAAACCCGCCGGGACGTCGACCGTTGAAACGGTGAGTCAAAAGGCGGAACGTATTGGCATTACCCTCAAAACGAGTCAGATCAGCCCACTGTTCGGCCGATAATTCATCCTTAAGCTTCGCGCCGGGACCCTCGCTGAAATATGTCGCTATGGCTTTTTCTCCCGAGTGCCCGAAGGGTGGGTTACCAAGGTCATGGGCCAGACACGCGGCCATCACTATCTCGCCGATTGCATAGAATGCATCGGCCCAGGGTTCGCCGGCATACTTTTTGCTGAGACTCAGGCATGCCTCTGCCGCGAGCGATCGCCCCACGGATGCCACTTCAAGGCTATGGGTCAACCGGTTGTGAACAAAAATACTTCCGGGAAGAGGAAACACCTGTGTCTTATTTTGGAGTCTGCGAAACGGCGATGAAAATACAAGGCGGTCATAATCTCGGAGGAAATCGCTTCGAATGCCCCGCTTTGAGTCATGGTATTGCTCCAAGCCGAATCGCTTGTCACATATCAGTCGTCCCCAATCCATGCGGACTGACGACTTGCCTGTATCGCTCATCTTATCAATTGAACTCATTTTGGTTTTATGATTAGAAAATCATCCTTTTTTATCATAGTGGCAGGAACCGAGTCAGGCTTGCCCTGACTTGTACTGTCAGCTTCTGCTTTGGTATTTTTACTCTCAGAACCGGCCGGGGTCTTTGCCGTCGGTGCCACTTCAGTGGAATCGGAATCATGCTCCTTCAGCGGTCGAAGGAACGATAGCAGGTTGTCAAAATCGCGTTTGAACATGATGCCCACACCCTGAGTTGTCAGCGCCGACTTCACATAATAATTCTGGTCATTATAACGGTTATATGCCTTGAGCCGGATGGTTCCACGGCGATTAAGAAGATATTCGAGGTCAAAATCGCCAATGAATGAATTGTTGTTCAACGCCTTGTCACGATAACCTATGTTTCCGTTGAAAATCAATCTGTTGTTCAACAGATGACTTGACAGGGCCACATCCACTTCCACGTCGGAGAAGTCACCGCGATCAGACCTGAAATTAGGAGCAAGAGTCCAGTTGTCCGATAACTGGCCGAGCATGTTGGACAGCTGCGATGAGATGGTCGATGATGCCACTGACACAAATTCATTTCCCTTCGTAGCCGACATGTAATCAGGTGTATAGAAGCGGTTCAGGGCCAAAAGATATATTATCTGACGATTCATCATGTCCTCCGTGTTGACAATCGAACGAACTTTGCGGTAAACATCCTGCGTAAGCGTGGGGAACTCAAGGTCAAAATTAATATCCGGACTGCGCATATCGCCCGTCACCAACAGCAGCGCGTTGACCGGAACGTTGGTACGGTTAAGATCTTTGTCAGCGAGGAACGACTCATCAAGGTCAGAGAGATTGGCATTTACGCTATATGTAGCTGCAATATCGAGCTGTGCGGCATAAGGATCGCCATTGAATTTTATTGAGCTGCCCTCCCTGATGGTAAAATCCTTGATAATAATGTCCTGGAGCGTGAAATTATATTTCCCGCGATCAACGGTATATGTGCCGTTTAGGCGCAAATCCTCATTTGCCGAATCATAGACCATTCGCATGTTCCCGGAGCCGTAGGCCCTTATCTTGTCTCCGCCTACCGGGTCCATGACAAGAGTAACGAGTGCCTGCGGAGTTACATCGGCCGAAAGGTCGATTCGGTAAATGCTCGGAGGTGATTCCTGATTTTGCGAAGCCATTTTAGCCTTAAGCTGCTGCACAATCTCCGGGGGCGCATTGAGCCGGGCTATGGAGTCCTTTTTCTCCCGGTCTCGGTCACGGAACGTTATGAAGTTATACTCCTGCGCATCAAGTTCGTCTGACAGCACAAACGTGAAACTTGAATTGGCATCTGTGGTTATATTGGCCGATATGTCAACATACCCGGGAGCACCTTTCACCGATGCCGAGCCGGAGCCGAATATATGACCGAACCACCGGTTTCCAGGAGCCTCTTTCACATCATAAACGAGAAGCTTCTGCGCATCATGAATCTGGAAATCAAAGCGTGGCGATTTGAAGCACTCGTGAGTGACCCATCCGTCAACCAGAGCGGTATTGCCGTAAGCATCTTTTATTGTAATTCCTTCTATATCAATTCGGCCGGGGCGGAAATGTACTGAATCGGAAGTCGTGTACGAAGTATTAGTAAACCCAAGCGTAAGTTTCACATCCTCGCCATACACATCGCCAACCATATCAATTAGTTTGAAACTTCCGTATAGCCGCGCATGGCCCGATGCATAGCCACTTATACCGGTTGCAAACGCCGACATATACGGTAGCAAGAACCCGATTTGAATTTTGTCAGCATCAAATGTAAGGTCAAGCGAGTCAGCCATCGGCTTTATATTTCCCACGATATATGAATGCCTGCCGTCAGGCTGAAGAATGTCAGCATCTATTGTGACAGCCTTTATTCCTGGCTCCCACGCCGATTTTATGGAAGCATCGCCCATTAGAGACTGATTGTATGTCAGTCCTCTGACTTTCAATCCATCAGTATAGGCCTTAGGCTTTTTAGTAAACAAGTCAGTGGCATAGAATCGTCCGGTGGCATTTCCTCCGAACATGGCTGTGGATATGTCAAGAGTTTCAAATACGTAGTCAAGATTAACATCCTCGAGGGTCAGGGTTATGGTATCGGCGGGATTGGCAGATGCTGCTCCTTCGATCGTTACGAACTGACGGTCACGCCCTACCCTAAAATCATGAATTTCCGCTCTTTTGCCACTGATGTCTATTACAGATGGTTCAACAGTCCACACGGTATCATTGAAAACGAGCTGCCCAGGGTTGACATTCAGGCGTGTGAGCAACTGGTGGTCATCCGGACTCCTGTCGAATAAAGCTGACAGGCTCAGATTGCCGGAGTAATCATGTTCGCGGGTGATTTTCCATTCCACCCGGGTATCGACCTGGTTATCCACAGCGTATGCCGATGTCATGAGCGTGAGCGGCCCGTTCTTCGTAGGCATCATCGTTGATAATGTCACATCGGCGCGGCCAACCGAGTCAGCCTCATCGGCTCCGCCCAGACGGGCTATGAGTGATGTATTCTCTATCAGTTTATTTCCCTGCTGGAGATAGGGCGCATCAAGGCTGAGGGTCATACTCCTTTCGGTAGCGTCCACTCCTCCGGCAATCACAACAGGATATATAACCTTGACAGGCAGTGAGATAAACTTATCAAGCGGCGCGGTGTCCTTGATAGTGAAAGAATAAGACAATTTGTCAACATCGGTCTCCTTTATCGTTGCAACGTGTCCACCCGGTGATGTCAAAGCCGGGAGGACGCTTCCGATAATATTACGACATATTCTCGGCATGGCAGAGATGCGATAGCTACCCTCAACTGTTCCGTCAATTATGTCAGAGTTCAACTTCAGCACGTTATAGCCATCATTGTTTGTAAGCGTGACGTCGAAATCCTGCAAAACGATTGACTCGCTGCCATGTCCGTAGCTGAAGTCATCAATATCAAGTTCTCCTTCGATATGGTCAATATCCGGTCCGCTGAATTCACCGATACAGAACACCGAAAACCGACGTTCGGGATGAGAAGTATCGACATTGAAAAGCGCTGGTTCTATGTCGCGGGCAGCAAGATTGAGATACACGTGTTTATGCGAGCCATCCAAAGAAACAACGGCATCAAGATCCACATACACCCCGGGGTTATCAACGGCAAGAGTTCCGGAATATGAGTGGCCGTCCGATTCCGCCTTCGCCTTAATCCCCGTGAAGTGATGCTGACGATACACTATATCCTCTATTTCAGTGCGGAATTTCCCCTGCGGTATCTTTCCGGTGAGTGTCAGGTCGAAATCCATGTCAGCGGTCAGATTCCCAAGATCTGACAGTGCGCCATCAATCCCCTGCATCAGACGTTGTCCACTGAATTCATTGAAGTTTGCCGAGCCCTTGAGCGATGGTCTTTTTCCGAGCGCATAGTCTGTTTTCAGGACAATTTTTCCGGGGGCGGCAGTTATGAATCCATCAATGGAGCCATCTGACAATGACCCGATTACATCAGCCTGAAGCTCCGTATTGCCGAGATTGGCTATCATGGTGCTGACATTGCGTGGCAATGTAGTGAAGCGCGAAATGAGATCAAGTGTGACCGGAGCATCGGCTTTAACTACCAAATCAGGAATATTCACCCGCATTTCTTTGGGGGTCACAGGATTGTCAATTTCACCGGACAGCGACAACTGAGCGCCGTAAGATGTTTTGAAATCCAGGCGATTGATGCTGACATGCTGCTTCGTGGCCTGCGCATTTAATTCCGTATAGAATGTCATGTCAAGACCTCGAAGTTGCGGCAGAAAAGACACAAGATCTGTGGACCCGAAATAGCTTCCACTCAGCAAATCAACCTCAACCGGCCGCTCACTCCATAGTCTTTTCAACTCATCGTAACTGTCGTATGTCAGGGCTATGTCGCCAAATGCAAGATGGGTTGCGGCAAGGTCAACCGTAACATTCCTTGCAGTTGTTCCGTGGTTTGTGATGTGGAACAGACCCGATATATCAGTAACCTTAACTCCACTTTTCTCTATGAACGACAGCCTATGAAGATCAATGGTGAAGTCATCGTTTTTGATTCTGGGCAGAACCACGTCAGCCATAAGATTTCTGACTGCAAGATGATTGACATCAAATCTTCCGCTGTCTGTCGGCAAGGATAGGACATCGTAGGTCAGCGATGAGTTCCTGATCACAACCGTACTGATTTTCAGGTCGAACTGAGTGGGCGGTTTGGTCTTGTCTTTAGGCTTGAGAGCATCGATTATGGGCTGAATGTTAAGCGGAGATTCAGGAGTAGCCTTGTACAACGTGGCGTCAAGTCCGGAAAGTTCCACGTATGTCACCACTATGTTGCCTCTGAAAATATAATCGTTCAGACTTATTCCCGCCGCGAGCCGGTTGACCTTAAGGGCAGGTTTACCGGCTGAATCCATGATTGTGACATCCTTCAACGCCAGTCGGTTAAACGGCACTATCGACAAATCGTCAATTGTTACCTCAACGGTGAGCAGTTTCGAAAGTTCCTGCTCCGCTTTATCCGCAATAGCTCTCTGTACGAATGGCAGCGACAACGCTACATAAAGCGATGCCGGAATTAGAAACGCGAGGACCACCGCAATCATGAGGCATGTCCGCAATATCTTATATGGCCATTTCAGATATGATGTCATTGCAAGCTACAAAAATAGCAATTTTTATCAATCTATTTGATTTGGCCTCTGAACAATTTCAGGGGTAAATGCGTCCTTTAATATATAATAACATATTACTCACCTAACCCCATCTTAGTTATGAAAAAATATCTGGCAGAGTGTATCGGAACTATGTTTCTGGTCCTACTTGCATGCGGTAGCGCGGTTTTGGCCGGTCCGAAAATCGGCGTTCTCGGAATTGGTCTCTGTTTCGGACTCGTCCTGCTGTGTCTGGTTTACTGTATAGGCAACATCTCAGGCTGCCATGTTAATCCGGCTGTGTCAATAGCCATGTGGCTCGACGGAAGGATGAAAATAGGAGAATGTATCGGCTACGTAGTGGCTCAGTTTATCGGAGCCGCAATTGGTGCAGGATTCCTCTATTGGTTTGTTGACATGGCTCCGGGCTTTGATTTCGGAGGAACAACGGGTGCAGCCTCTCTCGCCACCAACGTTGTGCAGCCGGGAGCTAATGCCGGCATGGCACTGATGATGGAATGCCTGTTCACGTTCTTCTTCGTGCTGGTTGTGCTTGCAGCCACTGACGCACAGAAAGGATTTGGCAAATTCGCCGGTATTGCTATAGGTCTCGCCTTGGGACTCGTCAATACTGTTGGTATCACAGTCGACAACTGCTCAGTGAACCCCGCACGTAGCTTTGGCCCCGCACTGTGGAGCCCGGAAGCATGGCCCGATTTCTGGATCATGGTTGTTGGCCCGATTGTAGGTGCAGTCGTAGCAGTGCTCTGCTGGAAAGCGATAGCCGGACAAGTTGCTGATGAAAAGGGTATTGAATAGTCAGCTACAACAGTAGTGGACAGGAGCCTCCAGCCCCCGCTTCACAAAAGTTTCAATGCCTTCAGGGCCTCGGCTCTGGAGGCATTGATGCGTTCCGTATAGTGCGCATCACTGTTCACAAGAATTGTGGCTCCGCCCTCCTTAAGACGTTTCCAATATCGCTCATTAGGGAAAAATCTTCCAAATTTCTCCCGGGCCTTAGTGTTGATTTCCACTGCAACCCCTGATTGCAGTATGGCGTCAATCAGTTCGTTGACACGGGCCTGATACCATGGTTCATCTTCAATTCCGGGACAGTAATGTGAGGCATTATGACCAATTTTGTCAAAATGTCCGATAATATCGAACCCTCCCGCCGCCAGCATATCCATTGATTGGTCATAGAACTTGTTGACCACATAACGGATGTCGTCATTGAACTTGGATGCCATCTTGCGTTTGAATCCATCTACACTCCCATCTACATCAACAGGTTCACCGTCCTGTGTTGGGACGAAATGGACTGACCCAATACGATAGTCAAGAGGTACGGTGTCGAAATATGGGTTAGATGGTCCCCAGTTGCCGTCAATGTAGTCAATCTCCATTGCTGCATAAAAATTTATCCGCCCGGAATACTCTTCCTTAAGTCTATGGAATTCTGACATGTACTCACTGACTGAGTCACGGCTCATATTACACGGTGATTCCACACTGATTGGAGAATGCGGAGAGAAACCGTAATGCCGGAAACCGGCCTCTACGGCTGCCTTTGCAAACTCAGCCATAGAAGCACGTCCATCGCAGAACTGGGTATGGGAATGGAAGTTGTAGCTATCCGTTGCTTTTATGATCTCTTTAAAATCAATCATTCTGCACAATTGATTCGTTAATGGGAGAGAACGAGCGGCGGGAATAGAAAAAGAGAGCCGTCACAAGTGCTGCCACTGTCAGACCTGCAGACACAGCGACCTCCTGAGCTAAGCCAAATCCCTCGGGAGTGGGAGCTGCGAGGAGGTAACTTACGGCTACAACCGTCATGAAACAGGCCGGGATTAGAGTTATGATGTAAGGTTTAGCCTTTCTCGAAAGATATACGGTCACAGCCCAAAGAGTGAATACTGACAGAGTCTGGTTACACCAAGCAAAGTAGCGCCAGAGCACACTGAAATCAATGGTAATTATCAGTGCGGTAACCACAAATATAGGAATTGCCACTGCAAGTCGCTTCCATATACTGCCTTGCTCACAACCTATCATATCTGACACCGATAGTCTTGCGCTGCGAAGTGCGGTGTCGCCTGTTGTTATAGGAGCCGCAACAACGCCGAGAACGGCAAGAATGCCTCCGAACGTACCAAGCCATCCGAACGAAACGTCGTGAACGAGCGTCCCGGTAGAATGTCCCGCCTCAGCCATATATGCGTTAAGCTGCTCGTAGCCGCCGGTAAACGCAACTGCAGCGGCAGCCCATATAAGGGCCACAACTCCTTCGGCCACCATGGCTCCGTAGAATATGGGTCGCGTAAGCTTCTCATTGGTAAGGCAGCGGGCCATCATTGGCGATTGGGTGGCATGGAATCCGGAGATTGCACCGCATGCTATGCTGACAAACATCATTGGAAATACAGGCAATCCCTTCGGGTTATGGCTTTCGAATCCGGATGTGAAATCAACCGGAATAGTAACATCACCAAACAACAACACGCACATAATTCCGGCCGCCATGAAGAGCAACGCGAAACCAAATACGGGATAAATGTTACCTATCAGTTTGTCAATGGGAAGGAGTGTTGCAAGTATATAATAAGCAAATATAGCGATTATCCATACCTTAGCGTCCAGAACGTCAGGAGTCATGGATGCAAGTAGTTCGGCAGGAGTAAGGACAAATACCGCCGCAACCAGGACAAGGAGTATGACGGTGAAAAAACGGGTAAACTGCATAACCGGCATGCCGAGCTGACTACCCACAATCTCGGGAAGTGACTTGCCGCCCATACGTACCGATATCACACCGGAACAGAAGTCGTGGACTCCGCCGGCAAAGATGGTTCCAAGCGCAATCCACAGGAACGCGGCAGGCCCGAACATTATCCCCATTATGGCACCGAAAATCGGACCGAGGCCGGCAATGTTAAGGAACTGGATTAGAAAGACTCGCCAAGGAGCAAGAGGTTTGAAGTCAATGTCGTCACGCATGGTTTCGGACGGCATCGGACGGTTACGATCTGTGGCAAGAACGCGGTCAACGAATGCGCCGTAGACTACGTAGCCCACAATCAGCACCGCGAGAGAGATTAAAAATGCTATCATTTATAGAAATGTGATTATTAATGTTTTAAAAGAATCTTACTGCTTAAGTCAATTGCCCATCTCGGCTTTCACAACCGCGTTTGACATGGCACGCAACCGCCCGGTGAGCTGCTCAATTTTCTGTTCTTCAGAAAGTATTGTGTCAGCCAAGGCTTTGTCGCCTTTGGAATATGCGGTTCTGAGTTCCAGAAGTGATTTACGGCGCGCATCGAGTTCTGCCTTCTCCTCCAGATAGTCCCTCATTAGATCAGCGGCCTCCGGCTCGGAGAACTCGTTGAACGAGGTGATGACCCTACCGTCAGGCAGCGAAAAAGCAAATGCAACATCAACGTTATTTGACTTTCCGTCCATCATTGGAAGGGCCTTTATTGCATCAATATATCGGGAGTAATCCTCTCCCTGACGGTGTGTTGCGGACACGGATGTTATTTTGGCCCTGTTCACGAGATCCGGAGTTCCGTCAACAGGATAATTGTCGCGAAGTTCCTGCGGGATAAACACGTATATGGTCAAGGAATCAGGAATCATATTGCGGTCAGTGGCCCACCATCCCACACCGGTGGCATCGTCCATCGCAAGAAGATAATCGTCTTGTGGTGAGTTGTAGGGCATACCAATATTCTGCGGATTAAGGAAGCGGTCACCGTCATTGCGCGTCACATATATGTCATAGCCACCGAGAGAACCCTCTCCATCAGAAGCATAATAAAGCGTCATACCATCCGACAGGAGAAACGGGAAATTAGCATTTCCTCCCAGTTGCAGGTTATCGCTGACATCGTAAGGTTGCTCCCACGAGTTGTCGGCCAGATGAGTTGATTCAACAATGTTGACCCGTCCATCCGCGTCCGGGGCACCCCAAAGCATTTTTTCACCGTTTTCCGACACATAGACTGTTGTAGGAGTGGCAGCCGAGAAGCCTGAGGGAAGACCGGCAGTTCCGGTGATTCGTCCGGTAGGAGCCGAAATCCGATAGGCCTTGAAAAAGTCCTCCTTACCCACCGTTATCGAATCTATAACTATCACTCTCTCAACGCGGTCAAGCATAGTTTTGGCCAGCTCCACGCGCTCCAACATTTTTTCGGCAGCAGCATGTGAAGCGGATGCCTCGTCATGTTTCGAATCAAGATATTTCTCCGCTTTCGCCTCTGCGTCGTCAAACCGGTAAAACTCATAGTCAATTTGCGCTATCCAGGGGAGAGCCTCATTGCCGCCACGCTCTAGATATTTGCGCGACCTCGCATAGTCGCCCGCTTCAAGCAATGCCTTGCCTGCCTTGAGATTGGCCTGCGCATTCTTCGGCTCATTCTCTGCCGATGCCACAAGCGCCTCCAAATCTACGGCAGCAAAGGCTACCGGAGCTGTCAGCACGGCAACAAGCATTAATATCAGTAATCTATATGTTTTCATTGGACATTAAGCAGATTTAAACGCATTTGAATCACAAAATTAATGCTTTTGAAATGGCTCTGCAAATTTTTCACTTTTTTTCATTACACGCACACCGCCATGTCACTTCTATTCACTAAATTTGCAGGAAAATATGGTTCAAGACAGCATTATAGGCATAATTCCGGCCCGCTACGGCTCAACGCGCTTTCCGGGCAAGCCGCTTGCCGACATTGACGGGAAGCCAATGGTGATGCACGTATATGAACGTGCGGCCGAAGCTCTCGGAGCGGATGCCGTCTTTGTTGCCACTGACGATTCAAGAATCATTTATGCAGTGGAGAGCCGTGGCGGACGCGCTGTGATGACCTCCGGCAAAGTGGCCAACGGCACCGCACGATGCGCTGATGCAATACGGCAACTCGGAGTTACCCCTGACATTATCGTCAACATACAGGGCGATGAGCCGAGAATTGACCCGGCGGACATTCGCAAAGTTGCGGAATGCTTCAAAGACCCGGCTGTCAACATCGCCACTCTTGCCCGAAAATTCAAGGCGGAAGAGGGTTTCGACACTCTGTTTTCGCCCGATAATCCCAAAGTGGTGACCGATATTAACGGCGATGCACTGTACTTCAGCCGCTCAATCATTCCATACGTGCGCGATGTGGTGTGGAAAGAATGGCCCGAAAGCGCCCCGTTTCTCATGCATGTCGGCACCTACGGATTCCGCCGGGAGGTTCTTGAACGGATCGTGACGCTACCGGAATCCTCAGCCGAACGCGCCGAGAAACTTGAGCAGTTGCGATGGCTTCAAGCCGGCTACAGAATCCGCATAGCCCTGACCGATAATCACCCCATCAGCATTGACACTCCCGCTGACTTGGAAAAACTATGAATCGAGAAGATAATTTCCGGGCAGTTGCGCCCATGATAACCGAAATGACAACCTTCCGCATGCCGGAAGTGCGCCGACACACCCTACCATCAGGATTGGAAATGATTATCTATGACGGATGCGAGGAGCCGGTCAACTACCTGTCGCTCGTGCAGCCGGGCGGCAACGCCGAATTTCCATCACCGGCCTACGCGGCCCTTGACGCCATAATGAGCCGCGAAGGGACACGGAACTTCTCCGGTGGGCAGATCAGCTCCATACTCGATTTCAACGGCGCATGGCTGAATATTGGCAATTCGGAGCACCATACCACTCTCGGCATGCGGTCACTCAATTCACGGTTAGCCGACATACTCCCGGTATTCAAGGAGATGGCATTCAGCCCCACATTTCCGGAAAAGGAGCTGGAAGTGAGGCGCGAAAGCCTTGCCGGCAACATAGAGGTGGCACTGGCCGATGTTGACTTTATAGCCATGACTGCCTCGGATAGGCTTATAAAGGGCGCCGACCATCCGGGTGCAAGAATTGATTCGCCCGATGCAATAAGGCGCATAACATCATCGGCATTATCCAACCTGAACCGTAAGTGTCATGCACCTGAGCGTGCATGCATTTTCCTCAGCGGCATGATAACGCCCGAGGTGGAGAGTGCCGTGGCCGAAACATTTTCCGAAATACCCGCCGGCAATTCCGCTTACGCTCCCAACATTGTCCCATACTCTCCCGCGCCGCCCTTGGCCGAGGAAAGAATCAGAGTTGATGGGGCCAGTCAAAGCTCTGTGGTGATGACAATTCCGACGATTGGTCGCGACAATCCTGACTACATACCGCTACACATAGCCGTGAGCGCGCTTGGAGGTTACTTCGGAAGCCGACTGATGCTCCGCATACGCGAAGACCTGGGACTTACCTACGGGATAACCGCTTCGCTTCTCGGCAACATTGACGGAGCCTACATACAGATTCAGGCTGATACTGATGGCGGCAACGTTGACCGTATGTGTGAAGAGGTCTGCAAAGAGATGTCCCGGCTGGTCACTGAGCCGCCCTGCGGAGCCGAGATGTGGCGTCTGCGCCAGTCACTCCTGTCTGCGCAGGCTTCTATCCTTGACTCGCCTTTCTCCATAATTGACTACCATATATCGGAGCTTACAGCCTCAATCCCGTCAGGCTATTTCGAAGCTAAACTTGACGCCATAGCAAAACTCACCCCCGAGACAATCTCGAGGGTGGCTGAAAAGTATCTGCGGCCTGAGCTACTGCGCACCGCAGCAGCCGGCAATCTTACTTGTTAACGCGGAACGGAGCAGCTCCCGTAGCGAAGAACTCCACAATCTGACGGGCGGCAGCTATACCGGCATTGATATTGGCCTCGGCGGTCTGAGCGCCCATTTTCTTGGGCGTGAAGAATACTCTTCCCGGAAATTCGGCTGCAAGTTCGTCAGCATTATCCGGCTTCACATCAGCAACATACTTCAGGTCCGTCCGCTCGCGCAGAGCTTTCTGCAGCCCGGCCTCGTCCATCACTTCCTTGCGGGCCGTGTTGATGAGCACACCCCCTTTGGGCATGAGCGATATCAGGTCGTAGCCAACGGAGCCAATGGTTTCCTTGGTAGCAGGGATGTGAAGCGACACGAATTTGTTTTCGCTATAAAGGCTGCGGATATCGTGGATTGGGCGTACACCGGCATCGGCCATCACCGAATCCGGGCAATAGGGATCGAGAGCACTCACCTGCATTTCGAATCCACGGGCAATACGGGCCACGTTGCGCCCCACTTGACCGAAAGCGTGAATGCCGAGGGTTTTTCCGCGCATCTCTGTGCCGGAAGTCCCGTCGTACATGTTACGGACAGCCATAACTGCCATTCCGAACACCAGCTCGGCAACAGCATTGGAATTCTGTCCGGGAGTGTTCTCCACACATACGTCATGCTGCGTGGCGGCCACGAGGTCAACGTTGTCGTAGCCGGCACCGGCGCGCACCACAATGCGCAGATTTCGCGCCGCTTCAAGAACCTCGGCGTCAACCTTATCGGAACGCACTATCAGAGCGGCCACATCGGCCACGGCCTCCAACAATTGCGCCTTGTCAGTATATTTTTCAAGGAGTATCAGGTCGTGGCCTGACCCTACGATCACCTCACGGATGCCCTCAACAGCAACCGGAGCAAAGGGCTTCTGGGTAGCTACAAGTACTTTCATGGCCGTTATCAGTGAGCGTTTTCAAAATCCTTCATAGCACCGATGAGCACATCCACACTCTCCATGGGGAGAGCATTATAGAGCGATGCGCGGAACCCGCCTACTGAGCGGTGTCCCTTTATGCCAACAATGCCGCGCTGTCCGGCAAAGTCGATGAAATCTTTCTCAAGTTCCTTGTACTCAGGCTTCATTACGAAGCACACGTTCATAATTGAGCGATCAGCCGGATCGGTCACTGTGCCCACGAACATGCGGCTGCCGTCGATTGCTTCATAGAGCTTTGCAGCCTTGGCCTCATCCATCTTTTCAATCGCACGGATGCCACCGAGTTCCTTGTAGTAGCGGAGGGTCTGCAGCGCCGAGAAGATAGGGAGCACAGGAGGTGTGTTGAACATTGAGCCTTTCTTCACGTGAGTACGGTAGTCGAGCATCGTGGGGATAGGACGGTCAACATGGCCGAGCGCATCATCGCGCACAATGACCAGTGTCACTCCCGCAGGAGCGAGGTTTTTCTGCGCTCCGGCATAAATAACGTCATATTTTGAAACGTCAATTGGACGCGAGAATATGTCGCTTGACATGTCGGCCACGAGGCGCACGGGGCTCTCCGGATCGTAGCGCATCTCGGTTCCGTAGATAGTGTTGTTGGTAGTGAAGTGGAAGTAATCGGCGTCTTCCGGAATCACGTATCCTTTGGGAATATATGTGAAGTTGGCCTCACGCGATGAAGCCACCACGTCAACCTCGCCGAACAGACGGGCTTCCTTTATGGCATTGGCAGCCCATGTGCCGGTTTCAAGATATGCAGCTTTGCGGGCAAGAAGATTGAAGGGTACCATGCAGAACTGCATGCTCGCGCCGCCTCCGAGAAATAGCACTGAATAACCTTCCGGAATCTCGAGCAATTCCTTGACAAGAGCCACAGCCTCGTCCATCACTGTCTGAAATTCCTTGCTGCGGTGCGACACTTCAAGCACTGACAATCCCGTACCTGCGAAATCCATTATCGCATCGGCAGTGTTTTTGATTGTGTAAGGGCTCAGAATTGAAGGCCCGGCATAAAAGTTATGTTTCTTCATATTGCTTTGGGTTAGTTGATTATTATTTCGTCAGTGAACAGGCATGCGCCGCCGTCGGGTCGCTTTATGCGGTTGGCCTTCACGCGGATATAGCGAGCCTTGGTGCCGGGAGCGGGTGTCACCGAATAGTCTTTCATCATGATTTTGGGATAGTAGGGGTCAACATCGCTCCACACCGTTTCGAGCGGTACGAAGTCAGTTCCATTGTCCGACACCTCAAACTCCACCTTCTGGGGCAGGTGTACCCACGCGCCCGGGGCCTGCATGAATGTTATGTCCACGGAGTTTATAGCTGTTACTTCGCCCATGTCAACAACGGCATCAAAGTCACTGAAAAAACCCTGCCAACGCTTGTTGCCGCCGTAGGTCCAGCCTCCGCGCACGCCGTCAACGAGCGTTGCCTCTTCAGTTCCGGGATACGGATCGGCCCACTTCTTGTTATATGTAACCTTTTTTCCTATCGCCTTGTGCTGTACGGGGGTAAGGCTCTCTCTGCGCTCTCCGAATTCGTTTTTGAGATCAAACGTGTTGTAGCCGAGGGAATCCAGATGTGCGGTCAGCGTCAGGGCGCGGCGCAGGAAGTCATCGTAGTTCTTCTCCGGAGTTGACCATCCAATCTCGGCAATTGCCATTGTGCGGGGATAGTACATGTATTCGGCGTGTTCGTCAGTTGTCACATACTCTGACCACAAATTGGCCTGCAACCCGAGCAGATGATGAGCATTTTCAGGCGTTATGCTCGTGTCGAGGGGTTCGTAGGAATAAACCTTGCGCAGAGGGATATAGCCGCCTATGGAAATCGGCTCCTTGAAAGGAGCGTCCTGACAGTAGTCAATATAGCAGAATTCTCCGGGAGTCATCACCACATCATGTCCGGCAGCTATAGATTTAAGGCCTCCTTCGGTTCCGCGCCACGACATAACGGTAGCGTTCGGAGCAAGGCCACCTTCAAGAATTTCGTCCCATCCTATGATCTTCCGCCCTTTGGAATTGACAAATTCCTCCACACGGTGAATAGCATAGCTCTGCAATTCATCAACATCCTTAAGGCCTTCCTTTTCCATGCGGGCCTTGCAGTCAGGGCAGTTGCGCCAGCTGCGTTTTGAAGCCTCATCGCCGCCAATGTGGATTGACTCCGAGGGGAATACTTCCATAACCTCTGTCAGCACATCTTCAAGGAAATCAAACGTGGCGTCCTTTCCAATACACAAATCCTCATCAACGTACGGCTGTCCGCTGCATGAAAACTCAGGATATGCCGATGTAACTTCTTTGCTGTGTCCCGGAATTTCAATCTCAGGGATAATGGTTATGTTGCGGTCCGCGGCATACTTCACCAGGTCGCGCATTTGTTCCTTGGTGTAAAATCCACCGTATGCTCCGGGGCGGGTCGACTCGCAGTACTTGGCGCCATTGTCAGCCCAATCCTGCCACTTTTTTTCGGGTCGCCATGCGGCAAATTCCGTCAACCGGGGATACTTTTCAATCTGCATGCGCCATCCGGCGGCATCCGTCAGGTGGAGATGCATGCGGTTGAGTTTCATCTTTGCCATAGCATCAATCTGCTTCTTCAGGAAATTGACCGAGCGGAAGTGGCGCGACACGTCGACCATCATTCCTCGGTACTGAAATCTCGGATTATCGGTCACCTTGGAGCACGCTATGCCTGTAGCGCCCGGCATGTCGGCCATCTGGAGCAACGTCTGGAGTCCGTAGAAGGCACCGGCAGCCGAGGGCGACTTCACTTTCACCTGCTTCGGTGTGATGTCAAGAGTATAATTCTCGCCTTCGCCACCCGTTATGTCAAAAGCAATATCGGCCTTACCGGCAGATGTCACCTTGCTGAACCGCTCAGGCATTGTGGAAAGAAAGCTCTCCAATCCGAGAGCATCGCCCTTGATATGGAACGTGGCCTTAGCCGGCAACACGTATGTTCCTTTGGTGATTGTCACTTGTGTAGGGCGCGGGAGGATATCGTCAGGAGTCACGATATCAGCCGCCGCCATAAGGGGGAGCATCGCAGATGCAACTGTGATTATCAGATTTCGAATATTCATGGCTATCTGTTTGTTTGGTCAAATATACTGCTTTTTTCGCAATCCACAGAAATAATCGTATTATTTTTCATTAACCCATAAGAAAGGCGGGGCGCAGTTGGGTAGCGTCCCGCCTTGGGAAGGATTGGTCTCACGACCATTTTTTAAAACCTAACCTATTTTGTGCAATTCAAGGCTTAAAGTCAGATTAATTACAGACTGGGACCTGCACCCCACTGAGGAGCACCAACGTCCTGCCAGAGGCGTTCTGTGTTCAGGTAACCTGTAACAGCGTTGTTGTTGTCACCTTCGTTGGTAGAAAGGCCTTGACGGGTATATGATTCCTGAAGATACGGACCCATGAGGTCGTTCGGGCTGATTGCGCTGAGCACTGCACGACGCGGAATCTTAGTTACAGGAATTTCTGAATAAACCACACGAGGATAGAACGATGAACCAATTTTCGGGCAACCTGTACGACGACCTGTTACAAACTGGTCAACCGGGCTGAAAGTAAGGTGGAACATCAAGTTCAGAGCAATCTTCTCTATTTTAGTGCTGTTATCGCCGGTAAAAGCGTAATCTGCCTGCTGGAGAAGCGCGTCAATTTCGCCGTCCTGAAGAGCGATATCACCTTCGTTGGGATCATAGTTGTAAGTCTTGTTGTAGTAAGGGATCTGATTCAGACGGGCGAACTTATCCCAAGTCTCAACAGACTGGCGAACAGCCTTTGTGTAGTAGCTTTCTGCAGAACCGATACCGGAAACACCACCGTAAACCGCAAACTCAGCAAGATAGAAGTTGATTTCAGCTGCCGAGATGTACATGTCATAACGGGGACGGTCAGTCACGTCACTTGTAGTTTTATTGATCTCACCGGGAGCATACGTTACACGGAAGTCGCGACGACCCTGAAGGTGATATTCGTTGTAAGCAGAATAAGGACAATATGCCCAAGTTGTACCATCGTATGTGATAGAGTTACCACCTTGATCAGCACCGGCACTGTAGTTGAAGTACTGCTGCATTTCAGGGTCACGGCTCTGATCTGCGCGATAATCATCAGGAACGCCTACGTAACGTACCCATGGCTCACCTTTGCCCTTCCATGACACAAACTTATAATTTGAACCGTCAGCCTCATAGTTAACCTTTTCAAGGATAATGGGAGGAATCTGATCAATGTGGCCGTTCTGAAGGTAGAAATTAACAACTGTGGAATTCCATTCATTCTTTGTCAGATAGAAACGCACACGGGGGTCACCGTTCTTAACCATGAAATCAACAACTCGTTTTGAGCCTTTGATTCCATTGTAATCGATAGTGGTGTTGCCCGTACCAAACGCAACGTCACCTGCATCAAGAGAAGAGCCGGATCCGAGTTTGAGATTTTCCGAAGCCTTGTTGAAAATTAGGTCATCGGAAGTTTCGGTGATAAGTCCGCAAGGAGCAGCAAGAGCTGTAGCAACAAGCTGTTTTGCCTTGGCCATGTCGCGATAAATCAGACGAGTTGCAAGTTTCACACGGAGTGAATTGGCAAATTTAGCCCATTTGGTCCAATCGCAGGCGAAGATAAGATCTTGCTTAGTGTCATAACCTCCTTCGGGTGTAGGAGGATTGGAGAGAACACTGACAGCCTCGTCAAGTTCGGTAATCCAAAGATTATAAAGATCCTCAACGGCATCATACTTGGGAGTCAGCGTACCGCCGTAGGCAGCCATTGCACCTTCGGTGTAAGGGATGTCACCGGCCATATCGGTGTCATATATACCACCGTAGATAGCAAGTGTAATAGCAGCCTGGCGTATTGCCTCGTAATCCTCTCCATTATCCATATTCGCCATTGAGTTCTCAATTGCATGGAGATATTTCAGCGCAGTGAGAGAAATGATGCTGGGTCGGCTTGCGCCCGGCAGAATCCTATCCTCATTTATAGCTCCACTGGGGACAGCCATCTGGTTGGTGTAAAGAGTAGGAGCCGCATTAAAGAACCATATTCCATATCCAAAGGGATCGAAAGAATATTCCAGACCGGTAAAGAGCTGCTGAGGAGTGGGGTCGGTCAGCATGGCGGGATCTACGTTAACATCCTTAAGATCGTCGCTACAACCGGTCACACTCATGGCCAACACACCGGTGAGTGCCAGAGATATGATTGATTTTAACTTTTTCATTTTTGGAAAGTTTAGAATGTTGCGTTAATTGTGAAAGTGAAGCTTGCGGTTGTACCCTCGAACGTACGGATACGGAACTCGTGGGAGTTTGTACCGCGGACAGCCTCGGGATTTTCGCCGTTGGGGAGGCTATTATGGAGATAACCGAGGTTATGTCCGGTTGCGGTGAGAGTCAGGCCGCGTGAGCCAATCTTGGAGGCGATGTTCTGGGGAAGAGTGTATGAGAGTGATACCTCACGGAGTGACACGTAGTTGAGCTTACAGAACCAGTCTTCCGAAACAACACCACGACGAGAGCTGGCGTTGATCCAACAGTTGTTCCAATACTGCCATGCACCGGAGTGAATAGGCTCAACAACACCCTTGTCCATGAGTTCCTGGAATGTTTCACCTGAGCTGTAAGCACCTGTACCAACGGTGTAAGTTGTTCCATCGGGCTGCATGATACTGGTACCGGTACGGAAGATACCGCTGGGGATAACACCATCATGATATGTAATACCGTCCCACATTGAGGTATAGGTCACACCACCGTGAGCCTCATCACGCCAACGGAGAGATTGTTCGGTATAACCGTAAGCAGTACCGTAGTGGGTACCGTAGGTTGCAACGTAGCCACCCCAACGGCCGTCAAGAGCAACGCTCAAGTGCCAGTTCTTATAGCGGAGACTGGTTGAGATGCTGCCGAGGAAGTCAGGGTTGATGTCGCCAACTTCTTTCAGCTCAGCTGAACGATATTTGTAAGCGAAGTTATAGTAGTTCTGCCATCCGAGAACTTCCATTCCGGATTCTTCATCGTTAGCCGTCCAAGAGTCAGTCATAAGAAGACCGTAGGCACCGCCAACCTTGGCAACAGAACCCACGCGGTAGTTACCGTAGTCGGGGTTTCCTGAAAGTGTGATATAGTTGGTCACGTAGGGGTGAAGTTCAACAATCTTAGAATTGTTCTTGGTGTAAGTGAAAGTAAGATCCCAGGTCCAATCCTTTGTCTGGATAGGAGTTCCGTTGATAGCAAGCTCAACACCCTGGTTCTGGATGTTACCGGCGTTGATAACCTGATTGCTGACACCTGAAGCCGAAGGAACGGAGATTGTCATGATCTGGTCCTTGGTGTTATCCTTGTAGTATGCGAAGTCAATACCTAAGCGGTTGTTGAAGAAACGCCAGTCGAGACCTGCCTCCCAAGAGTTCTTGCGCTCGGGTTTGAGGTTGGTTGAGTAAACCGTGTTGGGAACCTCGGCTGCGTAGATATTGTTACCATTAGCTACACCGGTATCAAATATATAAGCGGAGTTGATAGTGTAAGGTGATGTATCGTTACCTACCTGAGCCCATGATGCACGTACCTTAGCGAATGAAATCCATTCAGGGAGCTGGAATGTGTTGTTGATCAACCAAGAGACAGACACTGAAGGATAGAAGTAGGAGAATGTACCGTGGCCGTCAGAGTAGACGAGTGAAGATGACCAGTCATTACGTCCGGTAACATCTAAGTAAACCTGACCTTTCCAGCTTGCACCAACCTGAGCCATTGCTGACCACATGGTCTTTGTGCCGGAAATAGAGCCTGAATAGTCCATACCCTCTTTACCATTGGTAAGGAAGTATTTGTTGGGAATTGTAAGACCGCCCTTGGTGCTCATGCTCATAGCCTGAGAGAAAGAGTGGAAGTATTCACCACGAACCATACCATGGATTTCCCAATCGTTGAAGTCCTTATTTACGTAGGCGTTCACGTTGAGGTTGGTCTGCTCCTTGATGGTGTTGGCAAGTGAGTAAGAACCACCTTCGTTCTTGTAACCTGAACCGGGATATTTACCCTCGGAACGGGTGTAATAGTAGTTGTAGCTGCCTTCAGCAGAGAGACGAAGCCAATCAGTGGGTGTAACCGTCACCTTGGCATTCGGGCGGATAACGGTTTCCTTGCGGGTGTAGTTATTCTCGTAAATTGACCACCAGATGCTATTGCCGGGAAGAGCTCCGTACTGGTCTCCGTATGCAGTACTTGCAAGACCGCCATGTGCACCTTTGTAATAAATGCGGTCAGCAGAATCATAGTGACGGGCAAATGTTCCGCCGATGAAGTATTCACCAAGGTTAATGGGTGAGTTGCGTGGAGTAGAGTTGGCGAATGTAACGCCGCCCTCAACGTTGACTGTCTTTGAAACCTGATGAGAGGCCTTCAAGAGGAAGTTGAAACGGTTGAAGTCATTGTTTTCAACAATACCCTGGGCATATTTGTAACCCATTGAGGTGTAGAAGTTAGTCTTGTCATTACCGCCGGTTATTGAAACGTTGGTGGTGGTGTTGAAACCGGTGCGGTATGCGTCCTTATAGTTGTTGGGGTAAGCAACGTACGGGCGAATAGTACCATCGTAGTACTCGTACGGTTCACCATCGTAAGGAGCACCCCAGCCTTCTGTTGCATAGAGGTTGTCCATGGCGATTACCGAACGCATGCCATTTTCGTTGGTTGCAAATGCGTATGTATCCCAATCGCTTCGACCGTAATCAATGAAGCCGGGGATTGTACCCACACCATACACATTCTGGAACTTAGGTGACTGAATCATCCAGTCGCAGCCGAGTGTCTGAGTAAACGTAACGCCATAACCCTTGGCTCCTTTACCGCTCTTGGTTGTGATGAGCACAACGCCGTTAAGAGCACGTGAACCGTAGAGGGCGGTTGCGGCTGCACCCTTCAGCACGGATACTGATTCAAAGTCAGCGGGGTTGAGGTTCTTGAGTTCGTTACCGTAGTCAGAGTTGCTGGTACTCCAGTCACCTTCCTTGTCGTTCTGCTCATTATCAAGTATGATACCATCGACAACGTAGATAGGCTGGTTGTTCTTACCGAGCGTCGAGACACCACGGATGGTGATACGGTTGCTACCGAAGAGACCACCGTCGGACTGGTTGATGTCAACACCGGCAACCTTACCCTGAAGTGCGGAAACGGGGTTGATGAGGCTCTGGTTGAGCTCGTCGCCCTTAAGTTCGGTCATTGAATAACCGAGGGCTTTCTTTTCTCGCTTCATACCGAGGGCGGTTACCACCACTTCGTCCAGGTTATGAGCGTTTTCCTTAAGAGTAATAGTAACAGGCTGGTTCGATGCCTTGAAAGTGTAAGGATCGCAGCCAACGTAGGTGACCTGAATCTCAGTACCAACCTTCACTCCTGAGAGCGAAAATTTTCCGTCGATGTCAGTGGCAGTTCCTTGAGAGGAACCTTTGGCAATTACGGACGCGCCCATAACGGGATCGCCCGCCGAATCATAAACTGTACCGGTAACCGTGACAGTCTGCGACTGTGTCATAACAGCCTGACTATCAGCAGCATAAACACCCCCCCCAATTAGGGTGAGAGCGCCGGCCAACATCAATTTAGATAATTGTTTGGACATGATTGTTTTTTTTGTAATTTATTGGTTAGTAGTTAATTGAATTATTCTACTTAATGAAAGTCATTGGTAATGATCAAGGTCGATACGTAAAGGGTGTTTAACGTATTTTGTGCAAATTTACAATAAAATTTGATTAAAACAATTTACCCCCCCCTAAAAATTTGTTAACTTTTGCTTTAACAAGCGTTAAAAGCCCCGCTAAATTATCCTAAGCTGTAACCTTTTTCTCCCTGGGCACGTCTACCGAATAAATGGTTAGTAGACAAACAGGGAATAATGCAACAACTATCAACGTCTTTTGCGGAACAAAGGCGAGAGAAATGGGGTTATATGAATAGGAGTGTGCACGATTTTTAACACACCCCTATGACTCATTCTTCTCTATCTTCTCGCCGGGGCCGGCCTCTCTATTTTTCAGAGAAGCCGGCCCTATTATTAGCGAGAGCATGTCCATTCCGAGGTGACAGATCCCCTCAGCTGTCCCATTAGGCATGAGTTACCAAGGCGCGTAGACATCAAGACAAATGAAAGGCTGTTTATAGGCTTCTGCGGGCGATCAGCGAGACGGCTATTGTCACGGCGCAGCACGCCATTGTCCATACGAAGAACGGCCCGTAGCCAAGCTGCTCCTCAATCCATCCGGCGGCCATGCCGGGCAGCATGGTGCCGAGCGTCATGAAGCCGGTGCATAGAGCGTAGTGCGATGTCCGGAATCGTCCGGTGGAAAAATGTATCAGATATAGAATATAGGCTGTTCCGCCGAATCCATAGCCGAATTGCTCTATGAAAACACAGACTGAGATGACCGGCAGCGATGACACAGATGAATAGACAAGAAAAACAAACGTAAGACACGTCAATGACATGCTCCACGCCATAGGCATGAGCCAGCGCCGCAGGCCGCCGCGCGATGCCACGATTCCGCCTATGATTCCGCCGAGAAGAAGCCCTATGACCCCGACAGTCCCGTAGACAACTCCCACCTCGCGGGTGGTAAGCCCGAGTCCTCCGGCCTCCTGCGGATGCAGCAGGAATGGATTGATCATCTTTATGATCTGAGCCTCCGGCAGTTTGTACAAAATCATGAACAGCAGCGCTACAAGGATGTGGCTCTTACGGAAAAACGCAGCGAACGAGCCGCCGAACTCACGGACAACATCGGAAATCCGGGTGGATTGAGCAGCGCGTTCCACTCGGGGCATGGCAAACGAATTGAGCAGCGCAAGCAGCAGAAATAGGGCCGACATGCCATAGAAAGTCCATGTCCATGCCGCACTGACAGATTCGGATGACTCCTCCAGATACCCGGCAATCATGACCACCGGTCCCTGACAGAACAGCATGGCAGCGCGATAGAATGTGGTGCGTATTCCCACGAAAAATGATTGCCCGGCAGAGTCCAGTCCGAGCATATAATAGCCATCGGCAGCTATATCGTGGGTTGCTGAAAGAAAGGCTATTGCAAAGAATGATGCCATTGAGAAGCGGAACCAACTTGAACCGGGCAGCACGAAAGCCACACAGGCAAGTGAGAGCGCGAG
The DNA here is from genome assembly GCA_964487725.1 of uncultured Bacteroides sp. Taxonomy (GTDB): domain Bacteria; phylum Bacteroidota; class Bacteroidia; order Bacteroidales; family Muribaculaceae; genus Paramuribaculum. Next base: position 34,630 of record CAZASF010000004.1, on the reverse strand, counting down.
CAACCACTGCATAGCCAAAACCCATCGCCGCTTGGTTGAAATTACGTCGACAATCGGGCTCCAGAGCGGCTTGATGAGCCACGGGAGCATGAGCCAAGAGGTGTAAAACGCCATCTCGGCATTGCTGACACCCATACGGGTGTACATAATTCCGGCTATGGTCATCACCACAACGTATGGGAATCCCTCGGCAAAATAAAGCGAGGGGACCCACAGCCATCCTTTTTTAATACTGCGTTCCATTAATATAGGGTAACAAGTCGTGAACCGGGGAAGTAGAACCGCAGGATTTCTTCGTAGGAATGCCCCTCGGCAGCCATTACCGCGGCTCCTATCTGACAAAGGCCCACGCCATGCCCCCATCCGCTGCCACGAAAAGTCCATCCTGCAGGAATGCCCGTCGCATCGGGTGCAGAGGCCTCAACCGTAAAAGCGGAACTATAGAGATGTGAAGGCGAGAGCGACCGGCGGATTTCAAGCTCTTTGCCAATGACGCGGCTGAGTTTGGTGCCGGTGATACGAAGCCGGTCAATACGCCCCGATGGTCCGCGGTGGAGCGGCTCAATGGCCGTTACGAGGCCAAAGTCGAGTCCTGTGCGACTGCGCAGAATCCCGGCAAGTTCAGAGGCTGTGTAAGTTACGGTCCAACGATAATAGTCAGCCGTGGATTGGTCGTAATTATTGAGCACGGTGGAGAGCACTTCATCTGTGGCACGTCCGCAATACGGGTCGGCAAACGAGGCCAAATATGGAGGGTCAACCTCCTGCCAGCATGTGGAAAACAGCTCCGTAACCCCTCCGCAGCACTTGGAGAATCGGGCGTCACACAGGTTCTCCTCGAAAGCAAGCACCTGTCCGCGGGTGGCCTGCAATGCGGCTTCAACCTGCGGAGTGGAGGCCTTTGTGCAGCCTTGGTAACGCTGGCAATGGTCATCGGCACACACATCGAAATCCTTATGAGCATCATGGTCATACCATTTCACCAATTCATCCCCATCGCCGCATGGCGGACAGGGAGACAGATTTAGGGGCGGCTCCACTTGTGCGAGTACCCAGCTGCGGGATATAACGGCATGAGCCTTCAGGAACTCCTCGGGAGCATTGGCATTCATTTCCGATGAAACCACGCTGCGGAGATACGTTTCGAGCGGAACATGGTTTACGGCCTGCAACATGCCACCATTAGAGCGAATTTCAAGGTCGCCATGGAACGACTGGTCCTCATGCTGCTGCCAATGGAACCCAATGCCTATCATCACGTCATGCAGTGTAAATGAAGACTCAGGCGAACATGCGCGGATTACGACCGGCGATTGAAGCGTCGTGCCGTTACAGTCCACACTCCCATCAGGCAAAGCCCGGAATTTCACTGACATGGCATCGCGAAGTGCTGGCGGGAAAATATACCCTCCTTGAAAGTCAACTATAATCTCCTCCGCTCGAACCACACCAACAGACAACACCCTTTCGGCCGTAAATCCCGAAGAAGTCCGAGGCAGGCCGCATTCGTTATATATATTAATAAGGTGTTGCGGCGAGGAACAATATTCCATATCCTCACTGCGGGGAGCCACTATGACTCCGGCCATTTCAACCGATGCAGGGGAAATCAGGATCTGCCCCGCACCGGTTCCGTAGCACGACGGGCGATGAGCCGCTCGCGGAATAATAACAGCCTGATACGCCCCATCAATCTGACGGGCATAGATATTGACATCCGGCTCCTCACCCCGTTTCAAATTGAGTAGCGCGCCCTCCACCCGGCGGGCCACATCCGCCTTATCTGCACCGGCCACAACTATAGTATGACACAGCGGCCATTGCTCAGGAGCTTCCCACAATGGAAGTTCCTCCGAAGGAATTGCCTGAAAATGGAAATGGTCAGGAGCTGAGGCTCCACTGCGAGGCCCGTTGTAAAACACGGTCATACCGGGCAATTCGCCGGCAATGCCGAGCATGTCGGCAACACGTCCGGCAATGCGCTGCGGGGAATGGGATTTCGAAGGAATTGTAAGATGGCGCCGAAACACGGGAAATGGATTGACGAGCACCTCATATTCACCGCAGTCAAGAGCTATCTGCTCTGACGGGCGATTGGTCGAGCACAGGAAGCATGGGCGCTTACTGATTGCATCCTTCGAAATATTGGCCGCCGACGAACGGATTCGTGCAGGATTGTAACGCACTTTCACGTCAACGCCTTTCAAATTGATTGTCAAGCACTCACAGTTATCAAGAGCCTCATAATTGCGGCGCGCATGGGGCCACTGTTCCATTTGGCATCGGTACAGATTTTCAACGTCAATCATCGCCGTTAAGCTGTTTGCGTGCACGGATTTCCCACGTGCGCAGTGAGTCTTTATAATGGTTGAAACGGTTGGCCTTATCATGCGAAAGCGAGGCATCGGAGTTACCCGACCACCGGCGGCAGAGGTAGACAACATCATATATACGGCTAATGCGATAACTACGCGAAATGCGCAGGGCCATTGCATAGTCCTCGCCGTAGCTCACATCAGGGAACATGATGCGGCGGGCTATGCCGGTGAAGAAAGCACGTGGCGCTCCGAGTCCGTTGATGCGCAATGCGTTGTTTGGGCCGTTGTCGTCAGTCCACTCGCGGTGATCAATCACCCCCGGAGGAATTGTGTTGAGCTCAAAATCGGTCAGGCGATAGGAGCCGATAACCATAGCGCACCCATCAGCCCGGAACCGGCCTACGATTGTCTCCAAAACATCGGGCGTTGAATATATATCGTCACTGTCAAGTTGTACGGCGAACCTTCCGCAGCTCTCCGACATTATGGCTTCGTTCCAACAGCCTCCTATGCCGAGGCCTGTTGATTCAGGAATTATATGTATGAGCCGCCGGTCAGTAGCCGCCAACGAGTCCAGCACAGCAGTGGTACCGTCGGTAGAATGGTTGTCAACCACAATCACATTAAAATCAAACGAGGCTTTTTGAGCGAGCGCGCTACGGACTGCATCGCCAATCGTTGACACCCGGTCCTTTACGGGGATTATAACCGATGCCTCCGCCGGATACTGACCGGAAAAATCAACCTTGGCAAATGGCGGACGCACCAATGCTCCTATTGCATCGAGATAAGCGGTGAAAGCGCGCTCCATCTCTATCTGCACTTCCCGGTTGCGGGGATTCACATAGTCAAACTGTGACACGCCATTGGACTCTGCAGCCACCGAGTATAACGGCTCCGGAATGTGGACAATGCCGCCGCTGCAACTCAGAGCAAGACGCGCAGCATACCATGCGGCATAATCGTAGTCCGGCATGTCGTCAACAACCGCGGCAAGAGCCTCCGTGCGAACCATTACGAGCGGACCGAATTCAAAATCATCACGTACCGATCCTTCAAGGTAATCGTTAAGGGGACAAATCCCTTCCGGAGACCGGTAGTCGGAATATACCATGGAGGCCTTGCTGTCATCAGCAATCTCAGCCATGCGGGCAATCCCTTGAGCCGGCATGTCAGCCTCCACACGGGAATCTACCGAAATCAACAGGTAAGGAGTGGCAGCCTCGGCAACTATGGAACGCAAGGCGGATGTGGAGCACAGGCCGGCGGTTATGACCGGCTGATTTGTTTCAGGACATGGGTTCATCTCAATTCACTTTCTATCAAAGGAAACAGCTGCGGCGCAGCGACAACGGCACACACATTGCGATCCGGACGGAAACGGCTGTGAAGGCATCCGGCTTCGGAAGCTATGAGCAATCCTGCACACACGTCCCATTCGTGCAGGTTCATCTCCCAATAACCCTCAAGGAATCCGGCGGCGGTATAGCAGATATCAATAGCAGCGGAGCCGAGCCTGCGCAGCCCGCGGATTTTAGGCAGCAACCGGCCCACATTGTCAAGATTATTATCGGGGTTCACATTCTTGTCAACCGGGAATCCGGTTGCAAGGACAGCCCGTTCGAGCGATGGGATGGCCGAACAGCGGATTGGGTGACCGTTGAGGGTGGCACCTTCGCCCTTTACGGCACAGAAAAGTTCGCGGAGATAAGGGGCGAATACAACACCGACCACGGTCTCGCCGCAATGCCTTACGCCAATTGAGACGCTGAAGTTAGGCAATCCGGACCGGAAATTGGTTGTCCCGTCAAGGGGATCGATGACCCACTGGAATTCAGAATCCCCGCCCGACAGACCGGACTCTTCCGACAGCACTGAGTGTTCGGGGAAATATTCGCGGAGATATTTAAGGATGACAGCCTCGGATGCGCGGTCAGCCTCGGTCACAATGTCGCTTTCGTTAAGCTTGGTGTCAACACGGAGATGCCCGGTGCGGAAATACCCGAGCTGCACATCACCAGCCATGCGGGCCATGTCAATTGCCGCATCGAGAATTTTATGGTAATCCATATCAGTTCTGGCAAGGTTCATTGATGGGAATCGGCCGGCTGAACTCCTCCTTGAATGAGATGAGGGTCTCGGTTCGTCCGGCGCCAAGCGGCTGCAAGCGGTCATGAATGAGCTGGAGCAGATGGGAGTTGTTGCGGGCATACAACTTCACGAGCAGGTCATACTTGCCCGTGGCATAGTGTACCTCCACAACCTCGGGAATCTGATACAACGACTCGGTGACGCGCTTTGAGTCTGCCGGATTGGACAGAAAGAATCCTATATATGCGCATGTGTCGTAGCCAAGAGCAGCGGGATTGATATGAGTGGCGAAACCCTTTATCACACCGGCCGATGTCAACTTCTGAATGCGCTGATGGACAGCGGCTCCCGACACGTTGCTCTCGCGTGCTATCTCAAGAAACGGAATCCTGGCGTTGTCCGATAACATCTCCAGAATCTTCTTGTCAAGACTGTCTAACTGGTATTGTGTCATTTCAGGGTTAGAATATATTATGGTTTCAACCACAAAATTACAACAAATCCTCAACATAATAAAGCGCGGCAGTGTTAAGAGTATGCTTGGTTATAACAAAATATTTACTGTTCACTTTATTATGAGACAATTCATCACTTTGGCCATAGCCATTATTGCCTCTACAGCGTTGATGGCATCAAATCCAGCTGACACCGTTTCCACCAATGGGTCACCCCACCCTATGCCCGAAGCTGTCGGTCTCACCCTTAGCGGCGGCGGCGCCAAAGGAATTGCCCACATAGGAGTGATTAAAGCCCTTGAGGATAACGGCATACCTATCGATTGCATAACCGGGACCTCGATGGGAGCAATTGTTGGCGGACTTTATGCCATGGGCTACAGTCCTGAAGAAATGCTGGCATTAATAGAATCGGAAGGATTTCAATATTGGTCAGCCGGAGTTCTTGACCCTCAGTACACATATTATTTCCTTGAGCAGGAGGACACCCCTGCCCTTTTCAATCTATCGCTCGGTAAGGGACGGAGCGGCAACGACGGAGGCCCCGACCTTCCCACCTCTCTTATCAACCCCATAGCCATGAATTTCGCCTTCATGGAGCTGTTTGCTCCTTACACCGCGCGTTGCGGCGGCGACTTCAACCAACTGATGGTGCCCTACCGATGCGTAGCCTCCGATGTCAATCGCAAACGGAAAGCCATTTTCTCGCAGGGCGACCTCGGCGACTGCATCCGCGCCTCCATGAGCTTTCCGCTGGTGTTTCACCCCACGGAGATTGACGGACGTCCAATGTATGATGGCGGAATCTACGACAATTTCCCGGTTGACGTAATGCTGTCGGAATTCAATCCGGAGGTAATGATAGGCGTGGATGTAAGCAGTGGAAACTCCCCTGATGAGCCGGATGCCAACATGATGGATCAGCTGGAGGCACTCATTATGCAACGCAGTGACTATCAGGTACCACAAGCGGCTGGTATGAGAATAAAACTTGACCTTGACCAATTCGCTCTGTTGGATTTTGCCAAGGCTCCGGAAATTTATAAGATAGGCTATGACCACGCCATGTCAATGATGGATTCCATAAAAGCACGCATACCTCAACGCACCACTCCTGAGTCCGTTGCTGCCAGGCGCAAAGCATTCAAGGCGGGGCTTCCGGAGCTGAATTTCGATGAGGTGGAAGTGGTTGGTGGCAAACCATCGCAGAACCGATACATCCGCTCACTTTTCACCCGACATCAACCCGACACTATTGGTCTTAGCCACATCCGCGACGGTTATTACAGGGCCGTCACTCCCGGAAAACTCATCAACCTCACTCCTCACGCGCAATATGATACCACCTATGGCCTGTTTGACCTCCGCCTTAAAGCCAATGTGAAAAATGACTACAATGTGGCGCTCGGAGGTTTTCTGACAACATCATCCAATTCTATGTTGTATCTGTCCGGCGGATTCCGCACACTGGATTTCAATTCACTCGACCTGCGCCTGAGCGGATGGATAGGGCAGAGCTATCTTGCGGCATGCGCCAACATGCAATTTCAGTTGATGCGCGACAATCCATCGGCAATAGGATTACAAGCCGTGGCTTCGCGACAGAACTACAATCCGCGCGACCGTTATTTCTTCCAATCGGCCGATGCCACAGTGCTCTCCACAGAGCAATACTTCGGAAGAATAACATACGGCATGGCTGCAGGGCGCAAGGGGAAAGCCGAACTGGCCTTTGGAGCAGGACACGTCGAAGATAAGACTCCGCATCCATCTGTAGAGAATGGCTATCAGTACTACGCTCGTTTGCGCAGGACACTATTTGAAGCCATACTTCGATATGAACACACCACTCTCGACAACCATAACTACCCCACCGCCGGACATGACTACAAGGCTACACTACAAGCCGACATAGGCACATATCGGCTCAAAGAGCTGGACGAGACCGATTCGGAGGAAACATTTTACCGCCGCCATCGGGAATGGGGCCGCTTTGACATGTCACTGTTACACTATTTTAAGCTGAATCCCAAGTTGGTTCTCGGCACAAAACTGTTGGCTGCCGCCACTACCGACAAGATGTTGCCGCCATCTTATCTGGCGACCCTCGCCATTCTTCCGGCCTACGTCCCATCGGCCGACATGAGCAACATACTGACAGGAGCTTTCCGCGCACGCCACTTCGGAGTCATCGGGATAGAACCCGTGTTGAAACTCAGCCAATTTCTCCAGATAAGAGGACGATTGGAAGGTTACATGCCCTACAGAGCCGTGAAGCGAGGCGCTGCCGGAGAAGCCGTCTACGGGCGCCCATGGCACGATCCGGAGTTTTTTGGTGAATTAAGAGGTGTTATCCAGATGAAATTCGCGTCAGTCACAGCCTATACTCATTACACCACAGCCCATGACTGCCACTGGAATTTCGGTCTCACATTAGGATTATATCTGCCTGCCCCGTCATTTTTCCGCTGATTTTACTTGTGCATTGGACGGATAATAGCTAATTTTGCAGTATATTGACACGGATAAAACACTAATACCGAAATATACTGATTATGACTGTCGTTGACCGTTTTTTAGACTACGTGAAGTTCGACACACAAAGCGACGAGCTCACTAACCTCACCCCTTCCACCCCGGGCCAGATGGTTTTTGCCCAGCATCTGGAAACCGTGTTGCAATCCATGGGACTGAAAGACATATCTCTGGATGAGAACGGCTACCTCATGGCCACTCTTCCCGCCAACACATCGAAAGATAATGTACCCACAGTTGGCTTCATTGCCCACCTTGACACATCGCCCGACATGTCAGGACGCCATGTCAACCCGCGGATTGTGGAAAACTACGATGGCGGCGACATCACGCTCAATGCCGAGAAAAACATAATTCTCAGCCCCACGGAATTCCCCGAACTGCTTCACTACGTTGGGCAAGACCTCATTGTAACTGACGGCAACACTCTTCTTGGGGCCGATGATAAGGCAGGCATAGCCGAAATAATCACAGCCGTGGACTATCTGATGAATCATCCCGAAATCAAGCATGGTGACATACGCATCGCCTTCAACCCCGATGAGGAAATAGGTCAGGGAGCCCACAAATTCGATGTGGAAAGATTTGGTGCCGACTGGGCCTACACAATGGACGGCGGCGAAATCGGAGAGATAGAATATGAGAATTTCAATGCGGCAGTGGCCAAAGTCACATTCACCGGCCGCAACGTCCACCCCGGATATGCTAAGCACAAGATGATCAACTCCATACGCATAGCCAACCAGTTTGCCATAATGCTTCCCCGCTGGGAAACGCCCGAACACACTGAAGGCTATGAAGGATTCTATCATCTGATTTCAATAGAAGGCACGGTAGAGAAAACCACTCTCACCTACATAATCCGCGACCACGACCGCGATCGCTTTGAGCGCCGCAAGAAAGAATTCGAGCATCTGACCCGCAAAATCAACAACGAATTCCCCGGCGTGGCATCCCTTGAAATCAAGGACCAGTACTACAACATGCGCGAGAAAATTGAGCCGGTGAAATATATCATTGACATTGCCGTGGAGGCCATGAAAGCATCTGATGTGGAACCGAAGGTTGTCCCCATCCGCGGAGGCACCGATGGAGCCCAGCTCTCATTCAAAGGCCTGCCCTGCCCCAACATATTTGCCGGCGGCCTTAACTTCCATGGCCGATATGAGTTCGTGCCCATTCCCTCAATGGAGAAAGCCGCGCAGGTGATTGTGGAGATAGCCCGCTTGGTTGAATGTCAGAACTGAACGACAACACACTTATTGTCATAACCGGAGCCACCGGGACAGGGAAAACCGAATTAGCGGTGAAACTTGCCCGGCGGCTCCGCTGCCATATCCTCTCCGCCGATTCCCGACAGATTTTTAAAGGCATGCCCATTGGTACCGCCGCTCCCACGGAAGAGCAACTTAAAGCGGCTCCCCACCACTTCGTAGAGACTCTTGACATAGGCGACTACTACAGCGCGGCCCGATATGAAGAAGAGGCTTTGGCGCTGCTTGACCAATTGTTTACGACTGACCAGTATGCAATTATGTGCGGTGGCTCCATGATGTACATTGACGCCGTGACAAAAGGGATTGACGAGCTGCCAACCGTCTCTGCCAGGAACCGGAAGAAAGCCTACGGAATCTTCGAGACTGGAGGAATAGACGCCATCCGTGACGAACTAAAACGTCTTGACCCGGCCTACTACGAAAAAGTTGACCTCAACAATCACAAGCGCATTATCCATGCCATAGAAGTATCACTTGAAGCCGGAGTCCCCTACTCCACATTATGCACCGGACAAATCAGGCCTCGTCCATTCAAAATTCTCAAATTCGCTCTTGAACTTGACCGCGAAACAATGTTTGAGCGGATAAACAGCCGAGTTTCCCGCATGATTGCCGACGGGCTCGAGGAGGAGGCGCGCAGACTCTACCCCATGCGACATCTCAACGCCCTCAACACGGTAGGTTATAAAGAGATGTTTGCCATGTTTGACGGAGCGATGGACCGCGACACAGCAATTGCCCGGATGGCCAAGAACACACGTGTCTACGCCAAAAAACAGCTCACATGGCTTCGTCGTGACCCTCAGGTAATTTGGCTGAAACCGGAAAACGCATTTGACGAAATCATGTCCCGCATCATGCGCAATTGAGCATCACGTTGCGACGCGCTGCCCATCCCTGTGAGGCATTACGAAGCTCAATGGTTGCGAGACCACGAACACGGCCCGACAACGAGGAAATGAGGCGCGAAAGTATTTCAGCAAACGTTGTTACTCCGCTTACACTTATTGTGGCAAGTGACGTACCACGCAACCGGATTGTTGCGAATATTACATCGTTTAGAGAGATTGTTGCCATAACGGATAATTTTATGAGTTCTACGTAATCTTTTGTTTCACAATACAAAATTACCCGCTCATTGGGCAATATTTCTACCCATGATATTTAATATATCCTAACAGCCACCCATTTCAACACATTATTTAATTTGCCCCCAACAAATGTAGGATCGCCTATCCTATAGCGACCGTCCCGCCCGCATGGTCGCGCTGTAGGCGCAATTTAATCATAGCCACGGGTGAGGCCAAAGGCCGTAACCCGAGGAAAACCCACCAAAACGATCCGCTCCGCATCGCGGGGCTTCAAATATAGAACCACGCCCACATCGCCCCCAAACCGATATTACTTTTGCGGCATGCTTGCTGCACGAAAAATATCATGCCCGCTTCCCGCCGCCGTCCGCAAACCCCGGCGCAACTTCGCCGCGCTCTTCGAACGATGGCTCGGCTACAGCCTACATCCCCATGCCCGCCGGCTCATTGCCGAACTCGAGCGACAGCGCGCCCGCCGCTTGCCACAGCGACTCTATGTCTCCGACTCCAACGCTGAATCCGGCTTGCTGCAGCGCGCACTCGTTGACTACGTGCGTTGGCTCACCATCGTTGTACGGCCCACCACAAATTTTTGCGTGATCGCTCCCTCACGAGTCCAACTGAAATCACTCGTTCCGCGTCACCCCGACATCATAACCGCCACAGCACGCAGTCCGGAATATGTCCGTGGTCTTAATTTTCCAATGGCGTTGATTCTTGATGCCGACCGCTATCCCAAGAAAGGCCGGCATCTGACCCGCATACTCCGCTCCGTCTCTCCGATTATCTATGATGGTCCCGGTACATTGCTCGTAATCCACGGTACCCCACACCCGCGTATGCGTGTCAACACCTTCACCAACGAACTCCGCCGGACCACCAACCCCATACCTTCAATCACACCCTCTGAGGCAGACCCGCCCGACAACCCGGACGGCACTACAGAATCCCGCACCGTCACGGTCCACATCCCGACCGATGTCTCCGGCAACGAAAAGCAGCCACAGCCTCCCACTTCAACCGACACCCACGCCTTTCTCCCCTAAGCGGCGCCATGACCGCCCTCCAAATCATGGCAAAGAGCACCTTGACATACTGAAATAAAGCGATACGCAACAAAAGAAGCTGCGCCTATTTTGACACAGCTTCCTTAAAATATACCTTCAATATCTATATCTTACAGGATTCCTTGAGCCTGCATGGCGCGGGCCACTTTCATGAATCCGGCAACATTGGCTCCCTTCACGTAGTTGATGAAACCATCGGCCTCTTTGCCGAAGAGTTCACACTGATGATGAATTTCAGCCATAATCTCTTTCAGGCGTGCATCAACCTCTGCGGCGCTCCATGAAAGTTTCTGTGAATTCTGTGCCATTTCAAGACCGGACACGGAAACGCCTCCCGCATTGGCAGCCTTACCGGGCGCATACAGAATGCGAGCTGCAAGGAACTCCTTGATGGCCTCGGGTGTAGATGGCATGTTGGCTCCTTCGCTCACGGCAATACAACCCTGAGCAAGAAGTGCGCGTGCATCATCGCCGTCAATTTCGTTCTGAGTGGCTGAGGGCATGGCTATGTCACACTTCACGCGTTGCCACGGACGCTCTCCGGGGAAATACTCGCAGCCGTACTCCTCCGCAAACTCGCGGATACGACCACGGTAAATGTTTTTCAACTTGAATATATAGTCAAGCTGCTCCTGAGTGATTCCATCGGGAACATAAATAGTGCCGTCACTGTCACTCATCGAAACAACCTTAGCTCCGAGCTGCAGGAGTTTCTCAGCTGTGTATGTGGCAACATTGCCTGAGCCGGAAATGGCAACCTTCTTATCCTTAATGTCAATTCCGCGGGTAGCCAACATTGACTGAAGGAAATATACATTGCCGTAACCTGTTGCCTCAGGACGAATGAGCGAACCGCCGAATTCACGACCCTTACCGGTGAATGTTCCGGTAAACTCGCGGGCCAGTTTCTTGTACATGCCGTACATGTAACCTACCTCACGGCCGCCTACGCCTATATCGCCGGCAGGAACGTCAGTGTCAGGACCAATCTGACGCCACAACTCGGTGATGAAAGCCTGACAGAAACGCATCACTTCCATGTCGCTCTTGCCTCGCGGAGAGAAATCGCTACCGCCTTTGGCTCCGCCCATGGCAAGTGTGGTCAACGAATTCTTGAATGTCTGCTCGAAAGCAAGGAATTTCAATATCGACTGATTGACCGATGAATGGAAACGGATTCCTCCCTTGTACGGGCCAATGGCATTGGAATGCTGGATACGATAGCCCATATTGTTCTGCACGCGGCCCTGATCATCAATCCAGGAAACGCGGAATGAATAGATGCGGTCGGGAATGCACAGACGCTCAATAAGATTATATCGCTCGAATTCCGGATACTCGTTATAGACATCCTCTATCGATGTCACCACTTCTTCCACTGCCTGCAGATATTCAGGCTCATTGGGGAACCGCCTGCGAAGGTCGGCCATTACATCAGAAGCTTTCATTGATCACAAATAATTTTTACCTTAGAAAATTGTTCAAACCTATTGAAGCGAAATTTACTTTTTGAAAGCAAATTTTGTTTTTCGCTTGCAAAATTACATCTTTTTCGCACATATCACTAATAAATTGTAAAGAAATTTCACTCGTACACCAAATTTTAACATTTCAACTATCAGCTTTTGTCATGCCATGTCACCCATTGAATCTTTCAATATTTTGTTTGACAGATATTTAATTGTTATATTTGCATAGAACCACATTTTTATCATCATCACATTGACATGCTACGAAAATTTATCCAATCGATAATATCAACGTTACTTTTACTATGCGCCGGTCATGTGGCTGCCCAGGAATTTTCAACCGCAGGATTCTTTGCTGTGTCAGGAGGTGGCCGCAGCGCAGTGTCGATGAATCCGGCATGGCGTTTTCACAAGGGCAGCCTCAAAGGAGCGGAAGCAAAGGACTTCGATGACTCCTCATGGAGCGTGGTATCCCTACCCCACGGAATTGAGGAGCTCCCCGCCGAGGCAAGCGGATGTGTCAACTATCAGGGTGAAGTATGGTACCGCAAACACTTCACTCCGTCCGATTCGCTGAAAGGCAAAAAGCTGTATCTGCATTTCGAGGGCATAATGGGCAAAAGCCACATTTATGTCAACGGGAAAGAGCTGAAGGTTCACTACGGCGGCTATCTGCCTGCAGTGGTCAATATCACTGACATGATTAGTTGGGGTACCGACAACGTTATAGCCGTACTTGCCGACAACAGTAACGACCCCTCATATCCTCCCGGCAAGCCACAGGAGTCACTTGACTTCACATATATGGGCGGAATATACCGCGACTGCTGGCTCGTGAGCGTCAACGACGTCCATGTCACCGATCCTAATTTCGAAAATATTACCGGTGGCGGCGGAATGCTCATTAATTTCGCCGATGTATCCGAAAAATCGGCCAAAGCCAACATAAAAACCCACCTTCGCAACGAAAGCAAAACCCCGTTCGCAGGGAAGATAACTTACGAGCTGGTAGCTCCCGGCGGTAAGACAGTCAAGACCCACTCACGCAAATTGAATCTGAAAGGCAAAAGCGACATAACGGTTAACGATGCGTTCGCTGTTGACCGTCCCATGTTGTGGACACCTGACAGCCCGTCGCTCTACAATCTTTTCGTAACTGTCAGCGATTCGAAAGGACACACAGTCGATGCGTTTCGCAAACGCATTGGAATACGCAGCGTGGAGTTCAAGGGAGCCGATGGCTTCTGGCTTAATGGCAAACCGTTCGGCGAACCGCTGATTGGAGCCAACAGGCATCAGGATTTTGCTGTTGTGGGCAATGCCGTTCCCAACAGCACTCATTGGCGCGATGCCAAGAAGCTCCGCGATGCCGGATTCCGCGTCATACGCAACGCCCACTGCCCGCAAGACCCCGCATTCATGGACGCTTGCGATGAACTCGGACTATTCGTTATTGTCAACACCCCCGGATGGCAGTTCTGGAATGACAGTCCGGAATTCGTGGAGAAAGTTTATTCCGATATCCGCAATATGATCCGCCGCGACCGAAACCACCCCTCCATCTGGATGTGGGAGCCGATTCTCAACGAGACATGGTATCCGGAGGACTTCGCCAAACGCACTGTTGAGATTGTTGACGAAGAATACCCCGGCGGGGCATCTGTGGCGGTGTGCGACAACGAGGCTCGCGGAAGTGAACATTTTTCGGTCAGATTTTCCCATCCGATGAACGCTAACGCTCAGGAGAAACGTCCGGACATGAATCCGGCAATAACCTATTTCACCCGCGAATGGGGCGACTGCGTTGACAATTGGAACTCTCACAACTCACCGAGCCGCGCGGCACGCAACTGGGGCGAGCATGCCATGCTGGTGCAAGCTCAACACTACGCCAGCCCCGAATATCAATACACCTGCCTTGAAACCCTCCACCGTAATCCGGCCCAGCATGTGGGCGGATGTCTGTGGCATTCGTTTGACCACCAGAGAGGCTATCATACCGATCCATTCTATGGTGGTGTGATGGACGCTTACCGTCAGCCTAAGTACTCCTGGCAGATGTTCCGTTCGCAACGCCCCACAGAACAGCTCGAACGCCCATACGAGACAGGACCAATGGTGTTCATAGCCCACGAAATGACTCCGTTCTCACCGAAAGATGTTACCGTCTACTCCAACTGTCCGGAAGTGCGCCTGACTTTCTGCAAGAATGGCAAAACCAAGACCTATACCAAAAAGGCCGACGAAGCGGGCATGAAATCACCCGTCATTACATTCACCGACATGTATGACTTCATGACAGACAAGACCACCACCCGCAGCGGACACATTGACGATGTGTGGCTTCTCGCTGAGGGTATCATTGATGGGGAAGTAGTGGCCACACATAAAGTGAAGCCCGCCCGCCGTCCGGCAAAAATCACTCTCCGGATTGACAATGAGAACGTTCCGTTGCAAGCCGACGGGTCGGACTTCGTTACCGTGGTAGCATCCATCACTGACAGTGAAGGCAACGTGAAGCGGCTCAACAACATGTTCATCAAGTTCTCAATCGAAGGCGAGGGACATATAATAGGTGACACCGTGACCTCACTCAATCCGGCTCCTGTTAGATGGGGAACAGCACCGGTTCTCGTCCGATCCACTCTCAATCCCGGAAAAATCAAAGTAAAGGCATCGGTAATGCTGGAAGGAGCGCAGACTCCGGCTTCCGGCGAGATTGAATTCGAGAGCATAGCTCCGTCAAACAAGCTGTTATACTCTCAGGCCGAAGCCACTCAACTTCCCTCTGTCAAACGCGTTACGGACAGCAACTCAATTTCCGACAGCGAATCCAAGAAAAAAAAAGCGGAGGAAAGGCTGCGCGAAGTGGAGCGTCAGCAGGAAGAGTTCGGAGAGAAACGCTGAATTTCTGACGCGAAATTTGTAATTTTGCCTGACAAAATCTAAATCTATGATTAATTCAGGTACGATTTCAACTAAATTTCCAACAGACAAAACCCACATCATTTCCTTTCTCTGGCAGCACATGCTGCTCGCCATATCAATCTTCATAATGACCATGGGCGTGGCTCTGACCATACGCTCGGCCCTTGGCAGCAGCGTAATTTCATCCGTACCTATGGTTATGACTCTCGCCGGAGAGGCAGGGTCAGCACCGGCTTTGACCGTTGGCGAGTACACCAATATCATGAACATATTATTGGTTGCCATTCAGATTTGCATCCTGCGCCGGCGATTTGAAAAAGTGCAGCTATTCCAGATTGTCATCGGCACTGTCTTCGGCTGGTTTCTTGACCTCAACATGTTCATAACGGCAATCATTCCCACCTCAACCTTAGCGGCACGCTGCCTGATGCAACTCGCGGGATGCGTGATACTTGGCTTCGGCATTGCTCTTGAGATACGCTGTGGTTCGGTAACCATGCCCGGTGAGGGAGTTCCCGCAGCAATAAGCAAATCTACCGGCATTCAATTTGCCAAGGCCAAGATAGGGGTTGACATAACTCTTGTTGCTATAGCCGTAATTCTTGGCTATATGTTTTTTGGGACGTGGCTTACGACAGTAATAGGCCCCGGAACGCTGTTTGCCATGATATTTGTTGGCATCATAGTGCGTTTCTTCGACCGCCGTATAGGCTGGTTCGACCGTGTTTTAGCCTACCGTCCCGGTTTCCGCCGCTACATATACGGACTCGCCCGATACATTCAAAGACACCGTCAATAGCACCCGACTCTATGAAAGCCAACAGGAGCGCTCCCCTTTCGGAAAGCGCTCCCGCTCAATTATTTAATTTCGAAAACTAAGCCTTCGTAATTTCTTACTTGATTACGCTGCCGAGGTTGAAGTTGGCGAACTCAAGGTCATTGAGGGCCATGCTGGCGAGCGAGTTGTCAAGCTGAATAGCTTTGTCGAGGTTGGTTGTAACCATTGAAGCGTTGTTGGTGCGAGCACCGAGAACAGCGTTCAGATAGTAGGTAGTTGCATCAGGATTAGCGATTGCACCGAGAGTGTTCTTTGCAGCGGCGTAGTTCTTAGTAAGAATCTGAGCGAGTGCAGCATTGTTGCTCTTGCTTGAACCAAATGCCTTAACAGCAGCTGCATTGTCGCCCTGACTCAGGTAGTAAACGCCGAGAGCGTCACCGAGACCTTCGAGGCCGGCTGCATTGCTGAAGCTACGGTTAGCTGCAGTGTAATCCTTGTTAACGAGCTGAACGAGACCCTGGTTCATGGCAACCTCAGAGCTATTGGGAGCAAGAGATGCAGCCTTGTTAAGGCTTGCTACAGCTGCTGAATAGTCCTTGTTGATGAACTGAGCTTTGCCGAGGTTGTTGAATCCGCGGTAGTCATTGGGATAAAGACGGGTAACCTGCTCGTAGATCTGAGCCTTGCGGTTGTTGTCGTCAGTAAGGGTGGCAGCATAGAGAAGTTCCTCAACAGAGAGAGACTTGGGATCGCTCTGGGCGAGGCTTGCAAGTTCCTCATCGCTCTTACCGATAGTGTTGATAGAAGCGGTGATGTGGCTGCGACGGAGCTGGGGAAGGATCTGGTCAGCGAGAGTTTCGAATACGTTAGCGAGATTGCGGATTTCCTGTTCGCGGATTTCGGGATCTTTCACGTTAGCAAGAACGCTGAGGATAAGGTCCTTGTCCTGAATGTTGCTGGCAGCAACGAGCTGCTGGAAGCCTTCCCAGTCTTCGGCTGTGAACTGCTTGGTGAGTTCGCCGAATTCTGTGATTTTGTCCTTCTGAAGCTGATTTTCAAGATAAGCGGAAGTGTTCTGTTCGCGCTTTTCAGCGAGCTGCTGGTTGAAATCGTAGGCACCTTCGGGAGAAGCGTAAGATGAAATGTTGATTTCTTCGATTTCCAGATTAGGAGTAGCAGCGGCAGTGCGAAGAGTTTCGTTGAGGTCAACCACACCCTGAGAATCAAGTTCACCCTTGCGGATGTTGGCCTGGTTAATAAGGAAGTGGATGTCAGCTGAATATTTGTCGTTGATTACGCGCTGGAACTTATCAGCTGCAGTTGCGGGAGTAACAGTACCTGCATCAGCAAGAGCTGCAGTGGCGATGATACCGTCAGCAACCTTCACCTGGGGAAGCACATACTGCTTGCTGCCCTGCTGAACATTGAAAGTCAGGTAAAGTTCGCTCTTCTGCATTTCGGGAGTGTAAACATAGTTTACGGGAATGGTGACTGTACCGCCATTGTTGTAATAAATAACGGGGTTGTTGCCACGAACTTTCTCGCCCTGATAGGTTACGGAATTAGCAGTTTTCTGCTGTCCGCCGTAAACGAGGACGGGGGTGATTGTCACAGACGCATTCTTCTTGAAGAACTTGGCGGGGACGTTACCAGTAACGGTGGCAGGAACGTTCTGACCTACCAACTCGAGAGGATTGGGATTGGTGTTGAAATAGTCAGAATTGAACTGACCCATCTTTCCATTACAGCCTGTAAGCAGAACCAAAGTTCCAACAGCCAATGATGAATAAAGAATCTTTTTCATAATGAATTTAGGTATTGAATATTGAATTTCTGTCGAAAGGGAGCATAAAATGTGATTATCTGCAAATTTACATCATTTTTCCGAAATATCAGTTCTATTTTTTCAATATTTTTTTCGACCTCATGCTTCATTTGACCAGCTTTGGCCACTGAGCCTACTATAAAATGGGCGAAATCCGCTATTAACATCTTTTAATAGGCTTCAAAATGCCCAAAACAGGACGTTTTTGCTTACAAAAATTGCGATTTTCGGGGCTTTTTCGTGCAAAAAGTCAGCAAAAACAGCGCCACACAATAGCAATTTTCCATAATATGTTGTAAAACATATTGTTAGAGTCTTGCTTTTTCATCCTTAATCGTTTATCTTTGCATATAACATTTTTACAACAGCTTATCAAAAACGCTTTTTCGTAGTAAATTACGACATTAGACATTATAATACATCCACTGACGTTAAGTACTATGTGTAAATCCCAAAGGGTGCTCGTGAGAGCGCCCTTTGACTTTCTTTAGTCTCAGAAATGAACCATTACGCCGGGTCAGCGGTTAAATACATTACATGGAATTGGTGTAACCTGCAGCAAACAAACAATAATCTACAGTACAGTCAGTTCCGAGTTTTATGTTTATATCAGTTCTTATAACCGAAATGAAAAAGTTGTTTTTATCAGGTGCCGTTGTACTGGCCATGACCCTCGTATCATGCGGAGGTTCAAAAAGTGAGAATCAAACCGAAGCCGGGGATGACTCCGTAGCTTTCGAAGAAGTTGACGTAATTGATGTGGCCGGAGTTGATACCGCCGGTGCTGCAGTAGGCGAAGCAGTATCCACCGCCGCTGTCACCACGGCCGAGCAAGGCAAGGCCCTAATTGAGCAGTTGAAAAACTCCACCGGCGCCGAAGCCACCGCTCTCGCCGGTCAGGCTAAGGACTACATTGTTAAACTTGTGTCAGAAGGAAAGATTCAGGAAGCAAAGGATTACTTCGCTCAAGTTGGCCCGTCAATTAAAGAAAAGGCGCCTAAGGTTTATGACTCAATCAAGGCTGCTCTTGACACTGACAAAATAGGCACCGCCACCGAAGCCGTTAAAGAAAAGGCATCGGAAGTGACCGAATCAGCCAAAGAAAAAGCAACGGAACTCAAGGACAAGGCCGCTGACAAAATCAAAGGCATTCTCTAAGACACTACAGCTACAGCAGCCCTATTGAATTGAGGAATATCAGGAATATGGCTGCCGGACAAAGGTAGCGGAGACAGAAAATCAGCACACCGATCATGCGGAAGCGATACTTCCCGTGGTCGGTGAGTTGTTGTTTTATCATACGCCGTTCAATGAACCACCCTACAAATACTGATATAATCATACCTCCGAGAGGCAGACACACGTTGGATGAAAAATAATCAAACATGCTGAAAAAAGTCATGCCGGCAATGGTGAAATCGCCGAGCGGGCCGAAGCTAAGCGCACACAACATGGCTCCGACAAAGGCAATTGCCGTGGATACACACACGGCCTTCCCACGTCCCATCTTCTTTTCCTCGCAGAAATATGTTATGGAAATCTCACTCATGGACACCGTGGATGTCAGCGAAGCGAGGAAAAGCAGCAGGAAGAACAGAGTTGACCACGCAGCTCCGCCGGGAAGCTGGCTGAAAATGTAGGGCAAAACCTCGAACACGAGCGTTGGGCCGGCCTCCGGCGATATACCAAACGAAAATACCGCCGGAAAGATAATTACACCGGCAAGAATAGCCACAGCGGAATCAAGAACGGCTGTGGTGACCGCCGTTCTGGCCAATCGGGTGCGATTGCTGAAATACGATGCGTAGGTCATCATGCAACCCAATCCGAGACTGAGCGAAAAGAACGCCTGACCAAGGGCCCCGAGCAGAACCGATGGCGTTATCTGGCTGAAATCAGGATGAAACAGGAAGGATACACCGTCCCTAAATCCGGGCATTGTAAACGAGTTGATGCAGAAGGCTATGAGAAGAACAAACAGCATGGGCATCAATATGTTGCATGCCCGTTCTATTCCCTTCTTTACACCGCCAGCAACAATCGTCAGATTGACCAACAGGAAAATAACCGTCCAAAGTACAGGACGCCACCCGGTTGTCAGCGTCATAAACTGATTGTGACCCACTTCCGTATCGGAAAAGTCAAGATAGCCGAAAACCGATGACAGGCAGTACTCGATAGTCCATCCTGCCACAACCGAATAGAAGCTCAGAATCAGAAGCGATGCGACAATGCCTATATATCCGGCCAGATACCAAGGATGACGCGGACGAAGCTTACGGAACGCTCCGAACACGTTGCTGCGCGTCCCGCGCCCCATGATGAACTCGGCACACAACACAGGCACACCAATAAGAAATACAAACGCCATGTAGCATATTAAGAACGCACCACCGCCATGCATACCGGCCTCATACGGGAATCGCCAGATATTTCCCAGCCCTACGGCGGAGCCTACGGTGGTGGCTACGGCTGCGAATTTGGATGCGAATACAGCCCTATCATTATTTCTTGACTTTGAATCCATTGACGTTGAAGTAAGTGATAAAGCGCAAAGGTAATGATTATTTTTTAAAACAACGAATTCCGCTCGGGTTTGCTACGACATCTCTGTCTGGGCTGCCCCTGCGGAATTCTCCCTTTCTAACTAATTATTATCAATTTCCTAAACTGCTATGACAACGTCAATCACGCATTGTCATCCGTTTTTACGTTTGCAAAGTTACAACTTTTGGACACCGTTGTCAATATCCTGAAAACCAAGTTGATAATTTTAAGTTAAGATATATCAACCAATATATCAACGCCTTAATACGTTATATTACAATAGCGTTATTTACAACGCTTTAGGCGTTAGCATTCATATTCCATGCCCTAACTGTTGAGATATTTTAACTGCGGTTTTCAGCATTATTAACCGTAATGATAGGCTTCCGAAGAGGCTTCCGCCGGTCAGGCTCTGTGGCAGAAAGAGTTATGGCTCCGTGAGGCAACATCTCTCCGGGTAGGGCTACTCTTAGCAACGCCACATCCCACGGCAATCTGCCGCTCTGCGCCGCAAGGAGAGCCGCAACTCCCATAGTCATCCGAAGATTCACCTCCACGCAAGGATGGACAAACGTATGCCCATTATCACTCCTGCATATCATCATGTCGACACCTATCCATCCGCGGTACCGGCCATCAAGTATTTGCCCAAGCTGATAACTGATACGTTCGCCCAACGCCGCACAATCAATATCAATACGCTCCGCCAAAATGCTCTGGGACGCGATTAAATTTCCGGAATAGTTACCGGAAACATCGGTGGCAAACACGGAGAGTCCGCGATATGTCACACATGGGCCATCGCAATAGAACAACATAGCGAAATCCGCTACTTTATCAAGACGGCGCTCAATCATGACGCTCCCCTGTCGGGTAATACCGCCTTTTACGACAGACTGCAACTGCCCCCGACTCATTTTACGGGTATAAAATACTCCTCTACCACTGCATGACCATGGTAACTTCACCACCGCATCTCCGTCCATGCTGTCAATCGCTCTCAGCGCCTCGGACTCCGTGAACGCCTCCACGGGGAGTGCCGCAGTCCCAACGCCGAGGCCCCGAAGCAATTCCACAGACGTCCGCCTATGGCTCAGACGCCGGATATGAGCCAATGCATCGTCATCAGGCATGTTTTGTGCGCAAGCTCCGGCACGAAGCAACCGATTGCGCGTATATGCGCTCCAACCCCACGGCTCAGGGATGAGCGTGGGGTTGGAAATACGTTCTTGCAAGTCTATATCGAGTACTAAATCCGACCTGTCACACCACAGTTGCGGAAGTCGCACACCGCCTTGCCGCAGCGCTACGGCTGCTGCCGGCGGAGTATAGTTGGCACTCCCTGCAGCTAAAGCGAGGTCGTTTTCAGGATTGAACCAGAAAAGCGTGTTCACTCCGCAGGCATCGGGTGATTAAAACTCAGCTGCGATGCGGGCGGCTATGGACTTCATCTCCTCGCCATCCAACTGAAGCTTGTTGCGGAAATTGAGGTCTGCTTCGGTGTTGATTGGCACCAAATGTATGTGAGCATGAGGCACTTCAAGACCAATCACAGCCTCAGCGACACGCTGACAAGGCATGGCTGCATCCACGGCCTTGGCAACTCGCTTGGCAAAGAGTTCGAGTGCTACATACTCATCATCGTCAAGATCAAAAAGATAGCTCACCTCACGCTTGGGGATGACTAGAGTGTGACCCGGAGCAATTGGATTTATATCAAGGAAAGCAAGATGACGGTCATCCTCGGCTACCTTATAACAAGGTATCTCGCCGGCTACTATCAAACTGAAAACGGAAGCCATGTCAGAAGTCGATTTTTACAATTTCAAATTTCATCAGGCCTGCAGGCACCTTGATTTCAACCGTTTCGCCAAGTTTATGACCGAGAAGACCTTGTGCTATAGGGGTGCTCGAGCCGATTTTCTTCTCCTTAAGATTAGCTTCGGAATCGGCCACTATGGTATAAGCCATCTGCATGCCGTTCTGCACATTCTTTATGGTGACGGTGTTAAGAATCTGAACTTCTTCATTGTTGAGATTGCTCTCGTCAATGATACGACAATTAGCAACGAGGTCCTTAAGCTGCGAAATCTTCATCTCGAGCATTCCCTGAGCCTCCTTTGCGGCATCATATTCAGAATTTTCAGAAAGGTCGCCCTTGTCGCGGGCTTCAGCTATGGCACGCGATATTTCAGGACGTTTCACTGATTCCAGATAGGCTATTTCTTCCATTTTTTTCTTATAGCCTGACTTTGTCATGTAGGTAATAGGCATGGTCTATATATTTTTATTTGTTATTCAATAGGGTTATCCAATACAGAGAAAAAATTTAGGAATCCCTGCGTCAGTTCACTGACTGAGATTCCAATAGCGCTGCAGACGGCTCCATGCGTCCGCTCACTTTTCTCACACATTTTCAACGGCAAAGTTACAAATTTTCCCTGACACAACCAAAAAAAGATTCGCAACCCCGAAAGTGCGGGCTGCGAATCTTATTATGCATTCAGCGGAAATTTTTACATCATGCCGCCCATGCCACCCATGCCGGGAGCAGGCATAGCGGGAGCAGGATTCTCCTCTTTCTTCTCGGCGATGACACACTCGGTGGTGAGGAACATTCCGGCTATGGAAGCAGCGTTCTCAAGAGCCACACGAGTCACCTTGGCAGGGTCAATCACACCGGCAGCCATGAGGTTTTCATACTGGTCAGTGCGGGCATTGTAACCGAAGTCACCATTACCCTCCTTAACTTTCTGAACCACAACGGCACCTTCAACACCGGCATTTGCCACAATCTGGCGAAGCGGCTCTTCGATTGCGCGGCGAACTATGAGAATACCTGTGGTTTCATCGTCATTGTCACCACGGAGGCCATCGAGTTTGTCAACGCAGCGGATGTAGGCCACACCACCACCGGGAACAATACCCTCGGCGATAGCTGCGCGGGTTGCAGAAAGGGCATCGTCAACACGGTCCTTCTTCTCCTTCATCTCTACTTCGGAGGGAGCGCCGATATGAAGCACAGCTACGCCGCCGGCGAGCTTGGCCAGACGTTCCTGAAGTTTTTCACGGTCATAATCGCTGGTAGTCTGCTCAATCTGAGCACGAATCTGAGCCACACGTGATGCTATGGCATCTTTTGATCCAAGACCATTAATAATAGTGGTATTCTCTTTGTTAACCTCAATCTTCTCAGCACGGCCGAGCAATTCAACAGTTGCATTCTCGAGCTTCATTCCTTTTTCTTCGGAAATCACAACGCCACCGGTGAGGATTGCGATATCCTCGAGCATTTCCTTGCGGCGATCGCCGAATCCAGGAGCCTTTACGGCGCAGATTTTCAGTGAGCCGCGCAGACGGTTGACTACGAGAGTTGCAAGAGCTTCCTGATCAACATCTTCAGCAATGATGAGAAGCGGACGTCCGCTCTGAGCCGATGACTCAAGCACGGGAAGGAGATCCTTAAGATTGGAAATCTTCTTGTCGTAGAGAAGAATGTAGGGAGAATCCATCTCGCATTCCATCTTCTCGGTGTTGGTTACAAAGTAAGGAGAAATGTATCCGCGGTCAAACTGCATACCTTCCACAAT
This sequence comes from uncultured Bacteroides sp., assembly GCA_964487725.1. GTDB lineage: Bacteria > Bacteroidota > Bacteroidia > Bacteroidales > Muribaculaceae > Paramuribaculum. Next base: position 10,659 of record CAZASF010000004.1, on the reverse strand, counting down.
ATCAACTGTGGTCTCAGTACCCTTGGCCTCATCAACAGTGATAACGCCTTCCTTCTTAACCTTCTTCATAGCCTCAGCTATAAGACGGCCGATAGCTTCATCATTGTTGGCCGATACACGTGCCACGTCTTCAATTTTCTTGAAGTCATCGCCAACCTCTTCGGCCATGTCCTTAATGTTTTCAACAACAACAGCGACAGCTTTGTCAATACCACGTTTGATATCCATTGGATTAGCACCGGCAGCCACGTTCTTCAGACCCACGTTGATGATTGACTGGGCAAGTACGGTTGCAGTGGTGGTACCATCACCGGCATCATCACCGGTCTTTGATGCAACTTCCTTAACGAGCTGTGCACCCATGTTCTGGAACGGATCATCAAGTTCCACTTCGCGGGCCACACTGACACCGTCCTTGGTTATATGGGGAGCGCCGAATTTCTTCTCAATGATCACATTGCGGCCTTTGGGGCCAAGTGTCACCTTAACAGCGTCGGCAAGAGCGTCGACGCCTTTCTTAAGCTCTTCGCGAGCCTTGATTTCAAATTTTATTTCTTTTGCCATGATTACTTGATTTTAGTTATTTTACCACAACAGCGAGAACATCGTTCTGACGCATGATAAGATATTTTTCACCTTCGAATTCGATTTCAGTGCCGGCATATTTTCCGAACACAACCTCATCGCCTTCCTTGAGAATCATTTCTTCGTCCTTGGTGCCTTTTCCGGCAGCCACAACTTTGCCTTTAAGCGGTTTTTCTTTTGCCGAGTCAGGGATGATGATTCCGGACACTGTAACCTCCTCTGCGGGAGACGGGAGAACTATCACTCTGTCAGCTAATGGTTGAAGATTCATAATTGATATGTTATAATTAGTTTTTAGAATATTTTGGTTTACGTTCAATGGTATTACATAAAGTGTGCCAAACAGCCAATGTGTCAGTCAGAGGTGACAAATTGTCGCAACCCTCCTATAGGCCTCATCGCAGTTCGCCAAAAGTCAAAACACCCGACCGCCCTCCCGGGTTCACTACTTAACACAATTAGACGCTCTATTGCGCGGAAACCGCGATTTTTTGTGTAAATTTGCAGCGTAAAAAACCTAACATACTCTTAAAACCAGAACGAATGGAGCTAAGCAGCCTTACAGCTATCTCACCTATCGATGGCCGCTATCGTGGCAAATGTGAGTCACTTGACAATTATTTTTCAGAATATGCCCTGATCCGCTACCGCGTAAGGGTAGAGGTGGAATATTTCATTGCCCTGTGTGAGCTACCGCTGCCACAGCTCGCCGGCGTTGACCACGCCGTGTTTGGCAAGCTACGCGATATATGCAGCAACTTCTCGCTTGCCGATGCCGAAAGAATCAAGGAAATTGAAACCGTCACGAACCACGATGTGAAAGCCGTGGAATATTTCCTAAAAGAATGTTTTGACAATCTCGGACTCGCTCCCTACAAGGAATTCATCCATTTCGGCCTCACTTCTCAGGACATCAACAACACTTCCATACCGATGACGGTCAACGAGTCGCTCGCCCACATCTACATCCCCTACCTCGAAGAGATGATTGCAAAGCTGCGCTCAATGGCTGAGGACTGGAAGGATATTCCAATGCTGGCCCGCACCCACGGCCAACCCGCATCTCCTACCCGTCTGGGCAAAGAGATAATGGTGTTCGTTTACCGTCTGGAGCAGCAGCTTGACAGCCTCAAGGCAGTGAAAATCAGCGGAAAGTTCGGCGGAGCCACCGGTAACTTCAACGCCCACACTGTGGCCTACCCCAACGTTGACTGGCAGGCATTTGCCGCTGAATTCCTGTCAAAGAAACTCGGCATAGAGCGCGAGGCTTACACAACCCAGATTTCAAACTACGACAATCTGGCAGCCGTGTTTGATGCAATGCGCCGCATCAACACCATAATGATTGACCTTGACCGCGATATATGGATGTACATTTCGGAGGACTACTTCAAACAGCGCATCAAGGCGGGCGAAGTAGGCTCATCAGCTATGCCTCATAAAGTAAACCCGATTGACTTTGAAAACTCGGAAGGCAATCTCGGCATGGCGAATGCCATTCTGACTCATCTGGCTCAGAAGCTCCCGATATCACGCCTCCAGCGTGACCTTACTGACTCAACGGTGCTCCGCAATGTAGGCGTTCCGATGGGACATGCACTGATTGCCATAGCCAGCACAATGAAGGGCCTCAACAAACTGATTCTCAACGAAGATGCCCTGAAAGAAGATCTTGACAGGATGTGGATGGTAGTGGCCGAAGGCATACAGACGATTCTCCGGCGTGAAGGCTACCCTCACCCCTACGAAACACTCAAACAACTCACCCGCACTAATGCAAAGGTGACCGAGCAGAGCATATCGGATTTCATTGACACTCTTGACGTAACCGATGAAGTGCGTGCCGAGCTCCATAAGCTCACGCCCCACAACTATACCGGACGCTAATAGAAAAACAATGCCATAACAAAAAGCGCGGGCCTCACGGTTCGCGCTTGATTGTTTCTTAAGGCCTGTCAGGCCTATTCCAAATAAATCCTTCTATGGGTAAAGTTCATTCGTAAAAATTATCCAATGCAAAGATACGATGAACTATCCCGCCTTGAAATACCCAAAAATAGGTATTTTCACTCCATCAGTTTGCGGTAGCGGCGACGCGGAAGCTCTTTTCCGCCGTTCTGCGCACGTTTGTAGTCCTCGTAGTCGGAGTAGGACCCTTCGTAGAACACTACCTTGCCGTCATCCTCAAATGAGAGTATGTGGGTGCAAATTCTGTCAAGGAACCAACGGTCATGACTGACAACCACAGCACAGCCGGCAAAGCCTTCGAGGCCCTCTTCAAGAGCGCGGAGCGTGTTGACGTCTATGTCATTGGTCGGCTCGTCAAGTAGAAGCACATTGCCCTCCTCTTTCAATGCCATAGCAAGATGGAGTCTGTTGCGCTCGCCGCCGGAGAGGACTCCGATTTTCTTTTCCTGATCAGCACCGGTGAAATTGAAGCGTGACAGATAGGCTCGAGCATTGACATCGCGCCCGCCCAAGCGGAAGCTCTCGACGCCCTGCGATATGACTTCATAGACAGTTTTTTCAGGCAGCAGGTCATGGTGCGACTGGTCAACGTAGGCTATCTTCACGGTTTCGCCTACGTCAAAAGTCCCGGCATCAGGTGTTTCCTGCCCCATAATGAGGCGGAAAAGAGTGGTCTTACCGGTGCCGTTAGGCCCGATAACGCCAACAATGCCGTTGGGTGGCAACATGAAGTTGAGATCCTTGAAGAGCTGTTTGTGAGGGAACGATTTTGCAAGTCCCTTGGCCTCAATAACCTTATTACCAAGACGCGGGCCATTAGGGATGAAAATCTCCAGTTTCTCCTCGCGCTGCTTCTGGTCCTCGTTGAGCAACCGGTCGTAGCTGTTAAGTCGGGCCTTACCCTTTGCCTGACGGGCTTTCGGGGCCATGCGTACCCATTCAAGTTCGCGTTCGAGAGTTTTACGCCGCTTGCTGGCCTGCTTCTCCTCCTGAGCCATGCGTTTGGTCTTCTGATCAAGCCATGAAGAATAGTTACCCTTCCAGGGTATTCCTTCGCCACGGTCAAGTTCAAGAATCCATCCGGCCACATGGTCAAGGAAGTAGCGGTCGTGAGTGATAGCTATGACAGTGCCGGGATACTGGCGTAAATGCTGCTCAAGCCAGTCAATTGACTCGGCATCAAGGTGGTTGGTCGGCTCATCAAGCAAAAGGACGTCAGGCTGCTGCAACAACAGGCGGCAGAGTGCTACACGGCGTCGCTCGCCGCCGGAGAGCGTGGCAACTTTCTGATCATCAGGCGGACACTGAAGAGCATCCATAGCCCGTTCGAGCTTGGAGTCGATATTCCATGCGTCCACGGCGTCAAGTTTGTCCTGCAATTCGGCCTGACGCGCAATCAGCGCATCCATCTTGTCAGGGTCCTCAAGCACATCGGGGTCTCCGAACGCTTCGTTGACACGGTCAAATTCGGCCAACAAATCCATTACCGGTTGTACGCCCTCACGAACCACTTCTATCACCGTCTTGTCCGGATCAAGTTTAGGCTCCTGTTCGAGATACCCAACACTGTAGTCCTGTGAGAAAACCACTTCGCCCTGATAGTCCTTGTCAATTCCGGCAATAATCTTCAACAGCGATGATTTACCGGAACCGTTGAGACCAATGATGCCGATTTTGGCACCATAGAAAAACGACAGGTAGATATTTTTCAGAACCTGTTTTTGCGGCGGGTAAATTTTTGACACTCCCACCATGGAGAATATTATTTTCTTATCGTCGGCCATAATCTTATTTTTTAGGGGCATAACGCACGGGATAGTCCACGCGGGTCTTGCCGGTCATGATGTTACGTAGTTTTGATTTGTTGAGCTGCTTGCGGATGGGCGAAACATGGTCCATGTACAGAATGCCTTCCAGATGATCGCATTCATGCTGGACTATGCGGGCCAGGAATCCGGATATTTCCTCTTCATGAGCGTTGAAATCCTCATCCACCCATTTGAGCTTGATGTGCTCCACTCGTGCAACGTTCTCCGACAATCCGGGCAGGCTCAGACACCCTTCGGAACGCGACACCTTTTCGCCGTCAAGAATCTCTATTTCAGGGTTAATCAATGTGAGCTTACGTCCGGCGCATTCCGGAAACGAATCCGAAACAGGGTCGGCATCAATGACCACAATTCTGTCATTGAGTCCAATCTGCGGAGCTGCCAGCCCAACGCCTTCGCTCTCGTACATTGTGTCATACATTTTTGCCACAAGTTCCTTAAGATCCTTGTAGTCAGGCGTAACATCCTCCGAAATTTTTCTCAGCACGGGATGTCCGTAAAGATATATGGGTAAACTCATGTCTTAGAGTATATATTTTGGTTTTAACTAAACAAGTTTTGATATTCGCGGCTTTGCAGGAAATCGTTAAGAATGATGGCAGCAGCCATGGTGTCGACTGCGGCCTTGTCACGGCGCTGCATTTTTTTCATTCCTGACTCAATCATGGAGCGGTGTGCAATCACGGATGTGAATCTTTCGTCAGAGAATATGATTCTCATCTGCGGCAGCACTTTGCGCAGGCGGTTGACACCCGGTGTTATATATTTCATGGACTCGGAATCCTGTCCATGAACATCGCGCGGGAGCCCTACGATGATGGCATCGACAGGCTCCCGGCTGACGTAATCTTTTATAAAATCCACAAGTCCCGATGTGGCGACCGTCGTCAGACCCGTAGCCACTATTCGCATAGGGTCCGTGACAGCGATTCCGCAACGGCGACGGCCGTAGTCTATGGCTAATAGACGACCCAACGGAGTTACGGTTCCAGATTCATTTCATCAAATCCTTCCACGTCGAACTCATCAGGATTATAGTCCGTCGAACCGTAGAAATCCTCATCAATGTCAGATGCGGCGAGGTCAGTGGTCTTAGTGTTCTTCTCCTCGAATTCCTCTATGTCCATAACCTGAGCGGGAGCCTTTCCACGGGCCACAGTGCAGAGCGGGTCAAGAAGCGTCTTTCCGGGCTCTGTCTCCTTAAGTTCCATGAAGAAACACCGATCCGTCATATAGTCGAAAACATAGAGAAGTCTCTGACCTTCATCCTCAATGAAGTCTGATATCACGGAGTCTTCCATCAGATAAACATCCTCAGAGGAGTCGGAACCCATATCCTCAAGGGTTATCTCCACGTCTTTTTCCCATCCGTCATCGCAAATGAAGAAGGAACTCATCTGGTTCTTGTCATACCCAACGCTGTCGCAAATTGCGTTGCGGAGGGCGAGGAAAGTGGAATCAGCATCGATTTCAATTTCACGACGGAAATTTTCCACCTCATCAGAAACAATGCGAAATTTGTATACCATATATATTATAGTGTAATATTAGCAATTCAGGGCCGGTGGCTTAATTAGCCGTTACACCGGCTTCACATTGCGAAATTAGCAATTTGCCATCAATTGCAAAACAATATGGAATAAAAAATTTCAAAGATGTTCAAAATTCTGCAAAGGCGAGTGGAAGCAATGACTTTACTGACGGAATCACATAGACCAGGGATTCACCGGCAAGTATCACTCTCACGTCGTGGCCGGCGAGCGTCTCATATTCCAGAAGCGCCTGCCTGCAGGAGCCACACGGTGCGGTAGGCTCGAGGGTGAACCGGCCGTCAGTACCTCGCGCGGCTATGGCTATGGTCTTGAATTTTGCCTCAGGGAAACGCGCGTGTGCATAGAAACAAGCCGAGCGCTCGGCACACGTGCCCGATGGAAAGGCAGCGTTCTCCTGATTGGCTCCGGTAATGGTCTCGCCATTGTCAAGTTCTATAGCGGCACCGACATGAAATTTGCTGTATGGCGCGTATGAGCGAGATGTGGCCTCGCGAGCGAGTTCCACGAGCATGCGATCATGCTCGGGAAGCTCGTCAAAGCTGTACACGCTGATTGGACAGATGATATCTTTCTGTTTCATATCACGTTATTGAGATAAGTGTATGTCAGCTGTCGGTCTGCGGGACCTCTATTACCTTCAGGCGGTCGCCTCCGTCAGGATCAGTGACAATCGAACGGTAATAACGCTCGTCATAGCCTGGGAATTCGGGATAGACGGGCATTCCATCGGCTGTTCGCGAGAATTTACCATCGGCATCCTCTTTCTTGACATTACCATCAAGATACTTCACGAGAAGATATTCTCCGAGCTTGCGGTAACGGTCAGTGCATGTCTTGGACCAGTCAGCACTACGCTCTCTGAGGAGCTTTTTCCCCGCCTCAGCCTCAAGATAAGGGACCTCGCGATAAAGGATTTCCACTTCCTGCTCCATTGAATCCTCAAGTTCCTTCTGCACGCGGCGTATATCGGGAATCATCTGTGAGTAGCGATGATAGGCCTGATTTGCAACGAAGTTGGTGACCCAGAAAGCTGCATCCCACGACAGGTTGAGCATGTCGCCGTTGCCTTCGCGATATTCGTAAGGAGCCTCTTCAAGGCAGCAATAAATGGGAATATAGACGCTGGTATTGGCATCGTCGACACCGAACCATAGAATACCTTTCATGGACTCGGGTGCATCAGCGCGCAGCTGTGCCACGAGGGAAAATCCGGTCTGTTGCGTGGCTATGGCGCGTTCATGTGTGTATTCCTCTCCGTCAACCTTATAAGTCAATGGGCGCCAACGGTAAGGAACCTTATAGGGGCCGGCACCCGCATCTTTGGTCATATCAAGAGGAGTATCCTCGAAATGGTCGCGCATCATCCACTTCATATCATTAGCTGTCAGCTTCTTCGATGGTTTCACCCATAGCGGAAGCGGTTCGCCCTCCCCGCGGAGAATCCAAGGCAGATATTTATCCATATCATCAGCATAACGGTTGTAGAACGACCACACACGTCCATCACATCCGCGCAATGCTCCCATATCGTAAGTAGCGTAAGCGCGAGAGAATGAGAAGTCCTCGTCTTTTCCGTTGAAATATCCCTTCTGACGGGCAAACTTTATCACGTCAGGCGAGTAAATCGTTTCCTTTGTTTTGTCCTTCAACGGGAATTTATGGATGCGGCTATGGTTGGCATGACCGGCGATATAACCGTCGGGTACACGACGGGCCACCCACACGGCACCTTTGTCGTCCTTACCCTTGCCTATGAGTTCCATTATCCACACCTCATTGGGATCGGCAATAGTGAATGACTCACCGCTGCTGGCATAGCCATATTCACTGACAAGGTCGGTCATCACCTTTATTGCCTCACGTGCGGTTTTGGAGCGCTCAAGCGCGAGGAATATCAGCGAACCGTAATCAATCATACCGCTTCCTGCAAGTTCCTCACGGCCGCCCCATGTGCTTTCCGTTACTGCGAGTCCATGCTCGTTCATGTTGCCGAGGCGCGTGTATGTTACGGGGGCTTCGGGGATTTCACCGAGGTATTTGCCGGTGTCCCACTCGGTGATGCGGCGCATGGTTCCATTTTCATGCGTTCCTCCGGCTTTGTGGTAAAGTTCACCGTAGAGAGTATGTGAGTCAGCGGCGTATGTCACAAGCGACGAGTTGTCGGTTGTTGCTCCGGGAGTGGCTATCAGCCCCGTACATGCAAGACCTGCAGCAGGGATAAGCATAGCCGATACCAATGTAGGGAGCATCAGAAGGCGTTTTACTGTCATTTTTTTCAGAGATTCTTGGTTGTCGTTAATAATTTGTCGGATTACTGCACCCGCAATAATCATCTATGAACCGATGCTTTTTGAAATAAGTTCATCCGGGTTCATTGCAAAATTACCTAATTTCCATTGATTCGCAAAGTCATGCACATATATTTTTTGTATATTTGCAAAGCAAACCGATTAAGCCATGAAAAGACTATTCATAATTTTTCTCTCTCTGTCTGCACTTCCGGTGGCAATCCATGCCGCAGGCGACAAGGCCATGGATTCCCTTATGGAAAGAATCGCCCCGGGCCTTTCGGACAAGATAGCCGTCAAAATAATCCCTTCTTCCAAGGACTACTACCAAGTGTCAGGCGACGGAGGGAAAATAGAGATAACAGCCAACAACCGCGTGAGTGCATCCGTAGGGCTCAACCGCTACCTTAACGATGTTGCCGGTGTGCAGTTGACTTGGGACGACATGAACCCAACCCTCCCCTCCCCGCTCCCTCTCCCGGGAACCGTGCTTACAGCCTCCACCGACCAGCCGCTCCGATACTATCTCAACTACTGCACCCACTCCTACTCCATGCCGTTCTGGGACAAGGCCCGATGGCAACAGGAGATTGACTGGATGGCTCTTCACGGAATCAACGCCGCACTCGCCATAACGGGCACTGACGCCGTGTGGGACGCTACTTTGCGCTCCCTTGGCTATCCCGAAGAGAAAATCGACAGCTTCATAGCCGCTCCGGCCTATCAGGCATGGTGGCTAATGAATAATCTCGAGGGCGAAGGCGCTCCGATGCCTCCTGCCCAGCTAAAGCGTCAGGCCAACCTGCAGCGATTCATAATGAGTGCCATGCGTCAACTTGACATAGAGCCGGTGCTTCCGGGCTATTCGGGCATGGTGCCTCACGATGCAGCCGAAGTGCTCGGACTATCAGTTGCTGACCCCGGGCTGTGGTGCAACTACAACAGACCGGCGTTTCTACTGCCCACCGACCCCAAATTTCCCGAAATAGCTGACGCATATTACACTGCACAGAAAAAACTTTTCGGGCCGGCCCGATATTACTCCATGGATCCTTTCCACGAAGGCGGAAACACCGCGGGTGTTGACCTCGCTGCCGCCGGAAGAGCTATTGATGAGGCTGCACAGAAAGCTTCACCCGGAAGTGTATGGATAATCCAGAGTTGGGGAGCCAACCCGCGCAAGGAGATGCTTGAAGCCGTGCCCGCAGAGAGGCTGACTGTACTTGACCTCCACTCCGAAAATGTGCCCGGTTGGAAGCGCAACGGATATCTCGGTCACCCCTGGGTATGGTGCATGCTGCTGAACTTCGGTGGCAACGTAGGGCTACACGGCAAGTTGGACTATCTCACCGCCGGGTTCGATGAGGCCCGTAAATCCGCCACTCCTCCCTCGGGTGTAGGGCTAACCATGGAAGGAATCAACAATAACCCCGTAATGTATGAACTGGCCATGCAACTCCCGTGGAGCGATGGCAAAATCGATTCAAGGGAATGGCTCCGGCACTACACTGCAACCCGTTACGGGGCGCAATCGGCGGCAATTGACAGCGCATGGACCTTGCTGGCCAACTCAATATATGGCGCAACAGCTTCCAACCGCCAGCAAGGCACCACGGAATCACTTTTCTGCGCCCGCCCATCGGACAGCCCGGTCAATGCTTCGGCATGGGCTAACGCAGAGCCGTACTACGACAGCCATGACGTAATCGCAGCCGCCCGCCTGATGAATTCCGCCGCCGGAGAATTTGCCGCTAACAGCCACTATGTATATGACCTTATTGACATAACCCGCCAGGCCGTAGCCGAGGCCGGACGCCTTGAAGCCGCGAACTTCAGCGAAGCCGCTAAAAACAACGACAAGGAGGCTTACCGCGAAAGCGCATCGAAATTCCTACAACTAATAGCCCTTCAGGACAGCTTGCTGGCCACAATGCCGCAATTCCGGCTCGGCACATGGATTGAGGAGGCACGCGCTGCAGCCGCTCTACCGGAGCTCGCTGACGACATGGAACGCGATGCCCGCACACTTATCACAACATGGGGCAGCCGACATGCCGCTGAGAAAGGCCATCTCCACGACTACGGGAACCGCGAATGGCAGGGCGTACTCGCCGATTTCTACATGCCGCGCTGGGAAAGATGGTTTAAGGAACGGCTAAACAGCTGGGATTCCGGTGAGGCCCCGGAAATTGACTTCTACGCAATGGAGGAGACGTGGGCAAGAGCTGTGGGCGGTTACTCATCGCAGCCTGAAGGGGACCCCATAAAAACCGCCGATCACGCATTACAGAGACTCCGGTCTCTCGGATACTGACCCCTTCCATGGAGCACAAAAGCCAACCGGAAAATTGATTTTGGACAGAAAATTATGAGATAATTAAATTTTTTACTACTTTTGGTTCCATATTGCCTGACAATCTAATTCATTTATTATAA
>CAZASF010000003.1:0-105830 GCA_964487725.1 uncultured Bacteroides sp. | reverse complement strand
TTTTTAAGATAAATTTACCATGCTCTTATTTTGCCACTGCAAACTTAGAGCTTTTCTTTTCACATAAATCCCTATTCCGGAGAGACTGCGAGGGAACAACCTTAACCAATGAAAAGAATCACATTCTTAATCATCACTTTAGTTGCATGTCTCGGATTTGCGACTGATGCAATGGCCGCTCCTAAAAAAGTTGCTGTCTACACAACCGGTCAAGTCTCATCAACCGACAAGTCAATCATCAATTCAGCCGTCATCGGACGACTGTCAGATAGTAAGGAATACACGGCCTTTGAGCGCAACGAGGCATTTATGGACGCTCTCAACAGTGAGCAGGACTATCAGGTTTCCGGTGAAGTTCCCGAAAAAGAAATTCGCGAAGTGGGCGAACGCCTTGGTGTTGACTATGTTATTGTGGTTAATACCGAAATCAGTGACAACGACCTATGCTATATGTCGGCCCGCTTGATTGAACTGACAAGCGGCAGGATAGTGAAAAGTGTGAACCTCAAACGCAAATTATCTGACGGTGATGTTTTGTCAAATATGGCAAATAATATCGCTTATCGACTCATAAACAAAAAGTCAAAGTAAATCATGCAAAAGATTTTCCGATACATTCTCACACTGGTTTTAATGGCCGGTGTGGGATTAGGGGCTTATGCCCAGGATGCACAAAAAAAGAAAGTGGCTGTCTATATAACAGGCAAGGACATTAATGAATCTCATAAGAAGGTAATCGGTTCAAAACTTGTAAGCGCAATAACCGAGAGCGGAGAATATGCTGCTGTGGAGCGAACCGCCGATTTCCTTGCAGCCCTTTCGGCAGAGAACGACTATCAGACCTCCGGAGAAGTGCGCGATAGCCAAATTGCCGCATTGGGTCAAAAATTTGGCGTAAAATTTGTAGCCGTTGCAGATGTAAGTGAGGTATTTGATGAATATTTCATCGCTGCCAGGCTTATTAATGTAGAAACCGGAATGGTTGAGCGAGCATACGACACAAATGGTCCAGCTGAATCCATGAATCAGCTCGTAGAATTATCTAAAAGTGTCGCAACCGGCTTATTCGCCGGTATTACTTCCTCCACGTCCTCACAACACGCACCGATACATCTTGCCCTATGTGCGATTGACAATAGAAACGGACTAACTCAATATATCACTGCTGAACAATGGCAAAGGATGTCAGAAGGCAATAAACTGAATTATAAAAAGCAAGGAGTTGTAATAGCCGATAATGGAGAAGCGTTTCTTGTTGCAATGAGAGATGCTAGGGAAATGAACTGGTATAGTGCAATGAGCAGTTGTAAACTTCCCGCAAAATGGCAATTGCAGCTAATGCATAAATATTATGAGCCATTGAATAAGGCGTTACAAATATTCGGCGGAGAAACATTATCAAGTGGTGTTTACTGGACAAATGAATCCTATGATTCTTCCTACGCCTGGACCGTTGCGATGTATTATGGTAACATCTACGACTTCAACCAGACGTCTACCGCCAGGGTGCGTGCTGTGGCCCCGGTGGTCGTGGTTGGCGCTTCGTCGGTGAAATAACCCCTTTAAAACTTGAGCGGTATCGCCCGGGGAACGAGGCTCGGATAGTTACGCACCCTCCCTCAGAGCGATCAGAAACTGATATCGCCTCTTGCAGTCAGAATTCGGTAGATCAGTGCGTGTAGCAGATCATATTCATTCTGTCGGCTTCCTATTCCCTTGACGTTTGCATCGAATTGGCGCAGCGCCGATATGATTTCTATTGTCTGGTAGGCGTTGTAGTTGCGCATGCCCATTGTGTAACGGTTGAGCTGCACATCCCATTTGAGCCCGAGAACAGCTTTGAGCGCAGAGGGCGACTTGTCGCGTGAGAACTGTGCTGCCAATAACGAGGCGAAATACGAAAATATGTTGGTGCAGGTGCGCACCGTAGGGCAATTCTTGGGGTTACTGCGAAAATAGGAGATTATCCGAAATGCCTTGGCCATATCGCGTGCGGCAATGGCATCGACAAGTTCAAAGTCGTTGTAATCTTTGCTTACCCCAATGTTTAGCTCAATGCTTTCAGGCGTCACCATGGCGCCCTGCCCGAGCACCATTGCCAGTTTATCAATCTCGTTATATATCTTTGACACATCCGTGCCGAGATATTCACACAGCATGGCAAGGCCTTTCGGCTCTATATTTAGCCCTTTGCTACGCACAATATTGGTTATCAACGAATCAACATTTCGGCCTGTCGGCTTTTTCGATTCGAATATTACCGCATCGGCTTTACGCGCGGCCGACATAAGGTCACGTCCCTTGGCCCTCTCGCCTCGAAACATGACAACAAGCACGGTGGATGGTGTGGCCGTGGCCACGTAGGCGTGCAACTTGTTGATTTCATCAGCTCTCGCTGCCTGAGCCTCCTTGACCAACACAAGCTGCCGCTCCGCCATCATCGGGTAACGCCGGCATGTGTCAATAATTGTTTGAGCTTTGACTTCAGGAGCGTAAAAGGTGTACATATTGAAGTCGCGCTCTCCTTCGGGAATGACTTTCTCAAACTCCTTGAACAACTCGTCAATGAAAAAGCCTTCCTCGCCGTGCAGAATGTAGACCGGCGCGAGTTTGCCCTGTCGTATCTGTTTGACCAAATCGGGGAATGATGGTGCTGGCATTGCGTGGATGATTTTAATGTTGTAAATTTACGCATTATTTCCATAATTGCCAAATGACACGCGACTCTTACCCTGACCTGAATCTTCCCATGGCGGATTTGCAGATTCGACGCGACACTGATTGCGGGCGGCTGCAGGTCTATGACAGATGCCGCACACGATGGGTGGCACTGACCCCGGAGGAGTGGGTCAGACAGCACTTTGTCAACATGCTGATAAACCACAAGGGCTATCATCAGGGGCGTGTGGCCAATGAAATTTCCATTACTCTCAACGGTACTTCAAGGCGCTGCGACACCGTTGTATTTGACCGCGACCGCCAACCGCTTATCATTGTGGAATATAAGGCTCCGGACATACCCGTGACACAGGCCGTGTTTGACCAGATTGTACGCTACAACATGGTTCTGCATGCACGGTATCTCGCCGTCAGCAATGGATTGACCCACTACTGCTGCGAGATTGACTACGCAAATAAATCGGCTCAGTTCATCAAGGAAATACCCACGTGTCAGTGAGAGCCATACATGCGCTCACGTGCGGCAAGAACCTTGGCATCGGTTATATAGTCGTCATAATCCATCATCTTGTCAATTATACCGCCGGGGGTGAGTTCAATTATGCGGTTGGCCACAGTCTGGATAAATTCGTGGTCATGAGATGACATAAGGATTATGCCCTTGAAAGTCTGCAAAGTGTTGTTGAACGCCTGAATTGATTCAAGGTCAAGATGATTGGTGGGCGAGTCGAGAATCAAGGTATTGGCATCTTTAAGCATCATCCGGCTTATCATGCAACGGATTTTCTCACCACCTGACAAGACCGAAGCTTTTTTTAGCACCTCTTCTCCGGAGAAAAGCATGCGTCCGAGGAATCCCTTGAGATATATCTCGCTTGAATCATCGCTGAACTGACAGAGCCAGTCAACAAGATTCATGTCAGTATTGAAAAACTTGGAGTTATCCAGCGGGAGATAGGCCGATGTGATTGTCTGTCCCCAGTCATAGCTGCCGGAATCGGCTTTACGATTGCCTGTTATTATCTCAAAGAGAGCAGTCATGGCTCGTGGGTCACGACTTAGGAAAGCAATTTTGTCACCCTTTTCCACCTGGAAATTCACATCTGAGAAAAGTACGTCACCATCTATTGACGCAGTCAGTCCGTGAACCTCAAGAATCTTGTTGCCGGGCTCGCGCGACGGTGTAAAGATTATGCCCGGATAGCGCCGGCTCGATGGTTGAATTTCCTCAACATTAAGTTTTTCAAGCATCTTTTTGCGCGATGTTGTCTGCTTGGATTTAGCCACGTTGGCACTGAATCGCTGAATGAATTCAAGAAGTTCCTTACGCTTCTCCTCTGCCTTCTTGTTCTGTTGCTGCTGCTGACGCAGGGCTAACTGCGAAGACTCATACCAATAGCTGTAGTTGCCGGCGAAGAGCGACATCTTATTATAGTCTATGTCAAGGGTGTGCGTGGACACAGAGTCGAGGAAATGTCGGTCGTGAGAAACCACCAATACGGTGTTCTCGCAATTTGACAGATAATTCTCCAGCCAACTTACGGTTTCAAGGTCAAGGTCGTTGGTTGGCTCATCGAGCAGAAGATTGTCAGGATTACCAAACAAAGCCTTTGCAAGAAGAACACGCACCTTCTCATTACCTGACAGGTCACGCATCAGCATATAGTGGCGATCTTCCTTTATACCCAGTCCGCTCAACAGCGCTGCGGCATCACTTTCAGCATTCCACCCCTCGAGCTCGGCAAAGCGCTCCTCAAGTTCGGAAGCGCGTATGCCATCGGCGTCGCTGAAATCCTCCTTGGCATACAGTGCATCCTTTTCCTGCATTATATCCCATAGCACTGCGTGTCCTTGAAGTACAGTGTTGAGGACTGTGCAGTCATCATATTTGAAGTGGTCCTGCTCAAGCACGCTCATCCTTTCGCCCGGGCCCTGCGTTATGCTACCCTTGGTGGGTGTGAGCTGACCGGACAGAATTCTCATAAATGTTGATTTCCCGGCTCCGTTGGCACCTATTATACCGTAACAGTTACCCGGGGTAAACTTCATGTTGACATCCTGAAAAAGAATGCGTTTGCCAAACTGCATGGCAAGATCGTTGACTGCTATCATTATGCTGAACTGAATATTTTGTTTTTCGGGGTGCAAAGTTACGAAATATTCCCCAAACTTTCATCGGTGCAATATGTTTATAGTATGAACTTTTAAACATTTAGACATATTATGGACACACAAGATGAAATTTACATGGCAAAGGCTGATCAGGCTATCAGCAAAGCTGCGGCAAAGGTAAGTGCTGAAGCTGCGGCAGCATCTGCATCAGAAGCAGCCTCTGCGGCAAAAGCAAACGCCGCTGAAAAATATGCTGAGATGAAGGATAAGGTCAGCGATATGGCTGACAACGTCAAGTCAAAGGTTAGCGAAGCCGCCGGTTCTTTTTCCGAGAAAGCAAAATCGGCCACATCCGACTTTCTTGAAAAAGCAGCAGAGAAAGCTCATAACCTCGCTGACAAACTCCGGCAGTAGAGGCAAGTGACAATTACATCAAAACAATAGCCATCCCTTTTCGAGTGAGGATGGCTATTGTTTTGTTATCTGAATTACTGATAAAGATAACGGCGTATTGAGCGTTTCGGTGTCTTTTCAAACTCGTTTGCACGTAGTTGAATCTCGTCAACCCTCTCATACGGGGCAGTAAGTTTATTAAGTTCCTGACGGACCTTCTCCATAACCGGCGGCATCATGTCAATGGTGAGCTTGGAATTGTCCATAGCCTCAAAGTCAGGATAAACAAGCGCAACAAGTTTATTCCCTCGCTGCACTATCAGACTTTCAGCTACGTAGGGGAGATTATTGAGTTTGTTCTCTATCTCTTCAGGATATATATTTTGTCCTGATGATGAGAGAATCATAGTCTTATACCGGCCTTTTATAAATATCGTTCCGGCATCGGAAATTGTGCCCATATCGCCGGTGTGGAGCCATCCGTCGCTGTCAAGAACATCGGCAGTGGCCTGCGGATTCTTGTAATAGCCTTTCATCACGTTTTCTCCCTTCACGCATATCTCTCCGGGGATATATGCCTCGTTATCGGATAGCACCTTGGAGTACATAAATCCGGGCAGCGTGCGGCCGGAGGAGCCGGCTATGAACTTACGCCACGGAGTGAAACTTATCAACGGGCCACATTCTGTCATGCCATAACCCACCGAGAAGGGGAATTTTATCTTCATAAGGAACGCCTCAACCTCCGGATTAAGAGCCGCACCACCAATTACGAGCTGCTGAAACTCTCCGCCGAATGCGTCAGATAATTTCTGACGTATCTTGGAGTATATACGTCCGCGTATGACAGGCAATGCCATCAATCGCTTCATTGACGGTTTGGATATGATAGGCACAATCTGCTTACGATATATCTTCTCAAGTACCAACGGGACCGAAAGGACTATTGTTGGTTTCACCTCTTGAAGCGCCTTCATAAGCAACTTTGGTGTAGGCATTTTGCCGAAAACAGTTACATGAGAGCCGGTTGCAAGAGGCAAAAGCATATCAAACGCACATCCGTAGGCATGGGCAAGCGGGAGGAATCCGAGGGCTCGCGACCCCGGATAGTGCAATTTTGTACGCATTCCGAACACAACATTGCCACACAGATTGTTAAGCGTCAGCATCACGCCTTTGGAAAATCCGGTTGTTCCTGACGTGTAGTTAATCTCCGCAACGGCATCTTTAGGGAACGTTCCGTAGGCCACGTTCTGCGGGCCGAAGCCTTCGGGATAACGACGATTGAACGCTTTCGGCAGACTGGCAAGAATCTTATCAACCATGTCAGCGTTACGCAAATGGTGACCGAGGAGCTGCTGATTATCCAGCGACATCGCTATCTTTACAGCCGACAGATGGTCAAAATCAAGGTGCTCCCACAAATGATCATTGGCGAAAAGCATTACTGAATCGCTATGATTGATGATATGTTGGGCATCCTGAGGATTGAATTCCGGAAGAATAGGCACCACAACCGCGCCGTAGGTCAACGTGGCCATGTATACCACAACCCATGACACGGAGTTTTTGCCTAACAGAGCCACTTTATCACCGGGCTTAACGCCGCTGAGTTCAAAAAACAGATGGGTGCGGGCTATGCGGCGGGCAAGGTCCGAAAAAGTCAGTGTTTCACCTGTGGTATATTCTGTAAGGCACGGCAAATTCCAATTCTCACGAAACGATGAAGCGTATATCTGCAGGAGGTCTTCACTTAACATATACTTGAATTTAGATTAGTATGGTTAGAACACTCCGGCCGGAGTATTGGTTCTTTTGCCAACAAAGATAGTGTTTTTTGCCAAACATTTTCTAACTTTGCACAAAATGTTTCGCAATGCACCGACATAAATACAAGGCCATCTATCATACTTTCGGCTGCAAACTGAATTTCGCAGAGACCGCAACTCTTGCCCGGCGGCTGGAAGATTCAGGAATCGGGCGTGCATCCGACGGGGAGGAACCTGACGTCATAATAATCAACAGTTGCTCCGTAACGGAACTCGCTGACAAGAAATGCCGCCAGACAATCCGCTCATTAGCCCGCAGGCATCCCGAAGCCGGAATTGTGGTTACAGGATGTTACGCACAGCTCAAGCCGGCTGAAGTATCGGCACTGGATGGAGTGGTTATCGTTGCCGGGGCTGACCAGAAAGGAGAACTCCCCTCCATGGTGTCCGACTGGCTTGAAAGCCGGCAGAGAGTCACTGACGTCTCAAGTCTTGCCGACATCCGGAAGTTTGTCCCATCGTGCTCCCGTGGCGACAGGACGCGTTACTTCCTGAAAGTCCAGGACGGATGCAATTATTACTGCTCCTATTGCACGATACCTATGGCCCGCGGACGGAGTCGCAGCGGTGAGATTGCCGAGATTGTCAACCAGGCCCGTCAGGCAGCCCGCGAGGGAGGACGTGAAATCGTTATAACCGGAGTAAACATCGGCGACTTTGGTTACGGTCGCAACGACACTTTTTTCGACCTCATCCGTCGTCTTGACGAGGTTGAGGGAATAGAACGCTACCGCATATCTTCAATTGAACCCAACCTATTGACTGACCAAATGATAGAATGGGTATCAACCAGCCGGGCTTTCATGCCTCACTTCCATCTCCCCCTGCAATCAGGCGACGACGAAGTGCTCCGGCTCATGCGCCGACGATATGACACGGCTCTTTACCGTCTCCGGGTGGAAACCATACGCAGTCTCATCCCCGATGCCTTCATCGGTGTTGATCTCATAACCGGGGCGAGAGGCGAAACACCGGATCGCTACGAAAATTCCCGCCGCTTTGTGGAATCGCTACCCATTTCGCGACTCCACGTGTTCCCCTACTCCGAGCGTCCCGGGACCAGAGCCCTTACCGACATAGATTACGTTGTCAGCCAGGAAGAAAAGCATCGTCGAAGCCGTGAAATGATAGCGATCAGTGACCGTAAGCTCGCTGACTTCACAGCGGGATTCATCGGCTCGGTACGTCCCGTGCTAATTGAGCACTCAGTTCATGACGATGGCTCCCTGTCAGGTTTTACTGACAACTATCTTAAAGTTAGACTCCATGCCGATATTAGCCGGGCAAACACCGTGGTAAAAGCACGCCTTACCGAAATGTCCGGCGATGAAATAACAGCAACCATTATTGAATGATGACACCTGAAGTAGCTGTAATAATACTGAATTGGAACGGCGTACAACTGCTGCGCGAGTTTCTGCCGCCACTTGTAGCCAACACCCCCGCAATAGGCAAGGTTATCGTTGCTGACAATGGCTCCACCGATGACTCCCTTAAAGTTCTCGCTAACGAATTTCCGGAAGTTGAAGTGCTGAAATTCAACGAGAACCACGGATATGCCGAAGGATATAATCTCGCCTTGAAACACTATGGTAAAACCTATCGCTATGCCGTGCTGTTCAACAGTGATGCAACAGCGTTCGGCGATTGGTTGACACCACTTTTCCAATTCATGGAAACTCACCCGGACTACGCGGCGTGCCAGCCCAAAATCCGAGCCTACCGTGACCGCGAAAAGTTTGAATATGCCGGAGCTGCAGGCGGATTCATTGACCGGAATGGCTATCCATATTGCCGAGGAAGGATATTTGACACAGTGGAAACTGACCGGGGACAATATGACGACACCATTGACGTTTTCTGGGCTACAGGAGCATGCCTCATGGTGCGCACGGATATCTACAATCGATGTGGCGGTCTTGACAAACTGTTTTTCGCCCACATGGAGGAAATAGACCTATGTTGGCGCATGCAACTTGAAGGCTACAAACTTGCAGCAGTAGGCTCTTCGGAGGTATACCACCTTGGGGGCGGAAGTCTCGATGCCCGGAATCCACGGAAAACATATCTGAACTTCCGCAACAATCTGCTGATGCTCCACAAAAATCTGCCTGACAACGTAAGGAAATCCACTCTGATAAAGCGCCGGCTGCTTGACACTGTGGCATGGGCTAAAAGCGTCATGTCTCTGGACTTTGCCAACGCAAAGGCCATACTCAAAGCCCACAGGGATTTTGCTAAAATGAGGCGCGAATACCTGACTCATCCTGACGTCGACCTACTTCACTCCACGCCAAAACGCCCGAACATACTGACGGACTATTTCATTTGCGGACGGAAGACGTTTGACGCACTACGTCATTAATCACCATTGAAGCGAGGGTCATTCCGAAAATGGCCGTAATGTGACACATAGCCCCGTTGAACGCCACCTTGTTAAATGACATAGCTCCACTGTCGGCCAACAGCTCTCCGCGGTTAGGCACTAACTCATCGGAGAAAACACACCGGAATTTTCGCCGGGGCATCTGCCCGCTTTTCTTGAACTTTCTCCGAAGTGCTGCGGCGAGCGGACATCCCTTGACCTTCCAGAACTCGGCTGTCTGTATGCGCGCCGGATCCATCTTCATCGCCGCGCCCATTGAAGAAAACAGCACAGTCTTTGAGGAAGTAGCTCTAAGGATAAGCAATGCTTTGTCAGCCAACGAATCAATGGCGTCTATCACATAGTCATAGCTGCCAAGGTCATAACTGTCAGCCGTGGATGGTTCATAGCGCTCCTCACGGACCTCAATTATAGCATCAGGAGCTATATCCTGTAACCGGCTGCGCATCACGTCAACTTTACTGCGTCCTACGGTCGACACCAGCGCCGGAAGCTGGCGATTGATATTGGATTCGGCTACCACGTCAGCATCAACTATGGTAAGGTACCTGACTCCTGACCTCACAAGGCATTCAGCCACCCAGCTGCCCACGCCACCGAGTCCGAACAGAATCACCGAAATCTGCCGCAGACGCTCCGTGGACTCAGTGCCTATCAGCCGGCTGACACGGCTGAGCCGCAATTCATCGCCCTCATTCATCAGTCAAACAAATCGTAGTCAGGTTCTTCCTCTTCGTCCGTCACCGGATCGGCTGTCTTTTTTGTCTCGGTATTGTTCGAGGCAAATACTTGCGAAGGCATAGGAGTTTTACCGGCAGTCAGAGTCTCCAGCGTTATTTCCCGCTTTGTCTCCGGCTTAGTCACCGGCCTAGGCTTAGCTGCCTGAACAGGTTTGGCTGCGGGAGCCGGCGCCTTCGCTTTCGGCGCACGCTTGTCAACCATAGCATAATACCGGTCAACGCGCCCCGACGAGAAGTAATTCTTCTCGAAATACGGATTATCCAGCGGAGTGATTATCACACCCTTACTTGACGATGAGTGAACCATATTGCCATTGCCTATATAGATGCCTACATGACCTACCCGATCACCGCCTCTTACGGTAAAAAACACAAGATCTCCGGGCGACAGTTCGTCTTTCTCTATCTTCCGGCAGAACTCCATCTGCTTTTCCGAATTGCGCGGAAGGTCAATACTGAGCGACCGCTGATAGACCTGCAACACAAAACCCGAGCAATCCACTCCGTTACGGTCGTTACCACCCCAGCTGTAAGGGGTACCAATCCACGAATCAGCCTCACGTAGAAGCGATTCAGTGACAGGATTTTCCGCTGCCTTAAGGTCAATTCTTGCGAGCGCCACGTTGCGTTTCGGTGCCTTGTGCCGGTCCTCGGCCTTCTTGTACTCGGTGGAAGGGGCTTTTGTAGCCGTATGGCGCTGAGTGCCACACGAAACCGTTGCAAGGCCCATGATGCCCGAGAGCAATATAATTATCAGATTTTTCGCTGTTGATGTCATGTTGTGCATGTTTTGGACTGACAAAGATAATCATTATAACGCTTTGTTTTATACATTTTTTGACTTTTGCAGCCTAAATTTTATTAAAAATCTGATGCTCTGATATTAAATCATTTTAAATTGCGAACAATAGGATATGTTGGAATGATTATTGCGCTATCTTTGTGGCGCAACAGTACAATCTGACAGTGCAATCAAAGTTCATCATAAACAATTTATTATATAACAGAATAAACACATGAAACTATCCCGTAAACTCATGATTCTGGCCGGATGCCCCGTCTTTTTGGGACTGACAGCCGCAGCGGCCTGCGATGCCACCTCAGGTACGGACAACTTTTTCACCGTATCGCAGAGTCCGATTGCCAACACTGACTTCACACGTGCGGCCGAATCAACCATCAACGGAGTGGTGAGCATCAAGAGCTACGCCACCGTGCGCAACCAGCGCGGATACAGCGGAGGAATCGAAGACTTCTTCAACGACCCATTTTTTGAATTCTTCGGCAACCCTTACGGAGGAAGCAACCGACAGCAACGCCGCCAGCAGCAACAGCAGCAACAACAGAAACAGGAGGAGATGCAGCCCACCGGCCTCGGCTCGGGCGTCATCATCTCCGAGGACGGATACATCGTCACCAACAACCACGTGATTGACGGTGCCGAACGTCTGGAAATCACCCTCAATGACAACCGCCAGTTCAACGCAACCGTTGTTGGTGCCGACCCCAACACTGACCTCGCCCTCATCAAAATCGATGCAACCGGCCTGCCGGTAATACCGATGGGCGACAGCGATGCACTGAAAGTTGGCGAATGGGTTCTGGCCGTGGGCAATCCTTTCGGCCTCACCTCCACCGTGACCTCCGGAATCGTGTCAGCCAAAGCCCGCAGCATTTCATCGGCCACCAACGGCCGCCCCATGGGCCTTGAATCCTACATCCAGACTGACGCAGCCGTTAACCCCGGCAACTCCGGCGGCGCACTCGTCAACCTCAACGGCGAACTCGTGGGCATCAACTCTGCAATCTACTCACAGACCGGAAGTTATGCCGGATACTCATTCGCAATCCCCACAGCCGTTGTGACCAAAGTAGCCACCGACCTCAAGCAGTATGGCACCGTTCAGCGCGCATTCCTCGGAATCACCTACCAGGCTCTGGATGCCAAACTGGCCAAGGAAAAAGGCCTCAAGGACATAGTCGATGGCCTCTATGTGGAGGAAGTGACTGACCGCAGCGCGGCCATGGAAGCAGGCATTCAGAAAGGCGACGTCATAACCGCCATTAACAACAAACCGACTCACAACTCAGGCGAACTTGCCGAGCAGATGGCTCGTCTGCGTCCGGGCGATAAGGTGACCATCACATTTGTTCGCGACGGCAAGAAACAGACCGTCAGCGCAACTCTCTATAACTCTCAGGGAAGCACCAAGATAACCCAGGCATCCTCTGTCACCGACCTCGGATGTGCATTCAAGAAAATCGACAGCGAGACCGCCAAATCGCTCAAGATATCGTCAGGCGTGCAGGTAACCGGCCTCAAGGACGGTAAGTTCAAGGCCGAAGGCATCAAGGACGGATTTATCATCCTGACCATCAACGATGTCCGCGTAAGCTCAGCCGAAGATGTTGAGAAAATCTACAACTCCATTGTCAAGGGCTCTGATGACCACGTGATGTTCATCACCGGTATCTACCCCACAGGCAAAAAAATGTACTACGCCGTTGACCTAAGCGACTAAGCGTAGCTTACACTCTCTTCTATAAAACATCCGTCCAGCGACCCGGAATCAAACCGCCGGGTCGCTTTTTTTATAGTAATAGCTTGATTGAGATGCAGGAAATCACTAATTTTGCATCGGAATTCCCGGAAATGCCATTCCGGTGAAATGCCACCAACATATTCCTATAACTCAGCACAAAAAAGCAAGAGAAAGAGAATGAAAGTGTTAAGAACAGTCGGCGATCTGCGTCAGGCAATGGAAGCCCATCGCAAAGCCGGCCAAACAATAGGCCTCGTCCCCACCATGGGGGCTCTCCACGCCGGTCACATTTCGCTCATGAACCGCGCCCGCAATGACAATGACATTGTTGTGGCCAGCGTTTTTGTCAACCCAACCCAGTTCAACAACGCCACTGACCTGCAGACCTATCCACGCACGGAGGAAGCCGACTGCGCCAAGATGGAAGCCGTAGGAGTGGACTATGCATTCATCCCCTCGGTTGAGGAAATCTACCCCGAGCCGGACACCCGTGTGTTCGATCTCGGGCCGGTTGCTGAGGTGATGGAAGGAGCCATGCGCCCCGGCCACTTCAACGGCGTGGCCCAGATTGTCAGCAAGCTGTTCAGCTTCGTCCGGCCCACCCGCGCATACTTCGGCGAAAAGGACTTCCAGCAGATTGCCGTGATTCGCCGCATGGCTCAGATTGAGGGCTTTGACTTTGAAATCATCGCATGTCCCATAGTGCGCGAGGCCGATGGACTTGCTCTCTCAAGCCGCAACGTAAGGCTCACACCCGAGCAGCGCGCCGAAGCCCCGGCAATCCACCGCATCCTGGCCGAAAGCGTTGGCATGGCTCCCTCCAAAAGCGTGGCAGAGGTTAAGCAATGGGTAAAGGAATCAATTGATGCCCAACCGTTCATGACCACGGAATATTACGAAATAGTCAATCCACTGACAATGCAACCCACTGACCAATGGCTCACGCCCGACGGTGAAGCCGTGGGATGCGTCACCGTCTACTGCGGCGATGTCAGGCTGATCGACAACATAACCTACCGAACGAAATGATACAGGTTCAGATACTGAAATCAAAAATCCACCGCGTGACGGTGACCGAAGCCAATCTTGACTACATTGGAAGCGTAACCATTGACCGCGACCTCATGGATGCCGCCGGAATTTTCCCTGGCGAGAGAGTGTTCATCGTCGACAACAACAACGGCGAGCGCTTCGACACCTATGCCATTGAGGGCCCGCGCGGCAGTGGCGTTATATGTCTCAACGGAGCCGCCGCCCGAAAGGTCCACAAAGGCGACGTGGTAATCATCATGGCCTACGCCCTGATGACGCCCGACGAAGCTGCCTCGTGGAAGCCTAAAGTCGTGTTTCCCGACACCGCCACCAACCAACTTGTAAAATAAAGACTATAACTCAAAATAGCCCCTATCCCCAACCCCTATGTTTGAAAATCTAAGCGAAAGACTGGAGCGAAGCCTTAAAATCCTGAAGGGACAAGGCAAAATCACCGAAATCAACGTTGCCGAAACGCTCAAGGATGTGCGCCGTGCCCTTCTGGACGCCGACGTCAACTATAAAGTGGCCAAGCAGTTCACTGATACTGTAAAGGCCAAAGCCCTCGGACAGAACGTGCTGACTGCCGTAAAGCCGGGCGAGATGATGGTCAAGATTGTCCACGACGAACTGACCGCCCTCATGGGCTCGGAAACAGCCAGAATCAATCTGTCAGGCAACCCCACGGTAATCCTCATGTCAGGTCTGCAGGGTTCGGGTAAGACAACTTTCTCCGGCAAACTCGCCCGCAAACTCAAGAGCGAAAACGCCAAACGTCCGCTCCTCGTGGCCTGCGACGTCTATCGCCCCGCCGCCATTGACCAGCTGAAGGTGCTCGGCGAGCAGATTCAGGTTCCGGTCTACACCGAGGAGGGCAACAAGAATCCCGTTGAAATTGCCCGCAACGCCATCAAATATGCCAAGTCAGCCAATCTCGACCTCGTGATTGTCGACACAGCCGGACGTCTGGCCGTTGATGAGCAGATGATGGATGAGATAGAGGCTATCAAGAAAGCCATCAACCCACAGGAAACTCTCTTCGTTGTCGACTCCATGACCGGTCAGGACGCCGTCAACACGGCAAAGGAGTTCAATGATCGCCTTGACTTCGATGGAGTTGTGCTGACGAAACTCGATGGTGACACCCGTGGCGGTGCCGCGCTCTCAATCCGCACCGTTGTTACCAAGCCCATAAAGTTTGTGGGTACCGGCGAGAAACTCGATGCCGTCGACCTCTTCCACCCCTCGCGTATGGCCGACCGCATTCTCGGCATGGGCGACATCGTGTCGCTCGTTGAAAAGGCCCAGAGCGCCTACAACGAAGAGGAAGCGCGCAAACTCTCAAAGAAGATTGCAAAGAATCAGTTTGATTTCAACGACTTCCTTAGCCAGATTCAGCAAATCAAAAAGATGGGAAATCTCAAGGACCTCGCCTCGATGATTCCCGGCGTGGGAAAAGCAATCAAGGACGTTGATATTGACGACAACGCCTTCAAAGGCATCGAAGCCATAATTCAGTCAATGACCAAGCAGGAGCGCGCCAACCCGTCAATCATCAACCAGAGCCGCCGCCAGCGCATTGCCAAAGGCTCCGGCACAACCATTGTCGAGGTCAACCGCATGATGAAGCAGTTCGAACAGATGCGCAAAATGATGAAGACCGTATCCACGATGAAGAACCCCATGAAGATGATGCGCGGCATGAGAGGCGCGCGCTGACACCTTAATATATAATATATAGAGAACCCAAGAACCCCTATGCTGATAGACGGAAAGAAAATATCCTCCGACCTCAAGGCTGAGATTGCAGCCACAGTTGAGGAAATGGTGGCCCTCGGCCAAAAACGCCCCCATCTGGCCGCAATACTCGTGGGCCACGATGGCGGCAGCGAAACCTACGTTGCCAACAAGGTGAAAGCCTGCGAACAATGTGGCTTCAAGTCAACACTCATCCGGTTTGAGGACGATGTGACCGAGGAGGAGCTGCTGCAGACAATAGCCACGCTCAACTCTGACCCTGACGTTGACGGCTTCATTGTACAGCTCCCGCTCCCGCGCCACATCTCGGAGCAGCGCGTAATCGAAGCTATTGACTACCGCAAGGATGTCGACGGTTTCCACCCCGTTAACGTGGGCCGCATGGCCATAGGCCTCCCCTGCTTCGTGTCAGCCACTCCGTTTGGCATCATGGAGCTTCTGCGCCGCTACAACATCCCCACCAAGGGCGCACGCTGCACCGTGCTCGGCCGCAGCAACATCGTTGGCAAGCCGGTGGCCACACTCATGATGCAGAAAGTCCAGCCGGGCAACGCCACCGTAACAGTGTGCCACAGCGCAACTCCTGACATTAAGGAGATATGCCGCCAGTCCGACATTATCATCGCCGCTCTCGGTTCGCCAGGATTCGTAACCGCCGACATGGTGAAGCCCGGGGCCGTCATTATAGATGTGGGCACAACCCGTGTGCCTGACTCTACCCGCAAAAGCGGTTTCCACCTCTGCGGCGACGTTGACTTCCCTAACGTGGAGCCTATTTGCTCCTACATCACCCCCGTGCCGGGCGGCGTTGGCCCCATGACCATCGCTTCGCTCATGCACAACACTCTCCTGGCGGCCCGTCACGAGATATATCCGGCCTGAAAATGGCCGGATAAACCATTGAAAAACTATCAGAAAAGCAAAAAGTAAAGAAATTTTTAGATTTTTCTTTATTTTTTCTCAAAAATTCTTGCATCCGCAATAACTTTGTCATATATTTGCACCGTTTAATAACAATCTGTAAAACGCCACCCACAGGGGACGCAATTTCTATTAAGGATTCACTCACATTATGACCGCACACGGACAATATATTGACTTCCCCGTTTTTGCCATCGTGGCAAATGCCGCGAAGATGCAGTCTGTGCGTGCCGGCAGATATGAAAAAGCCTCCATTAATAAGCGTAATTCACTGAATATCAATAATATAACCGGGGGGGGATTTCTCGGGCTTCCTTTGCCGCATCACAACGCTGATTCTGCTGCTCATCGCAGCCGCTCAGCCCGTCAGCGCCCGTGAGAAGACCGTTGCCATCAGCTTCCCCATCAGCAGCTGGGAAATTGACCCGGCTTTCGCTGACAACGCCCGCAACATCAACGATCTCCACAGCTTCCTCGCCGAAGTCCGTGAGGACCCGCTCAAATCACTCGACTCAATCACCGTTACAGGCCAGGCCTCTCCCGACGGCTATCGACCCAACAATATCCGTCTGTCGGAACGGCGCGCCCAGTCGCTCCGCAACTACCTTATTAATAACTGCGGCGTGCAGCCCGAAGCAATCACCACGGGTGAAAGCAGCGTGGCATGGCAGCAGATGCGCGGCATAATTGCAGAATCCAACTATCCGTGGCGCGACGAGGCTCTCCGCATAATGTCCATAGGCAGCGACACAAGCACCGTGGCCAACAATCGCCGCATGAACCGCCTGCGCCGTCTGGATGGCGGTAATGCCTGGCGCGCGCTCCGCAATGACGTTTTCCCCGCGCTCCGCAACGCTTTCATGGTCACCGTAATAGTAACCGTCAGCGAGCCGGAACCGACTCCGGAACCGACTCCGGAACCAGAAGAAGCCCCCGAAGAAGAAGATTATAATTCTTATAAATCTTATAACTCCTATAATTCTTATAGCGCCGAAAATTCAATCGCGCAGGTGCGCTTTGCCCTGCGCAGCAACCTGCTTTACGATCTGGCACTCGTGCCTAACCTTGGCGCGGAGATAAATTTCGGCAACAGCTGGAGCGTAATAGCTTCCGGTATGTGCGCTTGGTGGAGCCGTGAGAGCAGCCATCGCTACTGGCGCATAGCGGGCGGCGAGCTTGACATCCGCCGCTATTTCGGCAATGCCGGCCGCAATCCCCTATCGGGTCACCATTTGGGTCTCTACGGCCAGATGCTTAAGTACGACGTTGAATTCGGCGGTAAAGGCTACCAGTCCGATTTCAGCTACGGAGCCGGAGTGGAGTATGGCTACTCACTCCCCGTTGGTCGCCGCATTAACATTGACTTCAGCCTCGGCCTCGGCTTCTTTGCCGGCCGCTACAAGACATACACGCCTCAGGACGAGCACTACGTGTGGCAAACTACCCGCAACCGCCGCTGGCTCGGCCCGACAAGAGTTGGCATTTCACTCGTGTGGCTCATTGGCCGCGGCAACACCAATCGGAAAGGAGGACAACTATGAAATGCATAATGCACTCCTTGGCATGCAGGATGATTATTCTGCTGATGGCGGTTGCTTTGGCGGCATGTGAGAACAAAGAGCTCTGCTACGACCACACCCACACCGTGATGCTCAACGTGCAGTTCGACTGGTCAGCCGACCCCGAAGCGGCCCCGGAATCAATGTCGCTCTACCTCTTCCCCAAAGATGGCGGCGAGACTCTGCGCTACGACTTTGCAGGCTGCACAGGCGGCACTATCAAGGTGACCCGCGGTGAGTACGATGCCATCTGCCTCAACAGCGACACCCGCAACATTCGCCTCGACGGCACCCACGCCCACTCCGCATTTGAAATCTACACCGGCGAGGGCGAACTGTTTGCCAGCCTCACCAACACCCTCGGCGTTCTCTCCACCGGCGCTCCCCGCGCTGCCGGCTCCGACGACCAGAGCGTGGTCCTGCAGCCCGAAATGCTATGGGCGGCATCCGTTACCGACTTATATCTTGACGGCGAGGTGGCGCCCGGCAAATCGCGCCTTGACGCAGCCCTCACCCTCAGCCCCGAGCGGATTGTTGCCACCTACCACGTCACCATCACCGGCATTGAGAATGTAAGATACCTCCAGGGTATTAGCGCAACAATCTCCGACATGGCCGGCGGATTCCACCCCGCAGCAGCAACGCTCAGTTCCCGTACGGTCACCATTCCGTTTGACATGACCTTTGACCGCGATGAAGCCACCGCTACCGGAACAATGCTCACCTTCGGCCACTGCCCCGAGGATGAAACACGCAATCATCACCTGATGGTCTACGCCGTAATGAGCGATGGTGGCCGATACTACTTCGATCTGGACGTGGCCGATGAGATTCACCGTGCCTCAGCCACCGGCAGTAGGGACATCTACATCACCATTGACGGACTCAACCTCCCTGCCCCGGTGGGAGGCGGAAGCGGAGGCGGACTCGTCCCATCCATCGACGACTGGCGCACAATCAACATTGACCTCAAGATGTAAGCCTCGGACTCCAAAACTATTAACTGCTAACTATAAATTATTACATACACCCTATTTTAACAACCTAATAATTACCCACAATGAAAAAGAATCTGTTCTTTTTTGCGGCAGCAGCTATAGCTCTTGCCTCATGCTCAAACGACGACGTGGTTGAAGTAAACAATGGCACCGGAATCGGCTTCCGCGCCTCGGTTGGATCCCGTGCTTCGGAAATGACTATTGCCGGTCTCGGTGATTTCAAAGTTACGGCTGTCTATAACAGTGCCATCTACTTCCAGGATGTTACATTTACAGGTTCCAGCGACGGGACATATACTTCTTACCCGGAATATTATTGGCCGGCAGACGGAACAGTGTCTTTCTACGCCTACTCGCCCTCTTCCCTTACTATGACTCTTAACGGTGCCAAGGATGCTTTGACACTGACCGATTTTGCTCCCGCTGCTAAAATGTCACAGCAGATTGACTTCATAACTGCAACAGCTACCGGCTCAAAAGCGAGCAATGAAACCAGTGATGTCGAGCTCGAATTCAAGCACAACCTCGCCCAGATAGAAGTTCAGGCTGTAAATACAAATACAGCCTACACCTTCAAAGTAAGAGGTGTGCGTATCGGTAACGTGGCTTCAACAGGAACCTTCAACGGCTCATCATGGACAACCGGTACAGAGAAAACAAACTATGGCCAAGTATATAATGACGCCGTAACATTGGACCATCAGGCAACTTCTATTATGAGCAACAGTTTTGGCAACGCAATGCTTATTCCTCAAGAATTTACTGCATGGGATAAAGAATCAAATACAAGCGGCGCATACATTGCTATCCTTGTAAATATCACAACATCCACTACCCAGATATACCCGAATACAGAAGGAGAATACGCTTGGGTAGCACTTCCGATTAGCGGTACATGGTACGCAGGCTATAAGTATGTCTATACTCTCGACTTCTCCGAGGGTGCCGGCGTAGGTGCACCTGAGCAGGGAGGCGGTAACGGCGAAGAACCGAAAGAGCCGGGCGATGGCGATGACAACAATGTTGACGACGAGCCTGGCGTAGACCCAGGAAAACCAATTCTTGGCGGTGCAATCAAATTTACTGCAACTGTAACACCCTGGACGTCGCGTAAACCTGACAATTCTGATCTGGAATAAATCATCCTACGAACTGACACGGGCATGCCGGCGGCATGACAGCCACCGGCATGCTCCCTCTCTCTTTTATCTCTCCAACGGCCATGTAGGGTCGCTACCCTGTAGCGACCGCCACGCCAATCATTAAAACCTTTGAAAAATGCTGAACCTGAAGTATTCCCGCTCCAAATCCTTTACCCGCTCTCTCTTAAGAAACTTGGCCGCAATTATCTCCGTGATGGCGGCCCTCGTCATTGTGGCCTCATGCAGTGACGAACTCACATCCTCACTTTTAAGCAGCAGCGAAGAAATCAGGTTTAAAGTCAGCATTGACAATGGCAGCAGCTGGCAGTCGCGCAGCGATGGCGAGGAAAACACCGAGCCGAAGTCAAAATACGTGGGCTGCATCCCCTTGGATGCCACCACTGAGGACGGCGACTCCATTTATCTCCACATCACTGTTCGCCAAGGGATAGAATCGGCCGCCGACACGGCTCAGGCCGACTCCCGCTCCAAAGTCATCAACAACATGACTGACTACGAATCATTCTATGTCCACGCAGCGACATTCAAAGGCGAATGGGACGATGAGACCTGCTACCCGGACTACATGTACAACTCCGAGTTCAAATACCAGTCAGCAACCGGAACATGGGCCGAGGACAATCCCCACTTCTGGCGCTGCGGCTACAATACACGTATCTTCGCCTACTCCGCTCCCAACGACACTAGAAATTGTGTATCAATATCTTCTCAGACCGAGAAAGGAGTCCCTAAAATCAGCTACTATGCAAATACTGCAATTTCTGCTCCGGATCTGATTGTGGCATCATCCGATGTGATTGACAGCGAACCTGCCACGATGCCTGAACTGAACTTCAAACACATCATGACGGCCGTAAAAGTTAAGGCAGCCGCTGATTTTCCTGCCGGCACCGTGACGGCAACATGGTTTTGTAACTTATACAAATCAGCAGATTACTACATGGACGGAATCAAAGGTTGGAGCAACTATGCAGCCTTAGACAGTACAGGAGTCTCATCAAGACAACCACAGACTGATGGTATTTCTGAGACCGAGATATTGTCAGGTGACAACTACACATTATTTCTCATTCCACAGAATTTGCCGGAAAATGCATACATTCGAATTACATTTAAAGAAAAATGGTCAGGAGAAAGCGTTAGATTAACAGCTGATATCGGCGGTACTACATGGGAACCGGGAACAACCGTGGAATACACCGTCTCTACCTCCGCTGTTTTAATCGAACCATACTTGGATATTATACCCTCTTTCGGCTCGGAGAACTGCTTTTACACGAATATTACTAATAAATTTAATGTTTATAGTTGCTTCGGGGTAAGCGTTAAAGGAGGGGATGTAAGTTATTTTTCAGAACCCTGGGAATACGAGTTTGTTGAGGACGATGGTGCCGGAGGTTATAAAGCAATAGCGAAACCGAGTTGGATTCCTACTTTGACCTTAACCAAGACTAATGTAAGAGGGCAAAAAGGAACTGGAGGAGGTACTCTTACTGTTCAGATTTCCCCTTACGAGCGGGAAACCGACACGCATACGCCGGCGCTTCAAAGCGCCGCGGCAAAAACGGACTGCGATCTGTCGCTCGATGAGAGCGGAGTCAGGACTACGGCAAACTGCTATGTGGTCAACGCTCCGGGTACATATCGCCTGCCGCTCGTCTATGGCAATGCCATCAAAAATGGAGCGGTATATCCGGATAGCTATTCCAATGCCGAGAATTATCTGGGCAACGCTATTACATCGCCTTATATATCAACGGACACCGGCACTGCGCCTGTCAATGCCACCATAGTGTGGCAAGATGAGCCGAATCTCGTGCAGAACGTCAGCATTGATGGCGATTATCTGACATTCAGCGTCCCTGCCTCTACCATTCATCAGGGTAATGCCGTTATTGCCGTGCGCGATGCCGACAATGTCATAATGTGGAGCTGGCATATATGGGTCACTGACTTTGACCCGTATGGGCCGGATGGCTACTTTCTGCCAAGCGCCACTTCAACTTATAAAATCATGTCAAGGTATCTCGGATGGTGCGACCTACCTGATATCATATACATTCCCCGAAGTGTCAAAATCAGGTTATATCAACCGGATACCGGAGCGGAAAAAATTGTTGAATTCACTGTAAAGGATACATCCTCCAGTTGTAACTTTCCGCTCTACCAATGGGGACGCAAAGACCCGGGATTAATAGTGTATAACGGAATGGATTACGACACCAAATATAAAGACGTGTATGCCGAATCATATTATGCTCCGGCAAGATCATCAATCTCTGCAAAAATTAACTACTATACAACAATAACGCAACCCTATACTTTTAATCTGAATTCAGTAACTGGCATATCATACTACAATCTTGACAATAAATTACTATGGTCTGAATCAATTAAAACGGTATATGACCCATCGCCTCGTGGTTACAGAATTCCGAGTATTGCAGCTTTAAGTGTTATCGAAAAGGGAACTCTAAGCCCCTTTTTATTTCAGGGCATTTCTACTCCTGTTTACTCATCCGGAGGGGATTGTTATGACTTCTTTTTCCCATTGGTAAAGAGCATTACAGATAATAACGGAATTGAAAGAGGTACGAGTAAACAAGAGATAAGAATTTACAGCGGACTTGGAGGAACCTCAACAAATACCGGGGTAACCTATTTTGTTGGTGAACAATTACATTTAAGAATTACATCAACAGGAGTAGCCCAGAGTTTTTCCGACGCCGCCGGGCCGTCCATATTTAGTATGTCTGCCGTCATGCCAATCGTCGACGAATAATCTCCCCGCCCGCTGCCACGCCCACGCACATCCAATCCTGCGCCGTAGGCGCATATTAATCATAGCCACGGGTGAAGCCGTCAGGCTGTAACCCATGGAAAACCAACATAAATGATTTGCTCCGCATCGCGGGGCTTCACCGTCCACAAATAAAGCCCTGCTACGCAGAGCTCACGTCCACTGCCCCCATTCCACGGGTTACGGGCCGTTGACCCTCACCCGTGGCTACTACTGACCCGCAGCTCCGCCGCGACCCTTCCCCCGTCGCTACCCTGTAGTGACCGAGCAAATGACAGAACAAAATTATCATATGAGATGTTTCTATATATGTAACATTTTACCTATCTTTGCGGTGTAAAGATAACGACGATGGAACTGAAAGCGAAATTTGATATAATTTATATGGAGGAAGCTATTGACTTTCTTGAATCTTTACCCGCCAAGGTCAAGGACAAGATTGCCTACAACATCTCCAAGAGCCGATATTTCATGGATAAAGAATTATTCAAGAAACTCAACAATGATATATGGGAATTCAGAACAATATATCAAGGCTTTAAATACCGGCTACTCGCTTTCTGGGACAAGGATACAGGAAATCTCGTAATCGCTACGCATGGATTCATTAAGAAAACGCAGAAGACCCCGGAAAGCGAAATAGCCCATGCAGAAGTGCTGAGAAAAAATTACTATAATCAGAAAAAGAAATAAATTATGGAAACGATGAAACTATATACACACGAAGAAATGCTTGACCGTGTTGTCGGAGAAAAAGGGACACCACGTCGAGATGCTATGGAGGCTGAATTACAGTCTTATCTCATTGGTGAGGCTATAAAACAAGCGAGGAAAGAAAAGAATCTAACGCAGGAACAACTCGGAGAACTTATGGGAGTGAAGAGAGCGCAGGTGTCAAGAATAGAGAATGGCCATAACCTCACAGTCGGAACAATAGTAAGAGCATTCAAGGCTATGGGCGTACCCACGGCATTCTCTTTTGGCGGAAATCACCTCTCTCTCTGCTAAGGAAACTATCCCTGTTCCCCGGCCGCTACCCAGTAGCGACCGCCGCCCCCACACATCCAATCCTGCGCCGTAGGCGCATATTAATCATAGCCATGGGTTACGGGCCGTTGGCCCTCACCCGTGGCTACAACTGACCCGCAGCTCCGCCGCGACCCTCCCCCGGTCGCTACATCACCCTACACCGCACAAACCGCGGGGGTGGAAAGATTTTTTGGGAGAAATGGTTGCGGATTCAAAAAAATGTGTTACCTTTGCAGCGCAAAACCAAAAGATGGTGAGCATAGCTCAGTTGGTTAGAGCGTCGGATTGTGGTTCCGAAGGTCGTGGGTTCGACCCCCACTGTTCACCCAAATTTCATAACAGAAACAAATTGTTCCAATTTTACTCCTATCGCCACGGCCCTGTGAAGGGATGTGGCGCTTTCTTTATGTGGGAGAATCAGTGGATGTTGCGGCGGTCAAGTTCAGCCTGATAGCGGCGGGCGTTGGCAAGATGTTCGGCGTAGGACCGCGCAAAGGTGTGGTAACCGGAAAAATCCTCGCGGGCACACATATAGATATAGTCGTGGGCAGGCGCCGTAAGCACGGCCTCAAGAGTGGCCTTTGACGGCACACGAATAGGGCCGGGAGGCAGTCCCTTGATGCGATAGGTGTTGTAAGGCGAATCGGTGCGTAGCATATCGTTGGTGATACGGCGTATGGAGAAATCGCCGATAGCGAACTTCACTGTGGGATCAGCCTGCAGCGGCATTCCCTCCTTAAGGCGGTTGATATAGAGCCGAGCCACGGCACCACGCTCATCAGCCTTTCCTGTCTCCTCCTCAACGATTGATGCAAGCGTGGCCACCCCTATCGGGTCAAGGCCAAGCTTACGCGCAGCTTCAATGCGCTCCTCAGTCCAGAATTGGCTCTGATAGGAATGGAGTTTGCCGACGACATCCTCGGCCGGAGCAGTCCAATAGAACTCGTAAGTGTCAGGGAGGAACGCCGCAGGATATTGCGCGGCGGTGAAGCCCTCCGGCTCCAGAACCTCCCGGCATGCCTGCAAGAAATCATCGGGCGAGAACTCCATGTTGCGAGCCACGGCCGATGCGAGGTCGTCAAGGGTCCGGACATTGGTCCAAGTCACCCTGACGGGAGTCTGACGTCCGCGGGCAATGTTGCGGGCCACGGAAAACAGATTCTGTCCGTCGGTCACCTTATACGCACCATGGACGGCATCGCCGCCCATAAGACTGATCAACGTAACCACACGATCGCCCTCCGAGGGGCCGAGAGCCTTGCGGACAGAATCGGAAACGGCCTCGCCGGATGCTCCGGCAGGAATGCGAATCCACACCGCATCACCGGAATGGGAACGCAGCATCAGATTAGCCGCCCATACCGAAAGGGCTATGACAATGGCTATTGCAACAGTGGAAACAACAAACCAGCGGTGCTGAAAGAGGCCTCTTGACGATGACCGCGCGCGCTTCTTGACGGATTTCTTTGATTTCTTTTTTTCCATAGACTGCAAATTTACTCATTTTTTTGTAAATTTGCCATTCGTACCACCCATCGCATCCATAACAATGAAACTTATCGGAACAATAACAGCAATAACACTCGCCGCTATGCTGACAGCGTGTGGCGGCAGCAAAAACGACAACTCCAGCACCACAACCACCATAGACCTCTCGGCCTATACGGGGGCTAACGCCGTGGCATCGGCCACCACGATAGACTCACTGGCTTTGGAAGCCGACTTCCTTACGCCCTATCAGGGAGTGGCTGTGCTTACGGGTCTCAGCGAGATTGTGAAATCCGAACAGGAAAAAGGCAAGAAAGGGTTGAAGCTGGAGTACATGCGCAAATACGTTGACACGTACGACATCCTGATGTCGCGCTCGGAATCGTTTACCAACGAGCTGGAAAGCACTATGCGAGGAACCGGCATAAATTTCCGTGACCTGTTCACGCAATATCGCGATGTGTTATCGGCCGAGGCTGACGGTACATCCATAGAAGACGGCGGAGCCGGAACCACGGAGATAAAATCCGCGACTCCGGCTGCCGATTCAACAGCAACGGCAAAGTCGGAAACACCGGCTGCCGCAGCCGATACTATTGGACGGTGAGATTAACCGTGTAGGTTTTTCCTTTATAGTTGGTCATCTCTCCGCGGAGAGCTGTCAGGCGTCCGCGTGAGTCAAATTTGCCTTCGCAGGAGTATTCGCCCGTCATCATCCCATCGTCATTGGATTCCTGGAACATAAAGTAATAACCATCGCTGAAGTATCCGTTGATGTCGAGCCACGACGGAGGGTTTATCTTGGCGTAGCGCAGACGTCCGGTGACGGTGCCACCATTGACCATCATCTCAACGATTACCTTGGCTCCGGCCACAGTACCGGTAAGAGTATAAGTTCCTGAAGCACCTTCAAGCGCAGGCTCTTCAGCCGCAACCACTTCCTCGATAGCTTCCTCAACCACCACATCGTCGTCATCATCACCATAATAGTCATCGGAGTAATCGTCAACGCGGGGCATGTCGTAACGGTCAAGACCGTTCTCCACATCATTGATTTTGGAAGCCGCATATCCTATTCCGGCAAAGAACAGGACAACACAGAGAATCGTGATAATCCAATCAGGAGCCTTGAATGAGAACCGACGGCGAGGAGTAACGCCTGACTGGCAGAAGAATACCAAAAGGATTATTGGACCTACGATAGGTATAAGGCCCAAGAGAATCAACCAGGGGCTTTTTCCGGAATCACGCAAACGGCGCACAACTATGGCTATGGACGGAATCACAGTGGCAAGGCCCACAATAGTAAATATGGTGGAGACAATGCCAAATCCGGTAACGCTACCTAAAAAGAAACAAGTCAGCCCATAGAGGCCC
The DNA here is from genome assembly GCA_964487725.1 of uncultured Bacteroides sp. GTDB lineage: Bacteria > Bacteroidota > Bacteroidia > Bacteroidales > Muribaculaceae > Paramuribaculum. The sequence continues at coordinate 79,023 of CAZASF010000003.1, read as the reverse complement.
ATTTCAAGAATCAGCATGGCAAGAACGGTGAACCAGTAGTTGGCTCGTCCTGTGGTTCCTCCGAATTGCGCATAGCGGCCAAAGAACTCGCGGCCAACAAAAGTATGGTAGAATCCTGCAGGGGTCTCGTCATATCCATCGTCAACATAATCATACTGCTGAGGGGCGGCGTAAGGAGTAGGCTGCGGAGCGGGAGGGACAACCGGTGCGGCAGGCGGTTCCGGAACATCGGCAGTTGGATAGACAGGAGGAGGCGCAACAGGCGGAACGGTTGCTGATGGCAATACCGGAGCGGATATGTTGCTCAGGTTCTCTCCGCAGAACGGACACACGGTGAACTCGGCATCAATGGTCTCCATGCATGTGGGGCACTGGATTTTCTTGTTACTCATAGCAAATGTTTTTAAGGATTATATTTTACGGATTTTCAGTCATTTCATCAAATTTACGGATATCATCGGCTACGGCATCGGGCGTTAATCCCGCGCGCCGTTCAATTCCGGCAAGGATATAATGGCGATAGTAGGAAATGAGAAGAGTGGTTAGCGGCAGGGCTATGATAAGCCCAATGAAGCCAAGCAGCGTTCCCCACACTGACAGAGACAGCAGGATTATGGCCGGATTCAACCCCATTGCCTTACCCATAATCCTGGGGGTGAGGATGAAATCCTGAATGCACTGCACCACGGCATAGACGGCTACACACTGCCAGAAAAGTGTCCAGAAATCGCCTCCACCGTCAACGGCATAGACCAGACAGAGGAATGCGGTGGGGATTATGGATATGACCTGTAGATACGGCACAAGGTTGAGCACTCCGATAAATAGCCCGAGAATGATTGCCATGGGCAACCCGATTATTGAGAATCCGGCGGCGAAAAGGATGCCCACAATAAGCGCAATCAGTGCCTGGCCGCGGAAGTAGCGGTTCATTGTTGACTCCAAATCATGGACAATCTGCCGCGAAATAGGCCGCATCCTCGTGGGGATAAGGGTCATGAAGCCCCGTCCGAGGCGGTCATAGTCCAGCATTATGAACAGCACGTAGAGAATCACTATGAGCCAGCTGATAATTCCGAGCACCACAGCCCACCCGCCGGAAATAATGTTCCACGTGGTTTTCAATGCGTTGGAAGCAATCTGCATCCAGTCAAGGTCAGCAAGAATTGCATTGACCTTCGCAGGGTCAATGCTCCGGCGGAGCATGTTCTGGAACTCTGCCGGGAGGAAGCTGACGGTCATTTTCGAAGATGCGTAATTGGTCAATATGCGGCTCATCTCCTTAATTTCACCGATGATCACAGGAGTTATCAACCACAGGGCTATGGCCAGCAACAAAGCCGCTTCGAAGAGGGTGATGAACACGGCGACCGTGCGTCCTTTCAGATGCAACAGCCGGCGATTGTGTTGAACAAAAGGCTCAAACAGGTAGGCCACCACGCAGGAGATGACAAACGGAAGAAGCACCTCATGCAAAATATCAATAACCCACACCGAGGCCAGAATCAGCACGAGCGTTATCAGCATTCGCACAACTCGGTCAAAAGTGTATGGCTGGCGGCCGGATAAATGACTCATAATAATTGACTGGTTGAAACTTATCGCAAAAATAGCAAAAAATGCTGTAATTACGCTAAATTTTATTACTTTTGTGAACCAATCATAAAACAATCATTATCATGACATCCAACAAAACCATAGCACTTAACGACAAAGCATGGGCACGCTGGACCGCACTGGCTCTATTGGCCTTTGCCATGTTCTGCTCGTATATCTTCATGGATATACTGTCGCCTATCAAAAACCTGCTGCAGGAGACCCGTGAATGGGACTCTCTGGCATTCGGAACCATGCAGGGCTCCGAGACATTCCTTAACGTATTCATATTTTTCCTCATCTTTGCGGGTATTATCCTCGACAAGATGGGAGTCCGCTTCACTGCCCTCCTGTCAGGAGTTGTCATGCTGATCGGAGCCACAATCAACTGGTATGCCCTGACCGACTCATTCTGCAATCCGGCCAACTCGCTCTACCAGTGGTTCACTGACCACCTCAACTACATTCCCGTCTTTGATGAGCTCGGAGTGTCGCCTTTCTATGAAGGGATGCCCGCCTCGGCCAAGTTCTCAGCCATAGGCTTCATGATATTCGGCTGCGGAGTGGAGATGGCTGGCATAACCGTGAGCCGCGGTATTGTAAAATGGTTCAAGGGTCGCGAAATGGCTCTTGCAATGGGTTCGGAAATGGCACTTGCCCGACTCGGCGTTGCAACCTGTATGATATTCTCGCCCCTGTTCGCCAACCTCGGCGGCGACATAAGCGTTTCGCGCTCAGTGGCATTCGGCGTTGTCCTGCTGATGATTGCGCTAATCATGTTTGTAGTCTACTTCTTCATGGACCGCAAACTTGACCGTCAGACCGGTGCGGAAGAGGAGAAAGATGATCCATTCCAAATCAAGGACCTTGGCAAAATCCTTACCAGCAGTGGATTCTGGCTTGTAGCTCTTCTGTGTGTGCTCTACTACTCAGCCATTTTCCCGTTCCAGAAATATGCCGTCAACATGCTGCAGTGCAACATTGCATTCACCACCCCCGACAGCGAATTCTGGGCATCAAACACGGCCACCATCATCCAATATTGCATCATGCTCGTGGTAGCTGCCGCCGCTTTTGCCAGCAACTTCCAGAAAAATAAGACTGCAAAATACGGGCTTATGAGCCTCGCCATCATAGCACTGCTCTGCTATTGCTACATGGGCTACAAATGCCAGTCGGCAGCAGCCATGTTTGCCGTGTTCCCCCTCCTCGCCGTGGGTATCACACCTATCCTCGGTCACTACGTGGACTATAAGGGCAAAGCAGCATCAATGCTGGTATTCGGCTCGCTGTTGCTCATCCTTTGTCATCTGACATTCGCATTTATACTGCCGCAGTTCAAGGCATCGCCCGCGCTGTCAGTGACAATAGCCTACGTTACAATCCTCGTGCTCGGAGCTTCGTTCTCACTGGTGCCTGCATCGCTCTGGCCAAGCGTTCCGAAACTTGTCGATGCCAAGATTATCGGTTCGGCCTACGCTCTGATTTTCTGGATTCAGAACATCGGACTGTGGCTCTTCCCTCTCCTCATAGGTAAAGTTCTTGACAATACCAACCCCGACATAGCTCAGGGCATGGCCGATGGGACAATGACCGCCGAGGAGGCTGCCGTAAGCTACAATTACACCGCTCCGCTCGTAATGCTGGCATGTCTCGGCGTGGCTGCTCTTGCTCTCGGTCTCATCCTCAAGGTTGTTGACCGCCGCAAGAAACTCGGCCTCGAACTGCCCAACATCGCTCCGAGCGCTGAAGTGGCCGAAGCTGAAGCTGTTGCCGCCGAAGAATAAATTTGCAACACCATAACACTACCATGGGGCCATCGCCGGCTCCATGGTATTTTTTTTTGAACATTTACGGGCGGATAAACATTATAAGGATAGTTCATCACAAGAATCAATTCATCACATCATCTTTTTTTGCCATGCCGAAATTCAACAGACTCGCCGGGAAGACAGCCTTTTTGCTGACAGCATTATGCTCAATGACAAATGCGTCAGCCGCTATTAACATAGCGGACATTATCAGTGCGCTCGATAATGTTGAGTGCTACAGCGCAAAGGCTGTTTTTTCAGTGACCATGCCGCAACTTAACGATGACGTTGTCTACAGTCTAACGCTTAACCAGCAACGTGCGGCGGAACCGGACACGCTCCTTCCATGTCGCTACCTCATTGACTGGGCCATGACTTCACGCGAGCCCGAAGTGAAAGGCTTCTCGGCATATTATGACGGCAATCATTTTCGCTACTCGGGAGAGAGGCTACAGGAATACCACGCATCGGCCGATGCTGTTCCGTTTACCATGCACGGACGCAACGGACAGCCAACCGGAGTGCACCGTACGGCGCAATTCGCCAATCTGATTCCGGCAACTCTGGCTGACGAGCTCCGTTTCATGCAGCAAAATCCGGACTACACTCTGAGCCTGCGTCCCGACACGCTGATTTCCGGCATACAGTGCGTAGCAATAGAGGCAGTGATGAAACTCAACGGAGTAACGGCTATGGAAGCAACCTATACTTTTGACCCAGAAACGTTGATGCCCACCGGGGCGCTGATGGAGAATAATCCGGGTTCTATCAGCGAACAGTCTGTAACGGTCAGCTACTCTGACACGCGACTGAGCAACTCTTGCCCCGACATCAATGAGGCGAGCCTGATGCGCAGCTATCCCGATGTTTTCGGCAATTTCCGCCAAAGCAATTTCCGTATTGAAAATCTACCGGGGAGCCGATTGCCCGGATTTGCACTGCAAACCACAACCGGGGAGCGCTATCTGCGACGCACAGCCGATGAGCTTGCAGCGCCTACTGTGGTGGCTCTTCTTGATGCATCCCACGGATTCACCCCGGATATTGTCAACGATCTTCGCAACGCCCTGGATGCCCTACCCTATAACGCTGAACTAATAATGGCCTTTATGGATAAACATGTTGATGCCGTGGACGGAGCCGTCCCGGAACTACGTCCCGGAGAACATCTGTTGATAGGAGCCCGCCCGCTGGCTCGTGATTGCGGCGCTGCCGACATGCCGGCATTCATACTTTGTGATGCAACAGGCGTTGTTAAAAATGTGCTCCTCGGTTACAACAAAGACCTCGCCACGGATGTTATACAAAAGATGGTCCTTATCCCTGCGTCAGGCCCATCCGCGACCGGAGATACCGGAACACCAGAAACAAACAATAATACTATAGCAACATCTATGGAAACCGTAAATTTCAAAGAAACTCCCTGCCACACCTACGGAACTCTTCCCACCGTTGGCAGCAAAGCACCTGATTTCAGCCTGACCGGCGTTGACCTGTCAGCAATAAAGAACGAGGACTTCAAGGGACAGACCGTAGTTCTCAACATTTTCCCGAGCCTTGACACCGACGTGTGTGCGCGCAGCGTGCGCCGCTTCAATCAGGAAGCATCAACGCTTGAGAACACCAAAGTTCTATGCGTGTCGGAGGACCTGCCGTTTGCAATGGCCCGTTTCTGCACCACCAACGGTCTTGAGAATGTCATTTCAGCATCGGCATTCCGCTCTCCCGCCTTTGGCGAAAAATATGGCGTTATGCTCGTTGACGGGCCTCTTGCCGGGCTATTGACACGTGCGGTTGTAATCATCGGTCCGGACGGTACGGTCAAATATCGCGAACTTGTCCCCGAAATCACCAACGAGCCGGATTATGACGCAGCTCTCCGTGTGCTGAAAGGGAGCTACTAAGGATTACAGGCTCAGCACCACCATCACCGGAAAATGATCCGAGGGAGTGCGTGGAGTGGCTTTTACGGCCGAAATTTCATCAGGGGCGTTTTCAAGGGTTGCCTTGAGATCGCCCTTTCCTTTTGTGCGATAGGTATCGGTCAGAATACCGTAGCGTTCCACCGTTATGTCGGGCGTTACGAAAACATGGTCGATTCGTGAGGGAGTGTATTCGTCAGTGTGGTAATTATTGAAGGTGCCGTTAGGCGCATAGCGGATAGCAGCCATTTCGTATGAGTCACACAGCACCCCGTCTCCAATCATCGTTTGATATGAGGGACTCGTCTGGTCAACGTTGAAATCACCCGTTACTATGGCCGGACATCCAGGAGCAATCTCCGCAAACTTACTTTTAACCAGCCGTGCGCTCTCAATTCGGGCCTGCTTACCTACATGGTCCATGTGGAGATTGAAGAACAGGAACTCCCGTCCGGTGGCCTTATGGCGGAACTTGCCCCACGAGCAGATGCGCACACACACGGCATCCCATCCAAGTCCGGGTTTGTCGGGCGTTTCCGACAACCAGAAATCACCGCTGTCAAGAAGATCAAACATGTCAGTGCGGTAGAAAATAGCCGAGTGCTCTCCTTCACGCTTCCCGTCATCGCGGGCCACCCCTGTCCATGCATATTCAGGCAGACGTGCCGACAGACTGTCAAGCTGATGGCGGAAACCTTCCTGCGTGCCGAAAATGTCAAATCCATGGAATCGGATTAGATTGGCAAGTACGGGCAGACGTCGGCCCCAGCCGTTGCCATTGACCGAGTCGCTGTGGTTGGCCTGACGAATATTGTAACTTGCCGCTTTGAATGTGGCCTTACCATCGCCGGGAGTCGATGCGTGAATCATGGCTACAGCCGGCAGTAGAAGAAGAAATGCAATGATGGTTCTATGAAGTTGTCTCATATCATTTTGGTTTATTGACTTCAAAATTACAAAATTTTGCGTAATTTTGCCACATGACCACATCAAAAAAACAAAATCCCGACGACAATACATCCCCTACCCTACGCAGGGCGCGCATCATGACCATAGTCATAGCTGCATCATTCATAGCCGGAGGTACGGCAGGATACTTCACGGGGCGATACACATCACAGATGGAAGCCGAAAGGGAGGCGACAACCCCGCCTGAAGAGCCTTTGGTCACTGACTCAATTATTGTGGCCGGCAATCAGCCTACCGACACCATAGTAGATGCCCGACAGGTTGGTCCCGAGTTGGCCGACAGCCTCAACCGAGCTTACAGAACAACGGCCAATGAAGCTGCGTCAGTCAAACATTGAACTTCTACGCATTCTGTCAATGATGGCCGTAATAATGGTTCATCTTGACGGAGCTTCTGTAGGGCTGCCTACCCCCGGGAGTATAACCGACATAACCGGTGCCGATGCTTGGCGCATAGTCGTTGAGAGCATCACGATTGTCGGCGTCAACTGCTTCACCCTGATATCAGGCTATTTTGGCATACGTGCCCGTTTACGTGGATTGATTACGTTCACTCTGACATGCTTGTTCTATTCCGTAATAATATACTCGCTGCAGGCAGCACTGGAGCCGCAGACATGGTCGTGGGAAAGATGGATTGAATCATGGATGGTTTTCACCCACACAGATCTATGGTACGTTCCGGCATATCTCGTTCTCTACCTGCTGAGCCCGATGCTCAATGCCGCCACCGCCGCTCTCACGCCGCGCCAATCCGCATTATGGATCGGTCTGTTCGTTCTGTTCAATGTGTGGGGCGGATGGCTTTGGGGAATGGGATTCAACCCTACCGGTTACACACCCGTACAACTAATCATGATGTATCTCATCGGACGTCACATAGCAACTGAAAGGGACCGGATGGAGCGAAACAGGCGCCGTACGCGATTCTTTTCTATTGCAGCATGGGGCATCTCCACCCTACTGACAGCCATTGTGGCAATATGGATGGAGCCGACAAAAGCCTACGCCTACAATGCCCCGTGGGTGTTGATATCCTCCGTGGCGGTGTTCACTTTCTTCACCACAATCAGGATCCACAGTCAGGCCGTCAACTTTCTGGCTCGCGGAGCTTTTGCGGCCTATCTTATCCATAAGAATCCCATTGTGTGGGTAAGGCTCATCCGCCCCGCCGCAAATGATGTGTGGGATTATGGGTCGCTACTTCTCTACAGCGCTTTTTGTCTTTCCCTGACTCTGACCATCTACCTGATATCATGCGTAGCAGATGCTCTGCGCCGGCGTCTGTTCAACGCCGTCAGTCAGGCAGCGGAAAGCCGTGTCCGGTTATAAAGTCGAGATATATACGTGAGAAAAGCTCACAGTTGGCACGAGGGTAGCGCACGTCAGTAAACACCTGTGCAAGAGATTGCTTCCCGTTCTCGCTAACAAATCGCTGGCTGTCAGCACGAGCTTCCTTGTCGGCGTAAAACCGGCGTACTTCATCATCGGTAGGATCATGGTAGGTTTCCGAGTGCGTAAATGCGCCGACTGGCAGACGGTCACTTACCTCCGACTCCCCATCCGGCCATCCTACAGCCACGGTGGTAACAGGGATTACCCTGGCAGGCAATTCAAGGGTTGCTGCAATTTCCGGTGCAGTATAGGTGGTAGTGCCCAGATAGCAACATCCAAGTCCACGCATTTCGGCGGCAGTAACAAACTGCTGCGCAAAAAGAGCCGTGTCAAGAACCGCCGTCACAAAGGATTGGAAATTGTCATAACCCGGCTCGGCATCACTGACTTTGCACCACCGGCAAAAGCGGTTATAGTCAGCGCAGAAAGTCAACAATGCCTGACATCCCGTCACCTGAGGCTGATTGAAATGAAATGGTGCGAGCTTACGCTTGCCCTCCTCCGAGCGGGTCACAATGACGCTGTAGAGCTGCATGTTTCCGGTTGTAGGCGCATGCGAAGCTTCCTCTATTAGCGAATTGAGTTCGTTGTCAGTAACGGGCCGTTGACTGTAGCGACGCTCGGTGCGGCGGTTCAGAAAATATTTGCTGTTATCCATCGTATATCTCATGTTATTTTGTTTCGTTCCGCAAAGTTAAGAGTATGTTTGGATTTCACAGCCGAATTATGCAGATTTTTTATAGACACAAAACTTTGAAATCTCGCCGAGAATCGCCAACTTTGCACTGCAAAATTTCTTACCGAACAAACAATCATTACACACATCCTCCAGTGGAAAACAAACGTTACACCTACGACGAGGCATACGAGGCCTCTCTAAAGTATTTTGACGGCGATGAGCTGGCAGCCAGAGTATGGGTCAGCAAATACGCGCTCAAGGATTCCAGCGGTCAACTCTATGAATTGACACCCGAGGATATGCACCATCGCATAGCATCGGAAATTCACCGCATAGAAGAGAAATATCCCAATCCTATGACAGAAGATGAGATAATGCATCTGCTCAGGGATTTCAAGTACATAGTTCCGCAAGGCAGCCCCATGTCAGGCATCGGCAACAACCTGCAGGTATCATCGCTCAGCAATTGCTTTGTGATAGGAGTTGATGGCACTCCCGACTCCTACGGCGGAGTCATAAAGATTGACGAAGAGCAGGTTCAGCTGATGAAACGTCGCGGCGGTGTTGGTCATGACCTGTCGCACATACGTCCAAAAGGGACTCCGGTCAAGAATTCGGCGCTCACATCCACCGGTCTTGTGCCGTTTATGGAACGATACTCCAACTCCACCCGTGAGGTGGCTCAGGATGGCCGCCGCGGTGCATTGATGCTGACCGTAAGCATCAAACATCCCGATTCAGAAGCCTTCATAGACGCGAAGATGACGGAGGGGAAAATTACCGGAGCAAACGTATCTGTCCGTATTGACGATGAATTCATGCAGGCCGCCACTGAAGGCGAACTGTACCGCCAGCAATTCCCCATTGACTCCGACAACCCATCTACCGTTAAGGAAACAGATGCCCGCCGCCTATGGAACAAGATTATTCACAACGCATGGAAATCCGCTGAGCCCGGCGTTCTGTTCTGGGATACGATTGTCCGTGAATCCGTGCCGGACTGCTATGCTGATCTCGGGTTCCGCACCATCTCCACCAACCCCTGCGGCGAGATCCCCCTCTGCCCATACGATAGTTGTCGACTGCTGGCCATCAACCTGTACTCCTACGTAAAGAATCCGTTTACACCCGAAGCCACATTTGACTTTGAACTTTTCCACGACCACGTCATGAAGGCCCAGCGTATGATGGACGACATCATTGATCTGGAGATGGAGAAAATCAATCTAATCCTCGACAAAATAGATTCTGACCCGGAAACAAGCGAGGTCAAGCAGACCGAACGTCATCTCTGGGAGAAGATAAAAGCCAAAACCTTGAAGGGTCGACGCACCGGAGTTGGCACGACCGGAGAGGGCGATATGATTGCCGCACTTGGTCTGCGTTACGGCACACCGGAAGCTACCGAAATGTCAGTAACGGTTCACCGTGCATTGGCATTGGCCGCTTACCGCTCCTCTGTGGAGATGGCACGCGAACGCGGTGCTTTCGAGATATTTGACGCGGAACGCGAGGCCGCTAATCCCTACATTGGTCGCCTGCGTGAAGCCGATCCGGAATTGTACATTGACATGTGCAAGTACGGCCGACGAAACATAGCATGTCTTACGATAGCTCCTACCGGCACCACATCACTGATGACACGTACATCAAGTGGGATTGAACCCGTATTCATGCCGGTCTACAAACGCCGTCGCAAGGTCAACCCCAACGATACTGCTGTACGCGTGGACTACATTGATGACACGGGAGATGCGTTTGAGGAATACATCGTTTACCACCCTAAATTCCTAACATGGATGAATGTCAACGGAATTGAGGCCAAGAAAAACATGACTCAGGAGGAACTTGACAATCTTGTCAAGCGTTCACCCTATTTCAAGGCCACGGCAAATGATATAGACTGGCTCGAGAAAGTGCGCATGCAGGGTGCGGTCCAGAAATGGGTTGACCACTCCATATCTGTTACAATCAACCTGCCATCGGACATAACGGAAGAAACCGTTGGAAAACTCTATGAGGAAGCATGGCGAGTGGGTTGTAAGGGATGTACTGTGTATCGCGATGGGTCCCGCTCAGGAGTTCTCATCTCTGTGGAGAAGAAAAAACCTCAGGCACAGACTCCGGCTTACGGCCATCCAATTGTTGACAAACGCCCGATTGAGTTGGAGGCAGATGTTGTACGCTTCCAGAACAACAAGGAAAAATGGATTGCTTTCGTAGGTCTTCTCGGTGGCCGTCCCTACGAGATTTTCACCGGTCTTGCTGATGACGAGGACGGAATATTCTGCCCCAAGTCAGTCACAAAAGGCAAAATAATCAAGGCTGTAGATGCCAATAGCGGCAAACGCTATGACTTCCAATTCATAAATAAGCGTGGCTACAAGACCACCATCGAGGGCCTCTCTGACAAATTCAACCCTGAATACTGGAATTACGCAAAACTCATTTCCGGAGTGCTCCGCTACGGAATGCCTATTGATCAGGTGCTGAAACTTGTCAGCGGTCTGGAACTTGACAGCCAGTCAATCAACACATGGAAAATGGGTGTGGAACGCGCCCTGAAAAAATATCTGCCCGACGGCACTAAGGCTAACGGTCAGAAATGCCCCAATTGCGGGCAAGAAACCCTTGTATATCAGGAAGGTTGCCTCATATGCACATCATGCGGAACATCGCGATGCGGCTGATAACGGCTACTTTCACCAACCCTACACATGAAAATTACATTCAAGATTGGATATGATACGGCCTGGGGGGAAGCTCTCTACATTGTAGGGAGCATTCCGGCTCTGGCTGATGGCAAAAAGATGGAATGTTGCGGCGATGGCACTCACCGGCTGACGATTGACATATCGCCGGCTCAGGGAGTGTTCACTTACCGATACGAACTTCGCGACAATGACTCCACCACTCTACGCAGCGAATGGGGACAACCCCACTCTCTCCAGCTTGATGCCAGACTCGACCTATGCACAGTCATTGACCACTGGCAGGACATCCCTACCAACAAACCGTTCTTCTCGGAAGCATTCACGCATGCCATATTCCGCCGCAAGGAGAACGAAGAAGTCAGGGCAACTTGCGCAGCAACTGTAGAGATTCGTATTGATGCCCCAATGATAGACCGGAATCAAGCCATAGCTATATGCGGCAATTGCGACTATCTCGGCAACTGGAATCCTGAAAAAGCGATAATACTTAATTCTGCTTCATTCCCGGTATGGACGGCGCAGATTCCCACTGATAAACTTCCGCAGGATATAGAATTCAAATTTCTTGTTGTCAGCAAGCTCGGACAACACTCTCCTGTATGGGAGAATCATGACAACCGCCAGCTGAGCCTCAGTGGGCTCAAATCAGGAGAATCCATGATTCTTTCCGGACTTTTCTTTGAGAATCCACTTCTGCCATGGCGCGGAACCGGCACAGCCATTCCGGTATTCTCATTACGGTCTGAAAAAAGTTTCGGTGTAGGAGAATTTCTTGATTTGAAACTTCTTGTGAATTGGGTTGCATCAACAGGACAACAATTTATCCAACTGCTTCCTGTCAATGACACCACCATGTCAAGAACATGGACTGACTCATATCCCTACACCACCAATTCAACATTTGCCCTGCATCCGATGTATCTACGTCTTGAAGAGGTTGGGCAACTGAATGACAGCAAACAGCAATCAGAGTTCAATTCACTGCGCCGTGAGCTCAACGAGCTTACCACTGTGGACTACGAGCGCGTGAACAACGCGAAAACACGCTATCTCCGGCTCATCTATAAACAGCAGGGCAGCGCAGAAATGACATCCGAATCTTTTTCACGTTTCGCCCGTGAGAATGACTATTGGCTAATGCCCTACGCTGCATGGTGTGTGCTTCGCGACCAATTCTCCACTGCCGATATGAGCCACTGGGGAGATTATTCCACATACGACAAGGAACTGATTGAACAATTCATAGCAGAGAACCGCCACGATATAGACTTTTATCGATTTGTACAATATCACCTTGACAAGCAACTGAAAGAAGCCCGCGATTATGCTGCGGCACGTGGTGTGGTTCTGAAAGGCGACATCCCTATTGGAATTTCAAGGTGCAGTGTCGATTCCTGGTTACATCCCGAACTATTCAACCTTGACCAATCGGCTGGCGCTCCGCCTGATGATTTCGCCACTCAAGGACAGAATTGGGGATTCCCAACATATCGCTGGGATGTGATGGCCCGCGATGGATATGCATGGTGGAAGTCAAGATTGAGAAAAATGTCGGAATACTTTTCGGCTTATCGAATTGACCACTTGCTCGGCTTTTTCAGAATATGGCAAGTGCCATGCACACAATTCCACGGTATTCTCGGCACATTCTCTCCGGCCCTGCCTCTTAGTCCGAAGGAAATGCTTGACTCATACGGATTTGCATTTTCAGCGCCACTATTCACCGCTCCGTTCATCACAGATAGTAACATAGCTCTGCTTTTCGGCGATGTTGCCGATGAAGTGAAAGAAAAATATCTGCTCCGTAACGCATTCGGTCGATACTCCCTTATCCCGTCACTAACCACGCAACAAGATATTGCACGGCACTTTGGCTCTCTTGAGCAAACCGACCGGAACCACCGCATATCCAACGGGCTGATGAGTCTGGTGGACGAAGTGCTATTCATTGAGGACCCGGTAGAAAAGGGATTGTATCACCCTCGAATTGAGGCAAGTAAAACCTCCGTCTATAAAATACTGACCGAAGAACAGCGATTGCGGTTCGACAATCTTTATGAGGATTTTTTCTATCATCGCCACAATGAATTCTGGAAAGAAAGCGCGCTGAAGAAACTCCCTACGCTCATTGATTCAACCGGAATGCTATGTTGCGCTGAGGATCTCGGCATGATTCCGGCTTGTGTGCCACAGGTCATGGAGCATCTGAAAATCCTGTCACTTGAGATTCAGCGCATGCCTAAAGAGGCGTGGGTACCGTTTGCCAATCCCGAAAAATATCCTTATCTGTCAGTGTGCTCCACATCTTCTCATGACATGTCAGGAATACGTCAATGGTGGGAAGAGGACTATTCACGCTCTCAGCGATTTTACCATGATATGCTTCACCATGAAGGAGATGCTCCCCGTGAAGCAGAACCGTGGATATGTCGTGAAATAATCCTGCAGAATCTGGAATCTCCGTCCATGCTGTGCATTCTCCCTATTCAGGATTGGCTTTCAATTGACAAGAATCTTCGCCGGAAGAATCCTTCTGAAGAACAAATCAATGTACCTGCCGACTCCCGCCATTACTGGCGCTACAGGATGCATCTCACGCTTGAAAAGCTACTTGAAGCAGAAGATTTCAACCGACAGATTTCGCAACTCGCGTCCGTCCGAAAGCCCGAGTAAAGAACACGGTAAATACCGGGAAGACAATAAGCCCCTCAACTGACAGAACTACACCAATAACCTTGCCTGCCGGTGTAACGGGACTTATATTTGACCCGCAGGTGTTCATCTGCATGATAGAGTACCACAATGACTGCCAATAGTCATAGACTAAAGAATTGACGGCATGCTCCTCAACATAGAACATCATCGAAAGTAGATAGAGCGTGATTACGAGTATGATTATATACGAGCCGAACATGCCCGTAACCCAGTTTTTTTCCATCAGGCCCCACATTACAATCAGGACAGCCGCAACTCTGACAATGGGAACTACGCGTAAAAAATAATAGACATCAGAGGGTACATGCCAACCGTAATGATGAATCAGAGAGATATAAGGGATACAGACTATGACGAGCAGTACGGAAATGGGTAGACGCTTTCTGCGATCAGATGCCAACAGCCATTCCAAAACTGTTTCTGCAATGAAGAATATGCAGATCCAGAACTGAATACGCATATAGTGCTCGTCAGCTATAAAGGATATACTGTTGAGAATATCGTATGTAATCGTGTAGAGAAGTACTCCGGAAAAAAACACCACAAGCCAATGCAGCAGACCGATAAACCGCCGACGGCCCACTGATACAACTCCCTGTGATTCCTTTACATCTCCCATATTTTTTTCAGATAACTTCCATGTCAGCCTCAAGTCTCTGACGTACTACCTCGTAGATTAGAATTCCTGCCGCTACCGATACGTTAAGAGAACTAATTGACCCGAACATAGGAATTGACACAAAAGTGTCGCACTCACGGATCACGTCATCGCTGATTCCCACATCCTCTGCCCCAAGAACGAGAGCCGTGGGCTCTGTATACGAGGCCGTGGTGTAATTTATATCAGCTTTCTCTGACACAGCAACGACTTTGAATCCTGAATTTTTAAGATATTTCACTGCCGAAAGAGTGGAACGGTCACGACACACCGGCAGATGGAGCAGAGCTCCGGCCGACGTCTTTACAGCATCGCCTCCAACAGAAACACTTCCATGCTCAGGTATAACAATAGCATCGGCACCGGCACACTCGCATGTCCTCGCTATCGCTCCGAAGTTACGGACGTCAGTTATGCCGTCAAGCACTACAATAAACGGAAGCACACCATCCTCAAACAACTGCGGCACAAGATTACCGAGACTATGGTAAGGCACAGCCGACAGCATGGCAATAACTCCCTGGTGGTTCTTGCGGGTTATCTTGTCAAGCTTCTCTGCCGGGACATGACGTGTCAGTATGCCGTTTTCACGCAAAAGTTCCTGAAGTTCCTGCGCAAGAGGACCGGCAAGTCCTTTCCTCATATATACACGATCAATGTCACGGCCGGCATTAACCGCTTCCATTACCGCTCTTATTCCGAAAATATAGTCTGATGGCTGCATAGTTGAAAAGGGATTTATGTGATGTCTATGATGTTAACGCGAAGAGTTGTTTAGAAGTTCTGTTGCTGCGGCTCTTGATGCCATGTTGTCCGGATCTCCCGATAACATCAAGGCTATCTCATCGATTCTTTCAAATTCCGTCAGCGCCTTGACGTGTGTCACTGTCGAAGTGTCAGTGTCATGCTTGTAGACCTTGAAATGATGTTGACCCTTGGCAGCTACCTGCGGAAGATGTGTTATCGTTATCACCTGCAGGTTGCCGGCAATATCACGCATCATGCGTCCCATCCGGTCAGCCACGTCGCCTGACACGCCGGTGTCAACCTCGTCAAAAATAATCGTTGGCAGAGCCATCCTATGGGCAATTATTGACTTTATAGACAACATCATACGCGAAATTTCTCCGCCGGAAGCCGCCACGCCAACAGGAACCGGAGTCTGGTTCTTGTTGAAAGCAAATCGGAATTCCACTTTGTCAGCACCGGTGACGGAGAGATCCGCCGGCTCAACAGCAATGTCACATACAAGATTTTTCATTCCGAGAGGCATAGCCACTGAACGCAACGTTGTAGCAAATTCTTCGGCAGACTTCCGTCGCCGGTCTGTTATTACAGCGGCCTTTTCCACTGCCGTCTTCTTTGCTTGCCGGGCTGTAACCTCAAGTTCTTTCAATATGGTGCCGGCATCATCCAGACGCTGCAATCTTGCCCTTAGCTTATCAGCCACAGCAATAACTTCCTCCGGGGAGCTGACTCCTTGCCGGCTCATAACATCATTGATTTTGCTTATCCTGCGGTCGATATGCTCCAAATCAGCGGCGGCATCCGAAGGAAATTCCGATGCTACACGCTCAATAGTGTCAATGATATCAGTTAATTCAGTTCTGATTGCCTCAAAGCGTTGCAATATGGAGGCTTCATCCGGCAGATGCTCAATAACGGATTCCACTGCGGCCGAGGCTCGTTCAACCAAAGTCAAAGCTCCGGTCTCCATATCGGATAGTGCTACAAGCGCCTCGTTGAAACACTCTCTTGCCTCAGCTGAGGCCGAGAGCTGTTCACGCTCCGCCTCAAGAGCTTCTAACTCTCCGGCTTGTAAGTCAAGCTCATCAAGCCGCTGAAGTTGATACTGCATAAAATCGGAATTTTCCTTATCCTTGACAATGGCTGTCTTTGTTGCCTTCAACCGGTGGATAGCACTCTTATAGTCATTGAACGCAGCAACATATTCTTCAATCAGGCCTTCGTTACCAGCCAAGGTGTCAATTATTCTTAGCTGAAAATCCGGATTGGACAGAAGTTGGTTCTGATGCTGGGAATGGATGTCAACAAGAAGCATACCCATATCTCGAAGACGGTCGAGAGTAACGGGAGTGTCGTTGATGAACGAGCGCGAGCGACCGGCCGGAGTTATTTCCCTACGCAATATCATCCCCATTTCATCGAAGTCTATGTCCGCATCCTTGCAGTAAGCTCTCACAGAGTCAATATCTTTCACATCGAACTCAGCTTCGATTACCGACTTGGAATCCTTGTTGCGGATTGACCGCATATCGGCTCTTTCGCCGAGCAACAACGACAAAGCCCCAAGCATTATAGACTTACCGCCCCCGGTCTCACCTGTGATTATATTGAGTCCGGGATGAAACTGGATGTCAATGTTGTCAATGAGGGCATAGTTGGATATGTGGAGTGATTTCAGCATCTGGGAAAGATATTAACGTGTTTCAGGAGGAGTCTTTATGTTTTGGAGCCTTGACTGATCCGTCGGGTACAGACTGACCATAAGATTATATATTCCATCACGCTCAGTCTGTCGCCCCTTTGAATATACGTTGATTATTTCATCAAGTTTCGAGTCATGCCAGATAGTCAGCACCACTGACATCGGGGCCTTGTCCCGGATATCTCCGAGCCGACCGAGCGATGCTGTTATAGACTCACGGCCTTTATCCGCGACAAGAGACATTCGGTCAAGTCCATTCCTATGATACTCATATATCAAATCACGTACTGCCTGAGTGTTAGGCTCCGTGAAAGCAGCAAGAACAGCGGCGCGGTTGCGGTTGTCAGCATACATTTTCCACCCCGGCTCTCCGGCTGACTGCGACATCTGCACTATATTCTGCATTCTATCATAACAATATTGTCCGCCTCTGGGCGAGAAGGAGTCAAAGTCCACTGCCAATATGAGATATGCGTAATAGTCAAGAAGCGCGGTCAACGCACTTTCTACATTTGTTTCGGAGAACACGAGTCTGTCACCGGTCTTGTATTCGAACCGGACGTTTTCATCGCGCATGTTCAACATTGTGGAGTTATATGACGAGTCGAAAACCGGTCGGGTGGACTGTAGCTGCAACTCGCCGCTTACAATGTCATTAACGTAAGAATTGACCGTCAACATCAGCCGGCAGTCGACCTTTTCATTTGGACTGAAACGATATGATGTGAATTTAGTGGAGTTCATGTATTCATTGATTGCATCACGCATTGATTCAAGAGC
The DNA here is from genome assembly GCA_964487725.1 of uncultured Bacteroides sp. Taxonomy (GTDB): domain Bacteria; phylum Bacteroidota; class Bacteroidia; order Bacteroidales; family Muribaculaceae; genus Paramuribaculum. The sequence continues at coordinate 61,335 of CAZASF010000003.1, read as the reverse complement.
AGACTCATTTCCCTGAATCTTCTGCGTATTAACCTCCACCACGCAGTTCAATTCCTGAGCATGGCATGGGGAAGTGACTGCAATCAAAAAAAATATCAGGAGAGCAAAAAAGGGTTTCATGAAAGCAATTCAATGATTTTCCGGGCCGTGTCGGTCTTTGACATCATAGGAAGTTCAGTTTTTCCCCCATCTGACAGATAAACCGTCACCTGGTTTGTGTCAGTAGCAAATCCGGCCCCGGGCGTAGCGAGAGAGTTCAGCACAATCATGTCAAGGTTCTTTGACTTCAGCTTTCTCAACGCGTTTTCCTCCTCATTGTCGGTTTCAAGTGCAAAGCCGACAATTATTTGTCCTTCCGTTTTCTTGGCTCCAAGTCGTGCCGCAATGTCCGGGTTCCTACGAAGTTGCAGAGTAGCTGACTCCATATTCTCGCGCTTGATTTTCGATTCATGAAATTCAGCAGGAGCATAGTCAGCAACAGCCGCACACATTATAGCAATATCTGATTCAGGGAAAATCGCATCACACTCCTGCGCCATCTGCCGTGCTGATTCAACACTGATGACCTTGACACTACTCTCCGTCGGCTTTACTGAAACCGGACCACTGATAATGGTGACATCAGCACCGGCACGCGCAGCAGCATCCGCCAGAGCATATCCCATCTTGCCTGTTGAAAAATTACCAATGAACCTTACCGGATCGATTCTTTCGTAGGTAGGTCCTGCCGTAATGAGGACCTTTTTCCCCGCCAGTGGCGTAGGTTTCTTGAAGAACTGCTCAAGGACATCAACAATATTTTCCGGTTCCTCCATGCGGCCTTTACCGACAAGATGGCTGGCAAGTTCTCCTTCAGCCGGTTCAATGATGTGGTTTCCGGAGGATTTAAGCAAATCAATGTTTCTCGCAGTGGACGGATGCGCCATCATATCAAGGTCCATAGCCGGAGCTACAAACACCGGTGCTTTGGCTGAAAGATATGTAGTAACCAACATGTTGTCAGCAATACCATTGGCCATTTTACCAATGGTTGACGCTGTGGCCGGAGCAATCAGCATAGCATCAGCCCACAGCCCCAAATCAACATGGGAGTGCCATTCTCCTGTATTGGCTGAGAAAAATTCGCTGACAACGGGCTTTCCCGTAAGAGCCGACATGGTGACAGGAGTTATAAACTCCTTTGCATTCGGGGTCATAACAACCTGCACTTCGGCTCCGCGCTTTATCAGAAGGCGAACCAACGTCGCTATCTTGAACGCGGCAATACCGCCGGTTATCCCTACTATAATATGTTTATCTTTCAACGCACTGTCCATCACACTCTGGGGTTACGGGGAGCGGAAATTCTAAGTTTAACTCGCGCAAAAGCGTCCTTGGTGTTCTGCTGGAAATCTCCTTGCTGCACCCAATTGTAATAACCGGGGTCACGTTTAAGAACCTCTTCAGCAATCTGGCCCTTGTATTTACCGAAATTGATAACCTCCTTGCCTGCTTCGTTGTAGATTAGTCGTCCGGCAAAGTCAACGTTTCTGTTATGGGACGAGAATTCCGATAGCGATTTAACATCGTTCACAAGGTCAGGATACATGTCGAGCTGCGCTTTCAGTACCTCGAGGGTTGCCCTTGTATCAGCATTGGCGGAATGAGCGTCCTCAAGATTTCGTCCGCAATAATATTTGTATGCCGCCGACAGATTGCGGGGTTCCATCTTATGATATATCGTCTGTACGTCAACAAACCTGGTTTTCGATAAGTCAAGTACAATTCCCGCACGATGAAATTCTTCAAGGAGCAAAGGTATGTCGAATCTGTTGGAGTTGAATCCGGCTATGTCACTGTCAGAGAATATTTCGGCAAGGCTCTTGGCTAACTGCCGGAAAGTAGGCTCGCCGGCAACGTCGGCATCCGTTATATGGTGCACGGCTGTAGCTTCCTCCGGTATGGGCATTTCAGGATTAACACGACGTGTGCGTTCCTGCTCCTCACCCGAGGGGAATACCTTTATAATGGAAATCTCCACGATACGGTCATGTGTTATGTTCGTACCGGTGGTTTCAAGATCAAAAAATATGATTGGGCGCTGAAGATTGAGCTGCATGGTCAATTATCTCATTCACCGATGTTCATCGGCATAAGTATCATTTGTAGTTCAGTATCGGCATCGGATTCTCCCGGCAGGAAAAGAGCCGGACGCGACGGGTCGGCCAACCGGATTATTATGTCAGTTGACGAGAATGTCGAAAGAATCTCTACAAGGTACTGGCTGCCGAATCCCATGCGGAGAGGCTGACCCTCGTAGTTGCATGCCACATGCTCCTCGCCCGAAGTTCCAAGACTGTTATCAGATGCACGGAGAACCACCTCGTTAGTGTCGAAGTTGAATTTCACGAGGCCTCCACCACCATCGCCAAACACGGCCACGCGGCGCACGGCGTTGAGGAACGAAAGGCGGTCAACCGTGAAAACGTAAGGATTATTCGTGGGGATGACGCGATTGTAATCAGGGAACGTACCCTTAATCAGACGGCAGTCAAATGTGAAAGTTGCGCTTTCAAATATGGCCGATACCGGAGTGACTGTGATTCGCACATCCTCCTCTTTTGAAAATACATTCTTCAGGACCTGAGCACCTTTCACAGGCAAAATGAAAGAGCATTCCTGGCCGGAACGTATTGTTGAGTCAACATACTTCACGAGTTTGCGAGTATCCGTGGCAACAAACACCACCTCCTCAGGCTTCACGTCCCAAAGAATACCCATCATCTGCGGACGAATCTCCTCAGTGCTGACTGCAAATAGAGTGTTCTCAATACCCTTGATCATCCGCTCGCATGCACACTCAAACTTCACGGTATCGTTTTCCGGAGCTTTGCGATGTTCGGGGTATTCAAGGCCGGAAATAGCCACTGTGTTGTAATGACCGTTGGTGTAGTTTATAAGCACCTCCAGATTCTGATCATTGATTTCAAAGGTAATTCCCTGATCAGGCAACTCTTTGAGCAGTTCAACAATGCGGCGTGCATCCAGGCAGAATGAGCCTGAGCCTTCGGCATCTGTAACATTGATGCGGCCCACAAGGGAATTTTCCATATCCGAGGCTGTGACGGTCAATGTATCGCCATCCAATTCGAACAGGAAATTATTAAGGATTTGCATTGCATTCCTTGAGCTGATGATTTTGCTGACGGAGGATGCAAACGAGTAAAGAGTTTTGCTTGAAACGTTGAACTTCATGGAATATATACTTTTTTTATTATTATCAATTAAAATCGTCAGTCAAAGAATTCGGAATCCGGTTCGGTATCTGTGAGATCCACATCTTCCTCCTCGACAATAGGTTCCAAATCGCCACCAACACCAAGACTCGGAACGAAATCATTATTACACAGGTCAAGGCCCGGAGGGAAAGAGAACCGTGTTGACTGTGAATAGTGAAGCCTCGGATCAGCAAAAACTTTTTTCATGAAATTACCCCAAATAGGCAGGGCCATTGAGGCTCCCTGTCCCAGGCTTCCGTTGAGGAAATGAATGAAGCGCTCCTCGCCGCCAACCCATGCACCGGCCACTATTTCCGGAGTGAATCCCATGAACCATCCATCGGCATTGAAGTTAGTTGTTCCCGTCTTTCCTCCGATGTCGGCCGAAATGTTCCACGGTGCGCCACGCAGACGGCGCCCGGTTCCATGGTCGACAACGCTCTGCAGCATAGAAAGCATGCGATAATATCCTTTCTCAGAAAGGACCTCAGTGTGATGTGGCACGAATTCCGAAATGATGTTGCCCTTATTGTCAGCTATGGCCGTCACAAGAATGGGATCAACACGCATTCCCTTGTTGGCGAAAGCGGAATACGCGCCCACCATCTCCTTGACCGAGATGTCGGCAGCTCCAAGCGCAAGAGTGTAATTGGGATCCAACGGAGAGCTGACACCGAAGTTTCTTAACGTTCGGACAAGCGCTCCGGGTGAGAGCTGGTCAATCAACCGGGCCGAAATCCAGTTATTAGAGGTGGTCAATGCCCATTTAAGATCAACCATACCTCCGGCTCTCGAACTACCGGAACGAATCACCCATAGTTTGCCGTTGCTGTAGAGTTGCGGCGGCGCATTCAGTATCTGGTCACACGGAGTGTAACCCTCCTCCATTGCAAGTGAATAGAGGAACGGTTTTATGGTTGATCCCACCTGACGACGACCGAGCGACACCATGTCATACTGGAAGAACCTGAAGTCAGGGCCTCCAACGTATGCCAGAATGTGACCGGTGACAGGATCCATAGCCATGAATCCGGTGCGCAGGAACTTCTTGTGATAAAGAATTGAATCAAGCGGTGTCATCACCGTGTCAATGGCTCCCTTGTAGGAGAACACCTTCATTTCGGTTGGCTCATCGAATGTCTTGCGAATTTCAGCATCGGACAGGCCGCCACTCTGGAGAGAGCGCCATCTGTCAGACTGCTTCATGGCCTGATTAATAAGATGTTTGACACGCACTTCCGAAATTTCAGTACGGTTTGTCGAATACGGAGCGCCCCATGTCCCACGCTTCTCGCGGTCAAAGGCAGGCTGGAGTGTCTTGCCGAGATGCTCACTAACAGCTTCCTCGGCATGCTGCTGCATACGCGAGTCAATCGAAGTGTAGATCTTCAATCCATCATTGTAAATGTCATATTTCGAGCCGTCGGGTTTCGGATTTTTCTCAATCCATCCATACAGGGGATTACGGATCCACTCAATTGAATCGGAATAGTATTTAGCCATTTCCCAACCGCGATAATTCTCGCGTACCGGCTTCTTGGCCCTCATCATGTAACGAATCTGCTCTCTGACGTATGGGGCAATACCATCCTTATGGTCAACGCTATGGAAATCAACGTTGACCGGAAGTTCCTTGAGCGAGTCAACCTCAGCAGCTGTAAGCATACCGGCTTTCTGCATCTGCTCAAACACCACGTTACGACGTTCGCGGGCCCTCTCGGGATGACGCAGCGGATTGTAGATTGATGGATTTTTCACCATACCCACCAGCAAAGCAGCTTCCTCTATCTTAAGTTTGTCCGGTTCCTTGCCAAAATACACCTGAGCGGCCGATTTAATTCCAACAGCATTGTAAAGGAAGTCAAACTGGTTGAGGTACATCTTGATGATTTCTTCCTTCGAGTAAAAGCGCTCAAGTTTAATGGCAATCATCCATTCGATAGGCTTCTGCCATGCACGCACAAGCGCATTGGATGTCTGTCGCGAGTATAACTGCTTTGCCAACTGTTGTGTGAGAGTTGAACCGCCGCCGGCGCTACGATCCTGCATCAATAGGGTTTTCACGCCTACACGCATCAGCGCTCTCATGTCTATGCCGGAATGCTCCATGAAGCGGGAATCCTCCGTGGCTATCAGCGCATTGACAACATTATCAGAAATCTCATCAAAATCCGCGCTTACTCTGTTGCCGCTTCCCTGGAAGAAGCGGCCCATCTCTTTACCGTCAGCCGTATATAGAATCGATGCATATTTATCTGTTGGATTTTTCAGCTCCTCAATATCAGGCATATATCCGATGATTCCGTTGTAGACAAGTATGAACAACAAAAATATCGCGGCCATGAATATGCCGAAAATAATCCACAGTTTACCGACAATGCCTATCTTCTTTCTCTTTTTCTTGCCGCCCGTTCCGCCACCGGTCGGGGATTCCGGCTCGTCAAGAGAGATGAAAGTAGGCCTATCCGGTTTATTTTCAGTCTTATTCTTTCCAAACATATATATCTTCTTTTGTAATCTAACGATGCAGATGCTCCTTACAAAGCCCATTACATCATTTAAACCACAAAGATAGCACATATTTCCCAAAAATGCAACCCGTGTTGATACTCGCGCAATGAAAAAGACGGGCTTCCCCCGAATGAGGAAACCCGTTGTTATTTACTTATTTAAAAAGACAGCTGCCTGAACGGATTCAGAACATTTTCTCAGGATAAACCCCTTCAGCATGAAGCTGAGCGAGTTTTTCCACTACTCCGGGACGGTCAGCAGCGTAAGTCACGCCAAACCAGCGGGAATCAGTATCAAGAACCTTCACTGTAGCTTCGCCGTTGCGGATAAGAGCATCGATGCAAAGCGGAATGAAGAATTCTGACTTCGGGGTATTGATGTCCTTGTCAAGGAAATGCTTGAATTCGCGTTCGCTATAATCAAAATAATCAGGAGTGAAACCCCAGAGGTTCATCGAAACGGGAACTTTCGGGTCAAGGGTCTGCACCTCACCATTCTCGTCAGTGAATACTATGTTGCCGTCCTTATCGTAGCTGATAGCAGTGCGTTCGACAACGGATGTCAGATACCCGTCGGGGGATGTTGTGCACACACCACGGGCCACGGAGCCGTTTTCAGTCATGGTGTTGCCAACGCGGAACCCAACCATGCAATAGTCACCCTTACGGTCATGGTCGCGGCTTAGTTCTTTGGCAATCACTTCGAAAGCATTGCGTCCATAGAAGTCATCGGCATTGATAACAGCGAAAGGTTCCTTGATGGCATCCTTAGCCATTAGTACAGCATGGTTCGTTCCCCACGGTTTTGCACGGTCAGCCGGACAAGTGTATCCTTCGGGAAGGTCATTAATTGACTGGAAAACCACCTCAACAGGTATGTGGCCTTCATATTTCGAAAGGATTTTTTCACGGAAGTCAGCCTCGAAATCCTTACGGATAACGAAAACCACCTTTCCGAATCCGGAGTGGATTGCATCATAGATAGAATAATCCATGATGGTTTCGCCATGAGGGCCAACGCCGTCGAGCTGCTTCAAACCGCCGTAACGGCTGCCCATTCCTGCTGCGAGAACATAAAGAGTAGGTTTCATTGAGTGGAATTGTTGATGATGGTTATTTTGTTGAAAATTTAAATTCGATTATCTCATTGTAGACCTCGCCGGGGTAAAGCTGCAATGATGGGAAATCAGGATGATTCGGCGAATCCGGCATGCCCTGACATTCTATGGCTACTCCGTCATAGTCATCATACGACCGACCTTCGGCATTTTTGGGGCATCCTGCCAACCAGTTACCGGTATATACCTGAACAGCAGGCTGCGTTGTGGCCACTTCAAGGACACGTCCGGAAGCGGGAGCCTCAAGAATTGCGGCTGTCTTCAGTACACCCTTATTGTATGAATCAATCACCCAACAGTTATCATAACCTTTGCCATATTCAAGAGCGGGGAAGTCAGCCTTTATGTCCTGTCCTATAGTCTTGGTCTCGGTAAAATCCATCGGAGTGCCGGCAACGGGTGCCATCTCGCCTGTGGGTATGAGTGTTGAGTCCGTCGGGAGGTAACGTGATGCGGCCAGATACAGTTTGTGATCCAATACCGACCCTGAATTCTGTCCTTCAAGGTTCCAATAGCAATGGTTGGTGAGATTGACAACGGTAGCGGCATCGGTTGTAGCGGTAAGTTCAAGTGTCAGCACATCGCCATCGCTCCATGTGTAAGCAGCCTCTACCTGTACGGTGCCGGGATAGTTCTCTTCTCCATCGGGGCTGGTGCGATAGAACACAACGGTGTCACCTGCCACTCTTGAGTTCCAAATTCGGTTTTGGAATCCGGTTGGGCCTCCATGAAGCGCATTCGGGCCGTTGTTGATTGCCAACTGGTAATCCTTTCCGTCAACACGCAGATGTCCGCCGGCGATACGGTTGGCATATCTTCCGGGCACTTTTCCTGCACAGGGGCCATCGGCCATATAGTCAGCCGGATCGGCATAACCTAAGGCTACGTTTTCAAGATTTCCCTCTGCGTCAGGAACCTTAACACTGACAATACCGGCACCGAGCGACGAAACCGTCACCTGCGAACCTGAAACATTTGTAAAAGTGTAGAGCGTAATGTCGCCATGCTGCGACTTAACTACCTTCTTTGTTATTTTCATGGATTATAAATTTAATACTCTGAATTGATTTAAATATCCGCAAACTTAACAATATTTTTTCAATTCACCAAACGAGAACAACGGCAGTTTCGCCCAATTCCACACCCGGCACCGGAGGCATTAGCTTCGAAACACGAACCGCACCTCCGGATACCTCCGGGAAACGGGTCATAACTGCATTGCGGATTCGTCCGGCCACATGTTCTATCAAAGCCGAAGGAATCGCCATTTCGTCACGGATAATTGATATCAGTTCGGCATAGTCCAGCGTGGAGCCAATATCATCGGTATCCACTGCTCTTATTGCCGGAGGATAGTTTACTGACAGAGAGACCTCAAAATCGTTGCCAACATTGCGCTCCTGTTCATATACGCCATGATACGCCCTTATTCTAAGACGGTTGACCTCTATAGTAACCATCACTTATTACGTGAGCGTGTGCGGGTTTTCTGTTTGCGGTTGCCGTCCTTGGCTTTTTTCCCTCCGCCTCTAAGCGCCTGAGCCACAGAAGCGGTACTACCAAGCTCGTCTTCACCTGCACGTCCGCGATCGTCAACAAGAAGGAAGTCAAGCTGTTTGCGTTCAAGATTTGCTCTCGCCACCTTAACTTTAACTTTGTCACCAAGCCGATATCTTGTTCCGTTGCGACGACCTATCAGGCAATAGTTTTTCTCGTCAAAGTCATAGTAATCGTCAGCAAGATCCCTGACGGGGACAAGCCCCTCACACAAGTTCTCGTCAAGTTCAACATACAGGCCCCACTCGGTCACTCCGGAGATGACACCAGTGAACTCCTCGCCCATGTGATCGCCCATGAACTCAACCTGCTTATACTTGATGGATGCTCTTTCAGCATTGGCTGAAAGTTGCTCCATTTCAGATGAGTGCTTACATTGCTCCTCAAGTTTTTGCTGATTAACCGAACGACCGCCGGCCATGTATCGGTCGAGCAGTCGGTGAACCATCATGTCTGGGTAACGGCGTATCGGAGATGTGAAATGCGTATAGAAGTCAAATCCAAGTCCGTAATGGCCCACGTTGATGGTAGAGTACACGGCCTTTGCCATGGATCGGATTGCGAGTGTTGACAGGAAGTTCTCTTCTCCCCTGCCCTTTACGTCAGCAAGCATCTTGTTAATGGAGCGGTTCACCTCTTTAGAAGAGCCGTTTTCCTTTACGCGGAATCCAAATGTACGTGCTATTTTTGAAAGATCAGCAAGTTTTCCGGGATCCGGCATGTCATGAACACGATAGACGAATGCCTTGGCTTTTTTGTGTCCTGCCGGTTTGCCGATAGCCGTTGCTACAGTCTTGTTAGCCAACAGCATAAATTCCTCTATCAGCTTGTTTGCCTCCTTCGATTCCTTGAAGAACACGCTGACAGGATGTCCCGCCTCGTCAATCTCGAATTTCACCTCCGCGCGGTCAAATTCCACAGAACCATTGTCGTAGCGTTCGCGTCTCAAAATCTGGGCAAGCGAATTGAGCGCCAGTATCTCTTCTGCATATTCACCGGTTCCACTCTCAATTATCTGTTGGGCCTCCTCGTAAGTAAAGCGGCGGTTGGAACGGATTACCGTACGGGCAATCTTGCGTTTGACAACCTTCGCCTTGCTGTCCATCTCAAAGATACATGAGAACGTTAGCTTATCTTCATCAGGCCGCAGCGAGCATATCCCGTTGGAAAGGTGCTCGGGGAGCATAGGGATTGTACGATCGACAAGATACACCGATGTTGCACGCTTTTGCGCCTCTTTATCAAGGAGAGTATCGGGCTTAACGTAGTGTGTCACGTCAGCGATATGGACGCCAATCTCATAATTCCCCGATGGTAATTTCCTTATTGACAGCGCATCATCAAAGTCCTTCGCGTCGCGAGGGTCAATAGTGAACGTAACCACATCACGCATGTCGATGCGCTTGGCCACCTCCTCATCCGTGATGCCGGCGTCAATCTTCTGAGCAGCCTTATCAACATTTTCAGGGTATTTGTAAGGCAGTCCGAATTCCGCGAGAATGGCATGCATCTCTGCCGTGTTCTCTCCTGTCTTTCCGAGAATATCTACAACCTCACCTTTGGGATTCTTGTCATCCTCGGGCCATGATGTAATTCTGACAATCGCTTTGTCGCCCTGCTTTCCACCCTTAAGTTTGGCTCGCGGAATCATTATATCGTTGGCAAGGAACTTTGAGTCTGTCTCAAGATAGGCAATGTGTCGGTCAACATGAAGTGTGCCAATAAATGTCTGATCCTTCTCCTCTATAATCTCTATAACCTGAGCTTCAGGTTCAATGCCTTTACGCCGGGCAGCGATATTGATTCTGACAATATCTCCGTTAAGAGCATGCATGGAGTTACGTTCGGCAACGAGGATTGTTTCTCCGTCCGGGTCAGTTATAACACTGTTTTTACCGTTTGACCGTCTGACAAACGTGCCGGTTGTAACATTGTTGCGCTGAGGCGACTTGTATTTTCCGGGGGAAACCTCAATAAGATCACCGTCAAAGGCAAGTTCAGCCAAAAGCAATGCTATTGCACGATGCAGCGACGAGCCGGTTGCTCCGAGGGCAAATGCCACCTGCTTATAATTAAAGGTGGATGAGCCCTGACGCGAGATATAATTAAGAACCTCTTCGCGCAATTCCTTTACAACTGCGCGACGTGATGAAACAGAGGATGATTTTTTGGCCATGAGTGTATAAGTAATAAACGTTTACAATGTAACGTCCGGAGCAAGGAGAGAGTTTAGCGTAATGGCCTACTACGCGTCAATATTCGCGTAGTTGGCGTTGGCTTCGATGAAATCGCGGCGTGGAGCCACGTCTTCTCCCATCAACATGGAGAATATGCGGTCGGCCTCGGCGGCATCACTGATGTTGACCTGCTTCAGCAGACGATGTTCAGGCGACATTGTTGTATCACGGAGTTCCTGAGCACTCATCTCACCAAGACCTTTATAGCGCTGCACCTTGGTTTTGTCGCCATGCTCCATAATGAATTTCTGCACCTGCTGTTCAGTCCAGCAATATTCCTCGGTTTTGCCGCGGGTACATTTGAACAAGGGAGGAGTTGCAAGATACAGATATCCGTTCTCAATAACAGGACGCATACGGCGGAAGAAGAATGTCATCAAGAGGGTTGCGATGTGAGCACCGTCCACATCGGCATCCGTCATGATTATTATCTTGTGATATGCGAGCTTCGAAATATTGACAGCCTTGGGATCGTCCTCGGTGCCTAGAGTGACACGCATGGCCCTGAACAGAGATGTGATTTCCTGATTGTCGAAAATCTTGTGGTCCATAGCCTTCTCCACATTGAGGATTTTACCTCGGAGCGGGAGGATGGCCTGGAACTGACGATCACGACCCTGCTTGGCAGTACCGCCTGCTGAGTCTCCCTCCACAAGGAAGAGTTCGCAATCCTCAGCATGACGGCTTGAGCAGTCGGCAAGTTTTCCGGGAAGCCCACCGCCGGTAAGCGGCGACTTACGGAGCACTTTCTCGCGAGCATTACGGGCAGCGTAACGCGCCTTTGCAGCGAGAATCACCTTCTCAACAATGGTTTTGGCTTCACGCGGATGCTCTTCGAGGTATGTACGCAGGGCATCACTAACGGCTGTCTGCACAGCGCCCATCACCTCGTTGTTGCCGAGTTTTGTTTTGGTCTGACCCTCGAACTGAGGTTCCATAACCTTCACGGACACAACGGCAGTAAGGCCCTCACGGAAGTCATCGCTGGCAACCTCCACTTTCTCCTTTTCGAGCATCTTGGCGTCCTCAGCATACTTTTTAAGAGTCATCGTAAGTCCGCGGCGGAAGCCTGTGAGGTGCGTACCTCCTTCTATGGTGTTAATATTGTTGACAAATGAGTAGACATTCTCATTGTACGACGTGTTGTATGTCAATGCTACCTCCACAGGAATCCCTGAACGTTCGGTATTGAGATGGATCACGTCATCAATCAGAGGCTCTTTATTGGAATCAATGTACTGCACGAATTCCATGAGTCCTCGCTGGCTATAGAACGTCTCGCCTCGAGGCTCTCCCTGTTCGTTGACCTCACGCATATCCTTAAGAGTCAACGTGATTCCGGCATTCAGGTATGCAAGATCACGAAGGCGGTTGGCCAAAGTTCCATAGTCATAGACGGTAACCGTGAATATGGATTCATCCGGCTTGAACGTTATCATTGTACCGGTGTGCGTGCTCTCGCCGACGACACGGAGATCAGTAGTGGGTTTTCCGCAGGAGTACTCCTGGACATAAGCTTTGCCGTCGCGGTGAACCTCAGCGCGCAGGTACGTTGACAACGCGTTGACACATGACACACCAACGCCATGCAGACCGCCGGAAACCTTGTAGCTCCCCTTGTCGAATTTACCACCTGCATGAAGCACCGTCAGCACAACCTCAAGGGCGCTCTTATGCTCCTTCTCATGCATGTCTACCGGAATTCCTCGGCCGTTATCTATTACGGTTATAGAGTTATCTTCATTGATAATCACGTCAATGTGACTGGCAAATCCGGCAAGAGCTTCATCGATGGAGTTATCGACCACTTCATAAACAAGATGATGCAGACCCTTGCCTGAGATATCACCGATGTACATGGCCGGACGTTTGCGCACAGCTTCAAGGCCCTCAAGGACCTGAATGTTACTGGCGCTATATTCTTCTTCTCTTTCTGACATATATGAATTTTAAGAGTATGATTGAATTTCAGCAAACAAAATTACGATTTTTTTCCGTCATACACAAGTTTTTTGGTTATTTACACCGCTCCCGAAACACATATAATCACACGCAGGATACATGCGACTTAAATCTTTTTTAACAATTAAGTAACGCTTTGTCATTCCGCATTTTGCACCTCACTACTCCGGTCAATATCATTTTTTTCTCGAAAAAGCTTGGTCAGTAACAAAATTGGACGTAACTTTGCAGCGCAAAACCGATTCGGGGTGTAGCTCAGCCCGGTTAGAGTACGCGTCTGGGGGGCGTGTGGTCGCAAGTTCGAATCTTGTCACCCCGACTGAAGCACTGGAGTAACAGACTCCGGTGCTTTTCTTTTTTTGACGGAAGAACTTTTATCCGAACGATATTTTTAATTACATTTGCATCTGCATCAACTAAAACAGACATGAATCCGGATCGAATCACCAAACCAAAAGTAATAGACAGCGAATACCTTATCCGCCGGCCATGGCTCACGGCACGACGCGACAAACTTCTGCTACCGGATGGCCGCATCAATCCGGAATTCTACGTTTTGGAATACCCCTCATGGGTCAACGTGACAGCAATCACGGAGGATGGCCATTTCGTAATGACGCGCCAATATCGTCATGGTTTGGGCATTATATCCACAGAGTTGTGTGCCGGAGTGGTTGAGGAAGGGGAAACTACCCTTGAAGCTGCACGCCGCGAGCTCAGCGAGGAAACAGGTTACACCGGAGGCGAATGGGAACTCCAATGCGTGATTTCAGGCAATCCTTCCACGACCAATAACCTTACATACTGCTACCTTGCGCGTGGGGTAAAGAAAACCTGTGCGCAACACCTCGATGCCACCGAGGATGTAGAGGTAATTCTTATGACTCGCGAAGAACTGCTCGACATGATGCTCGCCGACGAAATGAAACAGTCGCTTATGCTCGCTCCCCTCTGGCGATATTTTTACCTTGAGGAGAAAAAGAAATGACACTCTACGCGGAAGTCATCTTGCCACTGCCCCTTGTAAGCACATTCACCTACGAAGCGCCCGAAGAGTTGGCCGGTGTCCTTAAGCAGGGACACCGCGTGCTGGTACCTTTCGGCAAAAAGAAATTCTACACCGCAATTGTGACCTCCATAACCCCTGTCAAGCCAGAGGGCTACGAAGTGAAACCGATAATAATGGCTCTGGACACGGAACCAATATTACGGTATCCGCAACTTAAGCTGTGGAGCTGGGTATCGGAGTATTACCTATGCGCCATAGGCGATGTGATGAAAGCCGCGCTGCCCGCAGCTCTGAAAGTGGAGAGCGAGACTTTTCTTGAACTAAGCCCTGACTTTGAAGAGAATCCGCAGGTAAAACCCACAGAGAAAGAGACCGTAATAATGCAGGTTCTCGCAAATGCCGGTAAAAGGATGTCGGTAGCGGAGATAGAACGGGCCACCGGATTCAACAACGTCAGCGCCATCGCCTCCCGAATGCTCGAGAAAGGGGAACTGATGGTGTCGGAAAAGCTTGTGGAGAGATACGTGGCACGCAAAGTGACCTACGTGAGAATCAACGCCAACCGCAATGACAATGACCGGCTCCACACGATGTTTGACCTTGTTAGCAGGGCGCATAAACAGCAGCAGGCTCTGATTGCTCTCCTTGACATGTCAGGCTTTATGCTTCAGGGGAAGGAGTTAAAGGAAGTGACACTTGCCGATTTGCTCGAACGCAGCAAATTGTCAAGGCCCGTTATCAATGAGCTTGAAAAGAAAGGCATTGTGGAGATTTACCGAAAGGAAATAAACCGGTTTGCCATGACAGGTAGCCCCACCGGTGAACTGCCGGAGCTCAGCACGTCGCAGAAAGAAGCCCTCAGTGCGTTGCATGACTCATGGCAGTCTCATGATGTCACGCTACTCCATGGAGTCACATCGTCCGGAAAGACAGAAATCTATATCCATCTCATAGAATTTCTGCTGAAACAGGGACGTCAGGCACTATACCTTGTGCCGGAAATAGCCCTGACTACTCAACTGACAAGCCGCCTTCAGAAAGTGTTTGGCGACAAAGTGGTTATCTACCACTCGAAATTCTCCGATAATGAACGTGTTGACATCTACCGAAAGGTCCTGACTTCACGTGAGCCTCTTGTCATAGTAGGTCCGCGGTCAGCCGTTTTCCTCCCGTTGGCCAACCTCGGCCTTGTCATAGTGGACGAGGAACACGAATCAAGTTACAAACAACAGGATCCCGCACCGCGCTACAACGGACGCGACACGGCAATAATGCTCGCGCGCATGCATGGAGCTAAAGTTCTGCTTGGTTCCGCAACACCGGCCATCGACACATACTACAAAGCCCGATGCGGTAAGTACGGACTTGTAACCCTGAATGAGCGCTACGGCGGGGTGAAACTCCCGGATATAGATATAGTTGACACCACATACGCGCGCCGGGCATCACTCATGAAAGGGGCTTTGGCACTTGATACCATAGGCGCCATAAAACGGGCTGTCAACAATGGGAATCAGGCCATCGTGTTCCTGAACCGAAGAGGATTCGCTCCGGTGGCTCAGTGCAATCAATGCGCATGGACACCGAAATGCGAACATTGCGATGTAAGCCTCACCTATCACAAGAGAATAGACAAACTCGTGTGTCACTATTGCGGTGCCATGTATCCTCTCCCCACAATATGCCCCGCCTGCAAGGAACCGGCAATTGAAATTCATGGATATGGGACAGAACGGATGGAGGACGAAATAGCACCGGCCCTCGGCGATGTCAAGACAATGAGAATGGATCTTGACACCACCCGCAACAAGGATGGCTATCAACACATAATTTCCGAATTCTCGCAAGGCAAAGCTCAAGTGCTTGTCGGGACACAAATGGTAACAAAGGGTCTTGACTTTGGCCGTGTCAGCATAGTTGCTATAGTCAATGCCGATGCAATGATAAACCAACCTGATTTCCGGGCTTCGGAACGGGCTTTCAACATGATTTCGCAAGTTGCCGGAAGAGCCGGCCGACGCCAACAGCAGGGCAACGTCATAATCCAGACGCGCCAACCCGGGCATCCGTTAATTCCCTATATCGTAAATCATGACTACGAGGGCTTCTACGAATCAGAGATAGAGGAACGCCGCAAGTTCAACTATCCACCCTTTACCCGACTTATCTACATTTATCTGAAACATCGCGATCCCCGAGCCCTTGATGAGATATCGACAGCCTACGGACGCCGGCTTAGAGAACTGTTCGGCAACCGTGTGTTCGGGCCCGAAGAGCCTGCGGTTGGACGTGTGCAAACATTATACATACGGAAAATCATGCTCAAAATAGAGGTGAATGCTTCCATGAAAAAGGTGAAAGAGATACTCAGGGCTACATTTGAAGAAATGCACGAGTCCCGATTGCCGGCAATCAGATCGGCCGTGGTTTACTACGACGTCGACCCCTGCTAACCTTTGCAGGCTCTGCGATAGAGGATTACGGCAATGATTGTGTAGATGATATTGGGAATCCACATTGCCACCATGGGCGATGTGAGGCCCGATACAGCGAACGATGAGGTCACGGTCATAAAGAGTATATAGCTGAAACTCAAAACTATGCCTATACCAATATTAATACCCATGCCTCCTTTGACCTTGCGGGCCGACAATGCCATTCCGATAAGGGTTAGGATGAAAGCCGCAGCCGTCATGGCAAAGCGGCGATGATATTCCACCTCAAAACCCTTGATATTAGCCACGCCTCTGGTTTTCTGACGAGATATATACTCCGCAAGAGCCGGAGTGGTCATTTTCTCGTTATCATCCTTGGCTATCAGGAAATCGCGCGGCTCTATAGGGATTACGGTGTCAAGTTTCGACCCGCGGCGAATGACTTCGCGTGTGCCTTTGAAATCACGTATCATATAATCACGCACCTGCCAGTTGTAGAGCGAATCATAGCGGATTGTCTGGGCCGTAAGGCGCGATGTCAACTTCTTGTCTTTGAATGATTCGAGAGAGAACTTATAGCCCGTCTTGGAGGCATTGTCATATCGCGACATATAGGCAATTTCGCCTTTTTGCACCTGCAACTGTATGTTAGTGCCGTACTCCACGCTTTTATTCTTCACGTATGTGTTCTGGAAATCAATACGTTTCACATTGGCAGGAGGAATAATGTAGGCACTCAGCAAATATGATGCGATAGCTATTACCGTAGCACTAATCATGTAAGGCCTGAGCAGTCGTGGGAAACTCATGCCTGATGATAGCATGGCTATGATTTCGGAATTGTCAGCCAGTTTGGACGTGAAAAATATCACGGTTATAAACACGAAAAGCGGACTGAACTGATTGGCGAAATAAGGTAGAAAGTTGAGAAAATAATCAAATACAGTTGCCTTCAGGGGAGCCTTGAGCAACGCATCAAGTTTCTCGTTGATGTCAAACATCACCACGATTGCCAGAATCAGGATAATGGCAAAGATGTAGGTCCCGAGGAACTTCTTGATTATATATATGTCAAGTTTCTTTATAAGCTTCATCTCAATACATTACAATCTACGGCTCACTCGTTCAATCATCACGGGCTTCCACTCCGCGAAATCGCCCTCAATAATATGTCGACGGGCCTCTCCAACAAGCCACAGATAGAAAGCAAGATTATGAATGGAAGCTATCTGCATGGCCAGCAACTCCTGCGACACAAAAAGATGCCTTACGTAGGCTCTGCTATAGACATGGTCCACGTAAGCGGTGCCGTCAGGATCAAGTTCTGTAAAGTCATCGGCCCACTTTTTGTTGCGCATGTTCATGATGCCATTGGCGGTGAAGAGCATGCCGTTACGTCCGTTTCGAGTAGGCATGACGCAGTCCATCATATCAACTCCGCGGTCAATGGCCTCAAGAATATTTACCGGGGTACCCACACCCATCAGATAGCGTGGTTTGTCAGCAGGAAGAATCTCGTTGACAACCTCAATCATCTCATACATTTTTTCAGCAGGCTCGCCAACGGCAAGGCCTCCAATGGCATTTCCATCAGCGCCGAGATCGGCCGCGAACTTGGCTGCCTCACGTCGCAGTTCGGGATATGTAACGCCCTGCACTATAGGAAAGAACGACTGCTCGTAGCCATACAGCCCTTCGGTCTCCTTATATCGTTTCCATCCGCGGAGGAGCCATCGCTGAGTCAAATCCAGCGATTTTCGGGCATAACCGTAATCGGCGGTTCCCGGTGGACATTCATCAAGAGCCATCATTATGTCGGCTCCGATCACGCGCTGAATATCAACAACATTTTCGGGAGTGAACAAATGTTTCGACCCATCAATATGCGAACGGAAATGCGCGCCCTCCTCTGTCAACTTACGGCGGTCCGACAGAGAGAAAACCTGAAATCCCCCGCTGTCAGTAAGAATGGGACGCTCCCATCCTATGAACTTGTGCAATCCTCCAGCCTGACGGAGAATCTCAGTACCGGGCCGCAAATACAGATGATATGTGTTGCCAAGAATAATCCGGGCATTAATATCATCGCGTAACTCCCGCTGATGCACACCCTTTACCGACCCGAGCGTACCCACCGGCATGAATATGGGTGTGGGCACAGGGCCGTGGGCTGTGGTCATTTCTCCGGCTCGCGCGCCGGAAGATGGAGCTGTGGCCTGTAGTCTGAATTTCATCCGGTTACCGGTCAGAAATGGCATCAATAATGACGCCCTTACCCTCCACTGTGAATGATTTTGCCATGGCAGGAATCAAAACGGTTTCGCCCTTTTTCATCTCAACGCTGTTGCCACGGTCGTCAGTTATAGTGAGTGCGCCTTCAATACATGTGAAAGAGGAGAAACTGTCAACGCTCGGGCGGAATTTTCTAACGCCGTCAATCGTCAACCTATAGACCATGAAATGAGTGCATTCTACGAGAGGTTCTATACCGTCTATTTCCTTACCCGGAGTTGTCACATAGTTGGGATATACCTTATAATCAATGGCATCCTTAGCCTCTTCAACATGCAATTGGCGAGGTTGGCCTGTCTTGGCATCAACACGTCCAAAGTCATAAATGCGGTAAGTCACGTCAGAAGTCTCCTGCACCTCAACGAGCAGGTTACCGGCACCAATACTATGGATTCGTCCGGCGGGAAGGAAAAACACATCGCCGGGCTTTGACTTATGACAGGCTATCACATCCATTATGGTATTGTCCTTGACCTTTGCCTCATACTCATCGGGAGTGATTTCCTCAGTCAGTCCGGCACATATCTTCGCATTCGGCTCTGTGTCCACGATATACCACATCTCGGTCTTGCCAAGAGAATTATGGCGTTTGCGGGCAAGTTCATCATCGGGGTGTACCTGAACGGAAAGGTCACCGGCAGCATCAATTATCTTAATCAGCAGTGGGAACGTATTTCCATAAACCTTGTAATTGTCCTCACCTACAAGCGCGCCCTTGTATTTTTCAAGGATTTCAGGAAGGGTCTTACCTTCGTCAGGGCCATTGGCCACAATTGATGGATTGCCCGGCACTCCCGAGATTTCCCAACTTT
Organism: uncultured Bacteroides sp.; assembly: GCA_964487725.1. Classification (GTDB taxonomy): domain Bacteria; phylum Bacteroidota; class Bacteroidia; order Bacteroidales; family Muribaculaceae; genus Paramuribaculum. Next base: position 42,146 of record CAZASF010000003.1, on the reverse strand, counting down.
CGCCTATATGTTCCTGATCTGTAATTATGCCTTTGAACGGGGCTATTTTTTCACCTCCCCAAATGACGCTTTTCAATATGGGGCGAAATTTCAACGGTGGTATATTGAATGACTGCATAATGTAAGAGTATGTTTCCTGCAAAATTACTTTTTTTATTTCACACACGCAATTTTTTCAATGCAATTTGAACTCCGGCCCGTGTCATATTGTTTTATAGTCAAAGAGAAGGCATTTTGTTGGCTTTATTAAAAAGCCATGCATCTTATTTCGATAACCTTCTCAGCCCATGTCCGCCATCCGGTCATGGGCTCTTTTTTTGGCCCGATTGTCCACCCGGACAACGATCTCTCGTACCCGGTCATACCTCGCTGAGGCTCGGTGTGACCGGACAACCGACTCCCACCATCCCCCCCGGCATCCGCAGGAGGCCGATTGAATCTAACACGCAGCCATTTATCACAAAATCTTGACTTGCCTCCAATGATTGTAGGGTCGTCTATCCTATACCCCACCCTATAAGAACAGAACCGCGGACTCCGGCAATGGGAGCCCGCGGCAGGTTAGGTCTTGAATTTATTTTATCTTGTCTTTTGGTTTATCACTTACGGCTGAGTGAAGATTACGATACGGTTCCAGTTGTTTTCGGGATAAGGCTGGGTTGAGCTACCGTAAGCGTTGGTGCTGAGGCGTGAGGGGCTGATACCGTAGTCATTTACGAGAGCATCGTAGACGGCCTTAGCGCGGCGTTCTGAGAGTTCCTGATTGTAAGCTGATGTACCGGTGTCACGGTCAGCGTAGCCGTCGATAACAACTGTTGCATTCGGATTAGCCTTCATCCACTGTGCCACGTTGTAGACGTTGACAGCTTCGGTATCCATAATCTTGGCAGAGTTGATCTTGAAGCGAACGGTTGCGAGAAGCGGAGCCTGTTCCTGAACGGCAACTTCTGTAACTTCGGGGCAAGGAAGCTGTGCGTTGGCTGCTGCGAGAGCGGCTTCGGTAGCGGCGAGTTTGCCACGGAGGTCGTTGACCTGTCCGTTGAGATTGTTGATATAGTCAAGGTAATCGCAGGGATTATAGGAGTCAAAGTGACGTCCGCCAAATGTGAAGCTGAATCCGCCGATTGCTGTGAGGTTTGCCTCGATCGGGTCACCACCTACGAAACCATTGAAGTTATCGCCGTAGAACTGAGCGCGTGCTTCAGCAAAGAAGTCAACATATTCGCAGAGACGGAAGCGGAACTGAATACCTGCTGATACGGGAAGAGTCCATTCTTTGGTCTTTGTGTAACCTTCCTGAGTCTGGGTGTTTCCAAGAGTGGGATATTTGAAGTCCCATGTGTAAGTACCGCCGACACCTACGAAAGGAATAATCGAGAATACTCGGTCAGGGTTGACTCCGCAAATAGAAGAGGTGAGATCCCACATAAGGTCTGCGTTTGCGGTTGCCATGTTGGCCTTATTGTATTTTTCGTAGCCCCAGCGCATCTTACCATACATTCCGGAAATACGGAATCCCAGATAAGGACTGAACCAGTGGCCTACGCCGATGTTATAGACGGGAGAAACTTTGCGTGTGCCCTTGTCCTTTGGCATGTATTTGTCAACGAAAGGAGACTGAACACCGGCACCAATCTGAATATACCAGTTGTCACGCCATGAAGAAGAATAGTGCGTTTTGCATTCCACTTGAGTCACCAAGCCAATTGTTTCCTGCTCGACAACAACTGTTTCCTGAGCATTCGCATTGTTTGCTGCGAACAACATACCTCCGCAAGCAAAAGCTGTCAATAAAGTTTTCGTTTTCATTCTCTCTTAATTTTAAATATACAACATTCTTTTAATTCAAAAAACAGCAAAGAAACACACATTGGAATCTCTCTCTTGTCTCTTTGTGACTTTATAACATTGGCCGATTATTTTTTGTTTAAGGAAATCAACATTTTTTTCATGATTTTTTTCAAAACCCATGCCGTAAGCGGAAACTACACCTTAATAATATTTCTACAATGGTGTTTTTTCACTATCTTTGCACGTAATTTTTTCAAGAACGTGACAAAACAGAAAAGAATAGCGGTTATAGGCAGCACCGGAAGCATAGGAACCCAGACTCTGGACACCATCGCGGCATATCCCAATCTGTTCAAAGCTCAGGCTCTGACCGCCCACAGGAACGCGGAGTTACTCATAGAGCAGGCCCGCAGGTTTCGTCCGGCATTGGCCGTGATAGCCGATGAAACATTATATTTTCAAGTGCGTGACGCTCTTGCCCCTCTCGGCATAGAGGTGGCGGCGGGAGCTGAGGCCGTGGCCGCTGCGGCGGCTTCCGATGACGTGGACACTGTGCTTACGGCCACTGTGGGCTACAGCGGACTCGCCCCTACCATGGCCGCCATAAATGCAGGAAAAGAAATAGCTCTCGCCAACAAGGAAACCCTCGTTGTAGCCGGCGAGTTGATTACTGACATGCTATCCCGCTCAAAATCGGAAATCATACCGGTTGATTCCGAGCACTCGGCCATCTACCAATGCCTGATTGGTGAAAGGAAAGAGGATGTGAGCCAGCTTATCATCACAGCTTCAGGCGGCCCGTTTCGCAAATATTCCGCCCGTCAGCTTGAGGATGTAACAGCCCGCGATGCTCTCAACCACCCCAATTGGAGCATGGGAGCAAAAATAACCATCGACTCTGCCTCCATGATGAACAAGGCGTTTGAGATTATCGAGGCACGATGGCTATTCGGCATAGAACCGGAGCGAATTGAACCGGTGATACATCCGCAATCAATAGTCCATTCCATGGTGCGGTTCCGCGACGGCGCGGTAAAGGCCCAGTTAGGCATTCCCGACATGCATCTGCCCATAAGATATGCTCTTGCATCGTCACACAGACTTCCCACTGATGAAAAGCAACTTGACATAACGCAATATGCCACCTTGACATTTGAAGCTCCCGATTACGACAGATTCCCATGTCTTGGATTTGCCCGCATGGCATTGGAAAGAGGCGGAAACACGGCATGCGTTATCAATGCTGCCAACGAGATAGCGGTCAGTGCATTTCTCCACGGTGAAATTTCCTTTACCCGGATTCCGGTTATAATCAACCACACGATTGACAAGATAAAATTCATTGACAAACCCACATACGAAGAATACGTGACCACAAACGCCGAGGCGCGCAAAGTGGCCCTTGATTACATTTCTTCAAACATAGTACAACAAAAACAGACTCTGATATGGAATCATTCCTGATGAAAGCCCTGCAGCTGGTTGTGGCACTCGCATTTCTGGTCATAATCCACGAGTTCGGCCACTACATCATAGCCCGCTACTTCGGCATAAAAGTTGAAAAATTCTATCTTTTCTTCAATCCATGGTTCTCCCTATTCAAATGGAAGCCGAAAAAGGGCAAACCCAAATATGACAAGAATGGAAACGAACGAGCCACCTGGCGCGACACCGAATACGGAATAGGATGGCTACCGCTTGGAGGCTACGTTAAAATAGCCGGCATGATTGACGAATCCATGGACAAGGAGCAGATGAAGCAACCGGCACAGCCTTGGGAGTTCCGCTCAAAGCCTGCCTATCAACGCTTGCTCGTCATGATAGGAGGCGTGATGTTCAACTTCATCCTTGCAATCCTTATCTACGCCGGAATAGCATTCTATTGGGGCAACAAGTATATTCCCCTTGACAAGGCCACGGAAGGAATGGAATTCTCGCCGGTGGCTCTTGAAGCCGGATTCAGCAATGGTGACATTCCTCTGACAGCCGATGGTGAGAAAATAGATGCTTCCAAAGAAGACTTTCTCTACACCACTGCCTCGGCCAAAACCGTGGAAGTTCTCCGTAATGGCAAGGACACGGTGGTCATAAATTTGCCCTCGGATTTCATAGTAAAACTCGGCAAAGACGGCTTCATGGCCTACCGCCAGCCGGTTGTGGTTGACAAAGTTCAGGGATTGAGCCCTGCCAGCGAAGCAGGAATAAAAGAAAATGACCGCATTATAAAAATTGACACAATCTCTACTCGCGCCTATTCGGAGCTGACCGCCGCACTCCAGCAGTTTGCCGGAAAGGAGACCACAGTCACAGTGGAGCGCGATGGGAAAGAGTTGACATTCCCTGTTAAGCCGAGCGAAGGCGGAAAACTTGGATTCCAGCTGAAAAGCATCACGGACGTCTACCCCACGGTGACAGTCAGATACGGATTTTTTCGCTCATTCCCGAAAGGAGTGGAGAATGGCACCAAGATGCTGACAAACTATGTAAGCTCCATGAAACACGTGTTTACAAAGGAGGGCGCAACCAGCATCGGCGGATTCGGTGCCATAGGCGACATGTTCCCCGAGCGATGGAACTGGCTATCATTCTGGGAAATCACCGCATTCCTTTCCGTTGCTCTCGCTTTTATGAACATCCTTCCCATTCCGGCTCTTGATGGCGGCCACGTATTGTTTCTCTTATATGAGATTGTTACCCGCCGCAAGCCTGCGGAAAAGGTTCTTGAATATGCGCAGATGGCAGGAATGTTCTTCCTCCTTGCATTACTGCTGTATGCCAACGGCGCCGATGTGATTCGAGCACTGTTTAACTAAACCCACGCACCAATAACCCATGAGTTATCCTGTTATAATTCTCCGAAAAGGAAAAGAAGAGTCGCTCAAGCGTTTCCATCCCTGGGTGTTTTCCGGCGCCATAGCCACCATACCGGAGGGCTTAGAGGAGGGCGATGTGGTTGAAGTACGTTCTTCTGACGGCCAAATCCTCGGCACCGGCCACTATCAGATTGGAAGCATAGCAATAAGAATGCTGTCAAACGAAGCATGCACCATTGACGAGCATTATTACTATCATCGGCTGGAGAACGCACTCCTACTACGCCGGACTCTCAACCTCATTCGCGAAGACAACAACGCCTACCGACTCGTTCACGGCGAAGGAGATTTTCTGCCCGGACTGATTGTTGATGTCTACGGTTCTACGGCTGTACTCCAGGCTCATTCCGTAGGAATGCATTATGCCCGCGACATCATAGCCAACGCGCTGATCAACCTTCCTGACGCCAACATTCGCAACGTTTACTATAAATCAGAAACCACCCTGCCCTTCAAGGCGAGTCTTGACCCGCAGAACCAGTATATCATTGGTAAATATGACTCAAACATAGCCGTTGAAAACGGGCTAAAACTCCATGTTGACTGGCTTAAAGGACAAAAGACCGGTTTCTTTGTGGACCAACGCGACAACCGAATGCTTCTTCAGCAATATGCCGGCGGCAGAAAAGTGCTCAACATGTTCTGCTACACAGGCGGATTTTCAATCTACGCATTACGCGGCGGTGCCACGCTGGTTCATTCCGTTGACAGTTCTGCGAAAGCTGTGTCGCTGACACGCGACAATGTCACGCTCAATTTCGGCAACAATGCACCCCATAAGGCATTTGCCGAGGATGCGTTCAAATTTCTGGCTGACATGGAAGATGGAGCCTACGACCTCGTGGTGCTTGACCCTCCGGCGTTTGCAAAACATCGTGGAGCAATCAAGAATGCTCTTCGCGGTTACCAGAAGCTCAATGCAAGAGCCATGGAAAAAATGCCGTCGGGAAGTGTGCTTTTCACCTTCTCATGCTCGCAGGCCATAAGTCGCGAGCAGTTCCGGCTTGCAGTATTTTCAGCCGCAGCACAGACCGGACGCCGCGTCAGGATTCTGCATCAACTCACCCAACCTGCCGACCACCCTATCAACATATATCACCCTGAAGGCGAATACCTTAAGGGACTGATTCTATATATCGAATGATTTAATCTCAATCCAAGAGTCAATAATATGAACCTTATCAAAACAGCCGCAGTCACAGGTTTTGCACTTATGCTCGGCGCATCATCAATCATGGCAAAAGAGAATGGTAAATTCAACTACGTCGTTGACCGTTTCGCCGACGTGGAAGTACTCCGCTATCAGGTTCCGGATTTCGAACAGCTCACACCTCAGCAGAAGAAACTGATTTATTTTCTGACCGAGGCCGCTATTGCAGGCCGTGACATACTTTGGGATCAGAACAACCGCTATAACCTCCAGATCCGTCAGCTTTTGGAAAACATTTACACCAATTACAGCGGCGACCGCGCAAACTCTGAATTCAAGGCATTTGAGAAATACCTGAAACAAGTGGAATTCGGCAATGGTATACATCACCATTATTCAATGGACAAATTCACTCCCGAATTCGCCGAATCATTTTTTGACGCACAGGTTTTAGCCCTGCCGGATAACCAACAGCCAAAAGATATTGCCACTCTGCGCAAAGTAATCTTTGACCCGACATTTATGGCTAAGAAGGTAAATCAGGCCGAAGGTCAGGACCTTATAGCCACATCATCGACAAATCTTTATGAGGGCGTAACCCAAAAAGAAGTTGAGGACTTCTACGCAGCGCTAAAGGATACGACAGACCTCACGCCCATATCCTACGGCCTCAATCGCCGTGTAACCAAAAAGGACGGCAAGGTTGTGGAAGAAACCTACAAGATTGGCGGATTATACTCCGCTGCAATCGAGCGCATCGTGAAAAACCTGCGTGAGGCATCGAACTACGCCGAGAATTCAAAACAGAAGGAAGTGATTGAATCACTTATAAAATATTACACCACCGGCGACCTGAAGGATTTTGATGACTATTCAATACTTTGGGTTGACGACACCAATTCCCGAGTTGACTTCATCAACGGCTTCATAGAAAGCTACGACGACCCTCTCGGCATGACAGGCAACTATGAATCAATTGTCAATTTCAAGAACAATGAGGCCTCCCATCGCACTGAGGTTATATCAGGCAATGCTCAGTGGTTTGAGGACCATTCTCCGGTTGATCTGCGCTTCCGCAAAGACAAGGTGAAAGGCGTAACGGCAAAGGTTATCACCGCAGCCATTTTGGCCGGCGACTCCTACCCTGCCACCCCCATTGGCATTAACTTACCAAATGCCAATTGGATACGTGCGGCCCATGGATCCAAGTCAGTTACAATCGAAAACATTACTCAGGCCTACGATGAAGCATCTCACGGTAATGGTTTCAACGAAGAGTTTGTCCCCGATGCTGCAACCCGCGAACTCATGGACAAATACCTTTTCATAACCGATAATCTCCACACTGACCTCCACGAATGTCTTGGTCATGCTTCCGGACGATTGCTCCCCGGCGTTGACCCCGATGCACTGAAAGCCCACGGTTCAACTCTTGAGGAAGCCCGTGCCGACCTGTTTGCTCTATATTATCTCGCTGATCCGAAACTCCTTGAGTTGGGATTGCTGGATAACCCCGATGCATATAAAGCATCATACTACAAATACCTCCTTAACGGCCTGATGACCCAGCTCATGAGAATAGAGCCCGGAAAGGATGTTGAGGAAGCCCACATGCGCAACCGCAAACTCATTTCGGAGTGGGTTCTTGAGAAAGGCAGTGGAGAAAACGTGGTGGAACTCGTGAAAGAAAACGGAAAAACCTACGTAAAAATCAACGACTACCCCCGTCTTCGTCAACTCTTTGGCGAGCTTCTTGGAGAAATCCAGCGCATTAAAAGCGAAGGCGATTACGAAGCCGGCAGCAAACTTGTGGAGACATACGCTGTGAAAGTCAACCCCGAACTCCACAAGGAGGTACTTGACCGTTATTCCCGTCTTGACATAGCGCCCTATCGCGGATTCGTGAATCCGGTTTATACTCCGGTAAAGAACGACAATGGCGAAATCATTGATGTAACCATCAGCTACGATGAAGAATATCTACCCCAGATGTTCCGCTACTCACGCGACTATTCTACGCTGACAAAATAAATGGATAACGAGCAATTTTCATCATCACTGCTTGAACAGGCAGTAACAGAACTATCACACCTGCCGGGCGTAGGGCGTAAAACCGCCTTACGTCTGGCTCTTCACATTCTTCGCCGCGACGAATCGGAAGGCGTAGCCTTAGGCGAGGCCATAATAAATTTGAGAAAAGGCGTCAGATATTGCCGTGTGTGTCACAACATTTCAGAGACTGACATCTGCCCAATATGCTCGTCAACCCGGCGGGACAGGACCACGGTTTGCGTGGTTGAAAACGTAAACGATGTGATGATAATGGAGCGTACACGCCAGTTTGCCGGGCTTTACCACGTGCTTGGTGGTGTGATTTCGCCCATGGACGGAATCGGACCTGAAAGCTTGTCGATAGATTCGCTCGTTGACCGCGTGAGCGAGGGCAACATACGTGAGGTAATCCTGGCTCTTGGAGCAACAATGGAGGGTGACACCACCAATTTCTATATTTACCGCAAACTATCCGGATTTCCGGATGTGAAAATCACACAATTGGCAAGAGGCGTAGCTGTGGGCAATGACCTTGAATACACCGATGAGATAACATTGGGTCGCTCCATTCTGCAACGCACCCTCTTTTCAGAATCATTTTCATCTTGACCATGCTTACTGACGGGACAATATCACTTCGCGCACCGGAACCCAGCGACATCGATATGATATACCTCTGGGAAAACGACTCCTCAATCTGGGAAGAAGGAGCAGTCCGCGCCCCCATGTCAAGGAAAATGCTCTTTGACTACATCAACAATTACAGTCCCGACCCCAATGCTGCCGGACAGCTAAGACTTATTATTGCACTCAAAGCCACTGGCGATGCCATAGGATGCATCGACCTCTACGACTACGATGCGCTCAACAGGCGTAGCGGAGTAGGCATCCTTGTTGATGAGTCACACCGTAACCGCGGCTACGGACTCGCAGCGCTGAACTTACTGCAGGATTACTGCCGGAAAAGTCTCGGTCTACACCAGTTGTGGGCCATAGTTTCGCGCAACAACGACTCATCGCTCGCCCTTTTCCGTAGTGCCGGATTTCAAAGCTGCGGCTCTCTTAAATCATGGATAAGAATTGGCGAAAGTTACCGCGATGCGCTTTTTCTTCAGCGTCTACTCATATCTTGATGAAAATGCGCTGACGGTACATATACCGCAAGATGAGGAACAGAATCAGGAAGTTGCCGAATGTGAGCAATGTGCCGTACCACGACTCGCCCATGTACCTCTCAAGCCCCCACGTCAGCGAACGCACTATTGACCGGAAACTTATAATCTCTCCCAATATATAGGCCGTGATTGCGTTCATTCCATAAATCTTAAGCCATTCAAGGCCACGGGAATGCCCTTTAACATCAATCCAATAATAAAACAGGCCCATCAGGATAAAACAATAACCGCCTGACAGCAGCGTCATGCTCCCGGTCCAGATTCTTTTAATAATAGGAGTCTCAAAGCTCCACACCCACGCAACCGCTATGAGTACAAGACCGATTGCCATAAGACGGGAGGCCACGGATGCCGGTTTGTAATTACGATTTCTGATTAACTCGCCTGCGAAGCATCCCATCATAACGGTTACTGCAAACGTCAGCGAGCTCAGAATCCATGCGTATGACGGGTCTCCGCGAAAACCGGCCAAAATAGCTCGGTCAATCAAGTAAGGTAAATTCCCATCAGGCGTGAAATCGCCATACAATGACACCGGAACTGAGTACAGCAGAAGCAACAGAGCTGTCATCAGAAGCTGACCTTTCATTCGGAATTCAAGGATTATAACTGCCGAAATAAGATACCCCACGGCGATGGCCTGCAACGTGTTGACATATATTCGGACAGCGTCCCATGAAAAAGCCAGAAGATTGCCCTGAACAACCATTCCTAATATGAATAGAATTACAAAGCGCTTTACAACATGGCGATAGGCCATCGGTTTTGTGCCGGATGACACGTATTTTGACATGGAGAAAGGTAGCGATGTACCTGCCATGAACAGAAAAAGAGGCATTATAAGGTCCCAGAAACGAAATCCAACCCACACCTCATGGTCAAGCTGGTACAATATGGCGCGTGTCCACCCACTGTCAATGTTGGACAGCACGGATACAACCACCGGCTGCAGAAACACGAGTAGGAACAAATCAAGTCCTCTGAGGATATCGAGCGATGCAAGACGGCCAGGTGTCCTTACGGGGTCCGTCTGATTGGGTGCGGATGAATACATATTGATGATTTTCTGCAAAAATAACTGAACATCACAACTTCACAAAGTATTTTTGTTTATATGTATTCATTTTGTAACTTTGTGGACAGTTAAAAACTGAAATAAACTTCAAATTGTTAAAGAAGTTGATGCCACAGACCAAAACCATAACCCCGGAGAAAATTGAGAGTGACCGCCGAGTCCTTGAGCTACTCGCACAGTCATTCCCCGACATTTCAAGCGCAAGTTCCGAAATAATGAATCTTGAAGCCATAATGAGTCTGCCCAAAGGGACAGAGCATTTTGTTGCTGATCTTCATGGAGAATACGAAGCGTTTCAGCACATACTGCGCAATGCTTCCGGAAACATTAAAAGAAAAGTGACCGAGACGTTCGGTTCGTCATTGCGCGAATCGGAAATCCGGCAGCTCTGCTCGCTTATATATTACCCTGAGCGCAAGTTGCAGATAATCCGCACCTCGGAAAATGACCTTAACGACTTCTACCGCGTCACGCTCAATCAGCTTATAAAGGTTTGCCAATCTGTATCTTCGAAATACACCAGGTCAAAAGTGCGTAAGGCACTGCCGAAAGAATTTGCCTACATTCTTGAGGAACTCCTTCATGAATCACCATCCGATGATGATAAACAGGCTTATTTCAACCGAATTATCGACACTATTATATCCACCGGACAAGCCGATGCATTCATAGTGGCGCTATGCCTTGTGATTCAAAAACTCAGCATTGACCAGCTTCACATACTTGGCGACGTATATGACCGCGGACCCGGTGCACATCTAATAATGGACACCCTATGCAAATACCGTACTTTTGACATACAGTGGGGCAACCACGACGCTCTGTGGATGGGTGCAGCCGCCGGAAACGACTGCTGCATAGCCAATGTGCTCCGATTATCGTTGCGCTACGGAAACATGGCAACTCTCGAAGATGGCTACGGCATCAACCTTGTTCCGCTGGCAACATTCGCCATGGAAACCTACGGCGATGACCCATGCCGTGACTTCGGCCCACACGTTGCCCCTGACGATGATACTCACGATGAGAAAACACTGCGTCTTCTTGCCAAGATGCACAAAGCCATAAGCGTAATTCAATTCAAACTTGAAGCGCAACTTATTGACCGCCATCCCGAATGGCAAATGGCTGACCGCAAGCTTATCGAGCACATAGACCCGGCCAAAGGTATATGCACCATCGACGGAAAGGAATACGAGATGAAGGACCGCTACTTCCCTACTGTTGATCCCGCAGACCCATCGCGTCTCACACCGGAGGAAGAAGACCTCGTCAAAAGGCTCCATCACTCGTTTGTTATTTCAAACCGTCTGAAAAAGCATGTCAAATGTCTGTTTTCAAATGGTTGCATGTTCGGTGTCTACAATTCCAATCTTCTTTTCCACGCATCAATGCCGCTCAATGCCGACGGGACACTTAAAGAAGTGGAAATCCATGGAGACAAATACAAGGGCCGCGAACTTTTTCAGCACATAGGCACCATCATGCGCTCCGCCTTCAATGACGACACTCCTGCGGATGACCGTCAATACGCCATTGACTATTACTGGTATCTATGGTGTGGCCCCGACTCACCACTCTTCGATAAATCCAAGATGGCCACATTCGAGCGATATTTCCTCACTGACACATCAACCCATCAGGAAGAAAAAGGTAATTACTACCGTTTAAGAAATGATGAACGGATATGCGACATGATTCTTGACGCATTTGGCGTGGAAGGCGAACACCGCCACATTATAAACGGCCATGTCCCCGTAAGGACCACTATCGGGGAATCGCCCATCAGGGCCAACGGCAAACTGATGGTAATAGATGGCGGATTCTCAAAAGCCTATCATGACACCACCGGAATAGCGGGCTACACACTCGTCTATCACAGCCGTGGCTTCCAACTCGTTCAGCATGAACCATTTTCCTCCGCAGAAGATGCCATTATCCACGGCACAGACATTGTCAGCACTACTCAGATTGTGGAAATGAGCCAGCGTCGCATGAGAGTCCGTGACACAGACAAGGGACACGAACTCCAGTCGCAGATTGACGAGCTCATGGAACTTCTCTACGCATTCAGGCACGGATTTATAAAGGAGCGAGTCAGTCACTGATTGATATATCATTATTTTTGTGTATATTTGCAAAAAAATAAGCAATAATAAATCACAGAGATGAAATCCATTTCAAAATACATAGCGTGCGTCGCAGCCGCCGCAATTCTTTTCAGCTGCAATAGTAAGCCACAATGGAAAGTTGACGGACGTATTGAAGGAGCCGACGGACAGACAATGTACGTGGAAGCATCCGACAATGGCCGTTGGTACACTCTTGACTCGATTGAGCTGAAGGGCGTGGGCGTTTTTTCTTTCTCATCTCCCGCCGCAGGCTATCCTGACATCTACAGGCTGCGTCTCGGCGACAAGTCGCTCTACTTCCCCATTGACAGCATAGAGACCGTGACAGTGGTTGCCAAAGCAGCGGCTTTTGACGTGGACTACACATTGGCAGGAACAAGTGCTGCCGAACAGCTCATGGCCGTGGACCGCAAACTTCTGGATGCCGTCAGCAAGGAAGGTGCTGAGGGTGTGGCTAAAGATTCTACTCTGAAGCGGGAATTATCATCTATTCTTCTTCAAGACCCGTCAGGAATCGTTTCTTACTACATCATCAACAAAAAAATAAGCGGAGTGCCTGTGTTCAACCCCGAGAACAAACGTGACCTGAGCATCATAGGAGCCGTTGCCAACGCCTACGATGTGAAACGCCCGCTCGACCCGCGCACCAACTATCTTAAGAAACTTTACATCAACAACCGCCGGAGCTACGCCCGTCCTGACACCATCCATGCCCCTGAAATGACAATTATTGACGTGGATCTCCTTGACATGAAGGGTCAGAAACACTCTCTGGAGGATGTTGCGGCAAAGAATCGCGTGGTTATTCTCAACTTCACCTCTTACAGCGAAGACTTCTCGCCCGCGCTAAACATTGAGCTTAACAAAATCTACAACAAGTACCATGCCGCCGGTCTTGAAATATATCAGATAGGTCTTGATGCCAACGAAGTCAACTGGCGCGATACCGCCCGTAACCTTCCGTGGATAACGGTCTATAACTCAGATACCGATGGCTCCAAATATCTAAACAGCTACAATGTTGCTGCCATCCCTGCCATCTTCGTGATTAAAGATGGAGAGTTGCGCGAACGCATTGCCACCGGGCAGAACATAGAGAAGACCGTGGCTAAATACATGTGATTTGATTGAAGTGATCAGATGGCATGTCTGGTTCTCCTCACAGAGTCATACCCCTACGGAGGTGTAGGAGAACCGGGGTTTATTGAGCCGGAGATAGAATTTCTCGCCAAAGAGTTTGAAAGGGTAATCATAGCTCCGGTACTTGACTTCGGAGAGCGAACTCCCCTACCCGCCAATGTATCCGTCAGTAATTTAATGCTACACCGTCCCGGCGTAGTTGCTAAGTTTCGTTCGTTATTCAGCCGCCTGACCCTACAATCGCTATACAATAACAGGCGCAGAATAAAAAACGCTCGTAATTTACGCTCTGACTTGGCATTCTCCGCCTACACATTATATTACAAACGGCGATTGGAAACACTCATCATGGAGTTTTCCCTGAGTCTTGACGATACGCTGTTCTACACTTTCTGGTTCGATTACATGACATCGGCCCTTACGCTCATTCCAGGTGCCAAATTTGTGACACGCACCCACGGCCAGGATACATTTGAATCCGGAACTCACTACATCAGCCGATACTGGCGACAAAAAACCTTTGCCAATCTCGAAATCTGTTTTCCGGTATCCGACTATGCCTCTTCTTATCTGCAATCATTATATCCGACGTACGCCCACAAAATCAAGCGCAGCTACCTCGGAACTCCCTCTCCATCCGGAATAATATCCGAAGACAAGAGTACATCTGAAAAAAAATCTATCTACAGCTGCGGACGCATAGTGCCGGACAAGCGGGTGTTGTTTCAATTCGATGTTATCAGCCAATATGCTCACTCTCATCCTGATACTGCAATCAATTGGCTTCACATAGGCAATGGTCCACAAATGCCGGAGCTAAGAGAGAAAATCAAGTCCGCGCCAAAGAATCTATCCGTTGAACTCACAGGAGACATCAGCAACCGGGAAGTCCACGAGATACTGTCAACCCATTATTTTGACCTGATGCTACATCTTAGCCGCAGCGAAGGCCTTGGACTGGCAATATGCGAGGCCATGAGCTATGCCATACCGGCTCTGGTTACCGATGCCGAGGCCATGCCTGAAGCTATCGGCGCTACCGGATTCCTCATATCCACCGATGCATCAGCCGATGAAGTGGCCGACATTCTGGCCAACGTCTTGGAGCAAGCTCCTGCCATGCGTCAGGCGGCACGGAAAGAATGGGAAAATCGTTTTAACGCCTCTCTCATCCGCCCAGAATTTGCATCATATCTCCGCAGCCTGCTCAAACCAACTTCTTGCAAAAGCGCAATACCCGAATCCCCATCGCTGACTTGAACGCCGCTCGGTAAATGCGGATTTTAAGCGACAGTGGCCGCGGCCAACTGTCACACAGTTTATCAAATTCCTTGATGCGGACAGACGTGGGATTGGCAAGGATAATGGAAGCGAGATACACGAGCCGCCTGTTCATCCCCCTACCCGCCTCATCCGAAATCTCAACCGCATACTTCGAACACAATTCCGATATGCACAGCGTCAAACCGTACATAAACCGATAGCCATCGCCACCTGCACCTGAACTCACTCCGGAGGGATTCAGACAGTAGACGGATGCCAAAATGGGGAGATAGCCCACCGGACCATTCCGGGCCAAATGAAACAAGACAGGAACGTCTTCAATACCCCATTCAGTGCGACATATAGTTTCGGGGGTCTCTGAGTAGATCTTTTTAATTACATCCCTACGAAACATCATGGCTGAGAGGAATGGCAAATACTTGCGGAAGCCGAGTATGAACTGTATGAGCTGCGGCCCGGAAAAAGCCGACGAGAACTGGGGACATTCAGCTATGGAAGTGGAATTTAAAATGGTTCCATTCTCAACAATGTCCCACTGGCTCATCACTGCAACGTCCGCAGGATTGGCGCGTAGATATTCCACCTGTTTCTGCAGGCGCAAAGGATTAGCCCAATAATCATCGCCGGCACAATCGGCCACAAATTCGCCCCCACACTTATCAAAGCTGTGGAAATAGTTTAGGACCAACCCTTTGTTAGGAATCTTCGGCATCAGCCGGATAAGGTGAGGATATTTTTCTGCGTATGCCTCGCAAATGGCACGCGTGGAATCAGATGAACCATCATCAGCCACCAATATTTCAAACGGGAAATCACAGACCTGCCCGAGCAGACTTTCTATGGCTCGGCCTATCGTATGTTGCTGATTGTAACACAATAGGATGACAGATACAACAGGCTTGGCTCCGGGAACCACCATATTATCCAATCTGACGAATGCCGCCCGCGCTCCATTACGGAGCCGGGTCATGCGGATACCACTCTCTAAGAAAGGAAGCATTCCTCGCACAAATTCCTCGTCAGTGGGGTCAGGGCCAAATATAAGAGCTGAGTCATCGTCAAGAAATCCGGATGATAATTCAGATTCAACAGTGATTACCGGCACACCCTTTGCAAGCATTCGTTTAATATGGTAGACGGCTCGAGCGTCAGCCTCCAAGGAAATGAACCACGAGGGAGAGTCGGGTGCATCCGGACTGTCAACCTCATAAAGTCGGAATATCGACTGTGGGCGGGCGATCCGTAAAGCCTCAATAAGTTCGGCTACACGACCATGGGGCGACGGGGAACTGAAAACAACTTCTTCGCGTGATGATTCCATGATGCAAAAATAATAAATTAGCCGGGGTTTACGTTAGTATTTCATGGAAAATAAGATGACGATAGTGGTGCCGGTGCGCAACAGAGAGAATCTGGTAGGTAGAACTCTTGATTCAATCTACGCCCAAAACTACAGACCACTGAAGCTAATAATTGTTGACAATGGATCAACAGACCGCACAGCGGCAGTGGTTAAAAGCTGGATAGAAGCGCACCGTGACGAGGACTTCTCAATAAAAATGCTTGTTGAGCCTGAGACCGGAGCCTCAAGAGCTCGTAACAAGGGATTGAAAGAAGTAGAAACAGAATATGTTATGTTTTTCGATTCTGACGATGTGATGGAATTTGACCATCTAAGCAGGATTATGGGGCATCTTGAAAAACATCCTGAAACTGAATTACTACACTGGGGCATATCGCTGAGAGACAGTGATGGATGGACAGTGCAAAAAAATCCGGGCACCGACAGCGACCTTATGACTGAGCATATTCTCCACGGGACACTTTCCACGCAGCGCTACTGCACACGCACCGAAACTCACCGAAGCATAGGAGGATGGAACGAGGAATTATCCACGTGGGACGACCTTGAAATGGGAGTGAGATTGCTGAGAACAGTCGATAAAGAAAAGACACATCGACTTACAGGGTCACCCCGTGTGTTTGCCGACATTCAGGATGACTCTCTCACGGGCCCCTCGTTCTCATCACGGGCCGATGCACATAGCAGGGTTCTTGACAGAATGGAAGAACTTTTGGGATATGACCGACGGCTCTGTTTGATGGTTTCGGCCCGAAGAGTCATAACGGCGGCCATCTATCGCCGGGAAGGGAACAAAGTGGGAGCACGGATACAACTGAACAAAGCTCTCGAACCTTACGGAAGAGTCGAGAGGCTTAAACTCCGCACCATATACGCATGTCAGCTTATTTTTGGACGGGGAGGCAGCGCAATAGCCCTCCACTCATTCCCGCCCGAAGCCGAGAACGCAAATGGTTAAATGTGGTTAAACCCTGCATAGTGATTCATAATGGTTGTTAAGTGAATCCCGTTTTTTCATGCTGTTTTGTTCCCATATAAAGGGTACGTGGCTAACTTTGCCCCTACGTTAATCACTCTCTGATAATTAGAACTTAGTCAACATGCCTAATATACTCACTGAATTAGTGTCAGAAAACGCCCGTGAATACCCATCACGTGAAGCCTACCGCGACAACACATCCGGCCAATGGGTTTCATCATCATGGGCTGAGGTGAAGCGCAACCGTGATTTGGTGGCATGCGCCCTTGAGATACTCGGAGTAAAAGAACTTGACATTATCACAGTGTTCTCCTCAAACCGTTCCGAAATCCTGCTGACCGATTTCGCCGCCTACGCCAACAGGGCTGTCCCTGTTTCGATATACTCCACATCCACAGCCGACCAGGTAGCTTACATAATCAATGACTGCTCGGCATCCATGATTTTTGTGGGGAACCAAAGCCAATACACCATAGCCCGTGAAGCCGCCGCATCATGTCCGTCACTTCGTCAGATAATCACTTTTGACAACGACATAATCCGCGATTCCAACGACAAAACCACCCTCTCTTTCGCTGACATTCTGACTCTTGGAGAAAAAGCATCGGCCAACTGCCGGAAAGAAGTTGAGGAGCGCACCGCCCGATCAACCGAGGATGACATAGCCACAATCATTTACACCTCCGGCACCACCGGCGAACCTAAAGGGGCTGTGTTACCCCACTCATGCTTCAACGCTGCCATTATCAAGCATGACGAAAGGCTGACAATGCTTTCGGACAAGGATACATCAATATGCTTCCTGCCGTTGAGCCATATATTCGAGAAGGCATGGACTTACTTCTGCCTCCACCGCCGCATGATTGTAGGCATTAACAATGATCCGCACAAGGTGCAGCAGGCTGTAAAGGAATTTCATCCTACGTGCATGTGCTCCGTGCCACGATTTTGGGAAAAGGTCTACACAGCCATCCAAGAGAAACTTGCCGATTTCACAGGCATCAAACGCTGGATCACATCACGGGCTCTCAAAGTTGGCCGCAAACGCAATCTGCAATATGCCCGCATAGGAAAGAAGGCCCCCTGGCTTCTTGAAAAGCAGTATCAGTTTTTTGACAAACGTGTTTTTGGCGCTCTGCGTCATGCAATCGGGATAGACAACCCCAACATATTCCCCACTGCCGGCGCTCCTCTATCAGCCAACATCACCGAATTCCTCCATTCCTGCGGAATAAACATTGTGATTGGCTACGGCCTGTCCGAGACCACAGCTACCGTGACATGCTTCCCCGCT
This sequence comes from uncultured Bacteroides sp., assembly GCA_964487725.1. GTDB lineage: Bacteria > Bacteroidota > Bacteroidia > Bacteroidales > Muribaculaceae > Paramuribaculum. The sequence goes on along the minus strand of CAZASF010000003.1, from coordinate 23,838 downwards.
GTGGGTTACGAAATAGGAACCGTGGGGACAACACTCCCCGGCATAGAGGTGAAAATCGGCGAGCATGACGAGATTCTTGTCAAAGGGCCCACGGTGATGCGCGGCTATTACAACAAACCTGAGGCCACCGCCGAAGCATTCACCGCCGATGGATGGTTCCGCACAGGCGATGCCGGACATTTTGATGAGACGGGAGCCCTCATTCTTACTGAACGCATAAAGGACCTGTTCAAGACATCAAACGGCAAATACATTGCACCACAGGCTCTTGAAAGCCGACTCGGTGAGGACCGGTTCATAGAACAGGTGGCAGTCATAGGTGACCAGCGGAAATATGTAACAGCCATAATAATCCCCGCTTTCGAAGCACTAAAGGAATATGCCCGTAAAAAGCACATCCAGTATCGGAACATCGAGGAGTTGATACGCAACTCTGACATCAGAAAAATGCTTCAGGAACGCATAGACGGAATCCAGTCCAACTTTGCCAACTTCGAACAAATAAAGAAATTCACCCTGCTCCCCAAAGAATTCACAATGGAAGCCGGCGAACTCACCAACACCCTGAAAATCCGCCGTCTGGTTATAAATAACCGCTACGCATCGGAAATAGAGGCAATGTACGCGTAAATTCTTCAATAGTTTGACAATCAATATAAAATCACATTAATGATCACACAGGAACAGCTTAAGACGACCTTAGAACGCAAGCTCGCGTTGAGGAGGTATCTTTGACATCGACAACAAGAAAATCCAGGTAGAAGAAGAGGAACTGCGCACTCACGTGCCTGACTTTTGGGAACATCCGAAAGAGGCACAGCGCCAGATGAAAAAAATAAAGGACATCCAGGCATGGATTGACGGTTATAAGGAAGTGGAGACAGCCGTCGACGAGCTTCAATTGGCATGGGACTTCGTGAAAGAAGGAGCCATGGATGAGGAAGAAATTGATGCCATGTATGAGGATGCCATAGCCAAAATAGAGGCTCTTGAGCTTCGCAACATGCTTCGCCGCGAAGAGGACAAACTCGGGGTGGTACTAAAAATCAACTCCGGAGCGGGAGGCACAGAAAGTCAAGACTGGGCCTCAATGCTGATGCGCATGTACTTGCGCTGGTGCGAGAATCACGGCTACAAGACTTCCATTGCAAACATTCTTGACGGTGACGAAGCCGGCATAAAGTCATGCACCATAAATGTGGAAGGCGACTTTGCCTACGGCTATCTTAAGAGCGAAAACGGTGTGCACAGACTCGTGCGTGTTTCGCCCTACAATGCTCAAGGCAAACGAATGACCTCGTTCGCGTCAGTGTTCGTGACACCTCTTGTTGACGACACTATTGAAATCAAAGTTGACCCGGCTCTTCTGTCGTGGGACACATTCCGAAGCGGAGGCGCGGGCGGACAGAATGTCAACAAAGTGGAATCAGGAGTTCGACTGCGCTACCAGTTTACTGATCCGTATACCGGTGAATTCGAGGAAATTCTGATTGAAAACACCGAGACTCGCGACCAGCCTAAAAACAAAGAAAACGCTATGCGTCAGCTCAAGTCCATCCTTTATGATAAGGAGCTGAAACATCGTCTTCAGGAACAAGCCAAGATTGAGGCCGGAAAAATGAAAATCGAATGGGGTTCACAGATCCGCTCATACGTGTTCGATGACCGACGTGTCAAGGACCATCGCACCGGCCATCAGACCTCAGATGTCAACGCTGTAATGGACGGCGACCTTGACGGCTTCATCAAAGCCTATCTAATGGAATTTGCAGGTTCTGACGCTGAAGAACAATAGTGAAGGACTCGTCCAAAAAAATCGATATGCTGCATGGGCCTCTCGTACCGAAGCTCATGCAGTTTGCCATACCACTGATTGCCAGCGGCATACTCCAACAGTCATTCAATGCCGTTGACGTTGCTGTCATCGGTCGATATGCTTCAAGTCAGGCTCTGGCGGCAGTTGGCTCCAACGGACCGCTCATAAACATCCTCGTCAACCTGTTTATAGGCATATCCATAGGTGCGAATGTTGTAATAGCCAATTATATAGGGCGCAGAAACAACAACGGCATACGCAAGGCCGTGGCTACAACTGTAACACTCTCCCTGGTGTCGGGTATCTGTCTGCTCATCCTCGGTCTACTCTTTTCCCGACCTATACTTGAATGGATGGGATCACCGGCCGACGTAATTGACCTTGCAACAGAGTACCTGTCCATCTACTTTCTGGGAATGCCGTTCATGATGGTCTACAACTTCGGCTCGGCGATACTGCGGAGCATGGGCGACACGCGCCGCCCGTTCTATGCACTATGCGCCGGAACGGTTGTCAACGTTATACTTGACTTCATGCTTGTAGCTGTATTTGACATGGGTGTAGCCGGAGTGGCCATAGGCACAGTCGCCGCATCGGCTGCAAATGCAGGATTCATAATGTGGTGGCTCACACACGAATCCGATCCCTATCGGTTCACCATACGCAACATGCGCGTTTCCGGCAGTGAACTAAAAAAAATGCTTCAGATAGGCATACCCGCCGGAATGCAGGGCATGGTATTTTCCGGAGCAAACCTCTTTATTCAAGCTGCCATAAACTCGTATGGAGCCGCCGCAATAGCCGGTTCTTCAGCGGCCCTTACCTACGAAGCCTACTGCTACTTCATTGTTGTGGCATTTTCTCAGGCCACAGTCGCATTCATGAGCCAGAACTATGGGGCGGGCGACTACAGCCGGTGCAAAGAAGTTGTGAAAAAATGTATGCTGCTATGCTGCGCCGCATGTCTTATTGCGAATGTTCTTATATGCGTGTTCGGTACACAATGCCTTGAGGTGTTCTCCACTGATGCTGAAGTAATCCACTACGGCTTAATAAGATTCCACACCGTACTTGCACTCCAATTCATAGCATGCAGCTACGAGATAGCAGGCTCCGCCATGCGCGGACTCGGCAACTCATTGACACCCATGTTGCTTACCGTTTTCGGCACATGCGTTATCCGTCTGGCATGGATCTACACCGTCAACGCCTACTACCACCAGTTCGACATACTTCTCATTATCTATCCCATATCCTGGGTTATAACCGGCATAATGGTGATTGCCGCCTACCTCCGCATGGCCCACTGTGTACTCGCAGTTCGATAATAGATTAAGGAGGCTTTAACGTTCCGTGACCACCAATATCGGCTATTTAAATGTTAAAGCCGATATTTTTATAGATTTTTTCTTGCAATTCATCAATGATTGGCATATATTTGCAAGTGATACTAACCTTAAATTATAATATTATGAATTTACGAAGTTTGCAGTCTGTATTTTTTTCAATTGCCATGTTTGTAATTCTGGAATTAATCTCATGTGACTCAAGCATATCCTCAGATGAAATTTGGCTTATATCAGTATAATTAAATTGACAATCAATATAACAACATGATATCATGAGTAAAATGAGTTATTATACTAAGACAATCGTTACATTATTGATTCCCCTATTGATACCATTTTTACAGTCATGCTCATCTGATGAGGAAATTGACAGCAATCCCATGACCCCAATTAATCTATCGGAGGAGGAAGCTGAAGTTTCAGCAAATCTTCGTCCGTTTTCATTAAACTTGCTGAAATCAGTAACCATGTGTGCATCTGCCGATGAAAACGTCGCCGTTTCTCCTTTAGGAGCTTCAATAGTAGCTGGAATGTTTGGCAATGCCATTGACACAAAGGATCGTAGTGAACTTTTAAGTGTGCTGGGAATAAGTGACCTCAATCCTCTTAATTCCTATTGTAAAACAATGATTTTAGCATTGCCACTACACGACTCGTCAGCCACTTTACTTATGGCTAATGGAGTATGGCTCAACAATGCAAATGTCACTTTATCTGAATCATATAAATTGACTCTCGAAAGCAATTACAAATCAGAGATCAACATAGTCAACTTTAATACTCCTCATATACTGACTTCTATCAATGAATGGGTTAGGGAAAAGTCTAATGGTAAAATTCCCTCAATTTTAAAAAATTTGGATTCTGGTGAGTATGCTATTTGGATCAACACTTTATACTTCAAAGCCCTTTGGAAGGAAAAATTTGACAAACAACAAACAAAACCGGCTCCATTTTATAAAGAAAATGGAGAAAAAGTTACAGTGAATATGATGATGGGATCTAAGGCTTCCAGTGGTTTTAGAATATCTGAAAAGATTGACCCAAATAAACCGACGCATAAATTCCCCGATGACTTCTATGTCACCGAAGGAGCAAATTTTGACTTTGGGAATAAGGCATTTACTTTGACCGCAGCAATGCCTGACGATAGATTCTCTACTCTTAGTGATTTTATAGAGTCCATTTCTCCTGACTATTTTTCAAAAATGGCGAGCGCGGGAGGCTTAGAGGATGTTGTGTTCCCTAAAATAAGGATTAATGTTTTAACTGACCTTATAAAGCCGATGACAGACATGGGATTAATTAACGTGTTTAATTCTGTTGGAATGTCGGCCTTAGGCACCAACAGTGCTTTTGTGAGCCAATTTGTCCAAAAATTTTGCTTGGAATTTGATGAAGATGGTACAACTGCAGCTGTTACAACTCAAGCCTCCACAGATCCTACTGAGTTTGTATCATTCTCCGGGCCTGTCGTATTCAACCGCCCGTTTGTCTATTTCATCTGGGAAAAGAGCACCGGTGCAATACTTTTAGCCGGAACAGTAATGGACCCGACTAAATAATAGCAAAAATTACAATTGGCCATAAGGCCTACACATACGCCACGTCATACACGCAGCCCCCACCAAAAATTTGGTTGGGGCTGATGTGTATTTGCTTTTTTCTTACTATCTTTGCAGATAGACTGGAACAGACCGGATATCACTTATAAAAATGCCCGAAAACGAGATCACGAGTGTTGACAGAGAGAATCAGGAAGTCAACTATACAGAGGACAACATAGTCACGCTATCATGGAACGATCACATTCGTGAGCGTCCCGGAATGTACATAGGTAAATTAGGCGACGGCACCAGTGCTGACGATGGCATCTACGTGCTCCTCAAAGAAGTTCTTGACAACACCATTGACGAATTCATGATGGGATTCGGCAAACAGATTGAAGTATCTGTAACCGAAAGTTCGGTCACCGTGCGCGACTATGGCCGAGGCATTCCTCTTGGCAAACTCGTTGATGCAGTGTCGAAAATGAACACCGGAGGAAAATATGACACCAAGGCGTTCAAACGCTCAATTGGGCAGAACGGCGTGGGCGTGAAGGCTGTCAACGCCATGTCAACGGATTTCACGGTGTTTTCTTTCCGCGACGGTAAAATGAAGAAAGCCCGATTCTCCATTGGAAATCTGATGGAAGAATCCGAACTGATTGACACGGACCAGCCCAACGGCACTCTCGTGGAATTCACTCCCGATCCTACCATATTCACCGGCTACCGGTTTCGCGATGATTTCATAATCCCTCTCTTAAAGAACTACACCTACCTCAACACCGGTCTGGCCATAGTGTACAACGGCCAGAAATTCCAGTCACGCCACGGTCTGCTCGATTTGTTGACTGACACCATGACCAATGACCCTCGCTATCCGATAATCCACCTCAAGGACGGCGATATAGAGATAGCTCTTACCCACGCTCCGCAGTACGGCGAAGAATATTACTCTTTTGTCAACGGGCAGCATACAACACAGGGCGGAACACACCTCACGGCGTTCAAAGAGGCCGTGTCACGAACCATCAAGGAATTCATCGGGAAAACCCAATATGAATATTCCGACATTCGCAACGGAATTGTGGCGGCCGTATCCGTAAAGGTTATGGAACCCATGTTTGAGTCGCAGACAAAGACCAAACTTAGCTCCCAGCTCATGGATAAAGAGGGGCCCACCATTGCTAAAGCCATGAGCGATTTTGTCAAGACTCAACTTGACAACTTCCTCCATCGCAATCCCGAAACTGCCGATGTCATCAAAAAAATTGTTGAGGACAACGAACGGGAACGCAAGGCTATGGCCGGGGTGACCAAAAAAGCCCGCGAACAGGCAAAGAAGGTCAACATCCACAACAAGAAACTTCTTGATTGCCGCGTGCACCTCAATGACGCCAAGGGCAATGAGGAAAAGAAACTCCAGTCATCCATCTTCATAACCGAGGGCGACTCCGCCGCCGGCTCCATCACAAAAATCCGTAATGTGGAGACTCAGGCCGTGTTCTCGCTCCGCGGAAAGCCCAAAAACACCTACGGGAAGACGAAGAAAATGGTCTATGAGAATGATGAATTCTATCAGCTTCAGGCCGCCCTCAACATAGAAGACTCCATTGACAACCTCCGGTATAACAAGGTGATAATTGCCACGGATGCCGATGTTGACGGTATGCACATCCGCATGCTGTTGCTCACCTTCTTCCTGCAGTTTTTCCCGGACCTGGTAAAAAAAGGACATGTTCACATACTTCAGACCCCCCTGTTCCGCGTCCGCAACAAGAAAACCTCAAAACGCACAAGCGGAAAGTCGAAGCAGGCAGCTGACGACACCTACTATTGCTATTCCGATGAAGAACGGCTGGCTGCAATTGAAAAACTCGGTGCAAACGCGGAGATTACCCGCTTCAAAGGTCTCGGCGAGATTTCTCCGGAGGAATTCCGCAATTTCATAGGTGAAGACATGCTTGCTGACCAAGTAAGCCTCCACAAGCAGGATGGAGTGTCAGAAATGCTCCGTTTTTACATGGGTAAAAACTCTCTGGAGCGGCAGAATTTTATTATTGACAATCTCGTGGTTGAAGATGACTCGCAAATTTCCTGAAAGCGCAGGCCGTACAGCCGTTTTCGCCGGGTCGTTTGACCCGTTTACCCTCGGACATCTCTCAATTCTCCGCAGAGGGCTGACCTTATTTGACAAAGTGATTGTGATGATAGGCCGTAACGTCAACAAAGCGGCCGAAGCAGCAAAGGCTGCCGAACGGGCCGCACAATTGGCCGAAACCCTTGCTGATTTTGGAGAGCGGGTTGAGGTAACGGTCTGTGATGGACTCGTGGCACCTGAAGCCATAAGGCTCGGAGCCACGGCTTTGCTGAGAGGAGTCCGCAGCGTGGCCGACTTCGAATACGAGCGCAATATGGCCGATGTCAATCGCGAAATTGCAGGAATAGAGACTGTGATACTCACCGCCGAGCCGGCCTACGGAGCCATTAGCTCTTCAATTGTAAGAGAACTTGCATCCTACGGATACGACATATCCCGATTCATTCCTCCCCAAAACAAGAAATCATGAAGAAAACATATTTATCAATAATCGCACTGGCCATTGCTTTTGGCCTTAGCGCGGGAGTGGATTTCACTCCACAAAAAAAGCTCAATTACGCTGAGCAAATAATTGAAGGGTACTACGTTGACAATGTTGACGCTGACTCCATAGTGGAAAGTGCAATCGTTGCCATGCTGAAGAATCTTGACCCGCACTCAACATATTCAAACGCAGAAGAGACCCGCGACCTCACTGAACCTCTTCAGGGTAACTTCTCCGGGATAGGCGTACAGTTCAACATGCTGACTGACACACTCTATGTCATACAGACAGTAGCCGGCGGCCCATCCGAGCGAGTTGGCATTCTTCCCGGCGACCGTATAATCTTTGCGCAGGACACTCTGATTGCCGGTGTGAAAATGAAAACCTCAGCAGTAATGAAGATGCTCCGTGGGCCTAAAGGCTCCATCTGCAAGGTGAAAGTACTCCGGAAGGGCGAACCGGAACTGATTGAGTTCAGGATAGTACGTGATGATATTCCAATCTACAGCGTTGATGCATCCTACATGGCAGCACCAGGCGTTGGTTATATCCGCATATCCCGATTCGCCGAGAGCACAGCTGATGAAATGGAGAACGCCTTGAAAATCTTGAAAAAGCAAGGCATGAAAGACCTGATAATCGACCTTGAAGATAACGGCGGCGGGTACCTGAATGCAGCCACCGACATTGCCGACAAATTTCTCAAAAAAGGTGACCTCGTGGTCTACACGAAGGGAGACAAAAGTCGTCCGGCCCAATACACCACCCGCTCCAACGGCAAATACACCGATGGCCGCCTTGTTCTGATGGTCAACCAGTACTCAGCATCGGCGAGCGAAATTCTGGCCGGAGCAATTCAGGATCAGGACCGCGGCCTTATCGTTGGCCGACGCACCTTCGGAAAGGGCCTTGTGCAACGGCCATTCCCCTTCCCTGACGGCTCGATGATTCGCCTTACCGTAGCGCGTTACTACACCCCGTCAGGACGCAGCATACAGCGCCCCTACACTTCCGGTGATGAAGAGGAATACTATCTTGACCTTGTTAAACGCTATGAAAACGGAGAGTATTCCAATGCCGATTCCGTACATTTGCCTGATTCACTCCGCTATTACACACTCCACTCGATGCGCCCCGTCTACGGAGGCGGTGGTATCATGCCTGACCGTTTTGTGCCGATTGACACCACCACCTACAGCGACTACTATCGCGACCTCGTAGCAAAAGGCGTGATCAACAAACTGTGCACCAACTATATTGATGAGAACCGCGCTTCACTGAAGAAACTGTACCTCAATGAGGATGAGTTCATCAAATCATTTGAAATAACCGATGCAATGCTTGATCAGCTAAAGCAGATGGGCGAAAAAGATGGAGTTAAATTCAACGAGAGCCAGATGGAGATATCCCGACCGGCCATAACACGCACGCTGAAAGCACTCATCGGGCGCGACCTTTTCGAGCAAAGCACATATTTCAGGGTGGCCAACGAAGGAAATCCCATCTATGTGGAAGCACTGAAGCTAATCAATTCCCCGCTCGAATATCACAAACTTCTCGGCGAAGGCAGATGAAAGGGATGCCCACATCCGTAATAATCGTTGCTGCCGGCAGCGGTTCGAGATTTGGTTCCGAATTGCCCAAGCAGTTCTGTAGGCTCGGTGGATTACCGGTTGTGATGCATTCCATCAACCGATTTCGCGAGTACCTCGGTGATGCCCGTATAGTTCTTGTTCTTTCCCCGGACAGGATGGAATATTGGAAAGAGCTATGCGCCGAATATTCTTTTACATCGCCAGACGTCGTAGCAGGAGGCCGGACACGATGGGAGAGCGTGAAAAACGCATTGTCTATACTGGACTCGCTGTTGGGAACTGTGTTGGTTCATGATGCAGCCCGCCCGCTTGTCAGTCGCAGGGTTGTTGATAATCTGCTTGATGAACTGGACAACGGGGCTGAAGGAGCGTTGCCCGTACTGCCAATGACGGATTCGCTTCGCCATCTTAACCCTGACGGCTCATCGAACGCTGTTGACCGCAGCCGATATGTAGCCGTCCAGACTCCACAGGCCTTTCCTCTGCGGTTCCTCGCGGATGCATATAATCAACCTTACTGTGGGACTATGACAGACGATGCTTCAGTGATGGAAGCTGCCGGGCACTTCGACATTCGATTGGTTAAGGGTGATGAGGCAACGCTTAAAATAACCCGGCCGATTGACCTGGCGCTCACGGAATTGCTCCTTAACATGAAATAACCACGATGTGACGATGGACCGTCTGAGGGCTACCGACATAAAATACCTGAAAGGAGTTGGACCGGCCAGAGCGAAGGTGCTCGGCGAGGAACTGGGCATCCGAACCCTCTATGATCTGCTCTACCACTTTCCGAGCCACTATGTTGACCGTTCGCGCTTCTATATGATCAGCGAACTTGGTCGAGAAATGCCAATGGTTCAGATTCGCGGTCGATTTGTCAGCTTTACCACTCAAGGCGAGGGCGCGAAGACTCGACTTGTGGGACTTTTCACTGATGGACGTTCATCAATGGAAATAGTGTGGTTCAAACGCATAAAGATTATCCGCGAACAACTCCATACTCTGACTGACTACGTGGTTTTCGGTAAACCATCGGAATTCAACGGGCGATGGAGCATGATTCATCCCGAAATAGACTCGCCCCAGAAAGCGGAGCAGACGAGAGGCCTCAGAGGAATATATCCGCTGACAGAAAAATTGCGTAACCGCGGCATAACATCGCGCACGCTTTTTACCCTCGTACAGAATCTCTTCTCGGCAAATTTGCACGACGTGCCTGACCCGCTGCCTAAAGACTTGCTCGGACGTCTTAAACTTATGGGTAAGAAAGAGGCATTGGCAGCAATCCACAATCCTGCTGATGCCAACCAATTGGCGCGCGCCAAAGAACGCCTGAAGTTCGAAGAGCTTTTCTACCTGCAACTCAACATTCTAAGCTACTCGCGGCGACGCTCCATGAAGTTTGGCGGACACCTGTTCTCACGCATAGGCACATATTTCAACTCATTCTACAATCAGTGTCTGCCCTTTGAACTGACAGGCGCGCAGAAGCGAGTGATAAAGGAAATACGTCGCGACATGAATTCCGGCCGTCAGATGAACCGCCTGCTGCAAGGCGATGTGGGTTCAGGGAAAACCCTTGTAGCACTGCTATGCATGCTTATCGCCCTTGACAACAACTGCCAGGCATGCCTGATGGCACCTACCGAAATTCTGGCCACACAGCATTTTGAATCCATATCGGAGATGGCCGCTAAAATAGGTGTCAACATAAAACTACTGACCGGCTCAACTCCCAAGAAACAGCGTGATATCATTCACCGGCAATTGATGGACGGCTCTCTACATATTCTGATTGGAACCCATGCCGTTATTGAGGACAACGTGCAATTTGCCCACCTCGGGTTTGTTGTCATTGACGAGCAGCACCGGTTCGGAGTAGCGCAACGAGCAAAGCTGTGGAAGAAAAACATCATTCCGCCACACATTCTTGTAATGACCGCCACCCCCATCCCCCGTACCCTTGCAATGACCCTTTACGGTGATTTGGATGTGTCGGTCATTGATGAATTGCCACCGGGACGCAAACCGGTGACCACCCTTCTGAAATATGAAAACAGCCGTCTGGAGGTCTACCAGTCCATAGCCCGGCAAATTAAACAAGGACGCCAGGCCTACATTGTCTATCCTCTTATAAAGGAGAATGAGAAAATGGATCTCAAAAGTCTGGAGGAGGGCTACGAACAAGTATGTGAGACGTTTCGGGGGCTGAATGTGGCTTACGTACACGGACGCATGAAACCCGCGGAAAAAGATGCCCAGATGAATATATTCGCATCCGGCAGGGCCGACATATTGGTTGCTACCACAGTTATAGAGGTTGGGGTCAACGTCCCCAACGCAAGCATAATGCTGATAGAAAACGCCGAACGCTTCGGGCTATCACAGCTTCATCAATTGAGAGGACGCGTTGGGCGCGGGGCTGACCAAAGCTACTGCATCCTAATGACTAAACCTCAGATTTCAGCCGACACTCGCAAACGCCTGTCAATAATGACATCCACTACGGATGGGTTTATTGTAGCTGAAGCAGACCTCAAACTGCGCGGGCCGGGCGATCTTGAAGGAACGCTCCAAAGCGGTATGGCTCTTGATCTCCATATTGCCAACCTTGCAACCGACGGCCGATATATCCAACTTGCGCGCGATGAGGCAGAAGCCATTCTTGACTCTGACTCCACGCTGTCACTACCTCAGCATAAAGCCCTGTCACACGAAATGCACCAACTATTTGATAAGGCGATTGATTGGAGCATGATAAGTTAAATGAAATTAACACTCGGATTTTCAACAAATTACACCATCTACACAATTATACAATATTTAACCAATTTTTACACAGCACAACTACGTACTGATACTCAGCAAATTACAACACTATATTTTTGAATTTACTGACATTTTTTCGGAAAGAAAGACCCTAAAATTTGGTCAGGCAAGTATTTGTGAGTAACTTTGAGTGTCTGAAAAAGACAGATGCAAAATAGTATTAAATTTTATCATGGAAAGAACGCTAATCCTTTTTAAGCCATCGGCTATCGAACGTGGTTTTGTTGGGCAGATCCTTGCCCGCTTCCAGCAGAAAGGCTTAATCATTCAAGGCATCAAGATGATGCAGCTTGACGAAAAAATATTACGCGAGCACTATGCCCACCTTGTTGACCGCCCCTTCTTTCCCAAACTCCTCGCCTCTATGATGGCAACCCCCGTGATAGCTCTATGCCTTAAGGGCAACGATGCAATCCGAGTGGTACGCCTCATGACAGGAGCCACAAATGGTCGCGAGGCCCTTCCCGGAACAATCCGTGGCGACTTCTCGATGAGCGGACAGGAAAATATCATCCACGCCTCCTCAAGCCCCGAAGATGCAAAAGTTGAAGTGAATCGTTTCTTCAAACCGGAAGAGCTCTTCGATTGGACTCCTCAGAATCTCAGATTCGTGTATTCCTCCGATGAAATTTAATATCGCAGAAAAAGACCTAAAATCAATCAACCTTATAATCTCTCTCTCAAAAAAAATCCCTCACTCAATGAACTTGATTAAGAAAATTGCCACAGCAGCCTCACTGACAGCATTGATTTTTGCAAACAATGTAGCTTCAGCTCAGTACAGACTGCCGGCATCACACAACCAGCAGCACAAAGATCTCATTGCTGACCAGCGACCGGCCGGCATTGACATCAAGGCCGCCAAAATCAACAGCTTCGCTAACGATGTTCGTAATCGCGAGGCTCTTCAGGACAATGAACTCTTCAACTACAACTTCAACAGCCAATCCGTAAACGCTTACGCCGGACTTGAAGTTCCCGCCACCCATGACATAGATGTAACCGGATTCGTGGTTCCCGTAAAAGGAAAGCTCACTTCTCCCTACGGATGGCGCGCCCGCTTCGGACGCATGCACCGCGGAGTTGACCTCAACCTCAATGTCGGAGATTCAGTGGTTTCTGCTTTCGATGGCAAAGTACGATTAGTTAAGTACGAAGCCGGCGGTTATGGACACTACATCGTAGTTCGTCATGACAACGGTCTTGAAACTGTCTACGGACACCTCTCACGCACCCTCGTTCGTCCCGGACAGCGCGTTCGCGCCGGACAGCTCATTGCTAAAGGAGGAAACACCGGTAGATCAACAGGCCCGCACCTTCACTTTGAAACACGCTTCATGGGTCTCGCCGTGAACCCCGAAGCAATCATTGACTTTGAAAACAAGGTTACCCACAAGGATATCTTCACCTTCGATAAGAAAACCTACGAACGCGCTCAGGTTTACGGCCCGAAGGCATCTACAAAAAAGACAGTGGCAAAAAAATCCACCACCAAGAAGAAAACTACCCTCGCTTCAAAGAAATCATCCTCTAAGAAGAAAACAACTTCTAAGAAATAACACCGAACGAAAAACAATTCTCTGATCTTTAACAGAGTGTAATTCAATTCATAAGCATAAATGTTGGAATGGAATGCGTTGCCCTTGAGGGTAGCGCATTTTTTCATTTCCGCACTCTGTCTGCATCGTACAAAAAAAGAGGCTCCCCATCAGGAACCTCCATATAAATTTAATGAAATGTCAGATTAAATTTCGGAGCAATAACTCAACCGAGAAACGCTCTGAGATGACGGCTCCGCTGGCCTTTAAGCCGGCGTATAGCCTTCTCCTTTATCTGACGGACACGCTCACGGGTAAGGTCAAATTTGAGAGCTATCTCCTCAAGGGTCATTTCCTGACCACCGATTCCGAAGAACATCTTCAGGATATCGCGCTCGCGAGGACTCAGCTGGCTCAACGCACGGTCAACCTCAACAGAAAGCGATTCCTGATTAAGGGATGAATCCGTGTTAGGAGCATCGGAGTCAGTGAGGACATCCATTAGGCTGTTGTCCTCAGAATCTGAGAAAGGAGCATCGAGCGAAGTGTGACGGCCATTTACACTGACAGATTCGGAAATCTTGTCAACATCAATGTCAAGAATCTCAGAAAGCTCTTCCGATGAAGGCTTACGCTGGAAATCCTGTTCAAACTTGCTGATAGCCTTGTTAATCTTGTTAAGAGAGCCAACCTGGTTCAGAGGAAGGCGAACAATTCTGCTCTGCTCAGCAAGAGCCTGGAGAATTGACTGACGAATCCACCACACGGCGTAGGATATGAATTTAAAGCCTCGGGTTTCGTCAAATTTCTGGGCGGCCTTGATCAGCCCAACATTACCTTCATTAATAAGGTCAGGAAGGCTGAGGCCCTGATTCTGGTACTGCTTGGCCACAGACACCACAAAGCGTAGATTGGCGCAGACAAGGCGGTCAAGCGCACGATCATCGCCCTGACGGATTCGCTGGGCCAATTCTACTTCCTCGTCAACACTCAGAAGTTCCTCTCGGCCAATCTCCTGAAGATATTTATCGAGTGATGCTGTGTCACGGCTCGTAATCGAGCGTATAATTTTTAGCTGTCTCATCTATTACGCGGCAAAAAGTGTGCAAAAGTAGTAATTTTTGTCAATAATAACAAGTAACAATTGCAAAAGTAGGCACCTTTGCATGTTTTTTATGACAATTTCAACTTACGTTACATTGCAGCAAATATTGTGCCATTATTTATACTGCATCCAGCGTAATAGCTCCTTTATTGATGGCTTCTTACCGTACATGAAGATGCCCACTCGATATATCTTGGCGGCAAACCATACCACCACGAAGAACGAAATTACGAGAATGGCGAGCGACACTATCACTTCCCATGCCGGAATTCCGAACGGAATACGCACCATCATCACCATAGGCGATGTAAACGGAATCATGGAGGTCCACAGAGCCATTGACGATGATGGATCGGCTGCGGCTTGCATCGCAACCAATATTCCCACCATGATAGGCATAATCACAATTGACTGAAGCTGACCGGCGTCCTGAACATTGTCGACAGCCGACCCTATGGCGGCATAGATAGCAGCATACAGCATGAAGCCCCCTACAAGGAAGAGCAGAAGCATTCCGAAAAGTTTGATGATATATGCCACATTTCCAAGTATCGACAATGCCTGAACGAGCTCCAGATCCGTACTAAGATCAGCTGTGGAGCCGGCACTAAGAGCAGCCACATCAGCACTTACTCCGGCTGGCAAGGCTGCCGGTAAGACGAATGCTGACATTGCTGCGAGAAGCACACCCCAAATCACAATCTGAGTGACCGCAACAAGACAGATTCCGCATATCTTGCCGAGCATCAACTGTGTTGGTTTCACCGAGCTTACCACTATCTCAAGAACACGGTTGTTTTTCTCCTCTATAATGCTGGTCATAACCATCTGACCATACAACAACAGGCACATGTAGAGCATTAACATCAGAATTATTCCAAACATATAACTCAATATGGTGGATGACTCCGTTGAGTCCTCGTCATTTCGCATAGACTGCAATTTGACATCGGATTCAACTGCCTTAATTATCGAATCAAGATTCTCGATATTATACTCCCTGAGCCTACGTGTCTCAATAAGGTCATTAATCTGGTCAACGATTCCTGATTCCACCTCCATTGACGAGGCACCGTTGGTGTAGAGTTGCATGGAAGCACCTTTTTCATAGATGTTCTGCGGAATAACGAGAACAGCATCAATGCTGTCAACGCGCCGCGCAGAATCAACCGATACAGTTGCAGGGATAAACGTCAATACAGACGTGTTTTTTAATCCGTCAGCTATACCATCCACTGAATTATCTATAACAATAATGTTGCGGTTGTCGCTCTCGGAAAACATGGCAATCAGCACGGGAGCCATCATCAAGCCAAGCATGAGCAACGGCATGAGCAGCGTGGTGATGATGAAACTTTTCTTGGTGACGCGCTCCATGTATTCGCGCCGTATTATGATTGAAGTCTTTGAGTCCATCTGTCTTATTTACTTGTTGGAGTTTACGGCCTGTATGAATATATCGTTCATCGAAGCAATCGCCTCATTGACACCGGTGAGTTCTATAGCATCGTTTGCCACACCGATAAGCTGCCTGAGTGTAACATCAGGCTTAAGGGTGAGATTCATTCGGCTGCGTCCGTATGTAGCCGGCTCAACTGAAGAGGAAACCACCATCGGTTCTACCGCGCCGGCAAGAGCAGCCGGATCACCATTGAATTCAAGCGAATAACGCCCGCGCGTGAACTCGCGTCTAAGCTCATTGACATTACCCGTAAGGATATTCTTTCCTTGGTTTATAAGCGATATGTTATCACATATCTCTTCCACCGAAGCCATGTTGTGGGTTGAGAATATCACCGTGGCGCCATTTGCTTTAAGCCTCAGGATTTCATCGCGAAGCAGGTTAGCGTTGATGGGATCAAATCCTGAGAATGGTTCGTCAAAAATAAGAAGCTTCGGCTCATGAAGCACAGTCACTATAAACTGCACTTTCTGTGCCATACCCTTTGACAACTCCTCCACTTTGCGATTCCACCATGAGGAGATTTCAAATCGTTCGAACCAACTTTTCAGCGCCCGCGTGGCATCGCTCTTTGACAGGCCCTTCAACCGCGCGAAAAAAACAGCCTGATCCCCTACCTTCATTTTCTTATACAGGCCTCTTTCTTCCGGGAGATAACCGATATTGGCAACATCTTTTTGCGTCAAAGGGTGGCCCTCAAAAATAACCGAGCCCGAATCCGGAGCTGTTATATGATTTATTATACGTATGAGCGTGGTTTTGCCGGCTCCGTTAGGACCAAGTAATCCGTAGATTTTGCCCTGTGGCACTGTGAGCGACACATTGTCAAGAGCACAGTGACCGGCATAGTTCTTCGTTACGTTGTTGACTTGAAGTAAGTCCATTCTGAAATATGTATGATGGTTTATGTTACAGATTAGACGCAGTTATTTGCAAAAAATCACACTCCGGCCGCAATTTTTTTGCCACTGCCGAAAAATCGGTTGATTATTGCCGCAATAGCGCCATCGCCGGTCACGTTACATGCCGTTCCAAATGAATCCATTGCTATGTAGAGCGCAATCATCATCGCATTCTGCTGTTCGGTGAAGCCAAGTATTCCGGAAAGAAGCCCGAGCGAAGCCATAATGGCGCCCCCGGGAATGCCCGGAGCAGCAATTATGGTGATGGCGAGCATACATATAAACTGAGCCATCAATGGAAGATCAAACGGTATCTGCTGTAATATCATAAGGGCCACCGCACATGCCACAATCTTCATCGTTGAACCGGACATGTGGATTGTGGCACACAACGGGATGACGAATCCGGCAACATCACGGTCAACGCCCATAGCTATCGTCTGGCGCAAAGTTACGGGGATTGTGGCCGCCGACGATTGAGTGCCAAGAGCTGTGAAGTAAGCCGGCATCATTGTCCAAAGCATCCTGAACGGATTCGCCGAGAAGAAAAGCGAGGCGAAACAGTACTGAAACACAAGCAGAAGTATATGCATCAGGAATATGATCAGTATTATCTTGGAAAAAGCCGTCAGAATAGTCACAACCTGACCTTCGACTGTCATGATAAGAAAGATACCACAAATGTAGAACGGAAGGAGCGGAATCACAGCCTTGTTTATGGTCTTTGACACCACATCGCGAAACTCCTCCAGTACGTTTCTGAGATAATTCCCGGACACGTATGCACACCCGAGACCTACCATAAACGACAGAACCAACGCTGTCATAACAGGCATAAGCGCAGGTATGGCCAAATCGAAGTATGGACTCACTGCCGACTCAGCATCAGTTGCCTCGGGAGGCATTATCTGCCCGGCGAGCATTGTCGGGAATAATGAGTTGGCCGTGAGATATGATCCGAATCCCGCAAGAATTGTAGCCACGTAGGCAATGGCTGCTGTCGCAACGAGCATCTTGCCGGCCCGAGACCCCAGCTCGGCTATGGCCGGACTGACAAACCCGACTATTATCAGCGGGATGAGGAACCCTAAAAACTGACTGAATATGGAATTAAATGTTGCGAACACGCGTCCGAGCCAATCAGGCGCAATGAAACCTATGGCTACACCGGCAATCATCCCTATGATGATTTTTCCGAGAAGGCCCATGCGGATTTTTCCTTTTCCCATCTGGATTTAGTTCAAGTTAAATAATATACTTATTTGACCCTACAAAGTTACTAACTTTTGACTGCCGCATAAAATTTTTTGTCCGCGATTGTAACTTTTAGCGCAATCGATGCGTCTATAATGTATAAAGCCAATAAATAACCAATATGATATGAAAACAATATTATCCCTACTCTTCTCCGTTGCAGTTTGTTTGTCAGCATCATCGTGCGGAAACTCCTCAAGTAGCTTTGCCAACATAAGCATCGGCAACTCCTCTTTCGTAAGCAGTCCTGACTCCAAAACCGTTACCCGCACAGAGAACATAGGGAAAATTTCTGAATTGAGCACAAGTGCCGGATTGAAGGTAATCTATGTAGTTTCAAATGAAAACAAAGTGTTGATCCAAGCGCCGGAAGATATTCAGGACAAAATAAAAGTCACTTCTAACAATGGCTCCCTGAAACTCGGCGTAACTCAGAACATACGCAACCTCAACTCATTGGCCACCATTACCGTCATGTCCCCTGCCATTGCATCGTTCAATGCCTCGTCCGGCTCTTCCCTCACCCTACCCTCCTCATTTTCTCCGAAAGGAGGCGAACTTGAAATCGATGCTTCAAGTGGAGCTTCCGTTCAGGGACAAGGAATCAATGCCGCAGTTGTCGGAGCCGAGTCTTCGAGCGGAGCATCAGTCAAAATCAGCGTAAACGCCAATTCTATAGCATGCTCCTCATCAAGCGGAGCGTCCATGTTGATCTCCGGAACAACAAAGTCCGTATCCTTGCAGGCATCGTCAGGAGCCGGTATTAACGCAGGAAAGCTGAAGGCTGAAACCGGAAATGCAAAAGCGTCATCCGGGGCATCCATTAAATGCTCTATAGCGTCCCCGACTAAAATATCCAAGTCAAGCGGCGGCTCTGTAAACAACAATTAGAGAGACCTATTCCATAATAAATCAAGGCTTGTGGTAGCGAAAGCTGACGCAAGCCCAATCGTTCATAACCGTGTGGTCTACGTAAACGAGGCCAAGTGGTTCGGCAGCCTCCCTTACCACGGGTACGTCAGCCTCATAGAACCCACTCAACAACATAACGGCATCGGGAGCCATTGACTTGACGTAAAATTTCAGGTCAGCCGTGATTACATTGCGGTTTATATTTGCCAAAAACAGATCAGCCTCGAATGGCACCATCTCAAGAGCGGTAGAATCACCAAGAATCATGCTGATTTCCGGATGATTATTGCGCGCGCAGTTATCAACAGCATTCTCCCATGCAGGCTCATCAATCTCAATTCCTGTAACAGGCGATGCTCCACGCATTGCAGCAAGAATTGACAATATTCCCGTACCGGTACCCATGTCAATAACGCTCTTTCCCCTAAGATCCATGTCAAGAATACGGTTGAGAATAAGTGACGTGGTTGAATGATGGCCGGTGCCGAACGCCATTTTGGGATCGATCACAATGTCGTATTCACATTTCGGGATATCCTTATGAAACGACGAATGGATTACGCATCTGTCACCCACAACGATGGGTTTGAAATAATTCTTTTCCCATTCGCTGTTCCAGTCCTGCCCCTCAATATCCTGTGCGGTCCATGTTATCATCAGATTGTCCCACGGCATATTGTCCAAGCATGTACGGAGCTCAGGATTGTATTGGCGCGCCACGATATAAGCGGTAAGACCATTAGCGTCAGGTACAAATGTTTCAAAACCGACATCGGCGAGCAGTGCTGCGGCGGTGTCGGTTATAGTTTCAGAACATGGCGAGAAGTCAATCCTCACCTCTGTGTAATCGTTCATTTCTTACCGTGAAATTTGCTGAAAATTTTAGTTGTCTTGGATGTAAGCTTGTAAGCTATGTAGAGATAATCCAGATAAGATAGTCCTTTGAGAATCCTGCCCGCCAGGCCTCCGCCTCCAAGGGTGGGGACATTGGCACGCACCGTGTCAACTCTTGACATGAGTTTCATACGCTGAATCTCACAGCGGGCAAGCAGATAAGCCCTGCGGTAACGGAGCTCGTCAATGTCGTAGCCCTTCCACTGAGGCAGCGCATCCATGATTTCTTTTTCTTCGTGTTTCATGCGTAAAGTGTTGTCATTTAAGGATTATCCGTGAAATCATCCGCGCCATAGGGTTGATTATTAGCGGCTTGCGCAAAAAGAAAAGCACGAGCAGCAAAACAGCGTAGAACGCACACATTATCAGGCAACTCCACGCCGGACCGAGAGATTCGGCTATCAGATCAACCACTGACATGGATAGGAAAAACAAGGCTATTACCGCAAGAAACACACATATAAGCCCCAAGGCAAGATTGGATAGCAGCAGAGTCATCTTTTCGGTAGCAGTCAGCTTACCGTATTCAATCTGCAACTTAAGGTATTCCTTGCCTTCGGAAAAAAGTTCCTTGAAAGTATTGGGTTGTTCGCTCATAAGGACATGTTGTAATGCAGATATCCGGAAAAGAGCCGGCAACTCTGCACCATAATGCGATGAAAATATTAGTCTATGTCAGCTGTCAGTTGCTCAACGAGAGCATCAATTTCGCTCTGGGTGCAGATGATACCCTTTTTCTGAAGAGTTTCCTTGATTTTACGACGCAGGTCGCTACCTTTTGCAGGAGCAAACATAACTGCAGCGGCACCACCGATGAGCGCACCACCAACAAATGCATAGAGAAGACTGAGATTGTTCATAATTGTGAATGATGGATAAATCAAATGGGATGGGGAAATACGGCAGATTGCATCTCCCCTCCCTGTTATACGATTGTTAATTAAGTCGGATTATCGCGCTGTTATTTGCCTTCGAGATCCTCGGCAATAGCATCAGCAAGTTCTTCAACTTTGCTCTTCTTCAGCTTGATGCCCTTTTCGCGAAGATAGTCGGCAATCTGGTTACGGGTGTTTTCGCCTTTGTCAGGAGCAAAAAGAAGACCGGCAGCAGCGCCAACGAAAGCACCACCGAGAGCAGCTAAAACAATGTGTAGAGGTTTCATTTCTTAAAATCTGGTTATTTAGGTTGATAAAGTTAGTTTTCTGACATATCAAACACCCCGGATTACTATAAAGTTCATCACAGACGAAACTTTTTTGCCGGTTGTGCGGAGCTAAATTAGTTAAATTATTCCATGTCTCAAAGTTTTTCAGATTTTTTATAACATAACCAAGCATTCTTCCATTCGCTTTCCCCACGTTTTACCACCAAACTACGGTAAAATCACAGCCACAATTGCAATTCTTGCAGATTTCAACTAACTTTGTAGAATCGGAAAAGATCTTCACTGACAAAATCAATGAAATTATTCACCTTAAATTCAATATATGAACAGAATCCTTAAACGTACCCTTATGGCCGGTGCAATAGTGGCATGCTCTCTGAGCGTAGCCAACGCGGCGGAAGTTGCCGCCAACTACGAGGTCATACCTCTTCCGCAAAAAATCACGCCGGGGCGCAGCCTTCCTTTTGTTTTAAACCAGAAGACGGTCATCTGCGTGCCCAAAGGCGATGCGCAACTTGAAAAGAACGCCCGATTTCTTGCCGACTATCTGAAAAATCTCACAGGCATATCGCCTAAAATAGTCAACAAGGCTCCGAAGATGAACGCCATAATCCTTAGCTCAGACATGAGCGATGACAACAAGGAGGCCTATACTCTTACCGTAAACAGCGACCTGATAACTATCAACGGAGCATCTGCCGCCGGTAACTTCTACGGAATCCAGACATTGCGCAAATCAATAACCGGTCCTGTGAAAAGCGGCGACACAGTGATTTTCCCCTCGGTAACTGTCACTGACGCACCCCGCTTCGGCTACCGTGGCGCCCACTTTGACGTGTCACGCCACTTCTTCCCTGCTGATTCGGTCAAAGCATTCATTGACATGCTTGCCCTTCACAACATCAACCGGCTGCACTGGCATCTTACCGACGACCAGGGATGGCGTCTTGAAATCAAAAAATACCCTAAGTTGACCGAAATCGGTTCAAAACGCGCCGGGACCGTCATTGGACACAACTCCGGAAAATACGATGGCATTCCCTACGGCGGTTACTACACACAGGAGGAGGCCCGCGACATTGTGAAATACGCAGCTGACCGCAACATAACCGTTATTCCCGAAATCGATCTTCCCGGTCACATGCTCGGAGCACTGGCAGCATATCCGCATCTTGGTTGTACAGGCGGCCCATACGAAGTGTGGCAGCAATGGGGCGTAGCCGATGATGTGCTCTGTGCCGGCAACCCTGAAACCCTGAATTTTCTTGACGATGTCCTTGAAGAAGTTATGGACATATTCCCATCGGAATACATCCATCTCGGAGGCGACGAATGTCCTAAAGTCCGTTGGGAGAAATGTCCCAAATGTCAGGCTAAAATACAGGAACTCGGCATAAAATCCGACGACCATAGCACAGCCGAACAGAAACTTCAGAACTATGTGATGGAGCACGCAGCCAAAACTCTCGCCGGCCGCGACCGCAAAATGATCGGGTGGGATGAGATTCTTGAAGGAGGACTTTTCCCCGGAGCTACCGTCATGGCATGGCGCGGATCTGATGCCGCCGCAGAATCGGCAAAGCAAGGGCACGATGCCATCCTGACACCGACCAACTTCTGCTATTTCGACTACTGTCAGAGCCGATACCCCGATCAGGAACCGCTCAGTATCGGAGGTTACGTTCCGGTAGAAAAAGTATATCAGCTCGAGCCCGTTAGCCCGGAGCTTACGCCAGAGCAGGCCAAGCATATCATAGGCGCACAGGCCAATCTGTGGACTGAGTACATACCCACGTTTTCCCATGTCCAGTACATGGAGATGCCTCGAATCGCAGCTCTTGCCGAAGTGGCATGGACCCAACCCGAACTCAAAGACTACGACAACTTCTACCACCGTCTGCCGCAACTCATTGAGCATTATAAGAGCGAAGGCTACAACTACGCCAAACACGTGTTCAACGTCAACGGCACACTCAATTCCGACCCGGCCAACCGTGCAATCATAGCCACATTCTCCACCATTGATAATGCGCCTATCCACTACACTCTTGATGGCTCGGAGCCCACAGCGGCCAGCCCTCTTTACACCGAGCCGTTATCACTCCGGAAAAGTGCCGATATAAAGGCCGTAGTAATCCGTCCGGATGGGAAAAGCCAGGTTTGGGAAGACAAAATCACATTCAACAAGGCCACGTCAGGCCAAGTGACACTCGCCGCCCCTCCCCACTCACGCTACGCCTCGACAGGCCCCGGCATACTCACCGACGGACGCTTCGGCGACCAAGCGTTCAACTCCGGAAGCTGGCTCGGCTTTGTGTCTGACGACCTTGACGCGACCATAGATCTTGGCAAAGAGCAGAACATCAGCAGCGTGGCATTCAACGCCCTTATCACAACAAGCGATTGGATTTTCGACTGCCCGGAAGCCATTGTGGAAGTGTCAAACGATGGCACCAACTTCACCCAAGTTGCCGCCGAAACATATCCGCAACCCACAGAACAAGCACGCAAGATTGTGAACCATAAACTCACCTTCGAACCAACAGCCGCACGCTACGTGCGCCTGAAAGCACGCCATCTGGAAACCATCCCTGATTGGCACGTCGGCAAAGGCAAACCCTCATTCTTATTCGTTGATGAGATAGTTGTGGATTGACAATTCCACTTTCAACAAAAGCATCAGGCATCCGGGAGCGCATTCCGGATGCCTTTTTAGTGAGGCCCATTTGTGGAGCCTCGAAAAAATTTTTCTCTGCCAGTATGGCATTATGAATAAAAAAACGTAACTTTGCCTCGCAAATCAGCAAATACGAAACGGCTGACAAGCATTCGGGGCGTAGCGCAGTCCGGTTAGCGCACCTGCTTTGGGAGCAGGGGGTCGA
>CAZASF010000002.1:0-106306 GCA_964487725.1 uncultured Bacteroides sp. | reverse complement strand
GTTGAGGAAATGGTTATTGTCATCCCCTCTGCCGTTCAAGCGGTCAAAGCGATACATGATGCGGTCTACCTCAAGATTGTCGCCCTCCCATGCTCCACCTCCACGCATCGGCTCTACTCCTCGCTCGTGGGTCGGTTGAAGTCCTATGTTGATATGCAGGTTGCGTCCGTCCGGCATCGGCAGATTGATTGTTACATCTCCGTCTATCCCGGTCAGATTCGACACTGCGAGGGGTTTCTTCTTTGATTTCTGATTCCCCTTGCGGTCGGTAGTGGTCGTAGTCGTGGCTTGCGCCAAGTCTATGCCTAAGTCGTTTATCAACTGTGTGGCGAGTCTTGTCGCGTCCTTTACTGCCTTTTTCTCGGCACTCCGGCGCAGTCCGAATACCTCATGCTCCGGCGAATTGATATCGGCTTCGTAGTAGCCCAACACTGCCAACTGGTCGCTGACCTCGTCAAGCGTCTGGTCTATTTCTTCTGCGGCTCGGTTGAGTTCTTCTCGGTCTGTTGAAGTTTCTGCAACACTTTCCGCTTTGCTTGCAACAGCCTCTGCTTTTTCTCCAAGAGCTGCTGTATCTGTTTCTGTTTGCTTGTCATGCTCCTTGCGTTTTTGGTTTCGTGTTTCGGTTATCTCTTTCTCGGCCTGTGCGGTTGCTTCTCGCGCCTTGCGCTCTGCCACCATCACCTCTGCCTGCCGCATCACATCTGCACTCGGCTTGTCGAAGTTTGCCACGTCAAAGCGGTCTACATCTGCATCCGGTGTAAACCCATCCATATCGGCATACATCGGTGTTGCGTGTGCGCCCTTGTACCATGATTTCAACCACGGCTTAACTTTCTGACCCAGTCGCCCTACCATTGCGGCTGCATAGTCCGGGAACGACACAATTCCTTGGTCGATATAGCCAAACGTGTAGTTCACGCCCACGGCATACACCTTGCGTTTCTGCTCGGGTGTCAGTCCGTCTGTGTCGCGGAAATGGACATCGCCCAACTCCTCATCGTCAATACCCAAGAGGTCGCGCAGTATGTCCTCGTCCGCTTTCATCTCATCTGTGATTTGCAGACTCCGCTTCCCCTCGGTCGGCTTGATGGGTTCAATGCCCTCCAGTATTCCGGCAGGTTCTTCAAAGGTGCGGTTCAACTCCTTGTCGTACCAACGCACATTCGCTCCATTGATGGCTTGTATCTCAATCTCACGTCCGTCATACTTGTAGCGTTCGCCAACTGCCACATCAAAGCCGAGGTCATTCTTCTGACCTATCTCCTCCATAGATTGTGTCAGCGTGCGCCCCTTGGTGTAGTACACGCTCTCATCAATCGGTGTAGCGTGGTCGCTCAACTTGGCTTCACCTCTCTGTCGCAGACTCTCTGCAACATCCTCAATGCTAATACGGTTAATCGGTGCTTTCGGCTTGCTTGCAGGTTTGCTTGAGGTCTGCGCAGCTTCGCGGATGTCCTCTCGGCTCAACGGCTGATTGTCGGCTACCGCCTCATCGTTGCCTATCATCTCAGCTGCTTTGCGTGCATCTTCCTCCGTGCGGAACAGCCACCCGCCATTCTCGCGGTCTTTCCAACCACGAGCCGGAGCAAAACGACCCTCACCGGTCTTTTCGCTTGCAAACTTCTTGATGGCGGCTTCTTCGTTCTTGCTCAACTCGCGGTCAAACTCCAAACGGTGCATCGGAGTCTCCTTGCCTTTTTTGTTGGTATAGGTGGCAGGACTAATCGTGTAGCCTTTAGAACTTTCTGACGCAGACGCTTGTTTATCTGATGACAAAGTATTATCTTTGCCGTCAGAAGCAGACGGAAGAGCAGAAAGGTCAGCTGCCGAAGATTCTTCTGAATCTTGGATGAGGGTCGGACCGTCCTCGCGGCTGCTTCCCCTTACAACCTCTACAATTTCACCTCCAGAAGATATATTGTCGGACGTAGGAACAAGGTCCGGTCCCTCCGGCTTAGTCGGAGTCCCGGTTAAGGACCCATCAGAATCGGGAGACAATCTTTCAGAGATATGCAGGATTTTTTCGTTCTGCATATCTTTTTTTATGTCCTTTGCATCCGCTTCGTGGCTGCTTACTGACACCTCCATTCCATCACGTCGAACCGTAATTGATTCAAAGTGAACGATGCGACCTCCATTTGGCTTTACAAATGTCTTGACAAATAGCAGTTTGGTATCTCGTTCTGCACCCTCGGCAGGAGCGTTCTTTTCAATTACTACATCGGGGTCGTTCAGAGTCGGATACATCATGCCGAAGTATTCTGCACGCTTGCGAGAAAACAACTTGATGAATTGATTTTCTCCCAATTTAACCTCGCCAAGTGGTGTTGACACACGCCCTTCCTCTCCGAATTGCGCAATCCAATTCTCCGGGGTAAGTTCAATCTGTGGTGCTTCAACTGCCATCTCTTCCATGCGAGATATAAGTGCAGTTGCTTCTTCTTCGGTCATAGAACGACCGATAATGCCTTTTTCTTCTAACGGAGTAACACTCGCATACTCGGCAAAGGGTTTGGTCTTATGCTTGCTCGACTTTATCCACTTCTTGAACTCGTCCTTGATCACACCGGTTACCTCAAGTCGCCTTGTCTGCTCCCAGCCCTCCTCATAGTTGGCAAGGTATGCGTCAAGGGCGGCCTTGCCGTCTGCAAAGCCATACATTACCTTATGCTCGTCAAATGTGCCATCGGGATGGTACTGGTCTACCACATACACATTGCCATCTTCGGGATTGTCCGACAGGAAAACGTCAATGTGGTCTTTGTCCTTGCCGACTGTCCCACGGAAATATCCATAATCGCTCTGCATGGTCGTTGCCCACTCCTTGCCGTCTGCGTCTGTCCCCCGGCGCACAGAGCCTTTCGGGTTCTCAATGGAGATTTCATAACCGTCAATGCGTCTATGCTCCTTCTTGTAGTTCCCTGCGCGTTTTTGCGCTTCCGTAGGCTCGTCTATGGCTTGGGCGATGCTCATCAAGTCGCCATAATCCTTGCCTTTGTAGGTCAAACGACACCCTGTATATGAGCCGTCCTCATTGGGCGCATCAGTTTGGATTATCTCATGCTTGCCGTCTATGTAGAGTTTGCGCTTGTAGATGGGGTGGTCTGCGTCCGGTCCTTCTTCCTCCCACTCTTCGCCCACGCTGATACGCGCACGCAAGGCTGCTTCTTCGGGCGTGTCCTCGTTTGGATCGAGTGGGTCTTTGCCAAGCGGCTCTAATTCGGTCGCTACTGGTTGTTGAGGCTCAGCACCGCGTTGTACAGCATTCTCAACTTGTTCACTTGTCTCGCTTCGTCCACCTTGTCCGGCGACTTCTGCCTCGGCTCTGCGCTTGCGCTCCGCAATGGCAGCGTCCACGAGTGCTTGTTGTTCTCTTGGGGTTGCATTTCTGAAATGTTCGTTTATGGTTGTGAGTATATCTTCCTTGGTAGGAATTGTGCCGGAGAACATATCTATCTGACCGTTTGCAGATGATGATGCCTCGTTGTTGTACGATGTGAGTATCTTGCGCAGGTCGCTCGGCTTTCCGCTGTTGAGTATGTCAGCCAACAACAGTGTTACACCATCTGTAACACGGCTGTCGCCAAACTCATCATCAAACAGACCCTGCTGTCTGCCAAACGGAGATACCGGGATGCCCTCGGTGTAAATGTCGGGCAACGCTGCCTTGGCTCGGAACACGAGGTCAACCGCATCTGCCAACTCTTTGGATAGGTCATAGCCTTGCTTGGCGAGTGTGCGGTTTCCTGCAATCTCATTCAAGCCCATGATGATTGACTGCCGCAGGGTCGGAGACGATATGATTTCGCGCACTGCATCGGGAGAGGTTTGGAACACCTTGCCAATGAGTGTGTTTTCAATCAATTCTTTTCCGGCGGCCGACAATGATGTGCCGGTGCGCAATTCGGGCATCTGCTTGTCGTTGATAACCCCGGCTTGCATCAGTACGCCAAGTGCATGGGCAACGGCTTTTTCGTCTGCATAGTAGTCGCTGAGTCGGTCATATCGCGCAATGTCGTTGGCGATACCTGCAAAAACATCATCGGGAACAATCTTGCCAAGTTTGACTGCGGCTTCGGGCTTCGACTGCGATTTCATCTCCGGCGCATTGAAACGTGAGAATGTGGTCGCATCGTAGGGGAGTGTCTCATCGGGAACAAACACTATGCGCGGATTCTTCATACCATGCACCTGCTCCGGCGTGAAGCCATACTTCCCTCCGAACTCTCTCACATAGTCCACATAGGCTTTGTCTGTGCCTTGACGCGCTGCGAGGTCGCCCGACATGGTGCGGTTGTTGCCGGAAAGTACTACTCCGTCCTTGCTGACAATGATAGGTGTCTGCAAGGCTCGGTTGTCAAATGCTCCTGCCATCTGCTCCACAATGCTCTGTGCGTCCTTGTCGCGCTGATAGTCGCGGTCATTCACGCTCTGTCCGTTCTCGTCAATCGGGAATCCCTCGGTGGGAGCGTAGGCGTTGTTGACATCGTGGCTTGCTGACGCGGCTCCTGCCTCGGTCAGCACATAGCGTCCTCTGATGGTTGAGCCATCGGGCAGTGTGATAGTGTCTGAATTGCCCTCTACCTTTGGAGCTGCATCCCAACGAGCCTTTATCTTTGGATTGACCGCGTGTGTGCCTATTGCGGCTTGCTCTGCCTCTTTCTCAGCCTTGATGCGCTGCTCCTCCTTAAATTGAGCTACGGCTGCATAATGCGCCTCGGCATCGCGTCTCTGCTGCTCCTCCTCGCGCTGTTTGCGCAATTCAGCATTGCGAGTGTTATACACGCCCACAATCTCATTCCACGCCCTCTGACGCGCTTCGGCTTCTGCCAACTGTCGCTCATATTCCTCCATCGCTTTTTGATGCGCTTCGTTGGCTTCACGCTTAGCTTGCGCCATAGCCATAGGACTGCCTTTCAGTTTCGGAGTCTTGGGTGTCGGTGGCTTCTTCTTCAACGCTTCAAGGTCGTCATTGGCTTGTTTAATCTGTGCCATGCCAATCTCCAGTGCGTCCTTTTCACTGCCCACTGCCTCAACAAGTCCGTCCCATGCAGTGTCTTTGTCCACCGATTCAAACATCGGCTCTTGTGTCTGAGGGTGCAGCGGTATCCGCTCGAGTGCAGTCTGCTCGGTTGTAACCGCCTCCGGCGCTTCGCTTTGCGAAGGAACCGCTTCGGGGACATTTTCGCCCTCCGCTTCGGGGTTTTCTGTAGGATTGGGAACGATTTCTTCAGTTTTGGGAACGGCTTGCGCTTGCGCAGCCCTTTCCTGCTGTTCATACTCGTATGCCTCCAGCCGCCCACGCCACTCATCCGACAATGTGCCGTCCTTGTATCTTTCGCGCAACTCTGTGATTGCTTTGTTGAGGGTGGCATCGTCAATCTCCTTGGCTACCTCCAAACCCTCCTCATATCCTCGGTCATACTCCTCTACATTGGCAACCGGAGCGTCTGACTGGTCTGAACCGTCCGACACGTCCGATTTCTCCGGCTCAACATCAGGGAACACGTTCCTCTGCGCCTCTACCTCGGCAAGTGCGTTGTCAATCTCTGCTTGTGGATCGACCGCCTCGCCAACCTTGAAGATGCGGTCGGGAGATGTAAACTCTCTCTGACCGGTCGCAGGGTCAAAGACTATCACACTGTTGTCGGAGTTGCGAACATCAACGCCGCTCCCGTCCTCAAACATTACCACGTTCCCCTTGACAATGAACACCTGCCGGTCGTCAACTTTCATCGTGGCAGGGATTACAACACCTGCATCAACGTGCGTGCGGTCTGCCACGGCTTGTCGCACGGCTTCGCGCTTGCTCTCGGCACTCTCGTCGGCTGCGTCCTGCACTCCATCAAGAGCTGCCCTCGCATTGATATAATACAGCACCGCCTCCTGTTGGTCGACACTCAGTTCGGGATTGGTTACCAAATCCCACGGATTTTCCTGCATCTCGGCAAGCCGCATCTCCGCTTCTGCCCCGAAAGCGTCATCAATCAACTCCAACGCTTCCTTATACCGCAGTCCGATTGCATCCATATCCGCTCTCGCCTCGGCTTGCTCCTCGGGATTGCCCCCCTCAAAACGTGAATAGGTCTCACGGCTCTCCTCATAGTTTTCGCGTGCGCCTTGTTCAATCATTTTCCAGCCGGGGTCGATGTCCATTGACGCTCTCTGCTCCTTGATTGATTCGCCTTGCATTACGCCAAGATAGCGATATGTAGCCGAAACATAGTCCATTACCGCTTTTTTCTGCTCCGGGGTCATTGAGCCATATTTCTCCGCAACCTCAAGATATAGTGCTTTCTGCTCCGGGGTCATCTTCTGCAATGCATCTCTGCGCTCCTTACCCGTGGGCATGTTGTCACTGAACATAGCCATCATCATGTCACGTGCCTGTTCGGGTGCGTCAGAGTTGAAGAACTCAGCAAGTCGGCCAAACATCTCCGGGCTACTTCCTTCAGGCGCACGTCCTGCCATATCCGCCATGCCGCGATACTCTGCACGCATAGCAAGCGGATTGTATTCACCACCAAGAATGCCGGATTTCACAACGTCCCACAATTTGGGAGCATCGCCAAAGGCTGCTTGCGCAGCTCTTTCTGCTCTGTCCATTTCAATCTTGGCTTTGTAGTGAGGTGTGCGGTACGACAGACCGTGTCGCGCATTCATTATGCCGTCAAGCACGGCAAATGACATTAGCGTATTGAGGTTGCGCTTGAAATTGAAGAAGCCTGTCTCATCACTTGTGTCCATAGTCACATCTCCGGCCGTCATAGAATTGGCAAGTTCGCCAACCTTGATGCCGAGATAGTTGTTGATAGTGCCGTTGTGGGTCGTCTTGCCTCCAAAATCTGCAAGGAAGCCCATCTGCTTTGCAAAGTCTGATGAAATTGATCCAAGCTCCGATGAAGATACTTTGCTCATAAACTCGTTGACCGCACCAACACCAGTCTTTTCAAGTAAATTTGCGCTCCCTGCAAGTGCTGCTTTTTCAACCGGCGCAAACCATGCTCCGGCCGAAAGGCCAAGATAGTCTGCCGACTTGGCAGCAAATGCCTTGGCAAAAGCCTCATCTGCATTTACGCCACCCTCATGACCTGCGTAGTGAATGGGTGTGCCGTTGGCTTGTGCAGTGGCATTAAGCGTGCCGTCCATGCGGTTGTAGGTATCTGCACCAACTCGCATTGAACCGGTGGTGCTTGCCATGCCGGGGGCTGTGATTGCGATGTCGCCAAGCACGCGACCTCCCCATTGCACTCCTTTTCGCCCGGCAAAACGTTGTGTGGCTTCAACTCCTGTGCCAAGTATGCGAGTGCCACGTTTGCCAAGTGTCTGCATGGACTTCTTCACGGCCTCACGGCCAAACCGCTTGCTTGCATACTTCACGAGCATCTCTGCGGTAGTTTTTCCACCTCCGGACATGGGGTTGATGCACATTTCAAGAATAAGGGGTACGAGTGTGCCTATTGTCTCGCCGGTCTCATAACCGAAGCCGATGTCCGACTTGCTTAGTGCAGTCGCAGCCATCTCAATCGCTTTTGCATCAAGCAGGGCGCGTTCGCCCTCACTCAACGGCTTGCCCGAATCTTCCTTTTTCAGAACCTCATGTAATGTCTGTGCGTCTAATAAGTCATTATATCCAAAGTCCCATGTGCGTACGTCAAATAGCGCATTGGCCGTACCTCGCGCCCCACCTTTGATGAATCTTCCGACTTTACCCTCCTCTCGGCTCTTGCGTGCTTCATCAAATAGTCCCTGCGCCTTGTCAATAGAATACTGCGCAGCTTTCAGCGCACGATACTCGGGGTCGCCTTGGATTGAGGGCAGATAAGTATTAGTTGCAAGTACTGCGGCCAATGGGGCTTTATTGTTCTCATAATCCTTTTTCCATCGGTCGTGTATCTCGTTGACCCTCGACTGGATGCGGTTGCCTACAGTGCCATTGAGATTGTCAATACCCTCTTGTACTATATCCTCGGTAAGCGGTATGTCGCGTTCGCCCAGCTCCTTGCGGTACTGGAAACTTTCTCGGTCGGCAAGTGCCTTTGAAAATGTTTTGCTACCATAAGGTGTAAGCCAAGTCTGCTCTAACTTGCCAGTAGAGGGGTTAATCTCCATCGGACCTTTTACGGTCTGACCCGCTAACGAGCCATTTGCAGAGCGGTAGTCGCTGAGGTTCTTCATCTTCTCGCGACCTTGCTCAACGTTAGCGTTAAAGTCCTCCGTGACACGGCTTATTTGCGACTGCATCACGGCCTTTTGCTCCTTGGTCGGTCGCCACGGATCATGCTTGGTGGTGGTGTAGGTGTAGCCTCGCTCCTTTCTGCGCTTGTGAGCCATAGATAGGTCAACATGGCCGTTAAATGGCTTTCCGTTCTCGTCTGTACCTCTCATATACACTCTGACAGGTGCACCGGGATGAGCATCCGCCCACGCTTGCAGTCCTCCAGCCTCGTTTACCTCATCAGTGGAAATTTCAAAATCCTTGCCACCTCGTCTCAACTTGAAGAACTCCTTCTTTGTTGACTGCGGTGCGACAGATGCAGCCGAAGCAGACTTAGCAACCGGAGCCTGGGCCGGTTGCTCGGCTTGCTGCCCGGGTTGCGCAGGAGTGCCAAAACCTATGTTGGTCTCGAAATCCCCAAATGCCTCCATATCATATCCCTCCTTTACAAGAGCGTCGTACGCGGCCTTGCGTTTAGCCGGATCTGCGAGATTCTTGCGGAAGTCCGCCTCGCTTTCCATATTGTAACCCTCCTTTACAAAGGTATCATAGAGAGATTTTATCTTGTCTTGTGCCATATTGTTATGTTGATATTATGATGCAGTTGGACTTTTTTTGCTACCACTCCCGGCGGTCGGGCTTTGCTTGCCCGGCTTCTTGGAGTAACCGCGCTTCTTCTTGGTGGTCGACTTGCGGTCACTGTTGCCCTGTGTCTCGCTCTCGGTATGCGTGTCGGTCGTTTCCTCATACTCCTCCTCATGCCATGTGCCTTGTTGCCGTGCGAAGTTCTCGGCCGCGTCTGGCGTATGGAAACGATGTGGTCTACCTTGTGCGTCATAAGCGGTAAGCTCGGCTTGGTTGGCTCTGTCGTGCGCCGCCGCACTCGCCCTGCTGTTCTGTGCCGATGCTCGGTAACTCCCTGCGCGCTCCCTCTCCGTAGCCAGTTTCGCCTGTTGCAATGCAGGTGCATTGTCTGCCTCCGCCTTCGCTGTTCTTGCGTTGGCCTCCGCCTTATCCGCATCTCCCGCAGCCTTGCGCTGTTGGTCGGGGAACAATGCAGCTGCTCTGTCTGCTGCATCCTTTTCGTGCTGTGCTTTCTCACGTGCCAATTTCCGCTTCTCTGCCTCTGCTTCTTCCTCGCGCACGGTCTTGGCACGTTCATTCTCCGCATCGCCAAGCGCAAGCGCATACTTCAGATGAGCATCACGATTGGCATCGCGCTCTTTCTTAGCTTTCTCAATAGCGGCACTTTGCGCGTTCAACTGACCACCTTTTTCGTGATTGTACATGTTCGGAGCATACTGCGATGTGAAATATAAGTTACTCAACGCCTGTATGCCGTCACTGATAGCCGAAACAATCTTTGCCGACTTCTCCCTGCGCTCACGCTTCTTCCGCTGTTCAGCCGTCTCCGGCTGCTCCATTTGGTCAAGGAAGTCCTGCAAGGTCTTAATCTTGCGGTCAGAGCCGGACGTGTCAGCACCACCGCCAGTAGTGCCAGTGGTGGCAACCGGCGGCTTGTCGGTGTCGGTCGATGTCGTGGGACCCGGAGTCTCAACATCGGTTGCTCCCTTTTCTTCGGTCGGTGCGGTCGATGATGTAGTTGTGGCAGGTGGTGCGGATGGTGCCGGAGGTGCTGACGGAGTCCCATTTACCTGCTCCGACCATTCCTTGCTCCCTTTAGACGCATCAGTGGATGGCGGTGTGCCACCTCCGCCATTCTGCTCATACCACTCCTGCGTGCCTTTCTGTGGCGTGGTAGAGCCATTCTGCTCTTCATATTCATTTGGCATCATAGTGGACTGGATTTAGAATGCACCGGCAATGCCACTCGCAGCCTGCCCAACACCCTGAACAGCCTGACTGATAGCTTGCGCCTTGTTGATTTCAATGTTGTTCAACGCGTCCTGTAGCTGCGCGTCTCGTTGCTGATACTGCTGCTCAATAGAGTCCTTACGTGCGTCAGCATTCACGGCTAT
Organism: uncultured Bacteroides sp.; assembly: GCA_964487725.1. Taxonomy (GTDB): domain Bacteria; phylum Bacteroidota; class Bacteroidia; order Bacteroidales; family Muribaculaceae; genus Paramuribaculum. Next base: position 96,106 of record CAZASF010000002.1, on the reverse strand, counting down.
ATTTGTCGCAGCTTGTGCCAATGCCTCGTTGTTTGCGGCCTTTGTCGCTGCAACACTCTCCTCCGTGCCACCCATCACTGCCGCTGTCCCTGCAGCCTGTCGGTTGCGGTTACGGATACTTTCCTCAGTCCGGGTGAGTATCGCCTGTGCATCGGCTCGCTGTGTAGCGTCCTCATTATACCTGCGGTTATACCAGTCCTGATTCTTCTGCTTCTGATCTTGCAGATTTCGCTTCACTTTCTTCATCGCTTTTGATGCACTGATCCCCCCGAAGATGCTCCCCGCAGCTCCGATGGCGCCACCTACGATACTTCCTATCATTGTATTGCTTTTTTAGATTTCAAAACTTAAAATTCGTTTGCGAATTTAAAGAGCCAACTTTGCATAGTACTTTTAAGTTTTGTAGCATAACATAATGGCAAAAGGTAAGAAAACAGGTGGACGACAAAAAGGCACACCCAACAAAGAAAACCCCCTCAAGGGTTATCTCCGCGCTCATAGCCTTGCATACTTTGAGCCGAGGGAGCAAACCGACCCTATAACCGGAGGTGCGCGTGAGATTCAGAGAGCGCGACTTGTTCAAGATGATTTGGGCAACGTACATAAGGTTATTGACCGTATACCTCTAACCGATCACACGTCCGGGCAACCTCTCAATATTTCTGATTTTGAGGCTGACATGATTGCGCTCAGCCCTAATGAACGTGTCAACGCAGAACTGCATCTGCTCGAATTCCACACTCCCAAAATGAAAGCCGTAGAGGTTGACATGGACGTGCATGGAACAGTACACACCATCGAGGACACCCTGCGCCAACTCTGTGGCGAGACTGACGAGGACGATTAACCCCTCCGTCTATCTTGTCTACTTTTAGACCCAGCAACCTCTCTCCAACCGCATAGACGTTAATGAGGATTTCCATTGATTTGATTGGCGACCCGTCTGTGAAGATAGGTCGCTTTTCTTTTCCACTCACACCCCAATGCCCTTATATAAATTACATATCACAAAACCCCAAAGAAACCCCTAAGGGGTTATTACAACATCAAAACTCAAAACCCCAATGGGGTTATTTTCATACGATATTTTTAACCCCAAAATCAAACATCAAACAGCAACATGCTTATGACCGAGTTTTTGATTGAATTAAAAACTAAATGCAAAACCTGTTGAAAACTCAATGAAAATACAATGAAAAATCACCAAAACTCATTCATTTATAACAATCGCTTTATCAATACATTATAAAATATAAAAACCCCAAGAAAACCCCTAAGGGGTTATTTGTAAAAACCCCAAGAAAACCCCTTCACGCGCGCGCGATGGATATATCCGTCTATATATATGGACGTATATATTAAGTCGAATATATACTATGGATAAAGGAATAAAAATATAACCAATATTTTTATATGGAGTCGGAGACGTAACGCGCGTAACAACGCGCTCCGACGACGCCGACAATAAAAAATATTTTTTGAAAATTTTTCTTTTTTGGCTGACGCGGTGGTAGCATTAGTCGTTCCAAAAGAGAAAAAGAAAAAGTTGCGCGAAAAAGAAAAAGAGAACACCCGGCTCTGAAAAAACAAAGTCGGACGCAAACAGATTTAGGGAGAAAAGGGGGCCGCGAAAATTTTGCTCACGAAATTTGTGTCGCGAACAAATCAAAAACCCTTACCCTTTGTACGCTCATACACCACCTCGCGGTCGGTGTCAAGATTCTTGATACGGAACTGCACGGCACATTTCTCCGGGATAGTGTCGGGCAGTTTTTTTGCAAGCACGGCTATCACTTCCTCAACCGTGTGGAAACCGATGTCGCTGACCTCTGCCAACACCTCACCACGGAAATATGCCCTCGCATACACCATCATCTTGGGCGAGAGCCGGAACAGAGTGTCTTTCGGCTCGTCAACATCGTGGGCATTGCCCTGTTTGCTCTTGGCCGTTGAGAAAAAGATAAAGTCAATGACCTTGGCATTCAACTCCCACGCCGGACTGAAGTCCAGTTTGATATAGCCTCGCGTGATGGTATGCCCATGGCTGTGGTTCATGCCGAATGCCACGTCAGCAATACTCGCTCCGCAATCATTCTGCGCGGTCGTTCCCCATGTATGGCGGAACGTATAGGCACAATACCTGTCCTCCTTGGCTATGCCCATAGCCTTGCACACCTGCTTGATACCGGTGTTCACGTTGGCATTGAAACTGTCAGCCGATGAAAAACGCTTGTGGAACGTGAACATAAAGGGGTCATCCTCGGCAGCTCGGTATTTCTCCACCAACGGCTCAATGATAGGCTCAACCCTCATTTCGATGTATGCATCATCAGTCCTCGCCTTGCGCGTCTTGGCTCTGCGGTAGCCGATAACACCATCATGGTAGTCCGTTTTCTTCATCTCGTAGAGGTCAATCGTGTTGATACCTGCGAGGCAGAGAATCATCTTCGCAACATCTCGCGCCAATTCCGGCAGAGGGTCAACCATACGAGTTTGGGGGAGGGGAGCGGAAAAGAACGCCCGGCACTCCTCCGCGCTAATGGCTTTCTTCTCGGCTCGATCCGCCCCAGGAATCTTCACCTTGCCCCACGGATTGGTCTTGATGCGGATAATCCCATTGTCGTAGTTGTTGTACTCAGCAACCGCAGCTCTGAACACCTGCCTCATGCACACCGGGTACATCTCCTTTGCCCGGCGAGTATGCATCAGAGTCTGCAACCACTTGTTTACCATTGTCGAAGTCAACTCCCCGAACATTACCTTGGTCGTTCCCATGAAACGCTCCAAATGTTGAAGGGCAAGTTTGTAGTTCTTGGCATTGCGGAGTTGGCCGTTGTCAATCATGCGGTCGATATGCAGACGCGCATAGTCGCTGAAGCACAACTCCCCCTCGCCCGATGTCAAGTAGTCTATAACCTGACGCACCGACCACGTTGAGATGTCTACCCGATTGAGTCGGTCGGCAAACGTGAGGATGAGTTGAGAGCAAAAGCTGTTGACAAAAGGGTCGGTAATCTCTCCATGCTTGTCGAGCTGCTTTGAGGTCACAACCTTGTCGGTTTTGATGTATCCGGGCTTGGTGTTATGCACCACCCGGATGTAAACTTGGTAGAATCCGTCCTTACGAGGAGTTCTTACCATTGCCTTAAATGTTGCCATTGTGGTAATTACGTTTGTAAGTGTTATTGTAAGTGCCTTGTAAGTAGGCTTCCAAAATTAGTATTGTTTTTTGTAAGTTTTGGGTGCATATTCTGCATGATTATCGTGCAGAATGTGCAGGCTGTCTAAGAACAGGATAGGCCGTAAAGCCCTTTTCTATAAGGACATTACGGCCTATCTTATTGATAGTGGGTTATATACGCTTAATCTTCAATGGCAGCCTGCGCCGCTGCTACACGGGCGATAGGCACGCGGAACGGTGAGCAGCTTACGTAGTTCATGCCGAGTTTTGCGCAGAACTTAACTGACGAGGGTTCGCCGCCGTGTTCGCCGCAGATACCAACCTTAAGTTCGGGCTTGGTTGCACGGCCTTTCTCAACACCCATCTTAACGAGCTGACCAACGCCTTCCTGATCAAGAACTTCAAACGGATCGGTCTTGATGATGCCATGCTCCTTATAGAATTTGAGGAATTTGGGAGCGTCATCGCGGGAGAATCCGAATGTCATCTGGGTAAGGTCATTTGTTCCGAACGAGAAGAAGTCGGCCACAGTAGCAATCTGATCAGCTACGAGAGCAGCGCGGGGAACCTCAATCATGGTACCAACCTTATAATTAACGGTAGTGCCGGTTTCATCAAATACCTTGGCAGCAGTAACGTTGATAACATTGGCCTGATGCTGGATTTCTTTGAGCGAACCTACAAGAGGTATCATGATTTCAGGATGAACGTCAATGCCGCGTTTCTTGCATGCGATAGCAGCCTCAATGATGGCACGGGTCTGCATTTCGGTGATTTCGGGGTAGGTGATACCCAGGCGGCAACCGCGGTGTCCGAGCATGGGGTTAAATTCTTCGAGGCTGTCAACTTTGGCTTTAACCTGCTCAAGGGTTAGGCCCATTTCAACGGCAAGTTCTTTCTGTGTTGCAGTCTGATGAGGAACGAATTCATGCAACGGGGGATCAAGGAGTCGAATGGTCACTCCGTAACCGTCCATAGCTTCGAAGATACCTTCAAAGTCACCACGCTGCATGGGGAGAAGCTTGGCGAGGGCTACACGACGACCTTCAACATCGCTTGAAAGAATCATTTCGCGAACAGCCTTGATGCGGTCACCTTCAAAGAACATGTGCTCTGTACGGCAGAGACCGATACCCTGAGCGCCGAAGTGGCGAGCCTGCTTTGCATCGCGAGGTGAGTCTGCGTTGGTGCGTACAAGGGTGTTAGTGTATTTAGCTGCAAGGTTCATGATTGCACCGAAGTCGCCGTCAAGTTCAGGTTCGGTTGTGGGAACCTGGCCTTCGTAAACGTCACCGGTTGAACCGTTGAGTGAAATCCAATCGCCCTCTTTAAAGGTCTTGCCTCCGCAAGTAAGGGTCTTTTCTTTATAATCAATACGGATTTCTCCGGCACCTGACACACAGCATTTACCCATACCACGGGCAACTACGGCAGCATGTGATGTCATACCGCCGCGCATTGTGAGGATACCCTGAGCCACGGCCATACCGCGAAGATCCTCGGGAGAGGTCTCGATGCGGACGAGAACCACTTTTTTCTTTTTCTCAGCCCATGCTTCAGCTTCTTCAGCGTCAAAAACTATCTGACCGGTAGCAGCACCGGGCGATGCGGGAAGACCTTTAGCAACAACTACGGCACGTTTGAGAGCCGACTTGTCGAAAACGGGGTGGAGGAGTTCGTCAAGTTTCTGAGGCTCCATGCGCAGAAGGGCGGTCTTTTCATCGATTTCGCCGGCACGGAGAAGATCCATAGCTATTTTCACCATGGCAGCACCGGTACGCTTTCCGTTACGGGTCTGGAGCATCCAGAGTTTGCCATCTTGAATGGTGAATTCCATGTCCTGCATGTCTTTGTAGTAGTCTTCGAGACGGTTTGCTATAGCGATAAGCTCGGCAGCACATGTAGGCATTGACTCTTCAAGAGAAGGATATTTGGAAGCACGTTCCTCTTCGCTGATTCCCTGAAGAGCGGCCCAGCGGCGAGAACCTTCAACAGTAATCTGCTGAGGAGTGCGGATACCGGCCACAACGTCCTCTCCCTGAGCGTTGATAAGGTATTCTCCGTTGAAAATGTTTTCTCCAGTAGCTGCATCGCGGCTGAAAGCCACACCGGTTGCGGAATTGTTACCCATGTTACCGTACACCATAGCCTGAACATTGACAGCAGTTCCCCATTCTTCAGGAATCTGGTTCATGCGGCGATAGATGATGGCACGCTCGTTCATCCAGCTGTCAAACACAGCGCAGATACCACCCCAAAGCTGTTCCCATGCGCTTTCGGGAAAATCTTTGCCGGTGTAATCCTTTACGGCAGCCTTGAAGAGCTTTACAAGGTTCTTAAGGTCATTGACATCGAGTTCAGTGTCAAGTTTAACACCTTTCTCTTCTTTGACCTTTTCCATGATTTCTTCGAACGGATCAATGTCCTCTTTGCTCTTCGGTTTCATGCCGAGAACAACGTCGCCATACATCTGTACAAAACGACGGTAGCTGTCCCATGCAAAACGGGGATTTCCGCTCTTTTCGGCGAGAGATGCAACGGTGGCATCGTTCATACCGAGGTTAAGCACAGTGTCCATCATACCGGGCATTGATGCACGGGCTCCTGAACGGACTGATACAAGAAGGGGATTCTTAGGATCATCGAATGTACATCCTGTAAGCTTCTCTACGTGAGCTATGGCTTCCTTAACGTCGTTTTCAAGACGCTTCACAACCTCGTCACGTCCATATTGCGTATACTCGGTGCAGACTTCGGTTGTGATTGTGAAACCGGGAGGCACCGGCATTCCCAAGAGATTCATTTCGGCGAGGTTCGCACCCTTGCCACCAAGGAGATTGCGCATTGAGGCGTTGCCTTCAGCCTTGCCATCTCCAAATGTGTAAACTCTTTTCATTTGAAAAAATAAGTTGAATTAGTTTATGAGATTGTTATGATTTTCTTTTGAATTTCGGTTAACATGCACCGCTTATATCGGCGATGATGCAAATTTAGCATAATAATGTCAGACTGTGAAATAATTTGCAAGAAAATTATGAGAATTTGGCCTTGTTTGGGTTTTATTAAGTAGCTTTGCAGCGGATTTCAGAAAACAGAACTTCAAATGTCACGTAAACGAAAAGAATTGCCCGTACTACCTGCGGTTGAAATAACCGGAGTGGCTGCCGAGGGTAAAAGCATTGCCCGCGTTAATGATATGGTGGTGTTCATTCCGTTCGGAGCACCGGGTGATATAGCCGATGTAAAACTTGACCGGAAAAAGCATTCGTATGCTGAGGGGCATATAGACCGGATGGTATCTCCGTCTCCCATAAGGATTGAGCCGCGTTGTTCGCATTTTACGGTATGCGGTGGATGCCGGTGGCAGCATCTGCCATACGAATATCAGTTGCAGTACAAACAGCAGCAGGTTGTTGATGCCCTTACACGTATAGCAAAAGTGCCGCTCCCGGACATTTCACCGATAATTGGCTCGGAACGAATATGGGAGTACCGCAATAAAATGGAGTACACGTTCTCAAGCCGCAAATGGCTAACGTTTGACCAACTCCGCAGCGGAGAAGAATTCCCGGACCGAGATGCGGCGGGGTTTCACATTCCGGGCTCATTTGACAAAGTACTTGACATTGACTGCTGTTTCCTGCAGGATGATTTTGGCAATCAGTTACGTAATTTTGTCAAAGAGTACGGCAAAAAGCAAGGCCTGTCGTTCTACGACATCAAGGCCAACATGGGCTTCCTGCGGACGCTGATGATACGTATTGCATCAACGGGGCAGATAATGGCTCTGATGGTGGTGGGAGAGGATCGTCCGGAGGATATACGCCGACTCATGGAGGCAATCGCAGAGGAATTTCCGCAGATTACCTCGCTGTGTTATGCCGTTAATCTCAAACTAAACGACTCTTTCGATGGCCTTGATATAGTAACGTTCCGTGGCCCCGGATTCATAGAGGAAGAGATGGAAGGTTTGCGGTTCCGTATCGGTCCGCGTTCATTTTATCAGACAAATTCCCGCCAGGCCTACAGGCTCTATGAAGTAGTGCGTTCAATGGCTGCTCTTAACGGGGATGAGCTTGTATATGACCTATATACCGGGACCGGAACAATTGCTAATTTCGTTGCTCGTAGGTGTCGTGACGTGATTGGAATAGAATACGTGGAGGATGCTGTTGCTGATGCCCGGGTAAATTCTGAGGTCAATGGCATAACGAATACCCGATTCTTTGCCGGTGACATGAAAGATGTGCTTAATGAGGATTTTATTGCTGCCAACGGACGTCCGGAAGTGATGATTGTTGACCCTCCGCGAGCCGGCATGCATGCTGATGTAGTAAATGTCATTCTAAAAGCTGCTCCGCGCAGAATTGTTTACGTCAGTTGCAATCCGGCAACACAGGCCCGTGACATAGCTTTGCTGTCAGCGGACTATGACGTGACCGCAGTCCAACCCGTCGACATGTTCCCTCACACTCATCATGTGGAGAACGTTGTGTGTCTTGACCGGAGATAGACACACTCGTTACTGAACAATGCCATAAGCGCTAATGTTAGATGTATGGAATCATGCGGATTCCCGCGAAATCTCTACATCACATTAGTACTCTATGAGCAAAGTTTCAGAATTCATCCGCAGTAATAAAACCGCATTAATCGTTGCAACTGCCTTATTTGTAGCAGCGTGTATTATCATTGTTTTTCTAATCGGACGTAATAGACACGCCGGGTCTGATGTAAACGGAGATGCGGAGCCAACCACCGTTTCAGTGGAGGAGGTCACACCGAGAGATGTATATATCTATGGTGACTTCACCGGACGCATCAAAGGGCGTCAGTTTGTAGAAGTTCGAGCCAGGGTGGAAGGCTATCTGCAGAAAATGCTTTTCTCAGAAGGAACATACGTCAAGAAGGGCCAGACGCTGTTTATAATTGACCCTACGGTCTATAAGGCACGCTATAACCGGGTGTTGGCACAGCTCAACAAGGCTAAGGCACAGGCTCAGAAGGCTAGACGCGATCTGGAACGCATACGCCCGCTACATGCTCAAAATGCAGCAAGCCAACTTGACCTTGATAATGCCGAGGCGGCCTACGAGACGGCAATGGCTGAAGTGGCCGTGTGCCAGGCAGATCTGACTCAGGCTGAAATCACCCTCGGCTACACGAATGTCAAGGCACCGATTTCAGGTTACATTTCGCAACGCGGTGTGGATTTAGGAACACTTGTGGGCCCACAGGCAACTTCGTTGCTTGCCACAGTTGTCAACAGTGATTCTGTCAACGTGGAATTCTCCATGACTTCTCTTGACTATCTCAACAGCAAAAACCGCAATGTAACACTTGGCCAGCGTGTCAAGGATCGCGATTGGGACCCATACGTAACGGTTACAATGGCCGACGGGACTCCTTATCCATACAAGGGAGTTGTTGATTTTGCCGATCCTCAGGTGGATCCGGCAACCGGAACATTTCAGGTGCGAGCTGAACTCCCCAATCCGGACCGGAGTCTGCTGCCCGGCGAGATAACCAAGGTTAAATTGCTTATGGATGTTCGTGAGAATGCGATTCAGATTCCTCAGAAAGCCATAACGGTGGAGAAGGGTGGTGCATACGTGTTTGTTCTCGGACGAAACGGACGCGTGGAGCGTCGATTTGTTGAAACCGGCCCAGAGGTAGATAATAATATTATTGTGGAACGCGGAATCGCAGCGGGCGAAAAAGTAGTGGTGGAAGGAATCCACAAACTGCAGCATGGGCAACGCGTAACCGTAGTAAATAACCCGGATGGAGGAGGGAACGGACAGTGAAACAAAATTTTTTTCTTGAACATCCGGTGCTTTCGGTCGTCGTGTCGATTGTCATAGTGATAATCGGTACAATAGGCCTTATGATGCTTCCGGTGGACCAGTACCCTGATGTGGTTCCGCCGGTGGTTCGTGTGTCCGCAAGCTATCCCGGTGCCGATGCCCTCACGGTGACTCAGGCTGTGGCCACCCCTATTGAGCAGGAACTGAACGGAACACCCGGCATGATTTACATGCAATCTACTTCCTCTAACTCAGGAGGCTTCAGCGCTACGGTGACATTTGAAATAGGCACAGATCCTGAACTTGCGGCCGTCGACATACAGAATCGTGTGAAAAAGGCTGAATCAAGACTCCCTGCGGAGGTGGTTCAGAACGGTATTACGGTAGAAAAGGAGACTGAAAATAAGCTGATGACAATCACGCTGCTATCAGACGATGATAAATATGATGAAATTTATCTTAGCAATTATGCAACTCTCAACGTGGTTGATATGCTCCGGCGTGTTCCGGGGGTGGGTAGCATAAAAAATGTCGGAGGCCGCTATTACGCAATGCAGATATGGGTAATGCCTGACAGATTGGCCAACCTTGGTCTGACAGTACAGGATTTACAGAAAGCACTTAAGGACCAGAACCGTGAATCGGCGGCGGGAGTATTGGGGCAAGCGCCTAACGATAGCGTTCAGCTGACGGTGCCTATAACAGCCCGTGGTCGATTGTCTTCGGTCACAGACTTCGAGTCAATAGTTGTCCGCGCCAATCCTAACGGGTCACTCATACGCCTTAAGGACGTTGCCCGCATTTCACTCGAAGCGTCATCGTATGCAACCGAAAGCGGAATCAATGGAGGCAATGCTGCCGTAATGAACATTAACATGCTTCCGGGTGCGAATGCCATAGAGGTTGCCGAGGCCGTGCGTGCCGCAATGGATGAAATCAGCGAGTCGTTTCCCGAGGGAATCACCTATCAGGTGCCATTCGACATGACAACCTATATCAATGAGTCGATCCATCATGTCTATCAGACGCTTTTCGAGGCATTGATACTGGTTATACTCGTAGTGTTCCTGTCATTGCAGAGTTGGCGTTCCACGATTATTCCACTCGTTGCCGTTCCTATATCATTGATAGGTACGTTCGGCGTAATGTATGTGTTTGGATTCTCGCTCAACATGCTTACATTGCTTGGGTTGATACTTGCCATCGGTATAGTGGTTGATGATGCGATAGTTGTTGTGGAGAACGTTGACCGCATTATGCGCGAGGATGGGGTGGATGCCAAGGAAGCTACGCGCAGAGCCATGAACGGAATCAACGGAGCACTGATAGCAATGTCGTTGGTTCTCTGTGCGGTGTTTGTTCCGGTCAGCTTCCTCCCCGGAATTTCCGGACAGTTATACAGGCAGTTTACCATAACTATTGCCGTATCGGTTGTAATCTCCACAATTGTGGCACTGAGCCTTTCGCCGGTTATGTGTGCTTATCTGCTCAAACCGGAAAAGGAGAGGACAAGAGGCTTGTTTGGCCGTATCAACCGATTGCTTTCAACCAGCAATGCATTCTATTGCCGAATAATAGCAAAGGCCCTTGCCGCACCAAAGCGTATGTTGGCAGTTTTTGGATTCATCCTTATAGCTATATGGATTCTCGACAAGGTGGTGCCGCAAAGTTTCATGCCACAGGAGGATCAGGGTTATTTTACTGTAGAACTTGAACTACCCGAAGGTGCCACAATTGAGCGTACCCGTGTTGTTACTGACCGAGCCATGGCGTGGTTGCTGGAGCAGCCGGAAGTGGAGCATGTACTGAATGTGACTGGTTCGAGCCCACGTATAGGTACTTCTCAGTCGCGCAGCCAATTGACTGTGATTTTAAAGCCGTGGGCAGAACGTTCAGGTAGAGACCTTGAAGAGCTGATGAGTGCTGCCCGTTCGGAGTTTGCCTCCTATCCGGAGAGCAAGGTATATCTGTCACGTCCGGCTGTGATTCCAGGCCTTGGATCATCCGGCGGTTTTGAGATGGCTCTTGAGGCTCGTGGTAACACATCGTATAGTGAACTTCAACAGGCTGTTGACTCGCTCATGGAGTCTGTTGTGGATTGTCCGGAGTTGTCCGGAGTGTCTTCTACGCTACAACATGATATACCGCAGTTGTATTTCGATGTTGACCGCGATCGTGCGCAAATGCAGGGCGTAAATATGACAGATATATTCTCAACAGTCAAAGCTTTCACCGGCTCGGTTTATGTAAATGATTTCAACATGTTCAACCGAGTATACCGCGTCTATATTCAGGCGGAGGCACCTTACCGTGCCCGCCGTGACAATCTCGGAATGTTCTATGTCAAAGGTAGTTCCGGAGAAATGCTGCCGGTTACAGCACTCGGAAAATCGCATTACACTACCGGTGCGGGCACAGTCATGCGATTCAACATGTTCAACTGCGCCATGATTACGGGCGAGGCTGCGCCGGGTTATAGCTCCGGACAGGCGATGGATGCCATAGAAAGTCTCGTTGAAAGGACTTTAGGTGACAAAGTTGACGTTGAATGGAGTGGATTGTCATATCAGGAAAAACATGAGAGCGGCAACACGGCCATGGTACTTGCTTTGGCTTTTGTGTTCGTATTCCTATTCCTTGCAGCCCTTTATGAGAGCTGGACGGTGCCACTCGCCGTAATCCTGTCGCTGCCCGTTGCCGGGCTGGGTGCTTATCTCGGAATATGGCTCACCGGCCTTGATAATAACATCTACTTCCAGATTGGGTTGGTAATGCTCGTTGGACTTGTTGCCAAAAACGCCATAATGATAGTGGAGTTCGCAAATGAGGCGCATCTGCGTGGTAACGATTTCGTTTCTTCAGCATTGCATGCAGTCAAGATGCGCTTCCGTCCGCTTGTCATGACGTCCCTTGCTTTTATGCTCGGTCTTCTACCGCTGGTATTTGCTTCGGGACCGGGATGTGAGAGCCGCCGCAGCATAGGTACGGGTGTGTTTTTCGGTATGGCTGTAGCTATAACTGTCGGTATAGTCTTTGTCCCGTTTTTCTACGTAATGATTGGTAAACTTATCTCAAGAATTAAAAAATGAAACCGCACATTTCCATATCGCTTTGTATCCTTGTTTGCTTTGCTGTTGTAATAAGTTCATGCAACGGTACGCGCCAATGTGTCGCGCCTCAGCTTAATTTGCCGGAGAGCTATGGGTGGACAACGGATAACGGGCTATCAGCGGCTGATACCCTATCTTTGGCTGATATGGAATGGTGGCAATTTTATGGTGACTCTACTCTATGCCGGTTTATCCGTACAGCTCTCGTCCAAAACAAAGACATCCTCATAGCTGCCGCAAGGGTTGATGAGGCTCGTAGCTTGTTTTCATCATCGAATGCGGCTATGCTTCCGGAGCTTAGCGCAAATATATATGCAAATCGTGAGACGAACGATTACTACGGCGAGAGCTTTGTCAATGACCCAGAAATCGGGGTGAAAGCAACACTAAGTTGGGAAGCGGATCTATGGAAACGGCTAAGTTGGAAAAAGCGAAAGGCGCAGGCCGGATATATTGCAGCAGCGGAGGATCGTCGCGCTATGGATATGATTATAATAGCTCAGGTTGCAGAGACATACTTCCGGCTTTTGGCACTTGACAGCGAACTTGATATTGTCCGTCGAACGCTCGTCACCCGTGGAGAGAGTCTTGAAATGGCCCGAGTGCGTTTTAAGGGAGGCTTAACATCCGAAATGCCTTGCCGACAAGCGGAAGTGGAGTACATGACAACAGCCTCTATGATTCCGGCTCTTGAGGAGAAAATTGCTCTTGCAGAAAATGCTCTTAATCTTCTTATGGGATGCTATCCAACGGCTCCGATTGAACGAAACAAAACCATTCTCACTGAGGTGACAACGTTGAGGGCAGCACGTGGAGTTCCTTCGCAACTACTTGTCCGTAGGCCAGATCTTAAGGCGTGTGAAATGCAGCTGCAAGAAGCTATGGCCGATGTGGGATTGGCTTACGCAGATCGTTTCCCGCGTTTCACCATTGCACTTACCGGTGGATTGGAAAATGATCGTCTTGCCGATTTGGTCCGCTCCCCGTTTAGCTACGTAGTGGGAGCGCTCACCGGGCCATTATTCGATTTTGGCGGCAAGAAAAAGAAGTACCAGGCTTCGATTGCCCGCTATGATCAGGCTCGTCTGGCCTACGAACAGGCAGTCCTGACTGCGTTCAGCGAAGTTAATGACGCACGCATCTCATATAATTCTGCCCGAGAGACAGCAATCCTTAAAAATTCACTTCGTGAGGCGGCGCTGGAATACGTCAATCTTGCGCGTGTACAATATGAGGGCGGTTCATCACTTTACATGGATGTCCTTGACGCACAGAGAAGATATTTCGATTCCCAGATAGCGCTAAGCAATGCTGTTGCCGATGAGTATCTTGCTCTTGTACGTCTTTACAAAAGTCTTGGCGGCGGTGCCAATCATTATTGAGGAATCACCCCGGTCTGTGACAGCTGCGAATTATAGTATCGGCTATCCCCGGTTACTTCGCGTCCAATCCATGACGGGAGCTCCACATGTTCGTCCACTGCATCAAGTTCAATCTCGGCAACAGTCAATCCGGTTAATGACCCTCCGTATTGATCTATTTCCCAGCGGCCGCATCGATATCGGGTCTTGACAATTACCGGACTGACAGCACACCGCGCCATCATTTCTAACGCATCGGCTGTAGGGATTTCATATTCCCATTCTCCGCGTGCAGCTCCATGATTAAGGCTCTTAACCGTCAGAAAGGCGCAATCATTGGTAATACGTAGGCGAACTGTGGCTCGCGGATCTGTTGACAAGTAGGTCTGTCGGATTTCAATAGCTGAATCTGCCTCCGTCAGGTAACTGCTGTCCTTTACAAGAAATTTTCTTTCTATCTCTACCGCCATGTCTGTTTTAGGGTTTAGTTTAATGGGATATATGGCTCTTTTCTATATCTGATTTGCAAAAGTAAGGCTTATTTTGTCAAGTCCAAACAAACTCTTAACTTTGCGCGTTAAAAATAATGTCAAATTTAATCAATTCCGGAGAATTAAGAGAGAGTAAATGACTGAACGGATTATAATAATTGACCGAGCTGACCCGCAGAGTTTTTACGGCGTCAATAACTCCAATATGCAGCTTTTGCGCAACCTGTTTCCGAAACTTCGTATGGCAGCCCGCGGAGCCGTTATAAAAGTTATTGGCGAAGAAACAGAAACGGCACTGTTTGAGAAGCGCATCCGTGAAATGGAAGATTATTGCGTGAAATACAACAGCCTTAGCGAGGAAGCCATTACGGAAATAGCCCGTGGAAACGCTCCCGAAGCCCGTGGAGGTGATGGAATAATAATCTTCGGTCTGAACGGTAAGCCTATATCAGCTCGGAACGCTAATCAGCAACGGCTTGTGGAGGCTTTTGCCGGAAACGATCTGACATTTGCTCTCGGCCCGGCCGGAACAGGAAAGACTTATTTGGCCATTGCCCTTGCAGTACGTGCATTGAAAAACCGCGAAGTTAGGAAAATAATTCTCTCGCGTCCGGCAGTGGAGGCCGGTGAGAGGCTTGGATTCTTACCCGGTGACATGAAGGACAAGATTGATCCGTATTTGCAACCGCTCTACGATGCGCTTGAAGACATGATTCCGCCGCTCAAACTTAAGGAGTACATGGACACAAACGTGATTCAGATAGCTCCATTGGCATTCATGCGCGGACGAACACTGAACGATGCCGTAATAGTACTTGATGAGGCGCAGAACACAACTACGCAGCAGATTAAAATGTTTCTTACTCGCCTCGGAATGAACGCGAAGATGATTATAACCGGCGACACATCGCAGATTGACTTGCCTCGTGCCACACAATCAGGTCTCCGTCAGGCTCTTCGGGTTCTTGATGGTGTGAAAGGGATAGGTAAGATTGAATTTGGCAAAAAAGATATTGTCCGTCATTCGCTCGTTCAACGCATAGTTGATGCGTATGAGCGTTATGATCGGGAAGTAGCAGCGCAGCCTGCAAGTGAAACGGATGAGGAGGACGCCTGATGTGGAAAAGAGTTGTCAGCTGTTTGTTGATAGTGGTTGTTTTTGGACCGGCAATGGTAGTCGGCCAGTCGACCGCTGATACGTCGCAGATTGACACCTCGCAGGTTAAAATTCATCTCGCCGAAGTAATAGTGCGCCCTGGAAAGGAAAAGTACAGTAAGAAAAACAATCCAGCCGTAGATTTCGTCAATAAAATCCGTCAGGCGGCAGATCTCACGGATCCACGTCGCAACGAGAACTACAACTATAATCAATATGAGCGTATAACAATTGCTCTTGACAACGTATCGCCGGAGAGTGACAAAAATCTAATTCTCAAGAAGTTCGATTTTCTTCGCAATCACATTGACACTTCCGAGGTGTCCGGACATCCAATTCTTACAATCAGCACACGTGAAAAATCATCGGAGACGCATTTCCGGCGTAATCCTAAACAGGAGAAGGTAATAGTTACCGGTTTACGTCAGGAGGGCCTTGACGATTTCATGGATCAGAGCAACATGCAGATCCTATATGAGGATTTTTTCAAAAACATTGACCTGTATCAGAATGATATAGATTTGCTTCATAACAGGCTCGTCAGTCCACTTTCGAAGATCGGTCCGGATTTTTATAAATACTATCTTGGTGACACTGTCAGCGTTGATTCCTTGCTATGCATTGAATTGCTGTTTGTCCCCCGAAATTCTGAATCTTTCGGTTTCACCGGTCGTATATATGTGCCCGTTGGAGATACTACTATGTTCATAAAGAAGGTCATAATGAATGTCCCGAAGGATATTAACCTTAATTTCATCGAAGGCCTTTACATAAATCAGGAATATGAGAAAGCCCCGGATGGCTCACGATTGATCATGCGTGATGACATGGTGGCAGAAGTCGCTATTGTTCCCGGAACACAAGGGTTATATTTCCGCCGGTCAACCGCTTACGATGGTCATAATTTTTCTCCATATTCAGATCCGGATCTGTTCGGCAAACTTGGAAAAGAGTTTAATCAAGGTGATGTCAACAGTCGCGACACTGTTTTTTGGACTGAAAACCGAATGATTCCGTTAACCAGAGGTGAGACAGGCATTTCAGCACTTGCCAAGGGACTCCGGTCTCATACATTCTACCGCGTGGGCGAATGGTTTATCAAGACCATGGTTCAGGGTTATATACAGACGGGTAATCCAAGTAAATTTGACTTTGGACCGGTAAACACAACCGTGAGCCATAACACTCTTGAAGGCTTTAGGTTCCGACTTGGCGGAATGACAACAGCCAATCTAAACCCGCGACTTTTTGCCAGAGGATATGTGGCATACGGTAGTCGTGACCATAAACTAAAATATAGCGGTGAGCTGGAGTATTCATTTGTTGACAAGCGTTATCATCCGCGCGAATTCCCCATACATTCGCTTAGACTGACGCATACCTACGACATAAATATGCTCGGTCAAGAATATGCGTTTACCAATGCCGACAATATGTTTCTCTCGTTTAAACGTCATGAAGATCTACAAATAGATTATCTTCGGGAGACGAAACTATTATATACACTCGAACTGCCCAACAACTTCTCTGTCCAGGCGTCGGCAAGTCACCGCAGGCAGGAAGCAACACATTGGATAACTTTTATCCGTCCTGACGGACAATCGTATGGTCACTATGACGAGACCGGATTCTCCGTGAGGCTCCGTTTTGCACCGGGAGAGAAGGTTTATCAAACTAAATTGGACCGAATCAGAATCAATGAAGAGGCTCCTGCTTTCATGCTGGAGCACACATACGCGCCAAAGGGATTTGCCGGAAATATGTTTGAGATCAACAAGACGGAGTTCAGTGTCATCAAGCGATTCTGGTTGTCGGCATTCGGCTATGTTGACGGGATTATCAAGGCCGGACATTTATGGAGCAAATCACCATATCCTGATCTTCTTATCCCTAATGCAAATCTTTCCTATACCATTCAGCCGGAAAGTTTTGCCCTCCTGAACCCAATGGAGTTTATGGCTGATTCATACGCGTCGTGGGATTTGACATACTGGGCCAATGGTGCTATTTTCAATTATTTACCTCTTATAAAGCGATTGAAACTCCGTGAAGTATTCTCGTTCAGGGGATATTGGGGACATCTGAGCAAGCGAAACAATCCGGACTACAATAGTGACTTGTTTATGTTCCCTGCCATTGCAGGCACAAAAGAGCTAACGGCGCTACCGTATATGGAAGTTGGAGTGGGACTTGACAATATATTCCGAATCCTCCGCGTGGACTACGTGTGGCGTCTGACATACCGGGACGGGCCCGGGGTTGACAAGGGTGGGCTGCGCATCGCCTTGCATTTCACTTTTTAAAGTATTCGCTTGGCACAGACGGCGGAATTGCCTAATTTTGCAGTATGATAATCAAGATATCTGACTTCAATCTACGCCATAGGAACACGTTGCGCATGGACGTTACATGCAGCACGTATGTGGAATATGACAACCCTACGGATCTCCACAGTATTATGTCTGAACTTCAGGGTCAACGTTGGATTCATATTGGAGCCGGAAGTAATCTTCTTTTCATAGGCAACTACGAAGGCACTGTCCTTAGTTCCAAAATTTTGGATGTGGAGATGAAACATGCCGGTAGCGGAGATGTGACTATCAGAGTAGGAGCCGGAGTGGAGATGGATGCGCTTGCTGAACAGACATGCAGTGCAGGCCTGTGGGGGCTTGAGAACCTGTCCGGTATTCCGGGAGAAGCCGGGGCCGCAGCTGTGCAGAACGTCGGAGCCTACGGTGTTGAAGCATGTCAAGTGATTGAGAGCATAGAATGCTATGACACGGTTGAAAGACGATTCGTTATATTTCAACCGGAGCGGTGTGACTACGGATACAGAACCTCCTTATTTAAGCAATCTTCAACAAAGGGTCGATTTGTTATAACTCATGTTGTCTTCCGCTTGTCAAGTAATCCGAATCCCCGTTTGGACTATGGACATTTGAGAGAGCGATTGAATTCGAATGCTGACATAACACCGTCAGAGGTGAGAAAGGCAATCATAACCATGAGGAATGAAAAGCTTCCGGATGTTACGGAAGTTGGTAGTGCCGGCAGTTTTTTCAAAAATCCGGTTATAACTCTGGATGAATATAGCGCGCTATTGACAAGAGTAGAGTCCGTTACTGGAAAAGATATTATTCCTCCGCATTATAATGTTGACAATGATATGATAAAGATTCCGGCTGCATGGCTCATAGAGAAATCCGGACTTAAAGGATTTCGGATGGAGGGCGCGGCGACATGGAGCCGTCAGCCATTGGTCATTGTCAATATCAGCGGAAATGCTACCCCTCGTGAAATAGTTGCATTGGAGAATAAAATAGTAGAAACAGTTCGTGACACTTTCGGAATAACACTATCGCCGGAGGTTGAACACGTCATGTAATAAGCATAGTAATGAGCAAATTTATCATAGAAGGCGGACACAGGCTAAGTGGTGACATTGAACCTCAGGGTGCGAAAAACGAGGCTTTGCAGGTTATTTCGGCAGTTTTGCTTACGGCAGAACCCGTAAGGATTACTAATATTCCTGAGATTGTGGATGTCAAGAACCTTATCCTTTTACTTGAAAAGATGGGAGTCAAAGTCACCCGTCATGGTAAAGGCGACTATTCTTTCCAGGCTGATGATGTTAACATGGATTATATCAGCGGCCGTGAGTTTGTTGAGAAATGCGCTCATTTCCGAGGTTCAGTACTTGTTGTGGGCCCACTTTTAGCACGTTTCGGAGAGGCTTTTTTTGCCAAACCGGGAGGCGACAAGATAGGCCGGCGCAAGATTGATACGCATATAAGTGGTTTTGGTGTTCTCGGGGCAACAATAGAATATGTTCCTGAGTTGAAGGCATTTCACATAAAATCACCTGAAGGTGGCCGGTTGAAAGGTCGGTATATGCTTCTTGACGAAGCTTCTGTAACAGGTACAGCGAATTTGATAATGGCTGCTTCGCTTGCTGAAGGAACCACAACAATCTACAATGCAGCATGCGAGCCATACGTACAGCAACTATGTAAAATGCTCGTAAACATGGGGCTGTCAATAGATGGATTAGGTTCAAATCTGTTGAAAATTCATGGGACCGGCATACTCCATGGTACGCAACACCGTATTCTGCCTGATATGATAGAAGTTGGCAGTTTTATTGGTATGGCCGCTCTGAACCGTAGCTCAATCACAATAAAAAATGTAAGCTACGAAAATCTTGGTATTATTCCTGACAGTTTCCGACGAATGGGAATTGAATTGGAGCGCCGTGGCGATGACATATTCCTTCCGGAGCAGGATTGTTATGAAATAGAGACTGCTCTCGACGGATCAATACTCAACATTGCAGATGCTCCTTGGCCCGGACTGACTCCTGACCTTCTCAGTGTGATGCTCGTTGTTGCAACGCAATGCAAGGGTAGTGTACTGATTCACCAGAAGATGTTTGAGAGCCGACTTTTCTTTGTGGATCACCTGATTGATATGGGGGCACAGATTATGCTCTGCGACCCACACCGGGCTGTTGTCATAGGTCTTGATCATCGTTTACCTCTACGTGCTAACAACATGCTGTCGCCTGATATACGTGCGGGTATAGCAATGCTGATAGCAGCAATGTCGGCTAAAGGCACCAGCGAAATAGGCAATATTGGACAGATTGACCGTGGCTACGAAATGATTGATGAACGTCTAAGAGCGCTCGGAGCGAAGATAGAGCGCTGTGATTGAAATATGTATATAGTTATCGCGGGCATTCTACTATATTGGGATAGAAAGCATGGCTATGTCAGATTGGAAGAGTAGCCTATGTGCCACTCCGGGATTGAAGAAGCGCGCGAATACGTTCTTTTTCTTATTCGGGACAACTATCAGATCCACGTCATAGTCAGCAATAATTCTGTCAAAATCTTCATCAGCCGAATCAAGGGAAATGCTGTCAATCAGGAATTCATGACCGGGATAGTGTGCTGCGCAGTATTCTTTTAGCCTACAAAGGGCATCGGTGACATCACCGGCAAATTTTTTTGAAGGAAGCTTGACAAGAAATACTTTATAAAACCGAGTCGGCATCAAACGGAACATTGTATCTATAGCCAATATGTCCTGTTGGTCAAAATTGCTGAAGAACAGTATGTTTTCAATGTCGTCCGGATCAGTTGTAGTAGTCTTGTCAGGAACAGTAAACACAGGATACCGGCAGGTGTCAAGGACTTCGGCAGTAACGCTACCAACAAGTTCGCGGGTCTTGGAATTGGACTTCC
The DNA here is from genome assembly GCA_964487725.1 of uncultured Bacteroides sp. Taxonomy (GTDB): domain Bacteria; phylum Bacteroidota; class Bacteroidia; order Bacteroidales; family Muribaculaceae; genus Paramuribaculum. The sequence goes on along the minus strand of CAZASF010000002.1, from coordinate 75,754 downwards.
TTGTACCCATGACAATTACCACGGGATGGTTAGCCCTTGCATATTGGTTGATTACATCCTCCGGGATGCCTTCACGTATCTCATGGCGGAATTTAGCCGGCGGAATTTCGCCAGTCTTAATCATTGATACGAGACTCTGCTCCATTGACACCATCTCGGCATCGGCATCGGTCTTGGCTTTATCAGTTGCTTTGTCGTGAGCCGTGTCATTGTCAAATGATAGTGAGTCGTTCAGTTGTGAACGACGTCCGTATATAGGATCAACAAATGAATTCAGCAGCGTTATGCCGGCATTGTGAGTCTTTGCAAGCTTGAATGCGGCCATGCAGGCGCGCATAGTCCTTTGGGAAAAGTCAACCGGAACCAATATTTCGGGCTGTGATGCGTCAGATTCACTGTCGGCCTCAATAAAAAGCTCTTTGTTTTCAATTATCCGCAGTGCTACCGGCAAATCTGATTCGTGGATTCTTATCCTGACGCCCGCTGCTATTTCCGGATTTGAGAGATTCACGTTTTGCAAAGTGACACTAACTCCCTCTTTTTCAAGCAGAGCCTTTAAAGAACATGCATAATGCAACGTGTGAATGGCTAATGTTATAAGGGGAGAATCCGGCATTGGTGTCCGCTATTATAATATGGAAGAGGGAGTAAAAAGGGGAGAGAGGGGAATGAGTATTGTATTTTTCCAGGTAAGCTTACTCCTTATCCTGAGCTTTCAGGATGTCAAGAGCCATATCGTAAATAGTGGTGTCATCAAGAACCACGATACCACCGTCAGGTCCCGGTTCAATATGCACACCGACATTCTTACCAAATTCATAGTTACTGCCACCGAAATAGTTTCTCACGGTCTGTACAGTTATATTAAGTTTGTCAGCAATCTGATGTGTTGCTCCATCGGGCAAACTGTCTTTTACTCGACGGAGTTCATTGAAAGTGATTGTTTTTGCCATAATAATATAATTTTATTAGTTAAGGAATTTCTAATGTAAAATGTTTCGGATATAAATATAGAGCGATTTTTTCAAATGGCAAAATTTTCAACCTATTTTTTGAAAAAATCAGATTATTTCAACATCATCCGAATTAATCCAAGCTCTGTGATCATTGTCAAACGAAACATCGTACCATACAGTACGGACCGAATCAATGGGTGAAGCCACGGAGTCAAGTATTGTTACGCGTGCCCCCTCGTGCAGGAGCATTGCTTCTTCATTGCGGTTCTGTGGGGCGCGGGGTGATGTGCTTAATATTGACGAAGGGGCTGTCACTATTGCCACATTCCTTGACTTCATCATGCTTCTTGCATTGAATGAAAATATGATCGCAGCTAAGAAAATAAGAAATAGCACAATAGCTCCAAAGAATCCTATTTTTCTTGGCAACACACCGGTTGAAAACAGGTAGAGGGCTACACCTCCCACAGTCAAGGCAAATAATATAAGTGTGAACCATGCCCATGCGTTTGCCGACATTATATTAGTTATATCGGCGAATGTACGTGACAGAAAAGACCCCTCATAACCTTTCTTGTCCACGAGTTTGGAGTTGACAAATTCCAGATTAGACCTAATCATATCATTTGAGGGGCTGAGCCTTAAAGCCCTTTCGTAGGCTATAATAGACTTGGAAAGTTTTCCTTGACGATAATAACTGTTGCCAAGATTATATAGTAATGGTGCAGAGGTGCCGGATTCAGATATGATTTTCTCGTATTGGGCAGAGGCAAGTGCATAGTCTCCGGCAGTGTATGCGGAATCGGGATCAATAGCAGCAGTTGTCTGAGCTGAGATATTATTGGCCGCAAACAATGATAGTGCTAAAAATATGGTGGTTAAGATAGTTTTCATTATCCTTGTGTTAACTATATTCAATAATATCTGGTACTATTTTTTCTTACCTTTTTTGATTGATTCAAGGCTGTTGATTGACTCCGATGCCTCCGAATATATCGTTTCAAGTTGTTCATGGGAGGCTGCCGGTGCATATCTTGCCATCTCGCATTCATCAAGAACTTTAATGAAGTTATTGCATAGTTGTTCATCAGCTCCATACGCAATAAGTTCTGACGAGATATTCTCTCTGGATAATTGCGATACCGGGATTCCGAGTTTGTCACTTAGATATCCCCATACAGCGCGAAGCACTTCTTCATGGAACTTATCGCCTTTGTTTTCTTTCATGTAGTCTTCAGCAAGTCTGAGGCGCTTTTTAGCTACCTTATTGGCCTTGGCTAGCCGCATTCCGCGGATGTCGGCTGCAAGGGCCATTTTCCTACCATATATTTTTACAGCAGTAATCAGTCCGCCAATCAAAACTACGTATAGCAGCCAATACCACCATTCATTGATAATAGTGTTATGTTCAAGGCTGGGATGCTTATCACCGGTGATAATGTGGAGAATATCCTTGTTTTTTATCGTAACATCTTTCTTTTCAACGGATTCAACACCCTGCTTTACATCTATGGGATATGTTGGCGTTTCAAGTGTAACATACTGGGCGGAGGAAGGATCAAAGTAAACAAACTTGTCAGACCCAATGGTAAACTTTCCGATAGTCTGCGGCACAAAAGTGTACTCAACGGTCACTTTACCTGTGACATTGTTTCCAACCACTTTTGTATCGTAGGTTGATTTTGGTGAGTACAATTCGAATTCAGACGGGAAGTCAATCTGTGGTTCCTTGACATATTTTATGTTGCCGGTTCCAGTGATGGTGTAGATAAGAGTAGCCGGATCATTAGTACGGAAATTGTTTCCTACAAGCTTACTTGAAATGTCAAACTGGCCAACGGCGCCGGAGAATCCTTCAGGTTGCGGAGAGGGGAGTGGTTTGATGTCGATGGAGGCAGTATTGGACGTAACCTGAATCTTGCGTTCCCTTGGGGTAGAGAAACTCATGAACCCAAGATTCGTGTTGTCATATTGCACTACATTCAAGTCATAATTACCTGAATTTATTGTCAGTTTACCTGATTTCTGGGGGAATATGATGCACTTCTTCAATAGTGCGACTAGATAACGCTGACCGTTGTATACCTCAACTTGATTAAGTGAGCTTTGGAAGTTGACCTCTTCAATTAGGAATCCATCGAAACTCGGCTGTTTGGTTGGGAAGAATTGTGAAATCCCAAATTTTGTGTACAGTTTTATGGTACATTCAATGGCTTCCTGCTCGTAGGCTGTCGGTTTGGATAGAATGATTCTTACAAACACATCGTTCTTCGATACAGATCTGTCAGCCGATTGAGTCTCAATATCATCGATAGTTACCGGCCTGTTGGACGAAGACTGATTGGATGACGAATTGTCACTGACAGGGGAATCGACTATCACTATTTTTTTCGGTTGGGTGCGTAGGGCCTTTCCGTTGACACTGATTGATGCAGCTCCAATAGTGTATTCACCGGTGTTATCAGCACGGTAGTAATAAGTGTAGTCTGTTGCAGACGAGGATGTGCTTTGGTTATTAACAATGTGATAGCTCTGACGGGTGCTTACTGACGGCCCGTAAATAAATTTACATCCGTTGATTTGCTGAACTTTCGGTTCATTTCCTTGGGCATCTGTCAGGCGATATGTTACCGCAAATTTCTCTCCTTTATATACTCTTGCCGGGGCCTGCACAGTGAAAGTTTGAGCCATCATGGACGTAGGCATGATGGCCAATAACACTAATACAAGAATCACTGAATGCAATCTCTCTCTCATATCTTCACAAATATTAGCATTACATGGAATCGTGAGGATGCTTACCAAGGACGTGTAACCTGACGTTTTCTTGCCTCGTCGGCTTTCTGCTTTCGGGCTTCAACCTTCTTTCTTGTCGCAGCTTCCTCATTTTCCATGGCTTTGAGAATCTTTTGGGCATTCTCATCGCTTATGCCACCTTGCTTTTGCTGAGGTTGATTCTGCTTCTGGTCCTTTTTTTGGTCCTGAGGTTGGTCAGGTTGCTGTTTGTCCTTATTGTCCTCTTTCTTATCCTTATCCTGATTCTGGTTCTGATTTTTTTCCTGATCTTTATTTTGATCCTTGTTCTGCTGATTCTGATCCTGGTTTTTGTCTTGATTCTTATTTTGCTCTTCAAGTTTTTTCTGAGCCAGGCGTAGATTTTCACGAGCCTTGTCATTATCAGGATTTTTTCTCAAAGCATTCTTATAGTGTTCTATGGCTCCTTGATAATTCTGCTGGTTGAATGCAAGGTTGCCAAGGTTGTAGGCAGCTTTCTCAACAATGGATACATCCTGAGCATTGGCCTCGAGATCAGTCAGAATCTGCGTGGCATCCGATAGCGGCGTATTATCCTTGTTTGCATCTGTAGACCCCGACTGTCTGATTAAGGCTGAGGAAAGGTTGTATCGTGCAACTTCTGAATTAGGGGAGAATGTCAAAGCCTTTTTATACATAGTCTCGGCCTCGGCATATCTTTGCTGGCGATATAGGGCGTTACCCTGGGAAATCAGGTTGCGCTCCTGTTTGTTGTCAGAGGCCCTCATTACTGCCGGTGAAAGCAGCAAGAGCATAAGTATCAGATATATTGTGCGGTTCATTATTGTCAGTTTTTAGTAAAGAAATTAATATTTCGCAGCCATTCGATTTTGCTGTAGGGCAAGAATATGTCAACCAGCAATAGTGCCAGTGCCAATATTATGGCTATTGGATAGAGCTCAAGAGAATTGTCGGGCATTCCATGACGGATATACTCCGTTTTGGATAGTTTGTCAAGTTGGTCTTTGAGCTCGCTTACTGCCTGATTACCGGAGCCATTAATATAAATTCCATGTCCGGCTTTGGCTATCTTTTCAGCTATTTTGGGGTCAAACGCAGTCAGCACCTGCTCGCCATTATCCATGGTGAAGTACTCGCCGGGATAACCCGGTAACGGAATTGGCATTCCTTTCTCTGAACCTATACCAATAACATCAACCTGAATTCCGGCCTTGGCTGCATTTGCAGCAGCAGCTTTAGCGTCATCCTCAAAATTTTCGGCATCAGTGATAACAACAATTGCCTTTTGGAATTTGCTTTCCGGATTAAACGAATTCATAGCCATTTCTATTGCAGCTCCTATAGCAGTTCCCTGAGTTGGGACCATATCGGTGGATATGCTGTTCAAATACATTTTGGCCGAAAGGTAGTCGCTCGTTATTGGCAATTGGGTGTAGGCATCACCGGCAAAAACAATGAGCCCGACCTTGTCATTTTCCATTTGGTTAACCATCTTCTCGAGAATAAATTTGGCCCTCTGAAGGCGTGACACACCGTTTTCATCATCGGTTGACGAGGCTAACATTGAATTTGACACGTCCAGACAAACCATAATCTCGATTCCCGATGCAGTCTCCTTTGTTGCGCCATCCTTATCCCCTTCGGCCTTTAGCACGAATGGACGGGATAGAGCAATTATTACAAACATAAGGGCTGAAAGTACGATGATTAACTTTACCGCCGGCATGTATTTTGAACGGTCAGGCATAAGATGATTCAACACATCAGGGATGCCGAAGCGTTTTAATCTCCGTTGCATTGAGATTCTGCCAAGCATGTATATAAGGGCTATTACCGGAATGAGCAACAGCAGGTAAAGTAAGTCTGGATTTGCAAAGTGAATCATAATCGCATCATCAAAAATGAATAAATTATATTACAATATCACGGCATGGGTCTTAGCCAAGCATTGCGGATAACCAATTCCAACACAAGCAAGGCACATGCCAGCAATGCCCACGGCATGTAGTCATCTTCGGTATGGGAGAAATTCTGAACATCAATCCGAGTCTTTTCAAGACGGTCGATTTCCTGGAAAATGTCGGAAAGGACGTTGTTGTCAGTGGCACGGAAATATTTACCACCGGTGTTGTTGGCTATATCTTGTAACGTCTGTTCGTCAATTACAACCGGAAGATTAGTGTAAGTGATTCTGCCGGAAACGTCCTGAGTGGGGTAGGGAGCCATCCCATTGCGCCCAACACCGATTGTATAGACCTTGATTCCAAGCTTCTTTGCGATTTCCGATGCGGTTACGGGTGCCACATTTCCGGTGTTGTTGGAGCCGTCAGTAAGAAGGATAATGCTTTTTGACTTTGCCTTGCCATCCTTTATGCGATTAATAGCCGTTGCCAATCCATCGCCGATTGCAGTTCCGTCCTCCAACATACCTATGCCCATTTCGTTGATATAATTTGATAGCAGGGAGCGGTCTGTGGTCATTGGAAGAGCAGTAAACGATTCTCCAGCAAATATCACAAGCCCCATATTGTCTGACTCACGACCTGCCACGAAACTTGCAGCCACTTTTTTTGCCGCCTCGAATCGGTTGGGGGAGAAGTCCTTCGCGAGCATACTTGTTGACAAGTCAACAGCCAGGACTATGTCAGTGCCCTCCGTATTAGTCTGGCTCCACTTGTCGCGTACTTGCGGTCGGGCTATTATAACAATCAATGCCGCTATGACAAGAATTCTCAGACCGAAAAGGCCATGTAGTAAGTACTCCTTGTAACTATGCTTCGATTTTGCAAAAGAAGCAATAGTAGAAAGTCCTATGGATGGATATTTCCGGCGATGTTTATAGACATACCATATTACAATAGGTATGAGAAGAATCAACAGCCATAAATATGATGGATGAGCGAATTGCATAGTTACTTACTTATGATTTTCTTTTTGCGGGGAATCATCAGTTTTCTCCGGCTGTTCAACAGGTTTTGTTTTCTCGACAAAAGCAACTGCCGAATCCATTGCCATTTTGTTGTCCTCAGGTAGAGGTCTTACTTTGGCGAATTTTACAAAGTCAGCTATTTCAAGAATCTGCTGCATCATTGATTCGGAGTTACGTGTCTCCTCATTGTTACGGAGAGCATCCATAATCTGCGTGGATGTCATTTCAAGAGCGTTTATTCCGAAGCGACCTGCAAGATAGATTCGAAGAATATCCGTCAGTCGGGTGTAGAACTGCTTCTCTTCGCCGCGTTCACACAGATTTTCATCACGTAATTGCGTAAGATCCCTTATTGCGAGATTATAGGGCGGTATCGGCTTACGTTTTGGCATCAATGGAATCTTGCCTTTTCTCAACCATTTGAAGTAGACAAAGATGCTACCGCCTATTACAATAATGGCAAGCAAAATCCATAGGCCATAATCTGTTGCCCAATCCGGCAAGTAATCAAATATTTTTCTTTTCACGTCAGAAACATCCGCATAGTCGTGGATTGTGACAAGGGTGTCAACGTTGACCGGGATAACCTTAAGTACGGGATTGTCTGTAGCTACAGTTTCTCCAGGCTGGATAAAAAAAACGGGCGGTACTGCGTAAAGTCCGGAGTCAAAAGCCTGAATTATTATATCCTGCTTCAATTCTTTACGGTTATTTCCGAGGTCGGTGACAGTAGGCGTTCCCATGTCAACGATCTCGATCTGTTTCCACATCGTATCAATGACGCCAAGGCCTCCATTTGGATCCAGATTCCCCACAACCTCTATGTGGAGCGCTGTCTGTTTTCCCATAAGAATGAATGCTGAATCCAATTTGGCTTTAGCAGTGACATCTTGCGCAGCTCCAACAGGGTAAACTCCGGTAAGAACGGCAAGACATACGAATATGTTTCTGAGTTTTATCATAGTTTATCTTGCGCCACGGCGCTGAAATAATTTCATAAGAGCCTTAACGTAATCATCATTGGTGGCTACTGAAGCCAAATCCACCCGGCATCGATTGAGCGTGTCAATCATGTTCTGCTGCCGGTCGTACCACCATTTGTTATATGCCTTGCGTACAGAGGCCGATGATGTGTTAATCCATCTCATAGCGCCTGTTTCAAGATCATTAACCTGAATAAATCCCACTGATGGCATTTGTTCATCTCTTCTATCATAGACCTGTATGCCGATTACATCATGTTTGTTGGATGCAACGGATAGGGCCGTGTAATAATCATGATTGTCAATGAAGTCAGATATGATGAACGCCGTACAACGTTTTTTCTGAGCATCGCTGAAATAGCGTAGCACGGCCGATATGTCTGTGCCGTTGCTTTCAGGTTTGAAATCAAGAAGCTGACTTATGATGAACAGTATGTGCTTTTTGCCTTTTTTCGGCGGAATGAATTTCTCAATCTTGTCAGAAAAGAAGATTACGCCGATTTTATCATTATTCTGGATGGCCGAAAACGCTATGGTGGCTGCAATTTCAGCTATCATCTGTCTCTTCTCTTCGCCCACGGCACCGAACAGCTGGCTACGGGAGACATCGACAAGGAGCATGACCGTCAGCTCGCGTTCCTCCTCGTAGACTTTTACGTAAGGCTTGTTATGTCGGGCCGTTACGTTCCAATCAATGTCGCGTATGTCATCACCGTATTGATATTCACGCACTTCGGCAAACATCATACCGCGGCCTTTGAAGGCCGTGTGATATTCGCCCGCGAATATGTTCTGTGACAGACCGCGAGTCTTGATTTCGATTTTTCTAACCTTTTTAAGGAGTTCGTTAGCTTCCATAATTTATTGTCAAGTAACGCCAATCAGGGCACCTCAACTTTATCAAGAATATCCGATATTACTTCATCGGCAGTGATATTGTTAGCCTCAGCTTCATACGACAAACCGATACGATGACGCAGAACATCGTGGCACACGGCTCTTACATCTTCCGGTATGACGTAGCCTCTCTGGCGGAGGAATGCGTATGCACGTGCGGCTCGGGCAAGTCCTATGGATGCACGGGGTGATGCACCAAAAGAAATAATGCTGCTGAGATCCTTCAATCCATAGTCAGCCGGTGTACGAGTTGCGAACACTATATCAACGATATACTGTTCGATTTTTTCATCAAGATAAATATTCTTGACAATTGACTGAGCCTCAATTATCTCTTCCGGATCAAGTAAAGCACGGATTTGACGTTGTACAGGAGCTATGTTCTGTCGTATAATGAGTTTCTCTTCTGATTTAGACGGGTATCCAATGATCACTTTCAACAGGAAACGGTCAACCTGAGCTTCAGGAAGAGGATAGGTACCTTCCTGCTCAATTGGGTTTTGTGTAGCCATAACAAGGAAAGGCTCATCGAGAGCAAATGTTGAATCGCCAATCGTCACCTGACGTTCCTGCATGGCTTCAAGGAGCGCGCTCTGCACCTTTGCCGGGGCACGGTTAATTTCATCAGCCAGCACGAAATTGGCAAATATGGGGCCTCGCTTTATCTGGAATTGCTCATTCTTCATGCTGTAGACCATCGTACCGATCACATCCGCCGGAAGTAAGTCCGGTGTAAACTGGATTCGACTGAACTTTGCATTGATTACCTCAGCAAGAGTCTTGATAGCAAGCGTCTTGGCAAGTCCCGGCACACCTTCAAGCAGTACATGGCCGTTTGCAAGAAGCGCAATCAGCAGAGAGTCAACAAGATGTTTTTGACCAACTATGGCCTGATTCATGCCTTGTGTGATGAGATTTACAAAGTTGTTCTTACTGGCCACGAGTTCGTTAAGTTCCCGTATATTAGCAGTATCGCTCATAATCTTTGGGTTGAAAATGAAATTTATATTTTATTATTTACTTCAATATAAAGGTGGAAACCAGTTGTGCTGATTTCCACCACAAAATTAATTATTATAACACCTTGAATTATAAATATAGATGTTAATTTTTTTTATATTAAGTTTACTCGATTGAAGAATTAATAAATTTTAGAATTATATTAAATCTTAGAAAGGGAACACATCCTCAACCTGCACGTTCAATTCCCTTACAATGTAGAGTAAAAATGCTATGACTCCGCAAGCAAAGCCAACTATCAGTCCCAAAAGGAATCCGATGAAGAATTTTGATTTTGTTTTATGTACAACAACATATTCCACTTCTTCATCTTCCGGAATGTAGATTTCTTCACACGGTTCAACGGGGGCGGGCTGTTCGTCATCCACAACGGGATCTTCAAGGAGGGGAGCGGTTGCTTCGGCTGTAGATTCGGAATCCGTAGTTGTAGTCGCCTCTTCTATCTCAGGAACAGATGGCAATTCCACGATTTCAGTGGGCTCTTGCATAACTTCTTCAGAAACCTCTTCCTTAACACCCTCTTCTGTAGGAGATGTTATCTCAGGTTCCTGAAGGGACTCGTTCTCTTCTGCAACATCTTTCTTGTTATCATCCGGGGTAGCTTCCTCAAGTTGAGCCTCTGTAACCTCTTCGTTTAATTCCACAGGACTAAACATTGAAAACGCTTCGTTAAGACGTGCAGCATACTCAATGTCAGGATGAAAAGAAATAGGCTCATTAGAAGCGGTGGACTTGGCAAATACACCGAGGCCATCAATTTTAACGTCATTTCCCTTTGCAACCTCGTCCTCAACGATAGAGAATAGATCTTTAATAAACCGCAGAGTCGTGGTTACATCCTCTCCAGTGGTCGCCGCCGTTAGTTCGGCAATCTTGTTTAATGGAATTTTAGTACTCATCCTATGAATTTTTTACGGAGTACAACACTGGATTTGAATTCAACCTTGATTTCCGGCGGAATGAGATATCGCTTACCTGCGCTTGAATCGGTGGAAATATGTTCCTCGATTTTTTTCGGCTGAAAAGTTCCAAATCCGGGAATCGCAACCGCATCGCCCTCAATAGTTGAATCGACAAGAGTTTTGACGAAGCCATTGAGAAGAGCCTCGGTTTTTTCCGATGACAATCCTGTTGATGATGACAGCCTTTGAATCAGTTCCATAGCCGTATCAATAATTTCGGGCGAATATGACACGTTGTTTTGAGGGCCGACCGGTCACCATGCAAACACCGGGAGTCTTGTCTCCATCCAGAGGAATGCATCTTATTGTAGCCTTTGTCTCCTCCTTAATCAGTTCCTCTGTTTCGGGAGTGCCGTCCCAATGAGCAAGGATAAATCCTCCCTTTTCAATCTCCTTTTTAAATTCATCGTAAGTGTCGACTGTGCGAGTCATCTCCTCACGGTGCTTCAGTGCCTTATCATAGATATTCTGCTGAATTTCTTCAAGAAGATTCTTAATATAATCTTCAATGCCGTCAATCGGATGAACTGACTTTTCAAGAGTGTCACGCCTCATCAATTCAACGGTTCCGTTTTCAAGATCACGTGCGCCAATGGCCAGACGAACGGGCACGCCTTTCAATTCATAGTCAGCAAATTTAAATCCGGGGCGACGATTTTCTGCATTATCATACTTAACGCTGATGCCGTACTGGCGGAGTTTGTCAATGATCGGGTCAACTGCCTTGCTTATTGCATTAAGCTGCTCGGCATTTTTGTAAATAGGAATTATAACCACCTGTATAGGCGCGAGATGCGGCGGAAGCACGAGCCCGTTATCATCGGAATGTGTCATGATTAGCGCTCCCATAAGGCGTGTTGAGACGCCCCATGATGTGGCCCATACATATTCAGGTTTATTCTCCTTGTTTATGAATGTCACATCGAATGCCTTTGCAAAATTTTGTCCAAGGAAATGGGATGTTCCACTCTGGAGGGCTTTCCCGTCCTGCATCATAGCTTCGATTGTATAGGTCTCAAGAGCACCAGCAAAGCGCTCGTTAGCACTCTTGACGCCTTTGATTACAGGAACGGCCATAAATCGTTCGGCAAAGTCACTGTAGACGTTCAGCATCTTGACGGCTTCAGCTTCGGCTTCTTCGCGTGAGGCGTGGGCAGTATGCCCCTCCTGCCACAGAAACTCAGCAGTGCGCAGGAACATACGGGTGCGCATTTCCCATCTCATAACATTAGCCCACTGGTTGACAAGAATAGGAAGGTCACGATAGGAATTGATCCAATTGCGGTAAGTGTTCCATATTATAGTTTCCGATGTGGGGCGAATGATTAGTTCCTCTTCAAGTTTTGCATCGGGGTCAACAACCACGCCCGAGCCATCGGGAGCATTCATTAGTCTGTGATGGGTCACAACCGCACATTCTTTTGCAAAACCTTCAACGTGTTCAGCTTCTCTACTAAGGAATGATTTGGGTATCAGAAGAGGAAAATATGCGTTCTGGTGTCCGGTTTCCTTAAACATCTTGTCAAGCTGCTGTTGCATCTTTTCCCAGATTGCGTATCCGTAAGGTTTGATGACCATACAGCCTCTGACAGCCGATTGTTCAGCCAAATCCGCTTTGACAACTAAGTCATTATACCACTGCGAGTAATTATCAGCTCGCTTTGTCAAGTCTTTCAGTTCTTTAGCCATTTTGCTATGAAAAGGGAATATGAAGTATGATGTAATTTCTCTGCAAAGATAAGCAAAAATCCTCAACTCTTACCAACCAATTCAATTAGTCTCGGTCCGGGAATAAAATAAAATTCAACCCGTCGGTTTTTGCGCCTGTTATCGCGGCTTGGCTGTTCGGTGCCGGGGATAGGTCTGGATGAGCCCCAGGTTTCCGGAATGATTATTATTTCCTCGGGGACAGATCCATCATCAATCCTGTCAAGTAGCCAGTCGTACAAGCTATTCATGCGTGCATCGGTAAGCTCATTACGGTATGTTTCTGTTCCGGTGTCGTCACTGCTCACGGCGTAAACCACCTTATAAAGATAGGGATCCTTCATGAGAGGGACTAAGGTCTGCAAGGACCGGTCGGCATATTTTGACAGCAACGTGTCGTTAGGATTGAACAACTCTTCCGAAGGGAATGTGACAAGTAGAACTTCGCCATTACGTGTCAGCTCAACTTTCACAGAGCCTGCTATCTGAGGCGGAAGTTGAGATTGGAATTCCTCTGCTGCTTTTTTTACGTATTGAGCCACTTTTTTCTTGAGATTCTTAGGCACTTCAGGCGTGGTAAGATTCTGGTTGAAGTCCATATCCATGAAAATTTCTTCAAGATAATCCGGATATGGATCCGTCTTGTCTCCCTGCGCTTTGGCGTATGAATTGCATAGACACACAAGTGAGATTACAGCTATCAATTTCAGATATTCATTCATTTTCAAGAGAATCTTCATAGTCAAGTTCAGCGCCGACAATCAATTGAATATGCTCAGGCTTAACTTTGCAGCATTTATCCTTTTTAAGCATACGGATGCAATAGTCATTAAGCTCTGACTGCAAATCAGTATCCTGCTCATTGTCATCATCGGAAAAATCAATATCAAGTAATCCGTTCATTTCATAGTAGTCCCAAATCATATCAACGATATTGAGCAAGTCATCATCCGTATATGCAGATGATGCATCAGTGGGTAGGGACTTCCTGATACAACGGATCACATCGTTTTCATCAAATTCTTTCATAGCTTAAAAAATCAGAGATTTTATCATAAATCAAAGAGCCCATCAGGCAGAGACATGACTATTTTCCGTCCGTCAGGATCAATATTCTCTATCAGATCATCAGCAACCGGCACTAAGGTTTTCCTGCCATCCTGCATGGTTATTTCAAACAGAAAATTCTCAGTAGAATCATCATAACCCGTGATCTCGCCCATAGCGACACCATTGTCAGCATACAGTTCAAACCCAATGAAGTCAGATATATAACCGCCAAATTCATCAAGCGTATGCTCAATGTCAACATCGTCTCTCAAAGCATAGTAATCACAACCGCATATTCCTTTGGCTTTAACGTCGCTGTCTATCCCATCGATTTTAATTATTGCGGTTTCAGTGGACTTAGGCCTTTCAGACTCTACAAAGAACGGGACGAATATGGCGTCAACGGGGATGACGATGCATCGCAACTGCATAAGGTCAATGTCATAGTCAAGAGAGGCTGTAATTTCGCCTTTAATTCCATGCGGTTTGACAAGTTGGCCTATTTTTATGATGGAATCTGCTGTTATCATCCGTTACTTTTTCTTTTTCTTTTTGCCGGTTGGTTTTGGCGGTTCAAGATACTCCTTGAGCTTCATGTCCTCGGTTGTCACGAGAATTGCACCGTGTGACATTTGGCGCAGGTCATTGAATATCCTGCTGTCATCAACCCCCTCTGCGTTGAAATTCATCATCATTTTCTTCATGTGGTTGGCAATCAGAAAAATCAGTTCATCCTTCTCTTCACCGGGTTCCATTTCCACGGCTCGTTGAATCATCACTTCGATATTTTTTCCATAATGTCGGAATCGAAACTGGTTGTCATCGTAAGCCACGGGCTCCGGTTGAGAGTATAGGCTATCAACTGTAATTACTTCGCAGGGAAAATCTATGTCAAGTCTGAAATCGGACATAATCATAAGATGGTCCCATAGTTTGTGGTCATAATCCTCACCTGACTTTAGTTTGGGAAAAAGATTCGCCATAGACTCAACAATTGAATAGGCACATGCCGTGCGCTCATCTCTATCGGCAATTTCAACACAGAAGTCAACCATCCGCTGAATGTTTCTACCATATTCAGGAAGGCGCAGAGGCTTCATTTGGGTATTGTATGTCAGCATATTCTGTTATTTCAAATTTTAGCCTTCAAAATTACATGTTTTTTTTTGTCCCTACAACTCACCAATTATAAAAAGAATAAAAAAGCCACGGAATTGTTTATCCATGGCTTTCATTATGATTTGAGGTTGTTTTTACATGTTCATGCCACCATCAACCTGAATAACCTGTCCGGTAACGTAGCTGGATAGGTCTGAGGCAAGGAATGTTGCAACATTTGCAATGTCTTCAACCTGTCCGCCTCTGCGGAGCGGAATTTTCTGAACCCATTCAGCGCGGATATTGTCGGGTAGGGCAGCGGTCATAGCGGTCTCAATAAATCCGGGTGCAATGGCGTTAGCACGGATTCCACGCGAACCAACTTCCTGTGCTATGCTCTTTGCGAGAGCGATAAGGCCGGCTTTGGAGGCGGCATAGTTGGCCTGACCGGCATTTCCATGAACACCTACAACGGATGCCATATTGATGATGCTACCGGAGCGCTGACGCATCATAATCGGGAGAACAGCATGGATGAAGTTAAAGGCGCTTTTCAGATTGACAGCTATAACGGCATCCCACTGCTGCTCTGACATGCGCATCATAAGACCATCCTTAGTGATACCGGCGTTGTTTACAAGAATGTCAATTCGACCGAAGTCTTCTTTAACCTTACCAACGACTTCCTCGGTTTCAGCAAAGTTTGCTGCGTTGGAAGCATAACCTTTGGCTATAACACCGTATGAGGCTATTTCTTCTTCAGTCTGTTTGCCGTTTTCGTCTATAACAAGGTCGGTAAAGGCGATATTGGCACCTTCCTGAGCAAATTTGATGGCCAAAGCCTTGCCGATACCTCTTGCAGCTCCTGTAATGAGAGCGGTTTTTCCTTCAAGTAGTTTCATTGTTCTGTGAATATGTTTGGTTTATTTACGCAGCCTGACGACACTCCGTCGACCACAAAATCGATTATTTGTTCAAGATTTTCATGTTGATTCTGGCCATCGTCCATATCACTGTCGTCCGTCTGGATATAATAATAAAAGGAGCCTATGGCACAAGATATTATAGCCGGTAGTCTTTCAGCCTGTTTCCTATTGAACTCACCGGACTCCACTCCTTGACGCACAAGCCTGTTGAATAGTTCGCGCTCCTTGTCAAGGGCAAGCCGGAATATTTTAGCCACTCTCTTATGGTCGCGAAGCAGTAACCGGCGATAGCCTTCAGCCTTTGGGGCTGATTGTGACATGATTTTAAACAATTCAAGCAAATAACTGCGAAGTTTTACAAGCGCCGATGATTCATCGCTGTCAACTATGGATTTCAGCCGATCAATTATCTGATTGCTTTGTTGCTCGATTACCGCATTATATATCTCGCGCTTATTCTTAAAGTATGTGTAGATTGTGCGGCGTCCCTTATCCGATGCCGCCGCAATATCGTTCATGGTGGTATTTTCCACCCCTTTGTAGGCGAACAACTGCTTTGCTACTTCAATTAATCTTTCACGAGTTCTGCTTACCATTGCTATTATATGATGGCAATATCTGCGCGAAATTACTCAATTTTTTCTTATTTCTGTAAAATATCATTAACTTTTTACATTAGTAGCCCGATTTTGTGTAATTTCGTAAATATTTTATGTATTCAGCCTTCCGGATATGACAATCAGACTCTTCACTATATTTATCACGCTCCTTTTGCCTATAATGGCAATTGGGCAGAACAATAATCCATATTCTACAACGCTTCCTCAGATTCCTGCAAAAGACGTGGGAATTTACATAGAAGATTTGCGGACCGGCGATGTGATTCTTGACGTTAATGGGGAAAAGCTTTTTACTCCGGCATCAGTTACCAAACTTGTCACTACCAGCACTGCTCTTAACAAATTAAATCCAACCGGAAAATTCACCACCGATATAGAGGCTGTCGGAACGATCAAGGACGGAGTACTGGATGGTAATTTAGTTGTAAGGGCCTGCGGTGACCCCACCATAGAGTCTGCTCATTTTCCGAGCAACAAGGGCTTTGCCGACAAAGTGGCATTGGCTGTTGAAAAAGCCGGAATACGCAAAATTACCGGGACCGTTGTGGCTAAATATCAGGCTGATTATGAACAGCCCACACCAAAAGGATGGATGGACGAGGATTTAATTCATCCCTACGGTACCGAATTCCATGCGGTTAATTATGCTGACAATGTGGTTAATATAACAATGCCGTCGGGGAAAACAACGCCCGAAACCCCGGGCCTTGTGGCTAAGCGCACAGGCCACACCAGACGCCAGCGTGGCTCTACCATTATAGAGACAAGTTCTTCAATAAGGGCTGCAAATCCAATGCCGGAATCGGCATTGTGCCAAGCAATTGTAAATGCTCTCAAGAGTCATAAGATAGAGGTTGGGACTACCGAAGTAAAAGCTTCGACGTCATCTACCCGAATATACACTCACACATCTCCAACATTTACTGAGATAATTACGAGCCTGATGTATCGGAGCGATAACCTGATGGCGGAGGGAATGCTCCGGTCAACGGCTCCGGGGCGTCCCCGTAAGGAGGCTATTGATAATGAACTTAAATTTTGGTCTGATAAAGGTGTGGACGTGACCGGAATTGTAATAGAGGATGGTAGCGGACTAAGCCGAAACAACAAGATAACGCCTTATTTTTTGGCAGAGGTGCTTGACTGGATGAGACTTAATAAGAACAACAACAATAGCTATGTCAACATATTCCCTGTTGCCGGACGCTCCGGAACCATGCGCAGCTTTCTCAAGGGCACTGCATTGGAAGGTAAGATAGTTGCAAAAACGGGCAGTATGCGAAATGTGCAGTGTTATGCGGGATTCAAAATCGATGAAAACGGACAGCCGACACATCTTGTTGTGCTTATGCTCAATAATTTCTCTGACCGCGCCAAATTAAAAAGGGCTCTTGAACAGTTGCTATTGGAAAAACTTTCGTAAATTTGCCCGACAAACCATAATTAAATTCAAGTGATGAACACAGAACATCTTCTTAACACATGCCTTGAAATTGAGGGATTGCTTTGCCTTATTGAACGGCGTGGTGATTCAATTCCGGATAATGTGTCGCGTCTTATGATTGAAAAGGCTCGCAAACTCAATGATGACATAGCAGAATTTGCAGCGGTCCATACGGCAGAACATGTTGAACCTGTAGAGCTTAAGGTTCCGGATTTATCTGAAATTCCGAGTCCGGAAGAGGATAAAGATGAGCAGGCTATTGCAGCATCTGTCGAACTTGAAGAGCAAGAAGATGCCGAGCCGGAGGCCAAGACTGAACCTGAAGCTGAAGTGGCGACAGTGCAACAGACGGTAGTTGCTACACGAAATGATATTGCACCGGTTGAACTCACGGTCAACGACAAGTTCCGATTCCGCAGAGAGCTTTTCGGTAACAGCGATGTTGACCTTGCAGAGGCTCTCCAGATTGCATCCCAGATGACAACAGTGGAGGAGGCTGAGGATTACTTTTACAATGACTTGTGTTTTGACCCGGAAAGTGAGGTCGTTAAAGACTTCATGAAGGTCGTGACCAAACGTCTTTCCTGACCACTGTGGCTGGCAAACTGATAGTGGTTCCGACTCCTGTGGGGAATCTTGACGATATGACTCCACGGGCTGTAGCCGCGTTAGCCTCATCTGACTTGATTTTGGCCGAAGACACGCGTACAAGCTCCGTCTTGCTCAGGCATTTTGGTATAAATACACCCATGTCAAGCCATCATAAGTTCAATGAACACACTTCAGTAGCTTCGGTTATTGAACGATTGAAGGAGGGGCAGACAATTTGCTTGATTTCAGATGCCGGCACTCCCGGCATATCTGATCCGGGATTCCTGCTTTCGCGTGAGTGCCGCCGGGAAGGCATAACGGTGGAAACCCTTCCGGGGGCAACAGCTTTTGTTCCGGCTCTTGTTGATTCAGGACTGCCTGTTGACCGTTTCTGCTTTGAGGGTTTCTTGCCACAGAAAAAGGGACGTGCTACTCGACTGAAAGAAATCGCGGCTGAAGCGAGAACTTCCGTTATATATGAGTCGCCCATGCGCTTAGTAAAAACCCTTGAGCAACTGGCTGCTGAGTGTGGGGCAGATCGTGAAGCTTCCGTGTCGAGAGAGATTTCCAAACTACATGAAACCACCGTGAGGGGGACGCTTGGCGAATTGATGGAATATTTCAGGATAAACAATCCCAAAGGTGAAATTGTTATAGTGTTACGTGGTAATGAAAGCGATAGCCAACCACGTGTGCATAAGAACAAATTCAAAGAATAGTTATTCATTCACAAAACAGAAAGAGATGAAACAATTACCCATTATCTCAACCATGGCTCTGGCCGCCATTCTTGCGGTTTCCTGCAAGCAGAATTCCAATGAGAATGCACAGGTTACCACTTTGGATTCCGCTGATGTGGTTTCGCTGAGCCGTGAAGAACTTGAAGCCACTCTTATGGCTCAGGATTCGCTCCTTAACCTCGTTAATGACATTTCAGCTGACATGGTCCAGCTCAAGAGTATTGAAATGATTGTTTCATCGCCCTCCGGACTCAATGGTGAGACAGCTTCGCAGAAACAGCAGATTCTTAACGACATGGCTGCTGTCAAGCAGACTCTGGCTGAGCGTCGTCAGCGATTGGCTACCCTTGAGGAAAAGCTGAAGCAGAATTCACAGCAGAATGCCATGTTGCTAAAGACCATTGAGAGTCTTAAGGCTCAGATTGAACAGAACGAGGCAACGATTCAGTCACTGAATCAGCAACTTGCTGAAGCCAACGTAAAGATCCAGAATCTGAATGTAGCAGTTGACTCTCTCAACACATCTGTAGCTACTGAGAAAGCCGGCAAAGAAAAGGCATTGGCCGAGGCTTCAAACCTCACCAACGAGCTCAACACATGTTATTATGCCATTGGTTCAAAAAGCGAACTTGAGTCTCACAATATTATACAGACCGGTTTCTTGCGTAAGACCAAAATAATGCAAGGCGACTATCAGATGAATTATTTCACTGCCATTGATAAGCGCACTGCTACCAAGCTTCCACTTTATAACAAGAAAGCAAAAGTCCTTACTAACCAGCCAAAGGACAGCTATAGACTGGTTGATGACAGCAACGGGATGAAAGTTCTTGAAATAACAAACCCAACCCGCTTCTGGGAAGGTTCTAACTTCCTTGTTGTACAGATAAACTGATAACAATACCTTTCTGACTGATTACGACCCGGTGAATCTCCGTTCACCGGGCTTTTTCTTACGTAAATGTAAAAGACTTGTCTCTCAAGAAATGCTGACGCAGGGCTGAACAGTCATTGTGAAATCGTTGCAATAGGGGCTGTGGATATTTCCAGGCTGTTAGTCCACCGCTCCACCAGCCCGGAATTTCTACTGACACTATAAAATCATCTTGCTTATATGAAATACCGCCGGACTTTATGAGAATCCGGCGGCAATACTATAAGGATGTTGTCATGTCATTAGAGCGGGTGATACTGCACGAAAGCTTCCATTGCCTCGTATGATGCAAGGCCAAGGCTTTCATAAAGTTGTGCAGTGGCTCGGTTACGGTCTTCAGCGCGCTGCCAGAAGAGACGGTCGTCATCGCCCAAGAAAGGAGCATTCTCCATCTGTGACTGATGTTTCAGGATTGAATTGCGTTTGAATCGGAGTTCTTCAGGCGAGATAGGTACTGCCATTTCGATATGGTCAATTTCCCATTCAGCCCAGGCGCCACGATACATCCATATACGGCAATCCTTCATCCACTCCTCATTCTTCATATCATCGATTGCCGCGAACACTGCATCGGTACATACACGGTGAGTTCCATGGGGGTCAGCAAGGTCGCCTGCAACAAAGATTTCGTGGGGCTTCACATCTTCAATGAGCTTTTTAACAATCTCGATATCGGCTTCTGAAAGGTCGCCTTTCTTAATTGTTCCGGTTTCATAGAAGGGGAGGTTAAGGAAGTGAACATTTTCAGGTTTCACGCCGATGTATTTGCATGCGATACGAGCTTCGCCGCGACGAATCATCGTCTTGAGGAACCGGATGTCGGGAAGGTCAACTTCGCCGGCAGCTTTCACGTTGATGAATTCGTGGATTTCCTTGCTCTTGTTGCGATATTCCTCGGTGTCAAATCCGAACTTGTCAGCAATCTGATCCATCAGCATCACGTAGCGGATCATATCTTCGTCACCGACAGCAATGTTACCGGAGGTCTCGTATGCCACATGTACGTCATGCTTCTGGTCAACGAGGCGTTTGAGAGTGCCACCCATTGAAATTACGTCATCATCAGGATGCGGGCTGAATACGATCACTCGCTTGGGATAGGGTTTGGCTCGCTCGGGACGATATGTGTCGTCAGCATTGGGCTTTCCGCCGGGCCAACCGGTTATAGTGTGCTGGAGGTCGTTGAAAATCTTGATATTTACATTGTAAGCAGAGCCGTAGAGTGCGAGGAGTTCGCCAAGACCGTAGTCATTATAATCCTTGTCAGTGAGTTTAAGGATGGGCTTGGAGGTCTTCTGGCAAAGCCATACTATGGCACGACGGATGAGTTTGTCATTCCATTCGCAAGATGTTACAAGCCAGGGCTGGCTGATACGGGTCAGATCCTCTGCAGCGGGAAGGTCAACAACAACCTTTGCATTGGGATGACCCTGAAGGAATGATGTGGGAACAGAGGCATCGGCCACTCCTTCCACAGTTTTCTTGATTATAGCGGCATTGGTTTCGCCCCATGCCATGGTTACGATACGGCGAGCCTTGAGAAGGTTCCCGATACCAAGTGTGATGGCGGTGGTGGGTACAGTGTCGCATTTGTAGTCTCCTGCAATTTTGTGGCGGGTTTCGTTGCCGAGGAGCACGAGACGGCAAAGACTGGTAACGGGGCTACCCGGCTCGTTGAATGATAGAGAACCGGCTGCGCCGATTTCGCATACGCAGTAGTCAATGCCTCCCTGATTTTCAATTTCGCGTTCGTAGCTCTTGCAGCATTCGTACATGTTCTCCTTTGTGACTTCCGGGTCAAAGGTAAAAATGTTTTCAGGTGCTATGTCAACGTGGTCAAGGAACAATTCCTTGAGGAGATTGAGTGTGCAGGGGCCGTTGGGAATCAGGGGAAAGAATTCACCAATTGAGAAAACCTTTACGTTCTTGAAGCTGACTTTACCCTCTTTGTAAAGATTGATAAGTTCAGCGTAGACGCTGTGGGTGTTCATTCCGGAACCCAAAGCAAGGACGCAATATCCTTTTTCGGAGATGAAGCGGTTGATGTACTTTACAATGTTTTCAGCAATATACTTGCTTCCTTCGTTGACTGTTTCGAAAATACGCGTGTAGACTTTCTCTTCACGGGTGATTGCAGTCAGCTCAACCTCTCCCTGAGGGTCATAGTAGCGACGGGGAATGAGGTCCAGTTTGATTTGAGAACTTAGGTTGGTCTTCATATATGGTTTTTAGATTTTATACCACAAAAATACTAAACTTCCCATTGTCTGCAAAATTATTTTGGGGTTAATACGAAAGTTGTCAATATTTTTGTAAATTTGCACTAAAACCATATACATCCCTATTATGAGACTAATTATTGAACCCGACTACGAAAACGTGTCAAAATGGGCAGCATCCTACGTAGCTGCAAGAATCAACGAAGCTAATCCCACCGCCGAACATCCTTTTGTTCTTGGTTGTCCTACGGGCAGCTCTCCTCTAGGAATGTACCGCGAGCTTATCAAGCTCAACAAGGAGGGCAAGGTAAGTTTCAAGAATGTTGTCACATTCAACATGGATGAGTACTGCGGCATTCCCCGCGATCATGAGCAGAGCTACTATACATTCATGTGGACTAACTTCTTCAATCAGATTGACATCAAACCTGAAAACGTCAACATACTCAACGGCAACGCCGAAAATCCCATGGAGGAGTGCGCTCGTTATGAGGCTAAGATAGAAAGCTACGGTGGTATTGACTTGTTTATGGGAGGCGTTGGCCCCGATGGACACATCGCATTCAACGAGCCCGGCTCTTCTCTTACTTCCAAGACCCGTATGAAGACCCTTACAAAGGATACCATCATTGCCAATTCTCGTTTCTTCGACAATAATGTTGACCTTGTTCCGAAGACAGCATTGACAGTAGGTGTCGGTACTGTTATGGCAGCCAAGAGCGTTATGCTCATTGTCAACGGTCACAACAAGGCCCGCGCTCTTCGTCACGGCGTGGAAGGCGGCATAAGCCAGATGTGGACAATATCTGCTCTTCAGATGCATCCCAAAGCAATAATCGTTGCTGACGATGCAGCTTGTGAAGAACTCAAGGTGGGCACATATCGCTATTTCAAGGATATTGAAAGCGCCAATATCGATCCGGCCTCACAGCTCTGATTTACTTTAACAATAGAGTTGTAGATACAAGCAACGGGACTATCAGATGATGGCCCCGTTGTTATTTATTCTCATTCAGTACGTGTGCCTGCTACAATGTAATAGTCTGTCCCGGCTCACGCAAGAAATGCACGGCTGTTCCGTTGACAGCATAGTCGGCGTAGTCAGCACTGCCTTTTCCTTCCATACTTCCAAAGTGGATGGGGAACAGGTTATTGACCTTGATTTCTTTAAGGAACTGGAATGCGTGGTGGGCCACATGGCTGTCTGTATCAATATCGGCAGGGAAGAAGGCTATGAATATTTCGTTCACATCCGAAGCCACTCTGTTAACGGCTACCCCCGTTTTGCAGTCATTGTCGCCTTTCTTTTCAGCAATCTTGTTAACTACCTCAGGATCATCCATGGCACCGGCGTGGAATATTTTCCGACCGTCCTTATCAGTCACCAAAAACGCAACGCCTTTTTCAGCCGTCCCGTAGGCTTTTACGGTCAGACCACCGGGCAAATCTTCAATTATGTCACCTTTGCTCATTCCGGCCACATCAATTGTTGATGGTACATTTTGAGGATATACATCATTGCTCATTACATATACCCTTTTATGGTTCTGGGCAATTTCGTAGATGCTTTTGTTGAGATGGGAGTTGACATGACTTGTAACAAAAAACACAACCGGTTTCTCAGGGAATTCCTTCAGTGCGTGTTCAACAGTATGTGCGGGATCGCTGTAGTAATCAAACACCATTATTACGTCATCGTTTGTCACAACGAACCCATTGCGATCAAGATAAGAAACTTTATACATGGTTTAAAAGTTAGAATTAGTTGTCCAATATTTCAATGGTCAAACCATCGTAGGCCATCATGACGTTTCGTGGCAGCTCATGCGAGACAACCGAATGTAATCCGATTCCATGGGAAGCATGCGTCAGATAAGCTATGCGCGGTTTCACTAATTCTATAACGCCAAGAGCATCCGTGAGGTTCATGTGTGATGGGTGTGATTCATGGCGGAGCGCATTGATTACAAGAGTGTCGACTCCTTTCAGTTGCTCGATAGTTTCCTCAGGCATTATTTTGCAATCGGTAATATATCCAAGAGGGCCTATTCTGAATCCGAGTATTTCAAGAGTAGGGGTGTGAAGTATTGGAAGAGGCATTATCGACAACGGACATCCGGGAATGGAGAGCAGTTGGCTCTCTGTGATTGTGTGAATTTCAATTACCGGAGATCCGGGATAACGGCTCTCTCCGAACGCATACGGCATAAGCTCAGGAATTCGTGTGGCTACATCTTTACGGCAATACACCGGAAACGCTCTTCCGGATTTACAGTAAGGCCTTATGTCGTCAATGCCTCCGACATGATCGTAATGAATATGTGTGATAAGAAGCGCGTCAATCGGCGGACTGTCAAGTCGAAGCACCTGCTGGCGAAAATCGGGGCCGCAATCAATCAATATGTTATAATTGCCTATCTCGACAAGAGCGGAGGTGCGGAGCCTGTGATCGTGCTCATCGGTTGATGTGCATACCTCACAGTGGCATCCTATCTGAGGGACGCCCGTTGATGTGCCGGTTCCTAAAAAAGTAAGTCTCATTGCCTGAATGAACGCAGGATGCCATCCTCGAATATTAAGAAAATGCCTGTTTCATAACTCCATATCTCACGGATGGTGCTGTAGTCATGCTGCTCGTTTACAGTTCGTGGACTTCCAAGAGCGAGACGACATTCATTTTTGGTCATTCCGGCCGCAACCTTACCGCTGCAGATTATGCGCCACGTTTCGTCGGAGATTAGGGGATATGAATCACGTGGGTTTCCAATGGAAAACAGGGAGTCAAATTGACGTAGCGATTTCAGGTCACCACCTACAGACATATACAGCCTGAATTGCGCTCCATTCTCGTCTTTCAGACAAACAATGGTGGAGTAGAACGAATTTCCGGGTAAAACGTCGGAGACGGTTACAGGAATGAATTTTCGTCCCGTGAATGCGCGATTATTTTTGTCAAACCACGAGGCGGTTATTACATAGTACTGGTTGCCCATTATTCTTGCCCGCACATCATCCACAACATCCATTTCAACAAGGAATGGCACTCTCATTTCACCGCTCCGCTCAATCAAATCAAGCGATCTGTCACTGCGATATACAAGACTGTGTCCATCAGCCGACATGAAAGTTAACTCCACGATATCATTTCCGGTTATGTCACGGACCTCCTTGAATGAGTCGAAATATACTTCTGTCCCTACAAGATTGAGAGAGTCCACTCCGGGCATAGGCTGAAGTATGGAAGTGAATTTATTATCAGAAACATAGAACCGCTTTCCCTTTGCCCATTTGGAAAAAGGTTCGTGGCTTATGTCACTGAGATAGGAAGACTCCGATTTAACCGGAATGCCTTCTCGTTTAACATCTTTCGCTGTTATCTTTGGAGTGCTTTCTATACCGGTGAAGCAGCTTGAAAGTGTGGTCGCCAAAATGACGGCCACACTAACTATAAGCGTATTTTTTAAATGTTTTGCTCTCACTTAACGGCAGGGGTGATACCCATGTTGTAGAATATAAAAGAATAGCAATCAGCGTTCTCGTCAATCACCTTGCTCATGGGTTTACCTCCACCGTGACCGGCATTGGAGTCTATGCGGATAAGTTTTGGAGCATTACCCGTGTTTGCCTCCTGGAGGGTAGCAGCATATTTGAATGAGTGGGCGGGAACAACGCGGTCATCATGGTCAGCGGTTGTAACGAGGATTGCGGGATACGGTGTGCCATCGTTTTTAATGGTGTGCACAGGCGAATATCCGAGCAGATACTGAGCCATTTCTTTGGAGTCAGCACTCGTCCCGTAATCTGAAGCCCAGTTCCATCCGATAGTGAACAGATGATAACGCATCATGTCCATTACACCCACTTTGGGAATTGCGACTTTAAATAGATCGGGGCGAAGATTGACGGTGGCTCCAACAAGGAGGCCTCCGTTGCTGCCACCTTCAATTGCTATGTGTTCAGGAGAAGTCCAGCCTTCTTTTATCAGATACTCCGCTGCGCCAATGAAGTCATTGAACACATTGAGTTTCTGTTGCTTGGTCCCGGCTCTATGCCACTGCTCACCATATTCGCTGCCTCCACGCAGATTGGCTACGGCATATATGCCGCCGTTTTCAAGCCACAACAGACGGTTGGCGGAGAATGAGGGAGGAAGTGAAATGTTAAAACCGCCATAGCCATATAAGAGCACCGGATTTTTGCCATCGCGTTTCATTCCCTTACGGTAAGTGATGAACATAGGCACTCTTGTGCCATCGGACGAAGTGTAGAACACCTGCTCTGTCACGTAGTCGTCAAGGTTTATGCCGGGAATCTCAGGCTGCTCTATGAAGGTGCTGACACCTGTAGTGGCATCATAGCTATAAATTGCTGAAGGGTATACGTATGAGTTGAACGAGTAGAAAATATCAGGATACTTATGAGATGAAGAAACGTTGGCCGTGCCGTAGGTTGGGAACTGAATCTCGCGAAGCATATTGCCGTTCATATCGTAGAGATAGATATGGTCTGCAGCATCAATCTGGTACTTTACCAGCAGTTTGTTGCCGGCGAACTGGGCCGATGCCAGTACATTTTCTTTCTCCGGAATTATCTCTATCCAGTTATCTTTCGATGGATTGTTAAGATCCACTGCCACAAGGCGATTGTTTGAAGCGCCTTCTGATGTAACAATGTATGCTTTGCCATTGACAACCCCTATGATACCTATTTCATAATCCTGTGAAGGTTCAATGGTTTGCCAGGGAGTATCGGCGATAAGATTCTTAAACTTAAGGGCATTCCCAAATCCCTGGCCGCCTACAGAAACAAACAGATAATCCTCGCTTTCAGGCACGTAGGCCGAGTGGAAATACAAAGGATGCTCCGGGTCGGTGTAGACGAGTTTGTCCTCACTTTGAGGTGTGCCTATCTTGTGATAGTATATCTGATGGTTCTCATTTGCATTGGAGAATTCTTTGCCTTTCTCAGGGCGGGGATATGCACTGTAGTAGAACCCATCGCCACGCCAGTCAGCACCGGTGAATTTAGCCCATTCTATATGATCGGCCAAAGGCTGTTTTGTCTCATTATCAAGTACGAAAATCTCCGTCCAGTCAGATCCGCTACGCGATATTGTATAGGCAGTATATTTCCCATCATTGCTTTGAGAGACTCCGGTCAGGGCCACCGTTCCGTCTGTCGACAACGTGTTTGGATCAAGGAACACCTCCGGCTTGCCGCCTAACTTGTCAACTCTATACAGGACGGATTGATTCTTAAGGCCATCGTTTTCAAAGTAATAGTAGCGGCCATCGTTTTCACGCGATGGTAAACCCGTTTTTTTGTAATTATTAAGTTCGGTAAGACGCTGGCGTAGCTGTCCGCGGTAGGGGATTGCCGAGAGATAACGTTCAGTCACTTCGTTTTCCTTGACAACCCATGCAAGAGTAGCTGCTGATGTGTCATTTTCAAGTGGACGGAATTTATCAACTACTTCCAGGCCGAAATAATTGTCGACAGTGTTTGATGTCGGAGCTTTCGGATATTGTATTGATTGGGCGTTGGCACCCATTGCAGATAATGCTGCTATAGCGCACATGGCAATTTGATTGATTCTCATAATTATTACAGTATATTTCCACAAAAGTAGTAAATATTCATCAATTATTGAAATACAGGAGCGCTAAAAAATATTCTTTGCGCCTATATGTCTGCATATCAAAAGATAGCGACCGGCTTTGCAATATTTAACAGAAGAACACACCGAATAATTTGGCCACTTCATCAAAAAGATATAATTTTGCATCCAGAAAACGCAATAATGCGGGGTGGAGCAGTGGTAGCTCGTTGGGCTCATAACCCAAAGGTCGTAGGTTCGAGTCCTGCCCCCGCTACTAAAGAGAAGTCATCAATCCGATGGCTTCTCTTTTTGTTCCTGATAGGAAGAATTTATACTGACCCCGTTTGCGGATGGCGGCGGGTAGCTAGCATGCCGCATATACGTCGTGCCAACAGATATTTTCTACTGACCCCTCATTCCTCTCCCGTGGGACAAGAAAAATCAACCGGCAGAGCCGCAAATATCCAAAGAGCAGCAGCTTGGCAGGATGAAAGAGCTTGTTAAACGACTTGGCGACAAACTATGATAGTCACCAGAGACGAAACTGATCCGGAGCTTCTTTATAGAGCTTGCCCCCCTTACGCCACGCTCTTATGGACGCAACGATAAATATAGTCACCCAAACTATTACAATTGATTTAGCAATGCCAACCTGATATTCTGTGAGGATATATATTATGAAATCGTAAAAATCATCCATCATAGCGGCTCTGATAATTAATTATGATTAATAATGCAAAAATAAAAGATTTACATCATCATAACAAATAAAAAGGGGAAAAGATGGCCGGGAATTTATCAGTTGTATTAATAACGCAACGGAAGCAATGTCGATATGACACAGCTTCCGTGTTGCATTTCGGTTGGATGCCTGAGGTGAGGTCTATTTCAGCTTGCCTTTGAGGCCACCCTTAACTCCGCCTCCCATAGCGAAAATATTCTGGTCGTAGCTTATAGTTTTCTTAGATTGCTCACGTTTGCGTTTGAGCGCGAGTTTAACGAGGGTATCCATGAGTTTGTCAAAGCTCAACCCGGTTGCTTCCCATAGGTAGAATGAAAGGGAGCCGGGGATGGTGTTGATTTCGTTGACATAGATATTGCCGTTGTCAGCATCAATAATAACATCCACGCGGCTAACTCCATGACATGACAGCACCCGGAACGTTTCGCCGGCAAGGAATCGAATCCTGTCGCTGACATCTGTGGGAAGATCTGCAGGAATGCGTTTCTGTGAAGCTTGCATGCCCTTGGCTCCCTTAGTGCCGCCCATATACTTGTCTTCATACGATAGTATTTCACCACTCTTTATAGGCTCCTCGCAGACGGAAGTCTTGTAGTCGTCGCAGTCACCAAGCACTGAGCAATTAACCTCGTGAAGATTCTCTATCATGTGCTCTACGATAATTCGTGTGCTGTAACGTTCGGCATCGTCAATGCGGTCAATCAGCTGATTGCGGTCTTTGGCACGACCGATACCTACGCTCGATCCAAGGTTGGCAGGCTTAACAATAACGGGGTAGCCAAGTTTTTCCTCTATGCGGTTCAAAAGGTCTTCGCGCTGCGAGAACCATTGTTTATCGGTGAACCACACATAGTCAACAACCGGCACATCACACGCCTGAAGAATCATCTTCATAGTAATCTTGTCCATTCCGTTGGCCGAGGCCAGGACATTGCATCCGGCGTAGGGGATGCCTATGGCGTCAAGAATTCCCTCAAATGTGCCGTCCTCTCCATAGGAACCGTGAAGCACAGGGATAGCTACATCAAGGGTAGCAGCCACGTTGCTGCCAAAATGCTTGCGCTTACGCAAATAGAGGTTATAGTCATCGCGGACAGGCTCCATGTAGACCTCCTTACATTTTTCAATAAGAGAAAGGATGTCACGATAGTTGGCCACATCAAGAAGTGCATCGCCCGTGTACCAGCGACCTTGCTTGGTTATATATACTGGAGTCACATCATAGACCTTGCGGTCAATGGCACTCATTGCCTGAGAGGCTGATATGACTGAAATTTCATGTTCGGTTGAGCATCCGCCGAAGAACACACCAATATTGGTTTTCATACTTGAGTTAGTTGAAATTTATTATTTAAATGTATCCGGTAAATCATTTTCATACAGTACGGTGTCACCCGCCTTTGCAAGGCCCGTCATAATGCGCTGAGCCTCGGCAAATGTAGCTGCTTGATAGACAGTCAAACCTTTATGGGCAACACTCTCGATGCCCTCTATTATAGCCTGACGGTTGTATTCACCAACTATTATGGCTATATCCACAGAGCGGGCAATCTTCTCCCCGAATTCGCGGTTGAGCTGATACTGCTGTGAGCCGAGTTCCACCATCCCGGGTGTGATGACAATTCGTTGGCCTGACTTCATTGAGGCGAGTACATCAAGAGCCATTGCGGAGCCCGTAGGATTAGAGTTGTAGGCATCGTCAATAATGGTCAGTCCTCCCGGGGTACGCTTCATGTTGAGTCGGTGTTCAACTTGTTGAATCTTCTCCACGGCGTAGCGAATCTTCTCATCAGGCACCTTCATGTACATGGCCACAATGACAGCAGCAATCAGATTCGACACATTACACTCTCCAACGAGCTTTGTGTGTAACCGCAACTCCCGATCACCACCTACAATTGTGAATGTGGTTCCTGTGGAGTCAAGAACAATATCACGCGCCGTGAAGTCGGCTCCAGCCTGATTGCTTACACCATAACGCACACAGTTTACATTGCTCACCTTGCGGTTGGCTATATAGGGGAAGTCATTGTTGACAACGGCCAGTCCATCGCCGGGAAGAGAGTCAATAAGCTCAAACTTGGTCCGCTGCACGTTCTCAATCGTCTTGAACGATTCGAGATGCTGCGGTCCGACAGCTGTCACTATACCGATACCGGGGTGAACAAGATCGCATATCTCCTTTATGTCATTTAGCTGTTTGGCTCCCATCTCGCAGATGAACACCTCGTTATATGGCTTCATGTACTCGCGGATAGTGCGGATTACACCGAGAGTGGTGTTGAAATTGCCCGGGGTCATCAGCACATCGTAGCTTTCGGACAGGATGCGCTCAAGATAATGTTTTGTGCTGGTCTTGCCGTAGCTGCCGGTCACTCCTATTACTGTCAAGCCCGGCATACCTTTAATTATGGCGGCGGCCTCATTGTAATACTTTCTGTTGATGGCTTTCTCCACGGGGGAGAGAATTGCCACAGATATGACAGATACTATGTGGGAACAGCAATAGAGGAACGACAGACCCACGGCCGAAGTGAAATATACGTTGAAGGCATTGCTATAGGCTACCGTGAGCCAAGCCGTACAACCGATCACAACAATGCTTATCACTATCATTACCGCATAAATTCGCTTGGCTCTACAAGTCCATACGAGCGGTTTCTTATATCGGCGCGACAACAGGAATATGGCATTGCCGGCGGCAAAGAGCCCCATCAGCACCATGCACCACAACTGAGCCGTAAACGTGACAAGAGAAAGGAATGCCACACAGATACCCACGAGTCTATTGTAAGAGGTGGTGTCGCCTGAGCTGCGAAGCCAACGGAAATAGCGGTCGTTTCGATATGAATTCTGCTGCATCATCATGAGGTCTCTGGAATACTCCGCGAGCAGATTAACAGCAAGAATGATTAGCACTACGATATATGCGATTGTGATAAGTATCATGGATTGTGTCATGTTATTTCATCTATGGATTGAGGCTATTTCTAAGAACCGAGGAAACTTTGGAGCACTGCAGCGAATTGCCGGGGATTGTCAAGGAAGCTGTAGTGTCCGCACCCGGGGAAGCTTACAAGCCCGGCATCGGGAATCAGGCGTTCCATCTTTTTTGCATCGTGCAGCGGTGTGGCTGTGTCGTTTTCTCCCCAGATGAGCAGAGTGGGTGCCTTGATTTGAGGCATAAATCGGCAAAGGTCCTCGTTGACCACACGACTGAGGATGCTGCGCATAACGGGAGATGCCTTAGCATAGTCGGCCGAGGCATTGCGCTGTCGTCGCTTCTCTATAATTTCAGCTGCCTTTTCCTTGCCATAAAGCATGTTGGTCAGTCGCTTTCCGAGCTTGAAACTATAGACTTTGAAATAATATTTCAAAGAACGTCGTGGCTTTACACCTGCGGCATCAACAAGAATCAGCTTGCTGACTTTGTTTCTTGACGCAAACAGAATTCCCACCCGTCCTCCAAATGAATGACCTAACAGCACGGGGTTCTCAATGTTGAGCTTTGACGCCATACCCTCTATCAACCGGGTATAGCGTTCGACTCCCCACACACCATCGGGCTCAGGCGACTCGCCGAATCCAGGAAAGTCGACATTGTAGACTGTGTGAAACTTGGATGCAACCGCGGCAATGGAGGCTACGGTAGTGTGGTCACAGCCCCATCCGTGCATCAGAATCATCGGAGACCCGGAGCCCTGACAGGTATAGTAAAGTTCCGTTCCGTCTATGTCTATTACGTTGGTCATTGATTGGATTTAGTCAGTCCATTTTGCCACAAAGTTACAAAGAAATTGGAAAACAAGCGTAAGATTTACTATCTTTACATCAAAATTATATCCCTACCGATAAATAAAAAGCTTGTTAAGAATGGAGATTGCACTGATCATCATATCAATAATATGTGTGGCATTAATTATAGCCCTGTTTGCCATAGAGAAAAAAACCGCCGCGTTGAGAGCCGATAAAACCGAAAGCGATAAAGCTCTCTTCGGGCTGCGCGAAGAAAATGCACGCCTGAAAGTCAGCATGGAATACGCTGAGGAGATGAATACTCGCACGCTACGGCAGCAAGAGGAGTTGGCTCGGCAGACCATTGCCGCTCAGGAAGAGGCTCTCAAACAGTCAGAAACGCGATTTCAGGTTTTGGCCGACAAGATTCTCAAAAGCCAGACATCGGAGATGCAGGCCCGCAATGCCATGGACATCAGCCGAATACTGACTCCTCTAAAGGATGATATTGACAAATTCCGCCGCGATGTGACCTCTTTCTATAGTAAGGAATCGGCAGAACGCTTTTCGCTGCAGGAGAAGATAAAGGACCTCATAGAAACCAATATGACCATTGGGAAAGAAGCCCGTGAGTTGTCGACCGCACTCCGCGGCAATTCCAAGATTCAAGGCGACTGGGGCGAGCTCATCCTTGAGCAGATTCTTGAAAATTCAGGACTTAGGAAAGGGGAGGAGTTTGAGGTGCAACTGCAGCACGATGCGCAGGGACGTCCCCTTCAGGATGAGTCCGGCCACGGACTTCGCCCTGACGTAGTGGTACATTATCCCGGAGACAAGGCCATGGTTATTGACTCCAAAGTTTCACTCACAGCTTTCGTGGACTATGTCAATGCCGAAGATTCCGCTGAAAGAGAGAAGTTTGGGAAGATGCACCTTGCCAGCGTAATGAAGCACATATCAGAACTGGGCCAGAAGAACTATCAGGACTACGTGGGGAAAGAGAAGCTGGATTTCGTCATGATGTTCGTTCCAAACGAGAGTGCTTACTCCGCCGCCATGACTCTTGACCCGGGCCTTTGGCAGAAGGCATACGATAAGCGGGTGCTCATAGTGTCGCCCACACAATTGGTTGCCTCCCTCAAGATTGTGGCTCAACTATGGAGTCACGACCGTCAGACCCGCAACGCCATAGACATTGCCGAAAAGTCGGGGGCGATGTACGACAAGTTTGTAGGCTTCGTTCAGGACATGGAGAAGATAGAGAAAACGCTCAATTCCACCCGTCAGGCTTACGACTCAGCCATGAAGAAGCTGCGCGACGGAACTGGTTCGCTCATCACCCGTGCCGAGAAGTTGCGCGAACTTGGCATCAAGACGGCCAAGCGCTTGCCTCAGAACCAGGAATAGGCTGTGGTATCCGCCAGAACTTACCTTGTTGCGTAGTCACGCAGCATGGATTGCAGTTTGTGGCGGGCATAGAATATACGGCTCTTTATTGTGCCAACGGGCAGATTCATTTTCTTGGCTATCTCTCCGTAGCGATAGCCGGCAAGCGACATTGAGAACGGGATTTTGTAGCCCATAGGAAACGAGTCTATGGCTTTCTGCACCTCTACAACGGTGTAGGAATTATCAGGCGCCGGATATGTCTTTTCATCGGGTGCGTTCAGCTGATATGAATCGTCCGAACTGTCGAGCGTCACGCAGTTACGCATTGACCGCCTGTAATTGTTTATGAATATATTTCGCATTATCGTGAAAACCCATCCCTTGAAGTTGGTGTTGTCACGATACTTGTCCTCGTTGTCAAGAGCCTTTAAAGTAGTGTCCTGAAGCAAGTCGGCTGCGTCGTCGCGGTTTGACGTCAGCAGAAAGGCGAAATTATATAGGTGGTCTTGCATCCCGAGTAGCTGTTGTTGGAATAGTTTATGTAACATAATGGGAGAGATTATTAGTTGAGACAAAGCTTTTATGTAAATTAAACTTCAGTTTTATGTAATTGGTTCCGCATTTTTGCAAGTTTATACTGTTTTTAATACATTTATAATTTGGCGTTATCATTTATTAAAGATATCGCTTCGAAGTGAACGTTTTTTTGCCTCGTCAATAGTTGGCCTGAACGAAAAAGTGATTACCTTTGCATTATGGAACAGAATGAAAAGCAGTCGCAGCTGGACTGCCGCTATCTTCGGATGGCCCGTATATGGGCAGAGAATTCATATTGTACCCGCCGCAAGGTAGGTGCAATCCTTGTCAAGGGACAGATGATAATCTCTGATGGCTTCAACGGAACTCCCGCCGGCTTTGAGAACGTGTGCGAGGATGAGTCAGGTCTGACGAAGCCCTACGTGTTGCATGCCGAGGCCAACGCCATTACCAAAGTGGCCCGCAGCAACAATTCCTCTGAGGGCTCTACGCTGTATGTTACGGCATCGCCCTGCATGGAATGTTCCAAACTTATTATACAGGCAGGTATCAAACGGGTAGTCTACAACGAACTCTACCGAATTGCTGATGGTATTGACCTGCTGCGTCGTGCCGGAGTGGAATGTGTCCACGTCCCGGCCATAAACCACAACAATGATTGAAAGCTGATTTATGAAGAAAATATTCAATAGCATCCCCTCGGTATGGATGCCTCTGGTGATTGCAGCAACACTTGCTTTGGGAATATGGCTTGGAGCCTCCTTTTTCAGCCACACCCGTAGCTACGGGCCGGTCTACGACAAGATAGCTGCAATAATGGGCCTAATTGAGAAAGAATATGTTGATGAGATAAGCACCGATAGCCTATTGGAAGCATCTATCTCTGAAATAATTTCCCGCCTTGACCCCCATTCTAGCTACATCAAAGCGGAAGATTTGCAAGCTGTCAACGAAGACCTTGACGGCTCGTTTAGCGGAATAGGTATATCGTTTAACATGCTGACCGATACCATAACCGTGCTTGAAGTCATTTCCGGCGGGCCCTCGGAGAAAGTGGGCCTTATGGCCGGCGACAGGATTATTTCCATCAATGACACCATTGTGGCGGGGCAGGACTGGTCAAATGAGCGCGTAATCCGTACGTTGCGTGGTGAAAAAGATACCAAAGTGAAGCTCGGAGTGCTTCGCGATAACTCCCCAAAGTTGCTTACATACGAGGTGACACGCGGCGACATACCGGTTACATCCATTGATGCTGCATATCTTACAGACAATACCACGGGCTACATCAAGGTCAACAAGTTTGCCCGTAACACATATTCGGAGTTCCTCAATGCAATCGTTGGCCTAAAGACAAAAGGTGCCGAACGGTTCATCATTGACTTGCGGGGCAATGGAGGAGGCTTTATGGAGCCGGCTGTACTGATGGCCAACGAGTTCCTTGCAAAAGGCAGCAATATTGTGGAGACCCACGGACGATTCGATGTTATGGAGAGTCAGATATTCGCTGATGGCTCGGGTGGGTTCCAGGACTCGGAGCTGATAGTTCTCCTTGATGAGTTTTCGGCAAGCGCGAGCGAAATTTTTGCCGGAGCCATACAGGATAATGATCGCGGCCTCATTGTGGGACGTCGCTCATTTGGCAAAGGCCTTGTTCAGCAACAGATTGACTTACCTGATGCCAGCGCACTGCGTCTCACCACAGCCCGTTATTACACCCCATCGGGCCGCTGCATACAGAAACCCTATACTCTTGGCAGCAACACAGCCTACAGCATGGAGATCATTGACCGATTCCGTCATGGGGAGGACTTTAACCCCGACAGCATAAAGTTTGATGCAACGCAGACATTCCTTACATTAGGCGGGCGCACCGTCTACGGAGGCGGTGGCATAATGCCGGACGTATACGTGCCCTCTGATACCACAGGTCTATCAAGCTACTACATCGACGTGTTCAACGCCGGTTTGCTGCAGAAATTCGCGTTTAAGTATGCCGATTCTCACCGCCGCGAACACCAGAGAGCCAAGAGCGTCGACATGTTGCTTGCCATGCTCCCGTCTGACGACCATCTCCTCCAGGAATTTGCTTACTATGCCCGCGACGAGGCCAAGATTGCTCCGCGATGGTACTACATAAACATTTCGCGCGACTTGATTGTTAGTCAGATTAAAGCTCTAATTGCCCGCGACGTGCTTGGAACATCGGGTTACTACGAGGTCATAAACCGTTATGACAACGCTTTTAAGCAGGCCAACAAGCAATTTGAGTCAGGCACGGCCAAATATCCCGTGACAATTGACAAATTCAGCAAAAAGCAATAGCCCGGACTCATCCGCCCGGACTGCATGACAGAAGTTATGAACAAAGATGACATCCGGCGCAGGGTTCGTGCCCGCAAACGCCTCCTCAGTGACGATGAACGCCTCCGGGCCGCAGATAAAGTATTCGCGCGACTCGAGCAGATGGCTGCTTTTGCCCTCAGCGACAACATACTCATTTATAACTCGCTACCCGATGAGTTATCAACCCGAAAATTTCTTGACAAATGGGCATCCGACAAGCGTTTCTATCTGCCCAGAGTTAATGGTCTTGACCTTGACCTGCTTCCTTACGAACGCACATCTATGCGCATGGGAGCTTTCCGAATAGAAGAACCATCGGGCGATGACATAACTGACCCGCAGCTCATGGAGCTGATAATTGTTCCGGCCGTGGCTTACGATCGTGCGGGTAACCGTGTGGGGCGAGGCAAAGGTTACTATGACCGATTGCTGGCCAAGACAAAAGCATTTACTGTTGGTGTTGCCTACGATTTTCAGCTCGTCGACGAGATTGATGCCGATGAGTTTGACATTCCGGTGGACATGGTCATCACAGAAACCCACTGCATAGTACGCCGGCGCTATAAGTGAAACCGTACTCTTTCAAACTTGGCGGTCTTTTATTATATTTGCAGTTGAAATTAACCCAACTGCTCAACCGCCATGAATCACAAACCACTTGCAATCGCTATCATTGCACTGACATGCACCATGTCTTCATGGGCGTCTGTACGCATTGTCACCAATCATAATGCCACAGGACGCATAATCACTGATACCGCTACAGTAAGCTCCGGCGGAGCTGCATTGTTATGTGATGTAATTAAAAGAATCTCCGGTGCTACAATCCCCGTAACAACCGGCCGACAGTATGATGCCCGGCGGGGTGATATTGTCATTACAAATGATAACCGCTTGCTTCCCGAAGATGGATTCCGCTTGTCAACAGCAGATGGCGTACTCACAATTGATGGTGGACCTGACAAAGGTGCACTCTATGGGGCTGTAACGCTCCTTGAAAAGTATCTCGGTGTGATGTACTTCGGAGACGGACAGTATCTGCTCACGGAGTCACCCACCGTGGAGTTTCCCGACATGGATTTCACTGACGCACCAGCCTTCCGATATCGCCAGAGCCAGAACTATGTGTTAAGAAATGATCCCACATATCGCGCATGGATGCGTCTTGAAGAACCGCGCGATGAATTTGCCGCCGGTCTGTGGGTCCACACATCAGAGGCTCTGTTGCCGTCAGGAGTCTACGGCGATAGCCATCCCGAATATTATTCATGGATTAACGGAGCCCGTAGGCCGGGACGTGCCAGCCAATGGTGCCTGACTAATGAGGAGGTTTTTGCTACTGTGGCCGCACGAATTGATTCTATATTTGACGCTAATCCCGGGCGTAACATGATTTCTGTGAGCCAGAATGACGGCAATCACACTTATTGTACATGCCCCGAGTGCCTGAAAGTACTTGAAGAGGAGGGGAGTCCGTCGGGCGCATATATCAGATTTCTAAACCGATTGGCTGAGAGACGCCCTGACAAGCAGTTCTCAACGCTTGCCTATTTGTTCACTATGCAGCCGCCACGAGTAACCAAGCCGCTGCCCAATGTCAACATTATGCTCTGCGACATTGACGCAAAACGTGAAGTACCGTTGACTGATAACGCTTCAGGTCGCGAGTTCGTCAAAGCACTTGAGGGATGGGCATCTATGTCAGACAATATATATGTGTGGGACTACGGTATCAATTTCGACAACTATCTGTCGCCATTTCCCAATATTCCTGTACTTAAGAAGAATATGCAGCTCTTCCGCGATAACCATGTTAAGATGCACTTTTCGCAAATAGCAAGTGTCTATGGCGGAGATTTCGCTGAGTTGAGAACTTATCTCGTCAGCAAACTGATGTGGAACCCTGATGCCGATGTTGACTCACTGACCCACAGATTCATGGATGGCTACTATGGAGCTGCGGCACCATTTATTTACGACTATGAAAAGCTGCTGGAGGGTGCTCTTCTTGGCTCCGGCAAGGAACTGTGGATCTATGACTCGCCGGTGACACATAAGGACGGGATGCTTAACGCAGCATTACGCGGCCGCTACAATGAGTTGTTTGACAGTGCGGAAGCAGCAGTGGCCGATGACCCACTGAGGCTTGAACGCGTGCGCCGTCAGAGACTCACGTTGCAGTACTCTACACTTGAGATAGCCCGCGCCGAGGGACGTGCAGCCGCTCCGGAGAATCTTAAATTGCTTGATGTTTTTGAGGAGCGAATCAAAGCGTTTGGCATTCCATCGCTCAACGAGCGCAACAATTCTCCGGTTGACTATTGTAATCTGTACAGGGAACGCTATGTCAGGACCGATTCATCCAATATGGCAGTGGATGCAAATATTACGTGGGGCATAGAGCCTTCCGGCAAATATCGCACAATGAATCCTAAGGTGTTGGCCGATGGAATATATGGCGGCACAACCTACGTGGAGAGTTGGGTAGGCTGGGAGGGCCGCGATGGAGAGATTCTCGTTGACCTCGGCGAAGTCAAACCGGTGTCATCCGTCAAAGGTGAC
Source organism: uncultured Bacteroides sp. (assembly GCA_964487725.1). Lineage (GTDB taxonomy): Bacteria > Bacteroidota > Bacteroidia > Bacteroidales > Muribaculaceae > Paramuribaculum. The sequence continues at coordinate 36,993 of CAZASF010000002.1, read as the reverse complement.
TTCCTGCACCAGCTCGGAGCATGGATTTTCTTCCCGCGTAGCTTTGAGGTCGAGACATCGGTCGATGGAAAATCCTATCGAACAATGGGACGCGTGGAAATTCCGGAAGACCGCGAACCTAAGGTCAAGTTCCGCACAATTGGAGTGGATAGCCCCCAACCCATTGATGCACGATACTTGAAAATCAAGATGGGCGGTATAGAGTTATGCCCATCGTGGCACTATGGTGTTGGTTCCCCCGGCTGGATATTCATTGATGAGCTGACTGTCAACTGAGATCCTGCCGAGTGAGCCGTTAACTGAGGCGCATACTGACTCTGCACTGTAGCGATGCCCGAAGCGTATGTTCCCGCATTGTTGACCCACATTTCGTAGGTCAGCAAGTAGGTTCCTTTGGGCAGATGCGATATGAAGATGTTGGTCACCGCATCGCGGTTTTCGCGATAGAAGTAGAGGCCCTCAGCAAAAATCGGTTCGGGAAGTTGCTCCACAGGCTCAAGACATGCTGCCCGGTCATCGTCGATGGCCACGTAGTCCATGTCACGGTTAACTTTCAGCAGCAATTCAATCTTAACCTTGTCACCAACTTTCAGGTCGGAAGCATCCTCCCAACGTGTTCCATTCTGACGATACATCCGTTTAGATATGCTTACAGCATCGCATGAGGAAGCCTCTACTTCAGTCATAACCTCAGTGGAACGACTGTAGACGGCACCCCATGCCGGGGTCATATCAGTTTTTTTAATCATGAGCGTTTGTCCGGATGGAGACATGCCTGAAATATTGGTAGAGAAATAGCCGAGAGTAGCCTCTACGTCCTTCGGGGTAAGCTCTGTGGAGCCGATAGATATGTGAGCAGGCGTTGCTGCTGATATCCAACGGGGAGAGGTGAGCAGTACGGATGCTGCCACATCTGACGCTACTGCACTGTTTCCCCAATTACGGGCTTCTTTCTGCAATATTAGCCATTGGCGTATAGCGTCAGTCTCCTTGCAGCCCGGACTGATAAAATGATACGCCTCAAGAGCACGCGATGCCAAAGCAAGTTGAGCCATTGTTCCGCCGGCCATATCATCAAGCAGAGGCCAGTACATGCCCTGCGAGGGAGAAGTCTTGGCAAACTGTCCAAGCGACTGCAATACTTGAAGTGCGAGCGGTTTATAGCCGTGGCGTTGGAAAATCAGTGCAGCAGTTGTCTTGGAGGGAAGATCCATCTTTTTCCATCCACTTACGTAACGCTGGACAGTGCTGTTTATAATTGTCTGTGATGTCAGTGACGGAGTGAATGAAGGCCAGCTGTCGAGCAAGGTTACGTAGGATGTAAAATCACTCTTTGGGTATTTTCCATATATCGTCTCGTTGACTGACTGTAGATACTTAAGAGCCGAGTTGGTCATTTCGGCAAGCGATTTATCATCAGGCATGAAGCCGAGGCTGTTTAGCCTGCCAAGAATTGTAAGCGTCTGCTGTGTAGCCCATTCCGAAGCCTTGTCATAGCGGTCAATCCAGGCCCATCCTCCGCCGGAGCGTTGCAGCTTGCGCAGGAGGGCAATATTGGTGGAATAGGAGTTGCGTATATTGTCGCTGTCAAAGAGCAGGGATAAACGTTGCATACGCTCAGTGTCGGACTGTGCATCGGCAATCCATGGGGTTGCCTGCAACAGGAATGTCTTTAGTTCGGAATTGCGGCTGAGCATTGACACAAGGGTGGAGTCACTGCCATCGGAGGAAGTCCACTCTTTTAGAGCACTGCGAACCTGAGGATATTTGGCCAGTATGCCATCGGCTACTGCAGTGGAGAATATCGCGGCTGCAGCCTCAGGTGCTGTTCGGGCTTCGTTTGCCGATATGCCGGGTAAAGCTGTCACAACGTACCATGTGGGATTATCACAGTATTGTAACGTAATCACGGCATCGGAACTGTATGTCGGCAGTTGCATGGCAAATGAAGTTGAATCCGGAGATATGTAGAACGGAGTGGTCTCAATAACCGGCGTTGATGACTCGAGTATCGGTATCATCACCTGTTCGCCGTCGCTATAGGCCGTGTCAGATGCTTTAACGCGGAACGCAATGAACGGAAGTGTATCAGGAACAGTCAAGGTATGGCTGACATTCAGGCTCTGTCCTGCAGAAAGCGAAAGAGTTTGATTTTGAGGAGCGTCAATTGCTGAATTGTCAGTGGGATTGAAAATCTCAGTCTGAACGATGACAGAACGAGGTGTGTCACTGTTGTTCGTTACGGTTGAAAGGATTATAGCGCGGTCGCCGGTGCGGAGAAAACGCGGCGCATTGGCCTGTACCATCAGAGGCTTGTTGGACAGTATGTCGGCAGAGAAAGACGTTGCAGTTAGGTTACGGTCGTAGGCAAGAGCATTGAAACTCCATGTTGTATTGGCATCGGGCACGCGAAACGAGTATGTGAGCCGGCCCTGTGCATCCGTGCTAAGTGTGGGTGAGAAAAAGGCCAGTGTGGTGTTGGCATTGCGGTAAGAGAAATCCTTTGCCGACTCATTGCTCTCTGCTGTTTCTGCACCGGCATCGGCCGTCTCATCAACAGCGGCATCTTCAGAGGCCTCTGACTTGGCCATTGCAGGAGCTGATGACAGCATCATGTTATCGGACATATCGGCCACAGAACTCTCCGCCATTACTATAGTACCGGCGGAGCTTGTAGCACTGCGATACTTCACGAGGCGTAACGAAGTGAATGTCAGACCATACGTAAGTAATGATGGCTCATTTATCACCGGACAAGCTGCTCTTTGAGTTGAGCTACGGTTGTAACTGTTCCATACATCACCGAAGTAGGGGGCAGACACATAGGACTGTTGCTTATAGCCCTTGGTAAAGTTAATATGCCATGATGCAGGTGTTATGGCATCAAGAGCTTTATTGTACATGTCGAAAATAACGGCGGCCTGAGTTCCCACGCTGTCCTTATTGACAGTGCGGAATGTCCATGTTTCGCCTTGTCCCGGTACGAGACGATTACGGAAACTCTCGGTAATGAAACTGAGTGATTGCATGGACTCCTCGGCAGTCAGTGATATCTGCTGGCGCGATGTTTTGTAATCTTTAACAGCCACGAGGGTGAGCGTTGCCGTGGATGCATCGTTGGCCATCTTGAATTCAATACTGTTGGAGCCCTTGTGGAGTTTAGTCCAACGGTGCTCGGCCGATTTTCCAGGGGATGTCAGATAGGAGAGCATATAGGTGTTGTCCGAGGCTGCGAAAACATTGAGCGTGGTTGCATGTCCTCTTAATGTCAGATTCGTTTTGCCCGGATACCATATTACATCGCTGACGGGAGAGTATTTGTCCGTAGTGCGGTAAATGATGAGATTGGCTCGGCTCATGGTGTCAGCTTTCACGGCAGTAGTGTTTACGGATATGGTGTATGTTCCGCCCTTCAGTTTGCTCCAGTCAACCGAAGAGTTAACCATGCCTGACATGACCGGAGTTTGGCTGTCAGTTCCGGAATATAAACGATATTCCATAGGTGTTTCAATGGATGCACCATCGCTTGACATCACTTTCAAGTAGTTTGTGAGATCAACCGGTCGGCTCACTTCTATATTCCCCGGCAACGTAGAAACGATGGCATAGCGTGAAGCCGGAGTGAATCGGAGTGAAGACTGTTGGCTTTCCCCAGAAGTGGATGTTACGGAAACCTCAGCGCTAAACAGGCCGTTGGGAGCCGGAGAACTTTCTATAAGATTTTTGCTCAGGACAACACTGAAATGGCCGGATGCGTCAGTTGTATCGGTTAGTGTCACAAACGCCACGTTGTTGGATTGAGTCCACCACAACCCCGTGGAAACAGATACAACAGCCTTCACTGCAGCATCAGCCACAGGAACACCGGAATAGGTTGTGGCTACGCCCGATAGAGTAATGTCTCCGGCATCAGGCACTCCCGTAGCGGCTTTGTCAAGAACCACTTGGAAGGTCGGCATTTTATAGTCTGATACCATGAAAGTGCATGCACCTATGTACTTACCATCTGAAGTGCGCAGATTTATTCGGTAATTGCCTGTCAATTCACCTGTTGGGACAACGAAATACCCGTTAACACGACCCCATTCATCGGTTATCATGGTCAGTGTGTCAACCGGTTGACTGTTTGCGTTGTACATCACGGCTTGTATAGAAGAGGCGGAAGCCATACGGTTCTCCAATGGACGCCGCTGATATATAACGGCGCACCATTTTACAGTATCGGACGGTCGATAGATTGACAGGTCAGTATATGCGTTGCATTGGTAACGCCATAATTCATCTGTTTTGCTCTGTTTCCAGTAGTTGACTGTAGATGCTGCTGTGTCATTACCTTTCACCGGTTTATAGTTGCCATTTTCAAATCCGCTCAGACTGAAAAACCCATCTTTGTCAGTAGCACCTGCACGGCTTTCGCTCGCTGTCTTGGCGGTTGTTGCATATCTTATTATATCTGTATGTGCCGAAGGTTGTCCCGTCAAGGGGTTGATAACAAACAGCTGAGGCTCGTCGGTGTCACTGATAGCGGAAGCCGAAAGCTCGGTGCAGTGGGTAATCTGGAACGAGCTGCTTTTTCCAGAGGCTATGTTGTCGTGCTGTACAATGGCGTAATAACCGTATTCCGGAAGAGTCATTGTGACAATGGTGTCAGTCTCAAATGGAACCTGCAGGTCACCAAAGTCTACTGTCACGCTATTTATAGGCGTTAGCGAGGATAGCACGGAGTAGGGTAGCCAGTCATTGTTAGGCTTCGCATTGGAACTTACGTTGTACACTTCTATTGTCACCCTCCGGCCGTTGCTGCTTTTCACAGTCACATCAAACGGCCGTCCCGGAACAGCGTATGCCGGGGCTTTTGCAGAAACATCCACGGCCTCAAGTCCGGCTTTTATATTTTTAAGACATCCCGTAAGCGGTGAGTCCGGGAAGCGGGTGATATTGTCTTGAAGCATTGTGTAGTAGGTCATTTTATTACCTATAAGTCCTTCAAGAGCAATCAAGGCGTTAGCGGAATATTCATTTGAACGGTAATCATTGTAGAGACTTGTCAGTCTTTCCGTCAATGAGCGGTGGCCATCGGAAGCGATGTTGGAGTATAGATTGGAGCTAACGAACTCCAGACGACTGATGTCGCAATATATCTCGGGAGCCGCTTCGTTTTTGTGGAATGATAGCAGGGCAGCGTATGTGTCAAGTATTTTCTGGCTCTGAACCGAAGCAGGAGCAAATCCCGGATTCACCATGAAGGATTGACGTGGCGACATGGAAATGATGCCTATAGTGCTTGAGAAAGGACTCAGTTTCTTTCGGAGCGATATAGTTTTGTAGGCAACAAAGTCATATAGCGTGGGAAAATAGACTTTGGAATTCTTATCTACATCCACAATTGATTCATAATCAGCCAATGGTTTTGACTGAAGGGTTGATGGATTGTCAATCGACTTATCGCATAGCTCAGAAATAACATTTCGGAATTGTTCACCGCTCCACTCATTGTAATCGTCAGAGAGCGGAACAAGGGGCAGACTGCGGTTGTCGTACACGCTTTTATTGGACTCATATATGGATTGGTAGAGAGTTGCCAACAGTAGATTGGCAATAGCCTGAGTCTGTGGCTGACGGAGCATAGCCATAGTCGACTTTATTTTAGCAATGGCATTCGGTTGATTTGCGGAACCAATGCTACTCTCAGCTAAAGAATAATCAATCAAAGCTCTCAGAGCCTTCACTTCATCACCGACTTTCAATGCGGCTGCTATTTGTGTGTCGGCATCCTTAATGACAGTTTCAGGGAAAGCGAAGTCAGGAACATCGGCAGTTTTGTTGCCAGCAGCCCATGAATTATTGGGCGTAATAATGGCCAACAGCATAAGCAGAATGGCAATCAGATTGATTCTCATAACGTAATGTTTAAGGTCGACTCTATTATAAAAAAAGACAATCTTGTCATATACTGATAGTAGTAACGGCAAGACTGTCGTAAATGTTTAGAATCCGGATTTCAAGCTATTTCTTCGCTCTGCCCCGATGCTGCATGATGGTGTCCATCCATTTGTTTTCGGCAATCTTGAGTTGGAAGAGCTGTTTTTTGCTAAGGAATGTCTTGAACTGGCGGTAGTACTTAAGTTCGATAGCCCCCTCCTTAGATTTAAGTTCGGCTATAGCCTCGGATGCTTTTTCATATTCAAGATCAGTAGCATCGGCCTTCTTCGATACCTGACGTTCCAGATTTCTTGTATCGCGGGTGAGCCGTCCGGTCTCGTTAGCCATTGCCTTATATGTCTGCTCAAACTTCTCTTTCTGGTCCGATGTAAGGCTCATTTGCTTGGCAAGGTAATCAATTTTGGTCTGAATCATGTTATCATACCATTGCTGTCGCTGGGCCTTGTCCTGAGGTCCGGCACCGAAAGCGCTCCCGGTGGCAAATAGGAGGCAGAGTAATAATGCTGCAATATATTTTCTCATCAGTTCAATGTATCAAGAGTTTCAGGGTCAAATCCCTCGTCATATAAATCTTCGTAAATGTCCGTCTCGCTTACGGAAGGAATAAAGTATTCGTTGAAGAAAGAGTCGTTGTTAATGGCGCTCATCAGTTCGGTGTTCCTTTCCATCGGCAGCGAAGCATCACCCCGCATCATGTCAAACGTTTTCATCATGCACCAAATACCCATGAACATGGCCGCCATATACACGTAAGGCCTCACTCTGGCCCAAAATGACTTGGGTAGGATACGTGGTTGAGTCGTCTCCCATTCCTGCTGCGGGAGACTGGCTATCATCCGGGCATGGAATTCATCAAAATAGCCCGCCGGAACTGTCATTCCAGATTGATGATTTATTTTGGAGAGAATATCTTGACCTTTCATAGTTGAAAAGATTTTATTGCTTATTGAGGGATTTCACAATCTATGACTTGTTTCGCATAGATAGGTTTAATCATCACTATCAAAAAATTGCTCTATTTTTTTGACAGCGTGATGGTATGAAGCCTTGAGCGCGCCAACAGAGGTCCCGAGAATTTCCGACATCTGTTCATACTTCATTTCATCGTAGTATCTCATATTGAACACAAGTCGTTGTTTTTCAGGCAGAGAGGCTATGGCCTTACGCAGCTGCACCTTTAGCTCGTCACCATCAATGTATTCGTCAGCCTCTATGGCATTGATAAGCATGGAGCTTTCATCGTCAATCGAAACATTGGCCTTCTTGCGCTTGCTTGACAGGAATGTTATGCTTTCGTTGATGGCTATCTTATGAAGCCACGTTGAAAGTTTGGCATCACCGCGGAAGTTCTCTATTGACATCCACGCTTTCATCATTGTGTTCTGAAGCAAGTCATTGGTGTCATCGTGATCTTCCACCATGCGCCTAATCTGCCAGTACAACGGCTCGGAGTACAGTTTTATGACTTCGCCGAAAGCTTCGCGGCATGTTGATTTGTCGCGCAACCGTTGGATGAGATTGGAATCGTCAGGCTCTTTTAGCATAATTATAGAGACTGTTTAATAGCGAATGTGAATTAGAGTCTGTTTTGACGCATGTAAAGATAGACATTAAATTTCGCAATCAGTTAACATTTGCCGATAAAAATTATTTATATTTGCAAAATTATAAGAAACACCTCTGACAGGATATGAGCAAACTTACTGATACTCCACTCGTAAGCGTTGTAATGATAGCCTACAACATGGAGCGATATATTGATACTGCCATTAAGGGCGTAGTCTCTCAGAAGACCGGGTTCCCGTTCGAATTGATTGTGATGGACGATTGCTCCACAGACTCCACGCCTGATAAAATCGAAGCGTGGCGACAGCGCTATCCTGACATAGTTCGAAATGTAAGGAATCCTGTCAATCTTGGATTGCAGGCTAATTATTTGGCCGGTTTTTCCAGATGTCGTGGCCGGTACATGGCCATCTGCGATGCTGACGACTATTGGTTCAACCGCAGGAAACTCTCACGGCAAGTTGAATATATGGAACGAAATCCGGGATGTACCATAACCTTTCACCGGATGATAAACTACTATGAGGCCACGGGAGAGAAGAGCCTCAGCAACGGCGGACAGTCTACCGATACCGGAATAGAACAACTCAGCCGCAGTAACTTCATAACCAATTCCTCCGTGATGTATCGTCGTGAAGCCGTGGATTTGACTTCGCTTCCTGAATGGATAAAGGAAGAGCGGTCACCGGATTATGCCATGCACATACTCTATGCCCGCGCCGGTAGCATTCATTTCTTTTCCCGTCCGATGGGCGTATATCGCAAAGCTGCAGGCAGTTCATGGAGCATGACGGACCAATATGAGAAGCTGCGCATGTCGCTATCCGTCAGACAGAGACTTATGGGAGAGCTAACGGACTGTGATGTTGCAATAAATGGTTTGTGGGTCGCATCGCAAAACATTCTGATTGCAATGAACAACGCTGCTGAAACGCCACAAGAAAAGGCGTATGTGCAGGAAAAAGCCCAGGAAATGGGCATTGAATTGCCGTGCAATAGCGATAGGAGTGGAAACGCCCCTATGCGCAAACCCTTTATATCAAGAATAAGAGGAGTGATATCGCGTATTATACCACTCCCTACGCCCTAATTATATATGTTCCTCAACATTTGTTGAGAGTTAATTATTGCATTTGCTGTAATTTTGCATCTGTATTATTATAAAAGAAATCTCAATATGGTAAAAAAGATTCTGTCTTTCACAATGCTCGTGGCGAATTTGGTCACGTTTGCTGATGAACCAACCGACACCATCAAGACGCAAGAACTAAAGGAGGTCGTTGTGGAGGCGCAAGTGCAAACGACATCTACTAAATCTTCAACATATATTCCAAACAAGAAACAAAAGTCATCGGCCCAAAATGCCGTTGACCTTTTGCGGCAACTTGCCATTCCTCAAATCACAATCAACCTCGTGGACAATGCTGTTACAACTTTAGCAGGGCAGGATGTGGCTATTTACATCAACTACTTGCCTGCTTCTTCACAGGAGATTGAGGGGCTCCAGACGGCTGATGTCCGGCGCGTGGAATATCTTGATTTTCCGACCGACCCACGCTTCAATGGTAGCGAGCATGTTGTGAATTTCATAATGCAACGCTATGAATACGGCGGTTATACTAAGCTGACACTTAATGAAAACTTCCTTGTGGGGCTTTCCAACCGAGCATCAGTGTATTCAAAATTCGCATACAAGCGCATGATGTATGATTTATATGCTGGCAGTTCAAATCATGATAACAAACACGTCGGTTCTTCATATATAGGAAAATACACATTGCAGAGTAACGACGGTGTGGCACAGGAGATTACGCGTAGCGAAATATTTGACAACGCTCATTTCAAATATAATCAATACCCTATCACTTTTCGCGCTGTATATGATACTGACAAAACACAGATATCCAATACCATGGGATTTACATTTGACCAATCTCCTCTTGCAGAAACCAACGGCTCGCTGACATTTTCTCCGGGGGTATCTGCTGACTACTCTTATACAAGGAACGAGCCTTATACCACACGGTGGGTATCATGGCAGGGCAGCTACTACTTCATTCTTCCCCGCAATTTTCAGTTAAGTTTAACCCCTTCAGCCAACTATTCTCACACAAACTATAACTATACTTATTCATCATCTATTCCCAGAGATGAAGTGATTGAGAATATCTCAAGAGAAAACGCCTGGCAGGTCAGAGGTTCTGCCTCCTTATATAAGATTTTGTCACAAAAACATAATGTCTACCTGAGAGCCGGTGGAGGTTCAACTCGTAACGATGTAGCATATTTTGGCTCAAATCCATACGATAACGACTTTTCAGACACATACGCCGGAGCAACCTTCGGTTATAATTTTTCCAACAGACCATGGAACGTGAATGCAGACGTGTCTTTCCAATGGGAGCGTAACAAAATCAATTCTACTGCTGTTAGTGAAGTTTATCCTGTCGCAAATATTTCTGCCTCTTTTTCACCCTCAAATCGCCATTCATTGCGAGCATTCTTTCACTTGGGAGCTAATTATCCCGGAGCAAGTGTAAAGACGCCGAATATTTTGCAGATCAACGAGCTTATGTATCAGGCCGGTAATCCCGATTTGAAACTATCCCGGCAAGTGAACTTCAACTTTCAATATAATTGGATGCCGCGTAATGATTTTTCAACGGCCATATACGCGCAATATTTTGGAGAATATAACTTGTATGTGCCGGTATATTCACCTTATCAAGACGGACATGCACTGCTGAAAAGTTATATTTCCGATGGTAAGTATCATCGAACATCATTCGGTCTATCGTTTAACTACAAGCTGCTAAACAACAATTTGCAACTTGCCGCACAACCGTCTATGACCCTATACCGCCTTACAGGGTACTATGACATATCTAAATCGCCATTTGCCTATAATGCCTCAGCAACATATTATCTGAATAACCTTTACTTTCAGGCTTCATATCAATCGCCAAGCCGTACGATTCAAGGCAACCGTGCCGCTTATTATAAAGACCGTGATTTCTACCAACTGCTTGCAGGCTGGAGCAAATCAGGATGGAACATTAGACTTACCGTTATAGACCTTTTCCGTAGCGACTGGCTTGGAGCAACACTTACATCTGTCTCACCGCTATACTCCGAAACGAAATTTAATGGCGGTAACTATTTTCATCGTCGCCTGAACTTGTCCGTTACATATACCTTCAATTATGGCAAGAAAGTTCAATATGGAGACGAAGTAGGAGAACAATCAGGAGCATCTTCCGCTATTATGAAATAGCAGAACAGCCTGGTTTTATCCCGTTGGCCCGGACGTAAAAGGAGTAATAAAGGACTTTATGACAGTGAATACTCTGGAATAATCATTTCTGATCCTTAGAGCTGTCGGAAGAGAACAGCAGGTTGCGGTCTGTTTCTATTGCATCGGACGCAATATCCTCAGGTACAAATTTCCAGTTTGTCAGCGTAGTCACCTTTATTTCGGGATTTGCCTCGATATACTTGATTAGATAGTATCTCAAGTCCTTATCTGTTGCATTGACAATACGGCTCTTCAACTCTTTGTGGGATATTCCTGCGCCCTTAGTCAACAGATCACCACCTCCGTTAGCTCTATAAGAATTGATTGCTACTATGTATGTTGAATCCGGACAGAACTCCCGTCCGTCACTCATTCCGATGATTGTTATTTTCTCTCCTTTGGGCTTTGTTATGTCAACAATGTAGTCAATGCCGGCAGCAGAGTCAAAGTTATAGGCCGGCTTTGCCAGACGGTTATCTGCCGGAGTAGGATTATCAGAGCGGAAGTTGATGATGTGCGGTTGGTCTTCAGTAAGCTGTTTTGTCCATACGCTGTAGGATTCTTCAAGATAATCTTTGATTTCTTTTCCTGTCATCTTTATGGCATACAGCATGTTCTCATATTTGTATAGCGTGAACGTGTCACTGACTCTCATCGGCCCTTTGTGAATTACGGCATTCATTGACAGAGGGGCAGCAAAGGATATGTCAGCGCCGGAGATTTCAAGTTGCAACTGATGGAGGAACGACATGAACGCCGACGGGCCGAAGAAAGCCTCATTGAGTGACATCTCTTCCGACACATTGCCTATAATGCGGCTTACATACTCTTCTACCGTATCCTGTTGGGCGCGAAATTTTTCAAGATATGCCTTGTCCGGTTCTGCGTCCTTGACATCAACTATCTCGGAGGTTAATTTCTTGGAAAGAATCTTGCCGTTATTGTCTTTCTCTATCTCGAAATTCAAAACCCCCAGTGCCATAGCATTATTGGCCGGATTCAGCACATCAACTTTTTCGCCGGCGGTATTGGTGACAGTCTCAAGAAAGCGTTGATGATCATGACCGATTAGCACGGCGTCAAACCCGGGCACTTCTCGCGCCACTTTTACAGATGCATTCTCCACATATCCGCCGGTCATAGATGTCTCATCATGGCCGGAATGAAACAGTCCTATTATTATGTCGGGGTTCTCACGCTCTTTAATTATTGGAATCCACTTGCGAGCTGATAACACCATATCCTCAAACTCCAGGCCTTCCCATAGATTCTCCGGAAGCCAAGCGGGAATGGCCGGCGTGAGTAATCCGAGTATGGCAACTTTCACCCCATCGCGTTCAATCACGGTGTAGGGGCTCAAATATGGTTTTCCGCTTTTCACATCAATTACATTCGCACCGAGCATAGGCATACGGTTTTGACTGCGCCATCGATCATACACCTTGTGACCGGTCTCTACGTCATGATTGCCAATCGTTGTGGCGTCATATCCTATGTAATTATATATTTCCGATGCTAAATGTGGCGATAGAGTGTCAATATAATTGTAATAATAAACAGTGGGTTGTCCCTGAAGGAAGTCACCGTTGTCCAGCAGAATCAGATTTTCACCTCCGGGAGTTTTTCTCAGTGAGTCAATAACTGTTATTACACGGGCAAGACTACCCTCCATCGGCTCTCTTGTTATATAGTTGGTGGGGAAGAAATTGCCATGGACATCTGTTGTGAACGCCACTTTAATTTCAGTTTTGGGTGTTGATGCCGAAGATCTCAAGGTAAAAAGATTGGTTAAAATGATAATGGAGAGGAATAACTTAAGCGAAATGTGATGCATTTGATGGGGATTGTTAATTTACATGGTATGTGTCAGGGAACATAGATACACTGTACCTGTCCTATTTTCAATTTTCCTATAAGTTTTAGCGGTACGCGCCGGGAATCCGTTGACACCCAAGCTTGTATTGGCTCCGAACTCTTTTTTTTGCCATCGGATGTAAATGAGAACGTAACTTTATACGTATCATACGTCTTACTGTCAATTTTCAGTTTTTCAACGCCGAAATACGTGAAGGTCAGCAATTCCTTGCGTTTACCTGAAAATATATTGATTGTTTTCTTCTCGCCCGGCTTCATATTGTTGAAATCAAGAGCGCGTAGATAATAGAACGAACTAAGCATGTCAACTGTAATTCCGTCAGCTTTCAGCTCTCGCTTTTCTGTAGTGGCGGCAGTGGCACCTTTGGGTTTGCGCGTACGAGTACATTGACCGGTAACGGTGTTGCCGCTTTTGGTAAATGTCACAACGTCATGGGAATACTTACCATCTTCATGGGCAATGTACTCATATCGCGACGGAGTGTAATCAGCAACATTCATTGTTGTCCGCAGGGTGTCACGCAGTTTATAAATCTTATCGGCCCATGAAGCGCTCCGGCCTATCGCTATGGCATTATATTTACCTCCGCTACGTGTAAGTTTCAGAGTGGCTGTGCCGGCTTGTTTATGCACAAGGCCCCACTTATATATAACCTTATACTTGATTGTCTCATTCTGGAGAGATATGGCCTGAGCCATGTTGCTCCAAAACAAGAGTAATAGAAGAATTGTCAATATCCGTAATGATTTTTTCATAACTTGTAATTTATCATTGGACAGAATCCTCAATGTATGGTTTAACCTTACAACAACGTGGGTCTCATCAGGTTCAACTCCGACAACATTGACTTTATCAAGAATGACCTTTCAATTCAAGGAAGGGCAGGGCATTGCGCACGGATTGCTCTATCTTTTTGTTGCGCCAGCATTTACGGCACACAGCAATATATCTGTCGTCGCCACCAATCTCAACTTGATTTCCCTCGGCAACGAAATCGCCATTGGAATCTATTCGCGCATTTACTATTGTTTTCCGTCCACAATTACACGTAGACTTTATCTCGTCAATCGAATCGGCTATCTCAAATAAACGTCGGCTACCCTCAAACAGCCGGCTTTTAAAGTCAGTGCGAAGGCCGTAACACACAACGTTACTACCAAAGTCGTCCACTATTCTTGCCAGCTGATCAACCTGACGCTCCGTTAGAAATTGCGACTCATCAACCAAAAACCACTCTATTACCTGCATCGTTTCCTCAAAAAGCTGCTGAGCAAGCTCGTAAAGGTCAGTGTCGGCATAAATCCATCGGCATTCTCGCTCTATTCCTATTCGCGAGCGAATCACGCTGCGCCCCTCACGGGTGTCAATCACCGGTTTAAGACACGTATAACTCACGTTACGCTCCTCAAAGTTATAGGCTTGTGTCAACAGAAGCGCTGTCTTGGCGCTTCCCATTGTGCCGTAGCGGAAGTAAAGTTTTCCTTTGCGGTTCATAAAAGTCGATTACTGGTTATATGACGCAAATTTAATCAGATTTATTTTAACCGTAGTACCAAAAAGAGTTAAAAGCTATTATAACGGACAGCTATATAGCTGCGAGTCTCATCAGTTACACTGAATAGTCGCGAAGCCCTTAATCCGGCAACCCACAGAATATCCTCACCATACATCAGAAGTGGTATCCGGCTCTTCTGCTCAAGTGAGATTTTTGCATCAGAAAAGATATCGCTTACCTTACGGCTCCCTTTCATGCCGAATGGCTTTATCCTATCACCTTTATGCCAGAATCTTACATAAAGGGAATCCGGGTCCAGTAGGTCGGCGTCAAAAAAGGCGATCATACCAGACCGGTCAGGCGTAATTTTATTGCCCGGACGGATCTCAATATCAAAGTAGTCTTCAATTTGATGCGATATGTTACCGGATGCGGCAACATAATGTAGCTTTCCCCGATTGATAAGAAGGTATCCTCCTGCAGAGCAGGAGAATCTGCGTCCGGATTGAGCGGCCGAAGATATGATATCACTTACCTGCGAAGATGTTACTCCAAGAGCTTTGAGCCATTCGAACAGTAACAGATGAGCTTGTGGAACTTCATTGACTAATGACGCAAGATCACATGTGGATTCATCTATACAGTATTTTCCCCGATACGACTCAATCGCCGCCTTGTAAAACTCTTCCGTCTCTGAAATTATGTCAATAGTGGAGGAAATGCCCTTACGGCTATTGGGAAAATTACGGTATATTACCGGGAGTATCAGATTACGCAATTTGTTGCGGTTGAACTCAACCTCAAGATTGGTAGAATCAGTTACGTATTCAAGACCTTTATTGTCAAGGTATGATTCTATTTCGGAACGATATATCTTTAAAAGGGGCCGAACAATGCCTGAAGCATTTACCGGCTGCATGCCTCGCAATCCCGTAATGCCCGTTCCACGTAAAATGTTTAGAAATAACGTCTCTATATTGTCATCAGCATTATGCGCCACTGCAATTACGGCATCCTCTCCATATTTTAACCTAAGCTTCCCAAACCATTCATAGCGCAAATCACGGCATGCCATTTCTATTGATGCCGACTTTTCAAGACCGCTTATATAAGATCTGACATCAAAATCTGTGCATTCAAGAGGGATGCCGAGAGCAGCAGTGTATCTTTTTACAAAGGACTCGTCTCTGTTACTTTCATCGCCTCGCAGATGATAGTTGCAATGAGCTGCAATGCATTTATAGCCAAGAGTAGTCAACACAGATGTAAGGGCCACAGAATCCGCGCCTCCACTTAAACCAATGATAACCTTACTGTTATCATTCAAAAGTCCGTGTGCCCGTATGAAGTCATGGACACGCTTTTCTACGGGATGAAGCTCGTTAGCGTGATTCATGCTGAAAATAACGACATACGGGTTGCAATCCGCAGTTCAGACAATCGGGCCGACGGGCCTTGCAAACGTAACGGCCATGGAGTATAAGCCAATGATGAGCTTTTGGAATAATGTCCGCCGGGATGTTTTTAACAAGAGTTTTTTCCGTCTGAAGCGGATTCTTTGAGCCGGTAGTCAATCCTATGCGCTCACTTACACGGAACACATGTGTGTCAACAGCCATTGCTGCCTGCCCGTATATTACGGCCAGCATTACATTGGCTGTTTTACGACCCACACCGGGCAATCGCATCAGATCATCAATGTCAGAGGGAACCTCGGAGTTGAACTCCTCCACAAGCATATTGGCCATCCCTTTCAGATTGCGCGCTTTGTTATTAGGGTACGACACTGATTTGATTAGCTCGAATATCTCCTCGTGAGATGCTGCGGCCAACGCCTCCGGAGTAGGGAAGGCTTCAAAAAGAGCCGGAGTTACAAGGTTAATTCTTTTATCAGTGCATTGCGCCGACAATATGACAGCAACGAGCAACTGGTAAGGTGAGTTATAGTGCAACTCGGTTTCTGCCACTGGCATAGCCGATTCAAACCATTCCAGCACACGGCGGTAGCGCTCTTTTTGTGTCATAAGTCAGGAGTAGTGTAGAGGCAAATGCTCTATCAATGTGCGCTTTGGAATTCCTCAAGGAAACGTTTGTCGTTTTCCGAGAACATACGGAGGTCTTTTACCTGATATTTCAGGTTAGTAATGCGCTCCACTCCCATGCCAAGAGCAAAGCCGCTGTAGACCTTAGAGTCAATTCCACAGGCTTCAAGCACATTGGGATCAACCATTCCACAGCCGAGAATCTCTACCCATCCTGTGTGTTTGCAGAATGAGCATCCCTTTCCTCCACATAAATTGCACGATATGTCCATCTCTGCTGACGGCTCCGTGAACGGAAAATAACTGGGACGAAGACGAATTTTGGTGTCGGGTCCAAACATTTCCTGCGCGAAATAAAGTAGAGTCTGTTTAAGGTCGGCAAACGATACATTCTTGTCAACATACAGAGCTTCTACCTGATGGAAGAAGCAGTGGGCACGTGCGGAAATAGCTTCGTTGCGGTACACACGTCCGGGACATATAATTCTGATTGGTGGCTTGGAATGCTCCATAACTCGTGTCTGCACCGACGATGTGTGGGTGCGGAGGAGTACGTCAGGATTTCTTTTTATAAAGAATGTATCCTGCATGTCGCGCGCAGGATGATCAGCCGCAAAATTCAGCGAGGAGAACACATGCCAGTCATCTTCAATCTCAGGGCCCTCTGCAACGGTGAAACCCAATCGTGAGAACGTGGATATAATTTCTTCACGTACAATTGACAACGGGTGACGGCTCCCGAGACGAATCGGCGATGCTGTTCGTGTAAGGTCAAGTGAATCATCCACAGTATCAGCTGATTCAAGGGTCTCACGAAGGGCGTTTATCTTGTCAGCTGTGTAATTTTTGAGTTCATTCAAGGCCTTTCCAACTTCCTTTTTCTGCTCGGCTGGAACAATACGGAAATCATTGAAGAGCATCGAAACTGCGCCCTTTTTGCTGAGATATTTGATGCGAAGCTGTTCTACTTCGTTAAGGTCTTTAGGAGAAAGTGATTCAATTTCAGCCTTTAGCTGAGCGATCTTTTCAATCATGAGAGTATGGTTCTTCTATCTTATTCGTTAACGTTATTCTCGGCCAAGGCTGCTTCCACTGCCTTGACAAGATTCTCGCCTTGCTGTCCGCGGCTTACGATATTGCCTTGAGGATCAAAGAGAATTATGCAGGGTATACCGGCTATGCCGTAAATATCCGTAGGAATTGTCTGTGCATTTATTATCACCGGCCATGGAATCTGATGTTTGTCTATCGCATTCAGAGTGTTGTGCGGTTCGTCCCAGACAGCCACTCCAAGGAAATCAAGATCCTTTCCTGCGTGCTTCGCATACAGTTGCTTTATCGTGCCAATCTCCTGTATGCAGGGACCGCACCAACTTGCCCAAAAGTCCACGAGAGTCCATTTCCCTTTACCTACATAGTCACTAAGACGCTGGATACTGTCGCCATTCTGTATGGTGAAATCTTTAAACATATTTCCCTCCGAGGTCGAAGCCTCATTGGCTTTTGATATGCGGAGGCGTTTGATACGCGTATAGTTACTCATGTCAGGATTACTTACCAACTGGGATTCGAACTCCGATGGAGTCAATTCGTAAGCCTTGTCAAGAAACAGACGGTAGCCTATGATATTGTTGCGGTTAGCTGTAAACATGGAGTCGGACGTGGCGTTGTAGCGTGTCTCAATTGCTTTCAGCAGGTTTTCTTTATCAGCTTTGTCTGACTGATATATATCATTGTATTCCTTAGCAATGGCAGTGAGCGCGTCGTTGAATGCATTCCACTGGCCGTTGAGAGTTCCGTCCGATTGTATTTTTTTGGTGTTGGAGTCAACGGTTGTTTTGCCGGGTTCAAGAATAAATGAACCTGCACGGTTGCCATCAAGAACAAGTTGGACCATGACCGGCACGTCTATTTTCCCATTCAGCTCAGCCACTCCGTTGTCAACGAGAGCACTGTCAATCTTGATACCGTCATCGTAATTGACCATGTATAGCAGCAGTCCGTCCTCGTCGGGAGTGAAATTGACCTTTACGCTGTAATTGTCGGAAGTTGCTGCTGAGCACGAGAGTATACCCAATGCGGCGAATAACGATGATATGATTCGTGACATGATAATAATAAATCTTTGGTTAATAAACATGCTGCAAATTTACACAACAATTTTGAGATTACGCAAAAATCAAGGTGGAAATGAGGAGCGGTTAGGGGAATTTTGCTATCTTTGCCTGAAATTTACCACTCAAGAAACAACAATGACACAACATAACAAAAGCGTCAATCAATATCTGTCTGAAACCATAACATCCAATTGGGAGCACCCCGCGCTGACTGATTTCAACGGCGTGTCCTATAGTTTCAGGGATATTGCAAGAAAGATTTCAAAGCTACACATCCTATATGAACGCTGCGGTCTTAAGCCCGGCGACAAAGTGGCTATATGCGGACGCAATTCATCAAACTGGGCTGTTGCACTTCTTGCCAACATGACTTATGGCACTGTGAACGTGCCTATACTGAGCGATTTCAAGCCTGACAGCATCCACAATCTTGTCAACCACAGTGAAAGCAAGCTTTTCTTTGTTGATGAAGGAATCTGGGAGAATCTTGACCCTGCGTCAATGAAGAATCTTGAAGGAGTGATGAGCCTGAAAAACAATTCGCTTTTATTCTCCCGGTCAGAGCCTCTTGCCGATGCCAGAGCCCACCTCAATGAGTACTTCGGACGCAAGTATCCCGAGCGATTTCTACCGGAGGACTTCAAGACATTTCAGGACAGCCCTGACGATGTGGCTCTGATAAACTACACGTCAGGCTCCACAGGCTTTCCGAAGGGAGTAATGCTAACCTACGAGAACATCTGGAGTAATCTCGTGTTCTGCATGGATCATCTCTCCTACGTGTCTGACGGGGACGGAATTGTCAGTATGCTTCCTATGGCCCACATGTATGGGTTGATGATTGAAATTATTTTCCCCATAATCAGAGGCTGTCACATACATTTCCTCACCCGCACTCCATCGCCGAGAGTAATCACCGAGGCTTTCTCTAAGGTACACCCCAAACTTATTGTGTCAGTACCATTGATTTTAGAGAAGATTGTAAAGACTCAAGTGTTCCCGCTCCTTGAAAAACCTCTGATGAAGCTCCTCATGCACGTTCCGTTCGTTGACTCGAGGCTCCTTGCCAGAATCAAGTCACAACTTCAGAAAACTTTCGGGGGAAATCTTGAGGAAATAATCATCGGTGGCGCCAAACTTAACAGAGATGTGGAGGTTTTCCTTAACAAGATAGGATTCCAGTACACGATTGGCTACGGAATGACCGAGTGTTGTCCACTCATATCTTACAGCTCATGGCGTGAGGCAAGAGTCGGTTCATGTGGCAAAACTGTAGACCGCATGGAGGTGATGATCGATTCTCCTGATCCATACACTATTCCCGGCGTTCTGTACACCAGAGGTAGCAATGTAATGAAGGGATATTTCAAAAATCCAGAAGCTACAAAAGCGGAACTTTCCGAAGATGGATGGTTAAATACAGGTGATATTTCACTTATTGACAAGGATGGGTTCCTGTATCTTAGAGGACGAAACAAGAACATGCTTCTCGGGGCTTCCGGTCAAAACATTTATCCGGAGGAGATAGAGCAGATTCTCAACAACATGCCCTACGTCAACGAATCATTGGTGATATCCGAATCCAATAAACTTATAGCCCTGATTTACCCTGACTATGAGCTTGCGGCCAACGAAAATCTTTCTTCAGCAGCACTCGAACAAGCCATGAAGGAAAACATCCAGTTCCTTAACAAGGAAGTTCCGGCATATTGCAGAGTGTCATCGTTCCGCCTGATGGATGAAGAATTTGAAAAAACGCCCAAACGGTCAATAAAACGTTACCTTTATCAACATAGTTTCTAAATCATAACAAGAAGTCATGTCCGGGCTAACTACTGAAGAAAAAATCAGACTTGTCGCAGCATACCGGGAGCTCAGAGAGCTGACAGCAGGCATGTTGAGCAGCCAAGAGGTTCGGGAGATCCGTTCCGTTCTTGAGCCGGCCATAAATGATTGTGACGATGATATACGTGACGGTTTCGGATTTCATCCGCTTCTCAGAGGCATAGCCACAGCAACCGCCCTGTGCCGTGAAGTAAGTGCCGACAAGAACATGGTCATGGCAATCATGTTCTCTCGGTTACTACCGCCGGACAGTCCGGTCCTGTCATCCATAGACCCTGATGTAAAATCGTTGATGGCCGGTCTTGAAAAAGTACAGACTCTTTACCGAAAGCACACGGCCCTCGCCAATGAGAATTTCCGCAACCTTATGCTGACATTTGCTCAGGACATAAGGGTCATTATCATCATGATAATTGACCGTCTGTGCCTGATGAGAGCCATCAACCATCATCCCGATGAAGCTCGTGTTCAGCAGATAGCACGCGAAAGTGCATATCTTTACGCCCAACTGGCCCATCGACTCGGACTGTATAAGGTTAAAGGCGAGCTTGAGGATATGTCGCTCAAGTACACGAATCGCGAGATGTTTACGCGAATAGCCCACAAGCTTAATGAGACGAAGCGTGAACGCGATGCCTACATGAAGTCATTCATCGGGCCGGTAAAGAAAGCTCTTGAAGATCAGGGCCTGAAGTTTGAAATAAAGGGAAGAACCAAATCCATTTACTCGATTTGGAACAAAATGGTCAAGCAGCGCATTGATGTTAACGGTATCTATGATCTTTTCGCTATCAGGATAATACTTGACGTGGAACGGATTAAGGAACGCGCTGAATGCTGGCTCGCCTTCTCGATAATTACCGACATGTATCAGCCAAATCCCGCAAGAATGAAGGACTGGCTTTCTGTTCCTAAATCAAACGGATATGAGTCGCTTCACATAACTGTCCTCGGGCCTGAGGACAAATGGGTGGAAGTTCAGATTCGTTCGCGGAGAATGGATGAAATAGCGGAGACGGGCGTGGCCGCTCATTGGAAATATAAGGGAATCAAGAGCGAAAATAACCTTGACACTTGGATGAACCATGTGCGCGACATTCTTGAGGATGCAGAATCGGGCCCCATGGAGCTGATGAAGAACATGAAAATGGACCTCTATAACGAGGAGGTGTTCGTGTTCACGCCCCGTGGTGATTTGTACAAACTCCCGCTTGGGGCTACAGTACTTGATTTCGCATTCAACATACATTCCAATCTCGGTTGCGTCTGTGTAGGCGGTAAGGTCAACGGTAAATCGCGCAAACTCAACTACAAACTTCATAGCGGCGACACCGTGGAGATTCTTACTTCCGGTAATCAGTCGCCTAAACTTGACTGGCTCAACATAGTTGTCTCATCCAAGGCCAAAAACAAGATTCGTCAGGCTTTGAAAGAAAAAGAAAACCGTGACGCTGAGCTCGCCAAGGAACTGCTGTTCCGTAGGTTCAAAAACCGGAAAATAGAGCTGAACGAATCCATCTTGATGAAAACCATTAAGAGGCTTGGATTCAAAACAGTCACTGATTTTTACAAGGCAATTGCCGCCGAAGAGCTTGATGTTAACAACATCGTATCAGAATACGAGGAGACAATACGGAAGGAGGAATCAACCGCTGAGCGCGTTTCAGCCGAAGAATTCTCGCTACAGACGCCGGGGCAAGACGAAGAAGTAACCTCCGGCTCAGATGTGTTGATAATCGGTGATGACGTGAAAGGACTGAATTACAGGCTGTCAAAATGCTGCAATCCAATATATGGCGATAACGTGTTTGGCTTCATCTCATCGGAAGGAGTCATCAAAATTCATCGGGATAATTGTCCGAATGCTGCTCACATACGCGAGCGCTATCCCTATCGTGTAATCCCCACCCGTTGGTCAGGCAAAGCCGGAAATCAGTTTGTGGCTACACTCTCTGTTGTTGGCTCCGATGACATTGGTATCGTAACCAACATATCATCAATTATAAACAAACAGAACGGGGCATCCCTAAGAAACATATCCATAGATTCTCATGACGGGATATTCCACGGCTATCTTATTGTGGGCGTGGAAAACACCGGCATACTTAAACAACTGATAACTAAAATCTCAACTGTGAAAGGAGTGAAAGATGTTCAGCGTGGTAACTGATCGTTTTCTAAAGGCTATAACAATGCCGGCTCTGCTTATTCTGATGGCAGCATGCGGTGGAAAATCTGACACAGATAGGGCAGGGGACTTATACTCCCAGGCCGAAGTGTTGTACAGTAATGGGAAATATGAGGAAGCACTAACATTGCTGGACTCAATGGACAGGTCGTGCCCGACGGCTATAGATATTCGCAGGAAAGGGATGTCATTGCGCCCCCGGCTCATGGAACAGGCCGCCAACCGACAGCTTGAGATTATTGACAGCATCTCGGCAATTGAAAGCTATCGACTTGATTCTCTGTCAAAACAGACTCAACTTGTGCAGAATACCGTTGGGAACTATTACGTATCAAAGGCCGAAGGACATGTCGATGTAGGCACTGTCAGTGGATTGCACGGACGGATGTCGCCAGACGGTAGAATTTATATAGTGGCCACATCACCGAATCCGGTAAATCCAGCGTCAATAACAGTTACCTCAGGACAGGAATCGGCTTCAACGCCAGCGGTCAGTTATGACGGCGAACGCAATGATCGCTCCAGCGGCAAGGACGTCATCACGTTTATAGAAGGAGAGTGTCAGGATGTTGCAAAATTCATCTACGAACATCAGGGGCAACCGTTGACTGTAACATACAATGGCAGCAATGGGAAACAGGTATCTATGACTCTTCCTGACAATCAGAAAGAGGGAATAGCGACTTTATACGCAACATCGGTTGTCGTTAGAGAACGAAAAAAGCAGGAACTTGAAAAACAACGCCTTGAGAAAACTTTGCAGACAGCACGCAGTCAGATAGCAAGAACCATGGACGACACAGCTGCGGAGGAAAAGGACTAATGAATATCGCACACATACAGGAGGAAACAGTATTTGAAGATTGACAGCGGACGGCAATACATAGCTATTGACCTAAAATCATTCTACGCTTCAGTGGAATGTGTTGAGCGCGGTTTGGACCCACTTGACGCATGCCTTGTTGTGGCTGATTCCAGCCGTACTGAAAAGACAATCTGCCTTGCTGTTAGTCCGGCCTTAAAAGCTTATGGTATAGGCGGTCGTCCCCGCCTGTTTGAAGTCGTGCAGCGAGTGCGTCAGATCAATAGGCAACGTGGTCACGCCGGCAGGTCAACTTCCGGGAGCGAATTGGCAAGACGTCAGGATCTTGCGGTAGACTATCTTATTGCACCTCCGAGAATGGCCCTGTACATCAAATATTCTACCCGCATATACAGCATTTACCTGCGTTACATTGCTCCCGAGGATATACACGTCTATTCCGTTGACGAAGTGTTTATTGACGCAACCCCGTACCTTGCCACGTACGGATTGACGGCCCATCAACTTGCTATGACCATAATCCGCGACGTACTAAGCGAGACAGGAATAACAGCCACCGCCGGAATAGGAACCAACATGTATCTGTGCAAGGTCGCTATGGACATAACCGCAAAGAAGATGAAACCCGATAAAGACGGGGTGCGCATTGCGGAACTTGATGAAATGAGTTATCGCAGATTATTGTGGAATCATAGGCCGCTGACCGACTTCTGGAGAGTAGGGCGCGGTATATCAAATAAATTGGCGCAGTATGGCATTGAAACAATGGGCGACATAGCCCGGTACTCACTGACACATGAGAACCTTTTCTACCGGTTATTCGGAGTCAACGCCGAACTGCTGATCGACCATGCATGGGGATGGGAACCGGTCACAATGGACAAAATCAAAGCCTACAGACCGGCAACCCATAGCATTAGTAGTGGACAAGTTCTGACGTGTGCTTATACCGTGGAACAAGCAAGAATAGTAGTGTTGGAGATGGCCGATTCGCTCTCCCTTGACTTACTTGACAAGGGATTGGTTACAAATCAAATAGTGCTGGAAATCGGATACGATGTGGAGTCTCTGAGTAATCCCGACATCAGGGAACAATATGACGGCCCTATCAACATTGACAGATATGGGCGTCAGGTTCCTCGACATGCTCATGGCTCATCAAACATATCAGTTCCCACATCCTCGGCATCAACATTGGCAACTCATGTGGGAAGCCTGTATGACAGGATAGTAAACCCAATACTACTCGTAAGGAGAATTACCCTATGCGCCAACAACACCACATACGAATCTGATCTCGCAATAACGTCCTGCAAACCCGAGCAACTTGAGCTCTTTACCGATTATGATTCTTTACACCGGGAAAAGGAACGCATGGAAAAGACACTTGTCAAAGAAAAGCGCTGTCAGAAAGCCGTGTTAAGTATAAAGAAGCGATTCGGAAAAAACGCAATTCTTAAAGGACTTAATTTTGCCGAAGGAGCTACTCAAAAGAACCGCAACCAGCAGATTGGAGGCCATCATGAATAGAAAAGAGGAAAAGACTGACTTAGAATCAATCATAAACCATCCGTATCCCTTTCCCACAAAGCGTCAACGAATGCCAATGGAAGCCAGAGCGGCTCAATTCGCCCCATTCGCTGCCCTTGACGGCCACGAATCGGCAATACGCAAAACACGCATTTGGCGGCAGAATGAGAGGCCGTTTAATTGAGGCCGGTGATTATTGCTTCGTTTAATTCATTATACTGTTTCTCGGTTGAGAACATCAAAAGCCAACATGATTATCAGCCGAGTTATTCGTGATAATCGGTTTCGAGGAAATCTATGTTTGTTTCTTCACCCGTGCGTATATGGTCGGAACCAAATTTGATGCCGGTGGCAGCCGTATTGATGGAGCTTCCGTGATCTCGATAATTTCGTAACAGTCTCAACATTTCAACACGAGACATTTTATCATATTGTTGATAAGGATAAATAGGAACAATCTCTTGATTCGATGATTCTAACCCCGTAGCTACGAAACCATGTTGCCCTGTGGATTCACTTGCTTCAAGTATCAAACCCGGAAGTCCAGTCAACTTCCATGGACCTTCTTGCAAGGGAATATCAGGAGTAAACCATGCTGTCCAGTCCCGTCCATGATAGTTTGCTGTTGCCATTATACAGTCATATCCCAACACGGTCTTTGTAGAGTCAGAAATCGCCCATTGGATTTTGCCAAGAGGCTCTGTGTAATACCCGCGTTGACCACCTGCGTTGTCATATACAGTCATCTGATTGTCAGCTGCGGAACGGAAAATGTAGAGAAATGTCTGGTAAACCACTCCATCCATTACGCTCCTATCCTTTGTTTCCATATAGCGTTTAGCAGCATAATTAAATAGTTGTTTTTCCACAGCTCGACCTTGTGGCGTGGATTGGAGAGAGTCCTTGAACTCCGTACTTGTATTATAAAACTTTGATAGTTCTTTGTTTGCCAGGAGTATAAAAGGAATGTCGCGATGTATTATACCATCAGATCCTCTAACAAAAGTCTCGTGATATGTATAGCCAACCTTTATCTCGGCATGGGGGTATTCCTTTTTCTTCTTCGCCGATATATCAAATACGGAAAAGAGGACCATTATTGTGATTATGATTGATTGCCGGTTCATGTGGTCAAAGATATGATTGCAAAATTACTATTTATATTCGGTTTAACTCTCAACAAATGTTGATAATTAACTACCCCCCCAAAAAAAATTAAATTCCATAACAGATATTATTGGACAGACTCATTATCGCAGTGCCAAAAAATATTTTGTATATTCCAAACATACTCTTAAATTTGCAGTGTAATTTGCTGATTCATGTCAAAAAAACTTTTTCTTGCATTTGTCTCTTTAGCGTCAGTCCTCTCCATTAAGGCCCAGATAAACACAGATCAGGTCCTTCAGATTGGTCGCAATGCACTATATTTTGAGGATTACGTACTGTCAATCCAGTATTTCAATCAGGTCATAGCTGCGAAGCCTTATCTCGCCCAGCCCTATTTTTTCAGAGCTTTAGCAAAGTATAATCTTGATGACTTCAAGGGCGCGGAAGCTGATGCCTGCCTTGCCATAGAACGAAATCCATTTATAACGGATGCGTATGAATTGAGAGGCGTGGCGCGTCAGAATCTTGGTCTTGACTCATTGGCTATTCTTGATTATGCCAGGGCTCTTGAATTATTGCCGGAAAATCGTGGCATATTATTCAATCTTGCTTTGGCTCAGGCAAATGTAAAGGACTATGAAGCATCGGAGAAAAGTTTTGCTCATCTTCTTGACTCCCATCCGGGATTTGACGGAGGCTACCTTGGCAGAGCGCGATTACTACTTGAAAAGGCTGACACCACGGCTGCGCTTAATGACATAGACAAAGCGTTATCTATCAATAAGCATGCTGTCAACGGATATCTCCTTAGAGCCGATATTGCCATTCATCGCAATCAGGATTATGAACAGGCCCTTAAAGATATGGATGAAGCAATCAGGTTGCAGCCGAAATATGCCGGTTATTATATAAACCGCGCGTATATCCGTTATCGTCTTGACGATTATTTCGGCGCCATGAGTGACTATGACTACGCACTGCAACTTGACCCTGCAAATTTCGTGGCTTACTATAACAGAGCATTATTGCGAATGGAGGTTCACGACTACAATAAAGCGATAGACGACCTTTCCCATGTGCTTCAGATGCGGCCTAATGAATATCGCGCTCTGTTCAACCGGGCTATGCTTTATAGAGAAATAGGTGACTATGAAAATGCGCTTAATGACATTGACCGTGTTATTGAGGATATTCCGGATTTTGCCATGGCTTACTATCTGAGATTCGACGTTAAGCACAGTATGGGAATGCGCTCCGCGCAATCGGATCTTGACCGGTCAATTGCCCTTGCCACTAAGCAGAAAGCTCGTGAAGGTCTTGAGAATCTTATAAATCCGAGCAAAATACTCGACGAGGCTACACCTGCTGAAAAGGACCTCAATCTTGATTCACAGGAAGAAGTGGCCCGCCAATTCTCTACGTTGCTTACTGTTTCTGATAATGCAAATGTTGATCAGGAATTTAACAACAAGGGCATACGAGGTAAGGTTCAGGACCGAACCGTCAGCATAGAACTCGAACCGCTCTTTACTGTAACATACTATACGTCGCCCACTGAACTTAAACCCACAGGCGATTATATACGAGAGGTCGATGACATAAATCGAACAAAAGCTTTGAGATACGTACTTCAGGTTACCAATCATGAATACCCCATCAGTGACGTGGATGATATAAACAACCATTTCAGGTCAATTGAATACTATAATTCTTACCTTTCTACCCACGCGCCACGCGCCATTGATTATTTTGGCCGGGCAATGGATCAACTGACAGTAAGAAATCTTGATGGGGCAATAGCTGATTTCAATAAGGCTATTGAAGCGGCACCTGATTTTACTATTGCATATCTTATGAGAGCCATAGCCAGAGAACGCAGGCTCAAATTATCCGTAGCCAATCCTAAAAATGGTGAAGAAAAGCCATCGGCATCGGCTATGAAAGTCGAGCTTAAGCAAGTAATGGATGATGTGGATACAGTGATAAAGCTGTCGCCCAACATGGCTGTCGCCTATTATAACAAGGGTGTGCTTCTTGCAGAGATGCAGGATTTTATGTCAGCACTTGATGCCTTTACCAAGGCTGTGGAAATAAAGCCTGACTTCGGAGAGGCGTATTACAACAGAGGCTATGTTTATTTGAAACTCGGCAATAGGATGGCAGGAGTGAGTGATCTCAGTAAATCAGGTGAACTCGGCATAGTCCCCGCCTACAATCTGCTCAAGCGGATGTCCCGCCAGTAGTCTTCTTCCCTGCTTTTCTACAGTGTTCTGCAAGACTACAGCCGGAACAGTCTTCTGTCTCGTCATCGCACCGTCCGGATATACCTCGATGTATCCGACGTACCATCCACACTACGCAGATGATGAGCACCACGATAACTGCTCCTATTTGAAGTATGTCATTTACCATTGACGAAAGGTTGGATTATGCTGCGAAATTCTTGGGCAAAATTCGGAGTGGTCTTCCCTTGTTCAATCATTTGCTGAATTTCTTCAATTGTGAAAAACGCAAGGCTGTCAATATCCTGCTCCGTTGCAACAGGCTCAAAGTCAGGAGCCACTATTGAAATAAACGTATTGACCATCTCCTGTTCAACATCGCTTCGGAAAATGTAGCGTGACACATTGACGGCATTGAATTCCCGAAGGCCTATCTCCTCTTCGACCTCCCTTTTCAATGCATCAGAGATGCTTTCGTTATATGCCACATGGCCTCCTACAGCCGTATCCCATTTGTCGGGCTGAATTTTTTTAAATTTTGACCTGTGTTGTAAGAGAAGTTTGCCATCACGAAATACATGGAGATGGACCACGGGATGAAGAATCATTCCTCCTCCATGACACCTTGCCCTTGGAGCAGAGCCTATAACATCTCCGTTTTCATTTACAACCGGTAATATCTCATCGTTTAGCAGTTCCATTTGGCGCTTGTTTTATCATGAGTTTATTGAGCTTCGATGGTGTAAGGTCTGCCGGATACTCGCTGAATGGCATGCGCAGGTCGCATCCTTCTTTGTATCGGCTACAGCCGTAAGCAGTGCGTCCTTTTATGATGTGTCCGGTATGACAGATCGGACATTCAATCTGATCAAGACGTGTCAATCTTGGCTTACGTGGCTTTGAAGCATCGGCTTTTATGACATTATTGACCTCCGCTTGCGCGTTCTTGTTTATGGCAGTTTGATTGGTCTCGATTTTATATCCTCCATTGTCTCTGAGTACATTGATTACTATTTCGTTAACCAACTGTTTTAGCTCGGAAATAAATTCGGCGGAGTCATATTCTCCTTTTTCAATCTGACGCAGTTTGTTTTCCCATAATCCCGTGAGGCGGGCACTTTTCAATAGTTCGATATGTATTAGAGAAATCAAGTCTATTCCTGCCTTTGTAGCCTTTATGCTTTTGCGTTCACGAGTGAGATACCGGCGTTTGAACAGTGTTTCAAGTATGGCTGCGCGTGTTGATGGCCGTCCGATTCCGTTTTCTTTCATTGCCTCCCTCAATTCCTCGTCATCGATATTCTTTCCGGCGCTCTCCATGGCCCGCAAAAGAGTTCCTTCGGTGTAATATTTAGGAGGTTGAGTGGCTTTTTTCGTTAATTGCGGTTTGTGCGGGCCGGATTCGCCAATATTAAAATCGGGCAATATAGTATCGCCGTCTTTATGCTGGTCCGCGGTTTTCTCTCCGGAATATATTACGCGCCATCCGGGCTCAATGATAGTTTTTCCCGATGTTTTAAACAGTACTTCTCCCACTGAGGCGCTTACTGTTGTGGTTGAAAACTGGCAGTCGGGGTAGAAAGCGGCAATGAAACGGCGTGCAATCAGATGATACATTATTTTTTCATTGCCCTCAAGTCTGTCTGGCCGCTCTCCCGTAGGAATAATGGCATGATGGTCCGTAACTTTTGAACTATCAAAAACCTTCTTGCTCTTTGGCAACTTACCGGACGACAGTATCGGAGCCGTAATGGCCGAGTATGGTGTCATACGCCATAGAATATCAGGCACCTTGGGATATATATCATCGGGGAGATAGGTTGTGTCAACACGCGGATAAGTGGTTACCTTCTTCTCATATAGGGACTGGATGAGTTTAAGTGTTTCATCGGCGGTCCATCCCCATCGTTTATTGCACTCCACTTGAAGTGATGTCAGGTCAAATAGTCGTGGCGGTGCCTCCCGGCCTTTCTTGCTCTGAATGTCCGTGATGGTCAGTGGCAGCGTGGAGATAGTCTCCATAATCTTTGAGGCTGCTTCCTCGGTCTTGTACTTACCTGCTACGGAATTGAAAAAAACGCCCCGATATTCGGTTTTGACCTCCCAGTAATCTTCAGGGATAAAATTCTCTATCTCAAACTGTCTGTCGACTACGATAGATAAGGTTGGAGTCTGCACACGTCCAATTGATAGGACATTACCTGGCTGCCCGTATTTGAGAGTGAACAATCGTGTAGAATTCAGGCCTAACAGCCAGTCGCCTATTGCTCGCGACAAACCGGCGTGATATAAGTTGTCATATTCCGTCTGTGGGCGCAGTTCGCTGAATCCCTGACGTATTGCTTCGTCAGTCAGAGAAGAAATCCATAGACGCTTTACCGGACATTTTACCTTAGCTTTCTGCATGACCCATCGCTGGATGAGTTCTCCTTCCTGGCCGGCATCACCGCAGTTTATAACTTCATCGGCTGTAGCAACAAGAGTTTCAATGACATGAAACTGCTTCCGGATACTTTCCTGATCAATCAGTTTTATGCCAAATCGCGCCGGAATCATAGGTAATGAGCCCAACGACCATCGTTTCCAAAGGTCAGTATAGTCCGCCGGTTCCTTTAGGGTGCATAAATGACCGAATGTCCACGTGACGGCATAGCCATTTCCTTCGAAAAAACCATCACGCCTGTCATTGGCTCCGATTATAGCAGCGATATCCCGCGCTACACTCGGTTTCTCCGTTATGCAAACTTTCACTTCGGACCGTTATTTTTTCTTGTTTATTTTGGTATGGCTTACGCCTTTCGGCCCACTTGATTTGAGGATGAACGAACTTGCTTCCTTTATTACAGGGAAATCTATTTCAACATCAATCAAGCCGTTGTCCTCCCACTGAAACCATCTTTTAAGGTCAACGCCATCGATGTCAGTCATCTGATACTGTTTGCCGGATGGAGCAATAAGCACAAGATTATCTATACGCTCCGAAGTGTGTGGAATTCCTTTGAGTTTTCCGGAAATCCTTGTCAGATCCGTACGATAGTCAACCGATTCAACAATAAACGTGATGTAGCCCGTTGATTCGCCTTTGACGCTGTTGAACCCCGTCACAACTTTAGCATTGGCCGCAAAACCGACCATGATGACTAATATTGGAAGTAAGAACGCTCTCAGTTTCATGTTAATTTCTCCTTTGCTTCGTTCCATAATTGATCCATCTCTTCAAGAGACATCTCTTTCAGAGATTTTCCTTTCGCTTTGGCTTGGGACTCTATATGATTGAAGCGTTTGATGAACTTTGCATTGGTCATCTCAAGAGCATCATCCGGATGTATGCCGTAAAGACGGGCAACATTGACAAGGCTGAAAAGCAGATCGCCCATTTCTTCGGTCATGCGGCTCTTGTCCATATTATTGACTTCTGCCTTAAATTCATCGGCTTCTTCCTTGAATTTATCCCAAACCTGTGACTTCTCTTCCCAATCAAAACCCACATTGGCCGCCTTCTCCTGAATGCGATATGCCTTAATGAGTGACGGGAGTGAATGTGGAACACCGGCAAGAACGCTTTTGTTCCCGTCCTTCTCCTTTAATTTTATTTGCTCCCAGTTCTGCTCAACCTGATGGGCGTTTTCAGCCTCGGTGTTGCCAAATACGTGGGGATGACGGAATATGAGCTTTTCGTTCAGAGAGTTGGCCACGTCGCAGATATCAAACCGACCCTTCTCTTCTCCTATTTTGGAATAAAACAGAATGTGAAGCAGTACATCTCCAAGCTCCTTGCGGATATTCTTGTCATCGTCATGGAAAAGGGCATCGGAAAGTTCATAGACCTCCTCAATTGTGTTCGGCCGCAGCGACTCATTTGTCTGTTTTCGATCCCATGGACATTTGATTCGCAGTACGTCAAGGGTGTCAATAACCCTTCCAAGCGCTTCTATCTTTTCTGCTCTACTATGCATCAGATTCCTTCCTTTGAAAATTTCTCAATGCCTGACTGCAACCATTCAACGTATTTTGCCACGTTTTCATCGTAAGAATAGGAGGATGCCAATGGCTGTCCATCTCGTCCAAGCATTACGTAGAAAGGTTGTGTGCTGGCATTGAATTTAGAACGTTGCAGGTAGCTCCATTTCTCACCAATTGTTTCCAGCGTTATTTGTTTACCATTTTCCGTAACTGTAATGGGAGCAGGAAGAGCGCGTTTGTCGTCAACCATTAAGGTTATCAGTACGAAGTTATCCTTGATAAGGCCTTTTACATCATCGGTGTCAAACACGGCGCCCTCCATCTTACGACAATTCACGCAACCGTAGCCTGAGAAATCAATAAGTACGGGTCGATTGCTTTCTGCCGCAAATTTCATGCCTTCATCATAATCGTCAAACGTGCGGAATTCGTTGGTACTGTATAAGTTGAAGTCCTGAGTATACAACGGAGGTACAAATGCGCTGACACCCTTCAGAGGTGCTCCCCATAGACCAGGAACAAGGTACACGGCGAAACTGAGTGAGATAAGAGCCATAAAGAATCGACCCACTCCCACATGGTCAGTCGGCGAATCATGACTGAAACGCAGTTTGCCAAGGAGATACATTCCAAGTAGCGCAAATGTCACAATCCATAATGACACGAATACTTCGCGGTCGAGAATGCCCCAACCGTAAGCAAGATCAGCCACGGATAAGAATTTCAATGAAAGCGCAAGTTCAAGGAAACCAAGAATCACCTTAACGGAATTTAGCCAACCTCCTGAGCGGGGAAGTTCTTTGAGGAGTGAAGGGAATATAGCAAAAAGCGTAAACGGAATTGCAAGAGCGAGAGCAAATGCCCCCATACCCACAGCCGGCCCTACAATGCTGGCCTGAGATGCTGCTTCCACAAGAAGCGTTCCAATCAGAGGACCTGTGCATGAGAATGATACAAGCACGAGAGTGAACGCCATGAAAAAGATGCTAAGCATACCGGTAGTGCGTTCAGCGCTACTGTCCATCTTATTGCTCCATTTTTCAGGCAGTTTGATTTCAAAAGCACCAAAAAATGAAATGGCAAACACAACGAGAAGGGCGAAGAAAATCAAGTTGAACACAGCATTTGTTGCAAGATCATTGAGCTTGCTTGCCCCGAACAGAAGGGTAACTACAATGCCTAAAACAAGGAATATCACGATAATCGCACCACCGTAAGTCATTGCATCAATGATGGATTTCCTCCGTGATTTTGTGCGCTTAAGGAAGAAACTTACCGTAAGTGGTATCATTGGCCATACGCAGGGGGTAAGGAGTGCCAGAAGACCTCCGATGAATCCCCATATAAAGATGTATAACCAAGATGCATCCGATACGTTCTGCACAGCGTTGTCACTTTCGGTCGGGAAAATGGCAGGTGCCCATAGTTCGGAGCCCGGTCCGGAGGTGTTGTCGACGTTAGTATCTGTTGTGGCGACCGCTACAACATTTTCCGTAGCTGCAGGAGCTTCACCTTCAGTAAGCTCAATAGGTTCTTTTGTCGGCGGGACGCAAGAGCCGTCAACCATGCTGCATGCCTGATATATAATATTACCGCTGATTCGGCATCCCTTGCTGTCAGGTAACAGCTTAAA
Source organism: uncultured Bacteroides sp. (assembly GCA_964487725.1). Classification (GTDB taxonomy): domain Bacteria; phylum Bacteroidota; class Bacteroidia; order Bacteroidales; family Muribaculaceae; genus Paramuribaculum. The sequence goes on along the minus strand of CAZASF010000002.1, from coordinate 3,345 downwards.
GCTTTGCTTGAATGAAACGGTCCCATCCCACCAATTGAGTAGCAGATTGAACGTTGAATCAAATTCTTCTGTGGGTTTAACTGAAGGAGTGATATCTCCGGTCAATTGCGCGCCGGCAACCTCCTTGAAGTCAAATTTAGTTGGATTCGGGCCTCCTTCGGGAAGTTGCAATCCATATATGTGCCAATGATTTTCAATCGTTGCGGTGAAAGTCATGACTCCCTCCGAAGCGGAAGTCATTTCAATCTTTTGTGTCCACTTGACTGGGTTTACTATCTGAGCATTGGAAATCAGAACAGCAGCTAACGTCAACGCAAGTGCTGCGAATCGCTTGATGGACTTCATTTTTTGATTATTACCGGTTTGGATATTTTAAATGTAGATGGTGGAGAGCATGTATTATCATTACAACCCATATATGTGACAGTGCCCTCTATTTTGGCTTTTGATGAATCCGTGACCTTGAATTTCTGACGGAATGTAACGTTTCCGGTCCAATATGTGAGCGTAAGGTTGAACATCTTGTCTTCTTTAGATATTGGTTTCACGCTCGGAACCACATTGCCGATCAGTTTAACACCGGTGCTTTTGCTGAAATCAAATGTGGTTGGCTTCGGACCTCCTTTAGGTAAATCCATGCCATACAGGTGCCATCCTGAGGGGACTTCCACCTTTACGATTATCTCACCTTCGGTATTACTGGTCATTTTCACGTTAGCACGCCATGCGAACGGACTGTTACCCTGAGCCGATGCGGAAAATATGCATAGAAGCAACAGGGAAAACAGAATGGTAAGTGTTTTTTTCATTTTGGTCAATGTAATTTTTTGCAAAGATAGTATCTTATTTCGATTAATGAAACTTAACGCCCGTTAAAAACCCCGTCAGTTTGGACAAAGAAAGCCTAAAAAAAATATAAGGACTCCTTTTTATACTCCGATATCAGAAACTTTGAAAAAAAAATCGTAACTTTGCGGGAGATAATTAAATTCCGATAATATTACATCGAATGGGAAAAACGAAAATACTATTCATATCCCAAGAAATTGCACCATACCTTCCCGATTCGCCAATGGCGACACTCGGACGGCAACTTGCCCAGACCACACAGGACAGTGGATATGAAGTGAGAACCTTCATGCCGAAATACGGATGTATCAATGAACGTCGCAATCAGCTACATGAAGTGATAAGACTTTCAGGGATGAATGTCATAATTGATGACTCTGATCATCCGCTGATTATAAAAGTGGCTACGCTCCAACCTACACGTATGCAGGTCTACTTCATTGACAATGATGATTACTTCCACTTTTCTCCCGATAAGCGCCTTGAGACCGTCACTTCGCCACAGGACAATGACGAGAGGCAGATGTTCTTTGTCAAGGGAGTTATAGAAACGGTGAAAAAGCTCCGTTGGGAACCGGCAATAATTTTCTGTACCGGCTGGATTTCAGCCCTTGTTCCGCTATATCTGAAAAAAGTATATCAGGAAGATCCATCGTTTGCCAACGCAAAGATAATATACGTGCTTCGTCCTGAAGAGTTTGAAGGAACTCTTGACGAACGTTTTGTTGAAAAACTCAAACTGAATCAGATATCGGAGGAAGATATCAACAGCGTAGTCAATACTCCGGTTGACTTCCATGCTCTGAACAAACTCGCTATGGATTATTCCGATGCAATCGTCCAGTCATCAGGCGAAGTTACACCCGAGCTTGTTGAATACGCCAGGGCTACAGGCAAGCCGTTTATGGAGTTCAACCAATCGATTGAGGATGTCAAGGAATTGTCGGCCGAAATCGTAGAGTTTAGCAAAAAACTTATTGATTAAGAATCACATTAAACATGAGACTGTTACAAATATTCATCGCGGTTGCCATTTTTCTCGGAGCCGCGTCGTCTTGTCAAGATAGTGTAACAACAATCGGAAACACACTTGTCGATGATAAGACTGCCATAATAATAGACTCCACGTTCACACTTACCGCATACTCTGTCCGTAATGAATACGTAGAGTCCAGAACAATAACCCAACTTCTTGGAGCAATAAACGCTGCGGAATTCGGTGACTTTTATTCCGATTTTGTCACACAATTCATGCCGGCTGAGACATTTGATACAACCGGAGTATCAGTTGAAGACATAGACTCCGTAAGGCTGTTGATGTTCTTTGTCCCCGGAGATCTTACCGGAGACTCCATTGTACCTATGGGTCTTAAGGTCTACCCCTTAACCCGACAGCTTGAAGCCCCGATCTACAGCAACTTCAATCCTGAAGGTTATTACAGTGAATCCAATTGTTGGACACCCACGGACAAAATCTATACCGCTAATAACTTTGCTGCTGACACAGCTGTGATCAGTCACTCCATAATAGTAAAACTCCCTCTTGAGTTCGGGAAGGAAGTGTTTACCCGCTTCAAAACTAATCCGGAGACATTCTCCACTCCGGAAGCTTTTGCCCAATTCTTCCCCGGAATTTATGTAAAAAGCACATTTGGAACCGGACGCGTGGTGAACATTGCCAACACTCGAATCAACTTCTCATACAAGAAGCACACTGACTACACGGACTCTCTTGGCGTTGTCTTTGACTCGATAACCAACAAGGTATCCACCTACATGGCGGTTTCACCCGAAGTTATTACCAACAATAACATACGTATGGACATCAGCCCCTCTCTTAAAGCAATGGCTGATGCCGGAGATGCACTCCTTGTTGCCCCCACTGGATATATCACACGCATGATTTTCCCGGCCCAGGCAATAATTGACAGTTACAAGGCAAATTATACACCCCTGACCGTGGTTAACACGTTGACTCTTGACATACCTGTGGAAGAGATCGAGAATGACTACTCCATTAACCCTCCATCAGATGTGCTCCTGATATTATCGTCAAAGAAAGCTGACTTTTTTGCTAACAACGAAATAGCTGATAACGTAACCTCATTCCTCGGCTCATACAGCTCGACCACCAACAGTTATACTTTCTCCGGAATGCGAGAGTATATCATTGACCTGATAGAGAAAGGGACGCTTACGGCTGATGATTATACATTTGATCTTATACCTGTCAACGTGACTACTGAAACATCCACGAGCGGATATTACTACACATCGACCACCACGTACGTTACCGGAATACAGCCTTCAGTCAGTGGCCCGGCAATGTGTAAGTTAAACATATCGGAGGCGAAAATAAAGTTCACATATAGCAAGAATTCATAAAAAATTCGTAACTTTGCACCGTGAAATAAGAGCGTGCCGTAATTAAGGCATCTCATCAAGCCGCAATAGCTCAGTCGGTAGAGCATTTCATTCGTAACGAAAAGGTCGTGG
>CAZASF010000001.1:30936-134453 GCA_964487725.1 uncultured Bacteroides sp. | reverse complement strand
ACATATATTGTCAGAGCCGGCGGGGAGTATGTGATTCACACTGCAAAGATACGACTCGCAGCAGGCTTTCAGCTGCCTGTTTCTATATTTGCACGCGATAAAGTGTCACCAGTGTTACCGTGCTACCATGTTACTGGGGCGATAGCGTTGGTAGCATGGTAGCGCCAGAGCAATCATGCGTCAGATGTAGGGTCGCTATTATGCGAGGTTGGCTCGGACGGTGTCGAGAAAGGCTTTCATGGCCGTGGAGTCACGGGCTTCGATGATTTGACTAAGACGAGCCAGTGTCTCTGAGATTTTAGCGAGTTGGGCGGGTGTGTTGGGGTTGAACAGGATTTCGGAGAGAAGATAATCATCCTCGCTCATGAGTCCGTGGGCTATGGCCAGATGGCGTTTGAACGTGGTTCCCGGTGCATCCTGATGACGCATAACGGATCCAAACACGAGCGTAGAGGCGAATGGGATGGAGAGTGAATAGGCCACGGTGAGGTCGTGTTCGTCGAATGTGTAGTCTACTATATTAAGGTGTAACGAGTTGTAGAGGCTGCGGAAAAATTCACGTCCCTGCTGCGAGCCCTCTTTAATTATAATGGCATTCTCGGAGGCGAGGTTGGAGAGCGAGGCAAACGTAGGGCCGAACATGGGATGGGTTGACACGAACGGATGTCCGCACGAGGAGTAGAATTCGGGAAGGCCGGTCTTGACGGAGGCTATGTCGCTCAACATGCACTGGGGCGACAGGTGTGGCAGCACGGAGCGGAATGCCGAGAGCGTGTGGCGCACGGTTACAGCGTTGATTACCAACTCCGGATCAAATGCCTTTATCTCGTCAAGTGAGGAAAATCGCTGCACTCCGTAGGTGAAGCGCAGGCGCGAGGGGTCAGTGTCCATGATTGCCACTTCATGGTCGGGCTGAAGAAGATCACTGAAGAAGGTGCCCATTTTGCCGGCTCCAAGAATGAGAATTTTCATGGCTCGGACAAAGTCAGTCAATGGGTTTGCGGTCATTAATCACGTCAATCTGCTGACGTACGGATTCATCGTGAATGGCAAGGAAAACCGCCCGGAGGAAATCGCGGCTCATCCCCATCTCTTCGCCAAGACTGAGGCGCTGCTTCATGATGTCGTTGTAGCGGCCGGCCTGAACGGCGCTCATTCGGTGTTCGCGCTTATATTGGCCTATGCGGCGGCTGACGCTCATTCGCTTGGCGAGAGTTTCGAGGAGTTCGTTGTCAATGGTGTCTATCTGCTGACGGAGCAGCTGAAGCGATTCGGTTGTCTGCTTTGAGTCGCGGACCACGAGGGTTCCCAGAATAAAGTTCAGAATCTCAGGAGTAATCTGCTGGGCGGCATCACTCCACGCGCAGTCGGGATTGCAGTGTGACTCCACTATCAATCCGTTGAAGCCCATATCCATAGCCTGCTGCGACAGCGGCGCTATAAGCTCGCGCTTACCTCCTATATGGGAGGGGTCGCACACAATAGGGAGCTTTGGGTAGCGGAGGCGCAGCTCCACGGGGATGTGCCATTCGGGCATGTTACGGTACAGGTGTTTGCCGTAAGATGAGAAGCCGCGATGAATGGCTCCAATACGGTGGATTCCGGCGTTATATATGCGCTGCATGGCCCCAATCCACAGTTCAAGGTCGGGGTTGACGGGATTCTTGACCATCACAGGGACGTCGGCGCCATGTTCGGCGAGGGTGTCGGCAATCTCTTGCACGGCAAAGGGATTGGCTGTTGTGCGGGCTCCAATCCAGAGCACGTCAATTCCTGCTTTGAGAGCCTCCTCCACGTGTACGCGGTTGGCAACTTCTGTGGCGAGGAGCATGCCGGTTTCACGGCGCACTTCCTGCATCCAGTCAAGGCCCTCGGTGCCTACGCCCTCGAATCCACCGGGCTTGGTGCGGGGCTTCCATATTCCGGCTCGGAATATCTTGATTCCATAATGGGCGAGCTGGCGCGCGGTGTCAAGTACCTGCTCACGGGTTTCGGCGCTGCAAGGGCCGGCTATCACAAGCGACTGGCGATCAGTCAGCTGAGGAAAGATGGGTTGTATGTCGGTCATAACGATGAGTGTTTGTTAATCGGTTGAAATTCTCCGTAAGGCTTCACGGAGTTTGTCGTCAGTGGCGCAAAGCGACAGGCGTATGTAGCGGTCGCCGGCGGAACCGAAAATGAATCCGGGGGCCACGAACACGCGGTTTTCGTAGAGCAGTCGGTCGGCAAGGGCCTCGCTTGAGGCTTCGCTGTCGGGGATGCGGCCCCATAGGAAGAGTCCTGTCTGATTGGAGTCGTAATTGCATCCGAGGGCTGTCATTATCTGCTCGGCAATGCGGCGGCGCTGTGAATAGACGGCGTTAAGTTCCTTATACCAGTCATCGCCAAGACTTAATGCGCGGGCGGCAGCTTTCATCACCGGGCGGAACTGGCCGGAGTCAACATTGGACTTCACTTTCAGAACCCAACTGACAAACTCGGCATTGGATGCAAGCATAGCAACTCGCCATCCGGCCATGTTGTGGCTCTTGCTCAGGGAGTTCAGTTCTATGGCCACCTCTTTTGCCCCGGGTATCTGCAAGATGCTGAGCGGCTGGTCATTGAGAATGAAACTGTAGGGGTTGTCATGCGCTATGACTATGCCGTGGCGACGGCCGAAATCCACAAGACGGGTGAACAGTTCCACAGTGGCCCGTGTGCCGGTTGGCATGTGGGGATAGTTGACCCACATCAATTTCACGCGCTCGAGGGGCATACGCTCCAAGGCTTCAAAATCGGGCATCCATCCGCTACGTTCACTGAGCTCGTAGGGCATCACCTCTGCCTGAACTATCCGTGCGGCCGATGTGTAGGTAGGGTATCCGGGGTTGGGAACGAGCACTGCGTCGCCGGGGTTGAGAAAAGTCAGGTCAACATGCATAATCCCCTCCTTCGACCCTATAAGCGGCAATATCTCCGAGCGAGGGTCGAGTGTTACCCCATAGTGACGGGCATACCATCCGGCAAAAGCTTCGCGTAACTCCGGCAAACCGGTAGAAATCTGATAGGAGTGTGCGTCAGGGCGATGGGCATCATCGCACAGAGCGGATATGACCTCAGGATGCGGCGGACGGTCGGGCCCTCCGATTCCGAGCGACACTATGTCGCGCCCCTCGGCGTTAAGCCGGGCAACCTCGCGCAGACGGCGGGAGAAATAGTATTCCCGAATGTCGCTGACGCGGTCGGCGGGTGTGATGGCTTTAGTATTCATTGTTGCAACTGCGGTATTCGCCAAGAGTCTTGAAGTCAGTGATAAGCGGACGGACAGCATCTATTGCCTGCAGATAACGGGCATAGCTGGCGAATGTAACGTCGACATAGAACCGATATTGCCATTCGCGGCCTATAATGGGCATTGACTGGATTTTAGAGAGGTTCATCTCATAGAACGACAGGATTGTCAACACTTTGGAAAGAGCGCCCTGAGTGTGGGGCAATGTGAATACTATGGATGCTTTGTCCAGCTCCTCATCGCGCGGTTTCAGCTCCGGAGCGGTCAGAGGATCTGCGAGTATGAGGAATCGGGTGAAGTTGCGCTTGTTGGTTTCTATGCTTTCGGCAAGTATGTCGAGCCCGTAGAGTTCGGCTGCGTATCGGCCACAAACAGCTGCATGTCCCGTCAGCTTCCGGCGGGCTATCATTTCAGCACTGCCGGCTGTGTCAAAGGTCTCTATTTTCTTCATCTGCGGATGAGAGCGGAGAAACTGCTCACACTGCATGAGCGCCATCGGGTGTGAATTGACCTCGTAAATGTCGGCGATTGTCTGTCCGGGGAGTGCAGCCAGCGAGTGAGATATGCGCATTTTGTGTTCGCCCACAATGGTCAGAGAACTGCGGCGCAGTAGCTCATGATTCTGTAGCAGAGCTCCGGCAATGGTGTTCTCTATGGCCATTATACCTATCAGAGAGGGATCGGTATCAAGGCGGTCCATCATGTCATGAAACGTGTTGCAGGGCGCGGTCTCTACCTCATCATCGGGATGGTGGAGGCGGAAATACTGACGAGCCGCCGCATCATGGTAACATCCGGCTACCCCTTGTATGGTAACTGTCCGCGTCATTCTGCAACTCTGTTAAGAATTACGTCTATTGCCTCTGCGGGCGAAAGCAACTGCTGCTCGCCGGTGGTCATATCCTTGAGGGTTAGTTTGTTCTGAGCCATTTCGGTCTCACCTACTATGGCCACGTAGGGAATGCCCAGTGCATCAGCCCGTCCCATCTGCTTCTTCATCTTGGCGCAGTCAGGATATACCTCGCCGCGCACACCGGCTGCACGCATCTGCTTAAGCATTTTCATTGACGCCATAGCTTCAGCCTCACCGAAGTTGACAAACATCACCTGAGTGCCGCTTACGGCATCAGCGGGGTACAAATCAAGTGTGTTAAGCACGTCATATATGCGGTCGGCTCCGAAAGATATTCCCACGCCGGAGAGACCTGGCATTCCGAACACTCCAGTCAGGTTGTCGTAACGTCCGCCTCCTGTGATACTTCCTATCTGCACATCCTTGGCCTTCACCTCAATTATGGTTCCGGTGTAGTAGTTGAGCCCACGGGCAAGCGACACGTCAAGCTCCAGTTCGGCATTCAGTCCGAGGGTTTCCACCCCCGATATCACTTCGCGCAGTTCACGAATGCCCTCCACGGCAACAGGACTGTCGGTCAGAGTAGCCTCGAGCTGCTGCAGGCGCTCGGCTGTTGAACCGCTGATGGCAAGTACAGGCTTGAGCTTCTCTATCTGTTCAGGCGAAAGGCCTCTTTCAGTAAGTTCGGCGCATACGTTGTCAAGGCCAATCTTATCAATTTTGTCTATCGCTACGGTTATGTCAATCAACTTGTCGGGCGCACCGATAAACTCGGCGATGCCTGAAAGCACCTTGCGGTTGTTGAGTTTTATGATGATGCGGATTCCAAGACGGGAGAAAACCTCATCGACAAGCTGCAGAAGCTCTACTTCATTAACCAGCGAGTCGGAGCCTACTACATCGGCATCACACTGGTAGAACTCCCTGTAGCGGCCTTTCTGCGGGCGGTCGGCACGCCATACGGGCTGAATCTGGAAGCGTTTGAACGGCATTGTCAACTCATTGCGGTGCTGCACCACGAAGCGGGCAAACGGCACTGTAAGGTCGTAACGCAGTCCTTTCTCGCTTATCTTAGGGGTTATGCGCAGGCTGTCTGCCTCCTGCAGCATGGCCGGATCAACACTCCTGAGGAAGTCGCCGGAGTTGAGAATCTTGAACAGGAGCTTGTCGCCCTCCTCTCCGTATTTGCCCATGAGGGTGGAGAGGTTTTCCATTGCCGGTGTCTCTATCTGGCTGAATCCGTAGAGCGCAAAGACCGAACGTATAGTGGAGAAGATGTAATTTCTGCGAGCCATTTCAACCGGCCCGAAATCACGCGTACCTTTTGGAATCGATGGTTTCATTTTCTTGACTGATTTATCACTGACGTCAATGTTGCCGACCCACACTATTATATTATAATAATGTGTCCGGCTTTTCTAAATCCATGCAAAGATAAGCATTTTCCACGGAATTATCATTGTTGGCCATCCATTGGCTAACAAAATAATGAAAAAACCGCGAAAATAATACGATTTTTGCATAATTAAATAAATATACGGGATAAATAAATTATCTTTGTGCCCAAATAGTGATTCAGTCACATTCAAACGATGAAAGAAAAAGAAATATCAGTGGAATTTGCTCGCGAAGAGCATGCAAAGTACGCAGAACGAATTTGCAACCTCATATATGAATCCGCTCTCCAGCGCGGCACAGGCATAGCGCGCCGAAGCAACGAATACATAGCCACCAAGATAACCGGCGGTAAAGCCGTTGTGGCATTTGACGGCGACAAACTGGTTGGGTTCAGCTACATAGAATCATGGGGACACGGCGACTACGTGGCCACCTCAGGACTCATCGTTGACCCTGAATACCGCAACTTAGGGTTGGCCGGACGCATCAAGGAGAAAACATTCGAGCTGGCGCGCACACGCTTTCCGTATGCCAAGATATTCAGCATCACCACCTCCCTCCCGGTTATGAAACTGAATTCACGCATGGGCTACAAACCGGTCACCTTCTCAGAACTCACTCACGACGAGGAATTCTGGCAAGGGTGTAAGGGATGCGTCAACTATGACATCCTGCTGCGCAACAACCGGCGGATGTGTCTCTGCACAGGCATGCTGTTTGACCCCAAGCAACCCATGCCTTCCAACACCGCAGCCACTCCTTACATGATGATGCTGCGCAATAAGCTCTCCAAACTATTCAGAATCAAACGATAAATTCAACATCATATCTATGGAAAAGAAAAAGAAAGTGGTTCTTGCCTTCAGCGGCGGCCTTGACACCTCATTCTGTGCAAAATATCTCAGCGAATCACTCGGCTACGAAGTACATACCGCTATTGCCAACACCGGCGGATTCTCCGAAAAGGAACTTGAAAACATCGAGGCCCGCTCCAAAGCCCTCGGCGCTGCAAGCCATGCCACTCTTGATGTAACGAAGGACTACTATGACAAGAGCATACGCTACATGATAGCCGGCAACGTGCTCCGCAACGGAACATACCCCATCTCAGTGTCATCGGAGCGCATATTTCAGGCCATTGCCATAATAGAGTATGCCAAGAAGATTGGTGCCGATGCTGTGGCTCACGGTTCAACAGGTGCCGGCAACGATCAGGTGCGCTTTGACCTTACGTTCCAGATTCTCGCTCCCGAAATTGAAATCATCACCCCTACCCGCGACATGAATCTCAGCCGCGAATACGAGATAAACTTCCTCAAAGAACACGGCATTGAGGCTGACTTCAAGAAGCTCGAATACTCCATCAACAAAGGCTTGTGGGGAACCAGCATTGGCGGCAAAGAGACTCTGCACTCCGAGCAGACCCTGCCCGAGGAAGCATATCCGAGTCAGGTGACACAGACTGAGCCTGAAACGCTCTCCATCACTTTTGAAAAGGGTGAGCCCGTAGCGGTCAACGGCGAGGCTATCCCCGATCGAATCGAAGCCATTCGCAAAATTGAAGCTATCGGCTCCAAATTCGGCATTGGGCGCGACATGCACATTGGCGACACCATCATAGGCATAAAAGGGCGCGTAGGCTTCGAAGCTGCCGCTCCAATACTCATCATATCAGCCCACAAGATGCTGGAGAAGCACACTCTTACCAAATGGCAGCTCTACTGGAAAGACCAGATTGGCACTTGGTACGGAATGTTCCTCCACGAGGCCCAATATCTTGACCCCGTGATGCGCGACATGGAGGCATTCCTTGAAAGCACCCAGCAGCACGTTAGCGGAACAGTGACCATACAGCTCCGTCCCTACAGCTACACGCTCGTCGGCGTGGATTCACCCTACGACTTGATGAAAACCGACTTCGGCGAATATGGCGAGCAGAACAAAGCCTGGACAGCCGATGACGTCAAAGGATTCACCACCATCATGGGCAATCCGCTCAAGATATACTACAACGTAACTAACCGGGCTGAAAACAAAGGAAAATGATCAAGACAGGCATCATAGGAGGAGCCGGCTACACTGCAGGAGAGCTTATCCGCCTGTTGGTCAACCATCCACAGGTTGAAATAACGTTTGTCCATTCGACCAGCAACGCAGGTAATCCCATTACGAGCGTTCATGAAGGTCTTGTGGGCGACATTGACATGAATTTCACCGACGACATTGATCTTGAAGCCATTGACTGTCTGTTTCTATGTTCCGGCCATGGTGCCAGCAGCAAATTCTGGGCAGAGCACAACCGCCCAACAAAGCTGAAAGTGATTGACCTTGCCCAGGACTTCCGCGACGAATCAGAAGGCTATGTCTATGGGCTTCCTGAAATCAACTTTGACCGCATAGCCCGTACAAACCTCCTTGCCAACCCCGGATGTTTTGCCACTGCCATACAACTTGCGCTGATACCCCTCGCTTCCGCAGGACTCCTCACGGACGATGTCCACATCAACGGCATAACCGGTTCCACAGGAGCCGGAGTTAAGCCCGGAGCAACCACTCATTTCAGCTGGCGAGACTCAAACATGTCGGTCTACAAAGCCTTCACCCACCAGCACTTACTTGAAATCAACCGCACTCTCCACAGACTGATGCCCGCAATGACCTCAAACCTGGAATTCATTCCTATGCGAGGTGACTTCACCCGAGGAATATTCATAACGGCAACAACCCGCTGCGAGTTGCCTCTGGATGAAATCAAAGCCATATATGAGGATTTTTACCGACAGTCACCATTTGTTCATCTTGCGCCTAAGAGCCTTGACCTTAAACAGGTGGTCAACACAAACAAGGGGCTCGTTTGGCTTGAAAAGCATGATAACGAACTCCTCATTGTAAGCACCATTGACAATCTTCTCAAAGGAGCCTCGGGTCAGGCGCTACAAAACATGAACATCATGTTCGGCCTTGACCAGACAACCGGCCTGCGACTCAAAGCATCAGCGTTTTAACTAAACTTGATATGAAACTTTTCGACGTATATTCACTTTTCGACATAGAGCCGGTTAGAGGCGAAGGAAGCTACGTGTTCACCGCCGATGGCACCCGCTATCTGGATCTTTATGGAGGTCACGCGGTGATTTCAATAGGCCATGCCCACCCTCACTATGTGAAAGCCGTGGCCGACCAAGTTGCAAAAATGGGATTCTACTCCAACTCAGTGCAGAATTCCCTACAGGAACGCCTCGCCACGGAACTTGGCAAGGCTTCCGGATACGATGACTACAATCTGTTCCTGTGCAATTCAGGAGCCGAAGCCAACGAGAACGCGATGAAACTCGCATCGTTCGCCACCGGACGCAGTAAAATCCTCGCTTTCGGCAAAGCGTTCCACGGACGCACTTCAGGCGCCGTTGCAGCCACGGATAATCCTAAAATAGTTTCGCCATTCAACCAGACTGACCACGTGGAGTTCTGCCCTCTCGGCGACATTGACTGCGCCCGCGAGAAACTTGCCACAGGAAAATTTGCGGCGGTTATTATAGAAGGTATTCAGGGTGTTGCCGGTATCCGTGTGCCTGACGATGAATTCCTGCGACAGCTACGTCAGTTGACAACAGAGACCGGTACACTGCTCATCCTTGACGAAATCCAGAGCGGATATGGTCGCACCGGACAGTTCTTCGCTCACCAACATGCAGGAATCCGTCCTGACATCATAACGTGTGCCAAAGGCATTGCCAATGGCTTCCCCATGGGGGCCGTACTTATAGCTCCCGGAATTGAGGCTCATAAAGGCATGCTCGGAACAACATTCGGAGGAAACCATCTGGCTTGTGCAGCAGCATTGGCTGTGCTTGAGGTGATGAATGATGAAAACCTCGTAGCCAATGCGGCAGCTACCGGAGAATACATTATTAATGAGCTCAAGAAGATACCCGGGCTAAAGGATGTTCGCGGACGCGGATTGATGATTGGTTTTGACGTAGATGGTTCCGCCTCAGACCTGCGCAAGAAACTGCTGTTTGAAAAGAGAATATTTACCGGAGGTGCTGGTGCTTCCACCGTTCGCCTGCTTCCGGCTCTGGGACTCACCAAATCTCAGGCCGACATTTTCATAACCGCCATAAAAGAATATGTCTGACATGAAAAAATTCACCTGTGCCGCCGATATAGGCGACTGGCGCAAAGCCGTGAAAGAAGCCCTTGAAATCAAGGCCGACCGCTTTGCATACTCCTCTTTAGGACGTAACCGCACACTCCTGATGATATTTTTCAACTCATCGCTGCGCACCCGCCTGAGCACACAGAAAGCCGCGATGAATCTCGGCATGAACGTAATGGTTCTTGATGTCAATCAGGGAGCATGGAAACTCGAAACGGAGCGTGGAGTTGTGATGGACGGCGACAAAGCCGAGCATCTACTTGAAGCAATCCCCGTCATGGGATGTTATTGTGACATGATAGGTGTTCGCTCATTCGCCGGCCTGACAGATAAGAAAGCCGACTACGAAGAACGCGTCATCGAACAGTTCATACGCTATTCCGGACGCCCGGTGTTCAGCATGGAAGCTGCCACCCGTCACCCCTTGCAGAGCTTCGCTGACCTCATCACCATAGAAGAATTTAAAACGAAGGAACGGCCCAAAGTGGTTATGACCTGGGCGCCTCATCCCCGTGCGCTTCCTCAAGCCGTGCCCAACTCGTTCGCCGAATGGATGAACCTGACGGACTATGACTTCGTGATTACCCAACCTCACGGCTACGAACTCGATCCGGCTTTCACGGGCCGTGCCAAGATAGAATATGATCAGGCAAAGGCCTTTGAGGGTGCTGACTTCATCTATGCCAAAAACTGGTCGGCATATAATGACCCGAACTATGGGAAAGTGCTCAGCACGGATCGCGCATGGGAGGTGACGACCGACAAAATGGCTCTTACTGACAACGCATTCTTCATGCACTGCCTGCCCGTGCGCCGCAACATGATTGTAAGCGATGACGTGATAGAATCACCTCGCAGCATAGTAATTCCGGAGGCAGCCAACCGCGAGATATCTGCTCAAACTGTAATCAAACGAATGTTGGAATCACTGTGAGCCGGTCAATAAAGATAGTAAAAATCGGGGGTAACGTAGTCAATAATCCCGATGCATTGGATTCATTCCTTACGGACTTCGTAAAAATTGAAGGTCACAAGATTCTGGTTCATGGCGGAGGACGTGAGGCCACTCGCCTCAGTGCGGCACTCGGCATTGAGACCACAATGATTGACGGGCGCAGGGTTACCGACCGCGAAACGCTTGACGTGGTGACCATGGTCTACGCCGGGCTTGTCAACAAACGGATTGTGGCCCGGTTACAGGCCCTCGGCTGTGATGCCATCGGGCTCAGCGGCGCAGATGCCGACGTTATCAGAGCCACTCGCCGCCCCGCACGTCCGGTTGACTTCGGTTTTGTAGGCGACATTGCCGACGAGGATGTTGCGGAAAGCGTCATAGCGATGCTTCTGCACAACCATCTCACTCCGGTGTTTTGTGCTATAACCCACGATGGTAACGGCCAGTTGCTCAACTGCAACGCTGACACCGTAGCCGCATCCGTGGCATGCGCTGCATCAAGGATTCAGCCCTCACGCCTGATTTACTGTTTTGAAAGGCCCGGGGTACTTGCTAATGCCGATGATGACAACTCCGTAATTCCGCTGATAACCCCTGAGAACTACATCTCACTCCGAGAATCGGGAGCCGTGAGCGGAGGCATGATTCCCAAGATTGATAACGCATTCTCGGCCATATCTCGCGGAGTAAAGTCAGTTACCATAAAGGCTGCAGCTGATTTACTTGTCACCACAGCCGGCACAACGATACAGAACTGATGGATTACGTTGGACTGTTGAAGGATTTAATCATGACACCTTCCATCTCACGTCAGGAAGATGCCACCGCTACCCTACTCTATGACCGCTTCATGGCAGAGGGCCTTGAGCCGCAGCGTCACATTAACAACGTGTGGTGTTGCCAACCGGAGATGGATCCTTCAAAACCAACCCTGCTACTCAATTCCCATCATGATACGGTAAAACCATCGCCCGCATATACACGTGATCCGTTTACACCCACCGTGGAGAACGGACGATTATACGGTCTCGGGAGCAACGATGCCGGAGCATCTGTGGTGGCTCTTACAGAAGTCTTTTCACGATTCCGCAACAAAAAGCTCAACTGCAACCTCGTTCTTGCCATAACGGCAGAGGAAGAAGTGACTGGGGAAAACGGCATGCGAGGCTTTCTACCCCATCTAACTGAAATGGGTGTGACGATTGACATGGCTCTTGTAGGTGAGCCCACGGGGATGCAACCTGCCGTAGGCGAAAGAGGGCTCGTGGTTCTTGACTGTGTCAGTCATGGAGTCACGGGGCATGCTGCCCGTGGCGAGGGAATCAACGCTATCTATAAAGCCATAGCCGACATAGAACGTCTACGGGCGTATAAATTCCCGGATGAAAGCACTGTACTCGGGCCTATCGGATTGCAGGTGACGCAAATACAGGCCGGGCGGCAACATAATGTTGTTCCGGAAGAGTGCCGTTGGGTTGTAGACATACGCACCACCGATGCCTATTCCAATGAAGAGACGGTGGATATTATACGGAGCGTCATAGAATCCGATGCCACACCGCGCTCCACTCGTGTACGAGCATCAGTGATTGACAGCAATCATCCCTTGGTTAGAGCAGCCGTAAGGACGGGAGGGGTGCCATTCGTGTCACCGACCACATCCGACATGTCGCAAATGTCAGCATTTCCCTCGCTGAAAATGGGTCCCGGTGAATCATCGCGCAGCCATAGTGCCGACGAATACGTAAATCTATCAGAAATACATTCAGCCATAGAAACTTACTCTCAATTCCTCCTAAATATATGAAACCATCAAAACTCTGGAGCAAAGACTTCGAACCCGACAAAATGATAGAAGAGTTCACCGTTGGAAACGACCGTGAACTTGACCTTCGCCTTGCCCGATATGATGTTCAAGGCTCATTGGCACACATAAAAATGCTGGAAAGTATCGGTCTGCTAACGGCGGATGAACTGTCCGTGCTTACCGCGGAGCTCAACAATATTGCAGAAATTATAGAACGTGGTGATTTCCACATTGACGAGGGAATAGAAGATGTACATTCACAAGTGGAATTCATGCTGACTGACCGGCTGGGCGACATCGGCAAGAAAATCCATTCCGGACGCTCCCGCAATGATCAGGTACTTGTTGATCTGAAACTCTTCATGCGCGATGAGCTCAAATCAATAGCGGAGGCCGTAACCCGGACATTCAGCGCATTCCAGAATCTCAGCGAGAAATACAAAGAAGTCCTGATGCCAGGCTACACACACCTGCAGGTGGCTATGCCTTCATCATTCGGGCTCTGGTTCGGAGCCTACGCTGAAAGCCTTGTAGATGACATGGAAATGCTCGTTGCCGCTTACAACATAGCTAATCAGAACCCTCTCGGTTCGGCTGCCGGCTACGGATCCTCCTTCCCTCTTGACCGCGAGATGACAACGCGCGAACTTCACTTCGCCACGATGCATTATAACGTTGTGGCAGCCCAAATGAGCCGCGGTAAAACGGAACGCGCCGTAGCCATGGCAATTGGTTCTATTGCATCCACTTTGGGTCACTTTGCCATGGATGTGTGCATGTACATGTGTCAGAATTTCGGGTTTATATCATTTCCTGACGAGTACACCACCGGTTCCAGCATCATGCCACATAAGAAAAACCCTGATGTATTTGAGATAATGCGCGGAAAGTGCAACCGACTTCAATCCGTGGTCAACGAAATAAATCTCCTAACAGCCAATCTGCCGCTCGGTTACAACCGCGACCTCCAACTGCTTAAGGACATTATATTCCCGGCAACATCAGAAATGATACAATGTCTGGACATGTGCACGTTCATGCTTGGCCACATCCGCGTAAATCCCGACATAATCAATGACCCGCGCTATGACTATCTGTTCACCGTGGAGGATGTAAATCGTCTTACTCTTTCCGGCATTCCGTTCCGCGAGGCCTACAAGACCATAGGCATGCAGGTTCAGCACGGCCAATACACGCCAAACCGATCTGTCAACCACACTCACGCCGGCTCAATAGGCAATCTGTGCAATGACCGCATAGCTCTTAAAATGCAGAAAGCTCTTGAGAAGTTAAATTCTTAATAAATCTTTAAAGAGCAAAATAATCAGGTTTTGCGTTTCACATAGAGCAGAATTTTTCCGAAATTTGCATATCACATTCTAAATTTTCTAAACCCCTTTTTAACTATCAGATTATATCATGATTGACTCTTTATTCTGGCTTGTACCGATTTCCTCGGTCATAGCCCTCATTTTGGCATGGTACTTCTACAGCCGGATGAAAAAGGAGAGCGAAGGCACAGCACAGATGGCTAAAATAGCCTCATACGTACGCCAGGGAGCCATGTCGTATCTCCGCCAGCAGTATAAAATTGTTACCATTGTGTTCATCTGTCTTGTGGTCTTGTTCTCTATCATGGCCTACGGATTCCAGCTTCAGAACGCATGGGTTCCCATTGCGTTTCTAACCGGTGGATTTTTCAGCGGACTTGCCGGATTCCTCGGCATGAAGACAGCTACCCACGCATCAGCCCGTACGGCCAACGCTGCCCGCAACTCGCTCAATGCCGGCCTGCGTGTGGCGTTCCGCTCCGGAGCTGTGATGGGTCTTGTTGTTGTTGGACTCGGATTGTTTGACATCTCTTTCTGGTATGTTATCCTTCAGCTTTGCGTTGACAATGCTTCGGAACTTGAAAAGATGTGTATGATTACCACAACGATGCTCACATTCGGTATGGGAGCCAGCACTCAGGCACTCTTTGCCCGTGTAGGAGGAGGTATCTACACCAAAGCTGCCGATGTGGGCGCTGACCTTGTTGGAAAAGTAGAGGCAGGCATACCGGAAGATGACCCGCGCAACCCCGCTACCATCGCTGACAACGTGGGCGATAACGTAGGCGACGTGGCCGGAATGGGAGCCGACCTCTATGAATCATATTGCGGTTCAATCCTCGCCACTTCAGCCCTTGGTGCAGCGGCATATCTGCTTAAAGGCGACCCCGCAATGCAGCTCAAGGCCGTTATGGCTCCGATGCTTATTGCTGCTGTAGGTATTATTCTGTCAATCGTTGGTATTTTCTGCGTCCGCACAAAGGAAGACGCAACAATGAAAGATCTTCTCAACTCACTGTCAGTGGGCACCAACCTCAGCTCGGCCCTCATTGTGGCTGCCACATTCCTGATTCTTTGGATACTTCAGCTTGACAATTGGGCTTGGATAGGATGCTCAGTGGTTGTTGGTCTGCTCGTGGGTATCGTAATTGGTCGCGCTACAGAGTATTACACATCTCAGTCGTATAAACCCACCAAGAAACTTGCCGAAAGCGGACAGACAGGTCCGGCAACGGTAATTATCTCCGGTGTTGGCCTCGGAATGATTTCAACCGCAATTCCCGTGATAGCCGTGGTTGTTGGAATCATACTCTCCTACTGGTTTGCATCAGGTTTTGATTTTACCAACGTGGCAATGGGTCTCTACGGAATTGGAATTGCTGCAGTGGGAATGCTCTCTACTCTCGGCATAACACTCGCCACTGACGCATACGGCCCCATAGCCGACAACGCAGGTGGCAACGCTGAAATGAGCGGTCTTGGCGAAAGCGTTCGCCGTCGCACCGATGCCCTTGATTCACTCGGTAACACCACCGCAGCTACCGGTAAAGGCTTTGCCATAGGCTCAGCCGCTCTTACCGGCCTTGCACTGCTCGCTTCCTATATTGAAGAAATTCGCATTGGTCTGACCAGACTCGGCGAAACAATGATTCAGATTGGCGACAAGATGATTCCCATCCATGAAGCTACTTTCACTGACTTCATGGCGTTCTACGAAGTCAACCTGATGAGCCCGAAAGTGCTGTCAGGTATGTTTATCGGTGCCATGATGGCCTTCCTGTTCTGCGGTCTTACCATGAACGCCGTGGGACGTGCTGCCGGACACATGGTTGACGAGGTTCGTCGCCAGTTCCGTACAATAAAGGGTATCCTCACCGGAGATGCCGAACCTGACTATGCACGCTGCGTACAGATTTCAACCCGCGGAGCACAGCGTGAGATGGTGTTCCCCTCCATTCTTGCTATCATAGCCCCGATTGTAACCGGTCTTGTATTCGGTGTTCCCGGTGTTATCGGACTTCTCGTAGGAGGACTGTCAGCCGGATTTGTTCTTGCTGTGTTCATGGCCAACGCCGGCGGAGCCTGGGATAATGCCAAAAAGTACATTGAGGAAGGAAACTTCGGTGGCAAAGGAAGCGAAGTACATAAGGCCACAGTTGTTGGTGATACCGTTGGAGATCCCTTCAAGGACACTTCCGGTCCGAGCCTCAACATCCTCATCAAACTCATGTCAATGGTATCCATCGTAATGGCGGGTCTTACCGTCAGCTGGAGCCTCTTCTGATAAACAGATTACATGTCATAATCTAAAAAGGGCGCCTAAGGCGCCCTTTTTTTATCCGTATGTGACTGTGTTATGGGAATAATTACGTATCTTTGCCCAAAATGACGGACGAGAAAGCAAAAGCAGCGGCCTCGGCAGCTTTCACGCAGTACATGACCGCGCGCAAGCTGCGAAAGACCCCCGAGCGTTATGCCATTTTGGCAAAGGTGTTCGGGACGGCTTCGCATTTCTCTATTGACTCGCTTCACAGCCAGTTGGAAAGCGATGGCTACCACGTGAGCCGAGCCACAGTCTACAATACTATAGAGCTTCTTCTTGATGCCGGCCTTGTGCGCAGGCACACATTCGGTTCTCAATCCCCTCAATACGAGAAAATAACCGGCATATCAAGGCATTACCACCTTGTGTGTACGGCTTGTGGACGTGTAAAGGAAATACGCGACCCGGATATTGATGCAATCCTTGAGTCGCGGCGTTATCCCGCGTTCCATCCTGCATACGCCGATCTTAATGTCTACGGCACATGCGCGTCATGTATGCGTAAACTCAGAAGCCGAAAAAAGAAAAAACAGACAGAAAAAAAGGAAAATAAATAACAGACATATATCACAGAAAAACAAAGGAAAAGAGATATGAAAGTTGATGTATTGCTCGGCCTGCAATGGGGCGACGAGGGTAAAGGCAAGGTAGTTGACGTGCTGACCCCACGCTACGATGTAGTGGCCCGTTTCCAAGGAGGACCCAATGCCGGCCATACCCTTGAATTCGAAGGAAAGAAGTACGTGCTCCGTTCCATTCCGTCAGGCATTTTCCAGCACGGTCAGATCAACGTGATTGGCAACGGCGTGGTTCTTGATCCGGTGCTTTTCCGCGAGGAAGCGGAAGCACTTGAACGCTCCGGAGTTGACTTGCGTTCAATTCTGAAAATTTCTAAGAAGGTGCATCTCATCATGCCTACCCATCGGCTGCTCGACGCCGCCAACGAACACGCCAAAGGTGGAGCTAAAATCGGCACAACCGGCAAAGGCATAGGCCCCACATATACCGATAAAATATCTCGTAACGGACTGCGGTTGGGCGATACTCTCCACAATTTCAAGGAGAAATACACCGCCGCACGCAACCGACACATTTCACAGCTTCATGCAATGGGCGAGGATCCTGATATCACTGAACTTGAAAAGCGTTGGCTTGATGCAATTGACTACCTGCTGACATTTGACATCATTGATTCCGAGCATTTTATCAATCGCTGCTTGAAAGAGGGCAAGTCAGTTCTGTGTGAAGGCGCACAAGGCACGATGCTGGACATTGACTTCGGTTCATATCCCTTCGTCACATCATCCAACACTATCACCGCCGGAGCTTGCTCCGGTCTGGGAGTAGCTCCCAACAAAATCGGCGAGGTATTCGGCATTTTCAAAGCCTACTGCACCCGCGTGGGCAGCGGACCGTTTCCCACGGAGCTCTTTGACGAAACCGGTAAAACCATCCGCGACAAAGGTCATGAATACGGCGCGGTAACCGGCCGCGAACGCCGATGTGGATGGATTGACCTCGTAGCTCTGAGATACGCTATAATGGTCAACGGTGTGACCCAGCTTATAATGATGAAGAGCGATGTTCTTGATGATTTCGATACCATAAAGGCATGTGTGGCCTACAAGGTTGAGGGTGAAACCGTAACAGACTTCCCCTACTCCATTGAGGAAGAAACCATACAACCCATCTACATGGAACTTCCCGGATGGAAGACAGATATGACCGGAATGAAATCAACCACTGAATTCCCTCAGGAATTTGTTGACTACATCACATTCCTTGAACGAGAACTCAGCACTCCGATAACCATTGTATCAATAGGCCCTGACCGAGAACAGACAATCATGAGGCAGTCACCACTGCAACGCAAATAAGAATATGGCAAAAATCCGACCATTCAAAGGCGTACGTCCGCCTCGCGAAATGGTGACAGAAGTCGCCTCACGCCCCTACGACGTGTTGAATTCAGCTGAAGCCCGCGCCGAAGCCGAGGGCAATCCCCGTTCGCTCTATCACATCATCAAACCGGAGATTGATTTTGAACCGGACACGGACGAGCATGATCCAAAAGTCTACGAGAAAGCCCGCGATAATTTCAACATGTTCCAGCAACAGGGTTGGCTCAAACAAGACGAGGAGCCGGTCTATTATCTCTATGCCCAGACGATGGACAACCGCACTCAATATGGATTCGTGATTGCAGCCAACGTCGATGACTACATGGAGGGGCGCATCAAGAAACACGAGTTGACCCGCGCTGACAAAGAGGAAGACAGAATGAAACATGTGCGCGTCAATGATGCTAACGTGGAGCCGGTTTTCTTCGCTTTCCCTGATAATGAAGTTCTTGAGGAGATTATCCGCGCTGTATCAGCCGGAGAGCCGGAATATGACTTCGTTGCGCCCGATGGATTCGGCCACCATTTCTGGATCATAGATTCTCCGGAGATGATTCAGACTATTACTGATGAATTTGCCTCTATACCTTATTTATATATAGCCGACGGACATCACCGCACGGCAGCTGCCGCGCTCGTGGGGAACGAGAAAGCCAAAGCCAATCCCGGTCACACGGGTGACGAGGAGTACAATTACTTTCTTGCTGTTGCTTTCCCGGCATCACACCTCAAGATAATCGACTATAACCGCGTAGTCAAAGACTTGAATGGTATGACACCGGCTCAGTTCCTGAACGCTCTTGAGAAAGACTTCGTAGTAGAAGATATGGGGACCGAAATCTACAAACCTTCAGCTCTCCACAACTTTTCGTTATATATTGACGGTCGCTGGTATTCGCTAACAGCCAAGGAAGGGCGTTATGATGACAATGATCCTATAGGAGTTCTGGATGTTACCATTTCATCTGACCTCATCCTTCACGAAATCTTAGGTATAGGCAACTTGCGAACTGACAAACGCATTGACTTCGTCGGAGGAATCCGTGGTCTTGGCGAGCTCAAGCGCAGAGTTGATTCCGGCGAGATGGCTGTGGCTCTGGCTCTATATCCGGTCACCATGAAGCAACTTATGGATATTGCAGACTCAGGCAACATCATGCCGCCTAAAACCACATGGTTTGAACCGAAGCTACGCTCCGGACTTGTGATTCACAAATTGGCAGACTGATGGAATCCGGCACGGTAACCACGAGCAGTTTCCGCGTTGGCCCCGGCGCTTATCTGCGCTATTCAGCCCGTTCGGTGGTTCCGCGCCTATTATTTGCGGTCTGCATCCCATTTATCGCTTGCCTTATTGCCTCGGCATGGGACTTGCGTTGGGCATTTGTTGCGCTTATAATTTTATTTCTTGTAGCCCCCATGGCGGTGGGCTACATTTATTTTAGCCAACTCCTGACGCCTGAAGCCCAGAAGGCGCTTTCTCCCAAACAAGTTACGCTTCCAGCTCCGGACTCAGGCCTACCCGCACCGGATTCCACAGTTACAGTAACGTATCTAAGCAGCGATGAAGAAAACACTCCTCCGCCCCCTGTAACTTTCTACTGGAGCGATATTAATAAACTTATTGAAGCCCGTAAATATCTGATTATCGAATCGGATTCACTCGGGTATCCCCTTATAATACCGGTATCTTCCCTCAACGACCAAGCCAACGATGAAAACCAATCTTAACACATTTCTATTCTCCGTATTAGCACTGGCAACATCAATGCCAGTTTCAGCATACGAACCAATCAAAATGGTTGACATTCCCGCCGGCCACTTCTATATGGGCGGGCGCGGAACCGGCGATGAATTTGACGAAGCTCCTATTCATCGTGTCAATTTCAGCAAACCATTTAAAATGAGCGCCACAGAGATTACAAATGCCCAATTCGAGCAGCTCATGCCCGGGCATCGTGAGCTTCGTGGAAAAAACGGGCTCTCTACAGGCGATGACGAAGCCGTCGTCAATGTCAGCTACAATGATGCCGTAGAGTTCTGCCGACGACTTAGCGAGAAAGAAGGGAAAACCTATAGACTGCCCACTGAAGCCGAGTGGGAATATGCCTGCAAAGCCGGAACATACACTCTATACTACACCGGCGATGGTCTTCCCGACATTTATTGTAAATCCCAGCGTGTAACCCGCGATTTTGACCCTATTTCCCTTGAAGTTGGCAAAACGCCGGCAAATGCCTTCGGCCTTTTCGACATGCATGGAAATGTTGAGGAATGGTGTCTTGACTATTACGGCATGTATGATTCCGCCGAACAGACTGATCCATGCGGCCTTGAACAAGGAGTGTTTCGCGTGACCCGCGGAGGAAGCCATCACACCCCAGTGAAATATCTCCGCTCCACCAACCGAATGGCAATGCTGCCTGACGACCGCCACTGCCAGACGGGGTTCCGCATAGTGGAATCGGACGTCACGCTAAATCATTCGGGAGTGCAATGCCCCGCCCCGATTAACCGCACGAACGTGTCGCACGTCAAGTTCGTTTGGGCCAATCCGACGGAAAAGCCGGTGTTTATGAAACCAATACCATTTGTCATAGCTCCATCATGCGGTAATGCCTCTCCGTTTTACCGCCATAACCACCAACCGGCCGTAACCTGGTGTGACAATGGAGATTTACTCGCCATCTGGTTCACAGCCAACGAGGAGAATGGTCGTGAGATGACCGTTCTTGGATCGCGTCTGCGTGCAGGCGCATCACAATGGGACGAGGCATCGGAGTTCTTCCGTGTTCCGGACCGTAATCTGACAGGCAGTTCTTTGCTTAATGACCGCAACGGACGGCTAATCCACATCAATGGCATGGAGGCCTCCGGTGATTGGCAAAACCTCGCAATGGTAATGCGCACAAGCAATGACAACGGAGCGACATGGAGCACCCCACGGCTGATTGCACATGAACATGAGAAGCGTCATCAAGTAATTCAAGGGCCATCGATAACCAGCGAAGGATATATCATTCAGGCATGTGACGCAGGTCCCGACGGACAGGCCGGCTCAGCTCTTCATATCAGTCGCGATGGAGGAAACACTTGGGAGGACACCGGCTCGAAGATTGCCGGGATACATGCAGGTGTTGTTCAACTTTCCGATGGCTCACTCATGGCATTTGGCCGTGGCAACAGCATCCCTGACAACAACGGAAAACAGCGGATGCCGATGAGTGTGTCGCATGACATGGGAAAGACATGGGAATACTCCGCAAGCCCGTTCCCGCCAATTGACGGTGGTCAGCGGCTTGTGCTCATGCGCCTTAACGAAGGCCCTCTGCTCTTAGTTTCGTTCACAGATCATCCGCAGCGTACGCCTGAGGCGGACAGAGGCATGGTTTTCACTGACAATAATGGTAATGCCTATAAAGGTTATGGAATGTATGCCGCTCTCTCGTTTGATGAAGGCAAGACGTGGCCCGTCAGAAAACTGATGACAGACGGATCTCAGGACATTTATGATGGCGGTGCATGGACAGGATTTTTCGAGACAGGGCCAACTCAAGCTGAACCCCGAGGGTATTTGGCCGGCACGCAGACTCCCGACAACATGATCCACATTCTGAGCAGCCGGTTGCACTATCGTTTCAATCTGCCGTGGCTCTTACAATAGATGTTGATAATTTCTTTTGAAAGAATGTCACAGACAGTTGCACCTGACCTCAAAAATCGTTATTTTTGCACTTTAATTTTTCAGAGCAGAAGTAGGAATCAATCTATTCTCAGACAACAATCGTCCAAACATTATATATGGTAATTTATTTCAAGAAAGGCACTTCTGAAGTAATCGCTGTTGAGTCGACCCACAAATTTTCCGATGCGGAAAAGGAGAAACTCACATGGCTCTTCGGGGGCGCAAAGCCATTGGCATCTACCTCAGTCAAAGGGCGCTTCATTGGCCCTCGTAAAGAAATGATTACACCCTGGAGTACCAATGCGGTGGAAATCACACAGAACATGGGCCTGGAAGGAATCACCCGTATCGAGCGTTTCACTCTCACCCGCGAAGATGAGCCGCACTACGACAGGATGCTCGAACGCCTCTATGACGGGTTGAACTCCAAAGTGTTTGACATTTCACGCAACCCTGATCCAATCGTCTACATTGATGATATTTCAGAATACAACCGCACCGAAGGCCTGGCTCTCAGCCCGGACGAAGAACAGTATCTGCGCCAATTAGCCGAGAAACTGGGCCGTCCGCTCACTGACAGTGAGGTGTTCGGATTTTCTCAGGTCAATTCAGAACATTGCCGTCATAAAATTTTCAACGGAACTTTCATAATTGACGGTGAGGAGAAGCCCATGTCGCTTTTCAAACTGATAAAGAAAACTTCGCAGGAAAACCCCAACAAACTCGTATCGGCCTACAAGGATAACGTTGCTTTCGTTGACGGGCCGCGCATAGAGCAGTTTGCACCGAAGAACCCGGATCAGCCCGATATGTTTGATGTAAGGCCCATTGATACCGTTATATCACTGAAAGCCGAGACTCATAATTTCCCCACCACAGTGGAGCCGTTCAACGGTGCCGCAACCGGTACGGGAGGCGAGATTCGTGACCGTCTTGGTGGCGGACGGGCTTCACTTCCCATAGCAGGAACCGCCGTCTACATGACATCCTATCCCCGCATGAGTCCGGATCATCGTTGGGAACTGATGTGTAATCCACGTGTATGGCTTTATCAGACCCCCTGCGACATACTCATAAAGGCATCCAACGGTGCTTCAGACTTCGGAAACAAATTCGGTCAGCCGCTCATTTGCGGTTCGCTTCTCACTTTCGAACATGACGAGAATGGCCGTCTGTATGCCTACGACAAGGTCATTATGCTGGCCGGAGGTGTTGGATTCGCAGCTAAAAAAGATGCCATCAAGGGCATTCCCGAACCGGGCGAGAAAGTCGTGGTTATGGGTGGCGACAACTACCGCATTGGTATGGGCGGAGGTGCCGTATCGTCGGTTGAAACCGGACAATATGACAACTCTATAGAGCTCAACGCCGTACAGCGCGCCAATCCGGAAATGCAGAAACGCGTGAGCAATGTGATCCGCGCATTGGCCGAAGCCGAGGAGAATCCCATTGTCTCAATCCACGACCACGGAGCCGGCGGTCATCTCAACGCGCTATCCGAACTCGTGGAAGCAACCGGAGGCAATATCGACCTTGACGCATTACCCGTGGGTGACCCGACACTGTCAGCCAAAGAGATTGTTGGTAATGAAAGTCAGGAGCGCATGGGCTTCGTTATTGACCAGCAGTACATTGACTACGTTAAGCGCATCGCTGACCGCGAACGCGCTCCCATGTACGTTGTTGGCGAAACCACGGGCGATGACCGGTTCGTATTTGAGCGCAAGGATGGAATAAAACCCATAAATCTTGCCATGGCGGACATGTTCGGAAATTCACCGAAGACCGTCATGACGGACTCCACAGTAGAGCTGAAGTACCTTCCAGTTGACACAGATGACACCAAGATTGAGGACTATCTCCACGATGTACTCAGCCTTGAAGCCGTGGCCTGCAAAGACTGGCTCACTAATAAAGTTGACCGTTCGGTGACGGGAAAAATTGCTCGTCAGCAGTGTCAGGGCGAAATCCAGCTGCCGCTTTCCGATTGCGGCGTTGTGGCTCTTGACTACCGTGGGAAGAAAGGCATAGCCACATCTATAGGTCATGCACCTCAGGTTGCACTGATCGACTCGGCCCGTGGCTCGGTAATGGCAATTGCTGAAGCTCTCACAAACATAGTAGGTGCTCCACTTGCTGACAATCTAAAAGGCATATCGCTGAGCGCTAACTGGATGTGGCCATGCAAAAATGCAGGAGAAGATGCTGCACTCTACCGTGCGGTGGAAGCCTGCAGCAACTTTGCCTGTGCACTTGGCATTAACATCCCCACCGGGAAAGACTCTCTTTCCATGACCCAGAAATACGGTGTTGACAAAGTTTATGCTCCCGGCACCGTCATCATATCGGCAGCCGGCGAAGTAAGCGATGTCCGCAAGACCGTAAGCCCGGTACTATCCCAGTCAAAATCACGACTCTACTACATAGATTTTTCTTTCGCGCCCCTCAGCCTGGGAGGTTCGGCTCTTGCCCAATCACTGAACAGACTCGGCGATGAGGCTCCAACCGTTGCCGATGCCGACAAGTTCTCAGCAGCATTCAACGCCGTGCAGCAACTCGTGAAACGAGGCTCTCTGTTGGCTCTTCACGACGTTTCAGCCGGAGGCCTTGTAACCGCATTGATGGAAATGACTTTCGGAAATGTGAACGGTGGCATTGACCTGACCACGGATGCATTTGTAGAAAAAGGCGAGAATGATCTTGTCAAGATTCTTTTTGCCGAGAATCCGGCTCTTGTAATTCAGGTTGCTGAAGGCAAAGCCGAAGCCGCAGAACGTCTTCTCGCATCGGCCGGCGTTGACTTACGGTTCATAGGTACCCCCTTGGCAGAGCGCACTCTACTTGTAAACCATCAGGGCACCGAACGCCTTATTGGCATTGACTATATGCGCGACGTTTGGTTCCGTTCATCATATCTCATGGATTCGGTGCAGAGCGGCGAAAATTGCGCCAGAATGCGTTTTGACAACTACAAACGCCAACCGCTGCGCTTCCGCCTGCCAAAAGGATTCAAAGGCTCCTTGGCCTCACGCGGCCTGACAGCAGGCAATCACGGCACAACGGGAGTCCGCGCCGCCATTATACGCGAAAAGGGAGTCAACGGCGACCGCGAAATGGCATATTCGCTTTATCTTGCCGGATTTGACGTGAAGGATGTTCACATGACTGACCTCATGAGCGGACGCGAAACACTTGATGATGTCAACATGATAGTGTTCTGCGGTGGATTCTCCAACTCCGATGTTCTCGGCTCTGCCAAAGGATGGGCCGGAGGATTCCTGTGGAACAGCAAAGCTCATGAGACACTCAAACGTTTCTATGCTCGCGAGGACACGCTTTCACTCGGTGTTTGCAACGGATGTCAACTCATGATGGAGCTAAATCTCATCTGCCCCGAACTGCCCAAGAAAGCGACAATGGAACATAACATCAGCCACAAGTTTGAATCGCAGTTCGTAGGGGTTACCATTCCCGAAAACAACTCAGTGATGTTTGGTCCAATGGCCGGAACAAAACTGGGTATCTGGGTGGCTCACGGAGAGGGACGCTTCCATCTGCCAATGCCGATGAAAGACTACAACGTGGTCCTAAAATACAGCTACGCAGCATATCCCGGAAACCCCAACGGTTCCCGCGGAGCCGTGGCCGGTCTTTGCAGCGCCGATGGTCGTCATCTCGCAATGATGCCCCACCTTGAAAGAGCAATCTTCCCCTGGCAATGCGCATGCTACCCTGCATCTCACAGACGTGACGATGTAACACCATGGATTGACGCGTTTGTCAACGCTCGACGTTGGATTGAACAACACAAAACTGAAAAATAAACATACGACGCGGGAGCATGTGAGAGACTGAAAATCTCAGGCATGACTCCCGCTTCAACAAAAAAACATATTCCTTATGGGCGGTTTTTTCGGCGTTACAGCCAAACACAAATGTATCGATGACTTATTTTACGGTACTGACTACAACAGCCACATGGGCACCAAACGTGCCGGCATGGTAACAGTTAAGGACGGGATTTTCTCACGTTCCATTCACAACATTGAAAGCACCTATTTCAGGACAAAATTCCAGGATGAGCTGCATGAATTCACCGGTAACTCCGGAATAGGAGTGATTTCCGACACTGATGCCCAACCAATTATTGTCAACTGCCATCTCGGCAAATTCGCGATAGTGACAGTTGCGCGCATCAACAACATTTCCGACCTTGAAAAGAAGATGCTCGCTAAAGGCCATCACTTCTGCGAACATAGCTTCGACATTATCAACCCCACTGAGATGATTTCGTCACTTATCAGCGAGGGTCAGGATATTGTAAGCGGTATCCGAAACGTCTACGATCACCTGAAAGGTTCGTGTTCAATGCTTCTTCTGTGTGAGGACCGTATCATTGCTGCCCGTGACCGCTACGGTCGAACTCCCGTGCTGGTTGCAAAAAAAGAGGGAGCCTACGCAATATCCTCAGAGTCATGTGCATTTCCAAATCTTGACTACGAGATGTGCTACGAACTGGGGCCGGATGAAATAGTTGAAATAACCCCCGACGGCATACGTCAGCTTCAGGCTCCCGGAAAAGAGATGCAGATATGCTCCTTCCTATGGACATATTATGGCTATCCGGTATGCTCCTACGAAGGATGCAATGTTGACCAGATGCGTTATAAGGACGGTTATGACATGGCTCGCAAGGATGACTCGGATGTAGATTTTGTTAGCGCTATCCCTGACTCCGGCATAGGCATGGCTCTCGGCTACGCGCAAGGAAAGGGTGTCCCCTATCTGCGCGGTATTGTAAAATACACACCGACATGGCCCCGTAGCTTCACTCCAAGCACTCAGGAACGCCGTGAGCTCGTGGCAAAAATGAAACTCATTGCCAACAAGTCACTTCTTGAAGGGAAGCGCGTCATTTTCTGCGATGATTCCATTGTTCGCGGCACCCAGTTGCGCGACAATGTCAAGGACATGTTCGAAGCAGGCGTGAAAGAAATTCACATGCGCATATCATGCCCTCCGCTCATCTATCCTTGCTCATTCCTGAATTTCACAGCCTCCAAGAGCGAGCTTGAACTCATTACACGCCGCGTAATCCAGAAACTCGAGGGAAGCCATGACGCGCATCTTGAAGAGTATGCAACGTTCGATTCACCGCGTTACAACAAGATGGTTGAGGAAATACGCCGACAACTCGGACTGACCACCCTTAAATTCAGCTCAATCGAGAATATGGTCAACGCCATCGGACTACCCAAATGCAGGATATGCACCCATTGCTTTGACGGCACGTCACACGATTGACCTTCGTTAACTTAATTTAAGGCTAATAGCCAAAGATTTAACCCTAAAAACTGCACACAGCCGCAAGTTGTGTGCAGTTTACTGTTTTCCCGTTTGCGCAATTGAGCGGAAATACGTACCTTTGTGGTCACAAACTGAGCCAAAGCATATTTGGCTGGAATAATAACCGATTATTACACTTAACCATCCATAATTTATATCTTATGAGTTATAACATCATTGTGCTCGCAAAGCAGGTGCCTGACACCCGCAACGTGGGCAAAGATGCAATGAAAGAGGACGGAACAATCAACCGCGCTGCCCTTCCGGCAATTTTCAACCCGGAGGATCTCAACGCCCTTGAACAGGCCCTCCGCATCAAGGATGCCAATCCCGGAACAACCGTCACTATTCTGACCATGGGTCTGCCACGCGCTGCCGAAGTGATTCGTGAAGCTATGTATCGTGGAGCTGACGGCGGCATAGTGTTGACTGACCGCGTGCTTGGCGGCGCTGACACTCTTGCCACATCCTATTCCCTTGCTCGTGCCGTGAAGAAATTCGGAAATTACGACATCATTATCGGTGGACGTCAGGCCATTGACGGTGACACCGCTCAGGTTGGGCCCCAGATTGCCGAGAAGCTCGGCATTCCGCAGGTAACCTACGCAGAAGAAATCCTTGACATCACACCAGAAAACATCACCGTTAAACGTCGTCTTGAAAACGGTGTGGAGACCCTTCGCGCTCCGCTCCCCTGCGTGATTACAGTCAACGGATCGGCAGCAGAATGCCGTCCGCGCAATGCAATGCGTCTGCAAAAGTACAAATATGCCGCATCAACTTCTGAAAAAGCTAAACTTAATGAGCAGCGTCAGGAACTTATTGACAAACGTCCCTATCTCAATATCCCCGAATGGAGCGCAGCTTACGTTGAAGCTGATCCCGAACAGATCGGTATGCCGGGCTCTCCCACAAAGGTAAAGGCCATTGAAAACGTGGTGTTCACAGCCAAAGAGAGCCGCTGCATCGAAAACAATGACCAGCAACTTGAGGAACTCATTCAGGAGCTCATTGCAAATCACACAATCGGCTAATCAATCTCTCACGAACAAATCAATCCCATCATGACTGACAACAATAACCTTATAGTATATTGTGAGTTTGACGAAGGTCACGTGGCCGACGTCAGCCTTGAGCTCCTAACCAAAGGACGCCAACTCGCAACCAAGCTCGGCGTGAAACTTGAAGCCATTGTCATAGGCGATAACCTTGACGGCGTTGAGAACCAACTGTTTCCCTACGGCGTAGACACCGTCTACAAAGTTGCCGACAAACGCCTCTACCCCTACACTTCGAATCCGCATGCCGCCGTGCTCATCAATCTCTTCCGCGAAATCAAACCGCAGATTTGCCTGATGGGCGCAACTTGTATAGGTCGCGACCTCGGTCCCCGCGTTTCATCATGTCTCCACAGCGGCCTTACCGCTGACTGTACGGCTCTTGAAATTGGTGACCACAAAGATCCCAAGACCGGCAAGGAATACACTGATCTTCTCTATCAAATCCGTCCTGCATTCGGCGGCAACATCGTTGCCACAATTGTCAACCCGGAATGCCGCCCGCAGATGGCAACCGTGCGTGAAGGCGTTATGAAGAAAGAGGTTTATGATCCCAACTACAAGGGCGAAGTAATTGACCTTGACGCCTCCAAGTATGTTAAGCCTGAGGATTTCGTGGTGGAGATAATTGACCGCCATATTGAGAAATCAAAAGTTAACATCAAGGGCTCTCCCATTATCGTTGCCGGAGGTTACGGAATGGGGTCACGCGAAAACTTTGACCTGCTCTACCAATTGGCAGAAACTCTTGGCGGAGAAGTCGGAGCATCACGTGCAGCTGTTGATGCCGGATTCAGCGACCATGACCGACAGATTGGCCAGACCGGTGTCACCGTACGCCCGAAGCTCTACATTGCCTGCGGCATCTCCGGCCAGATTCAGCACATAGCCGGTATGCAGGAGAGCTCCATCATCATTTCCATCAACAATGACCCCGAAGCCCCCATCAACACAATCGCTGATTTCGTGATTACAGGCAACGTCGAGGACATCGTGCCCAAACTCATCAAGTATTACAAGAAAAACTCCAAGTAAATTCAGCCATGGCTAACTTTTATACTGACAACCCCGATTTGAAGCATCACCTGACTCATCCTCTGATGCAGAAAATAGTTGCGCTCAAGGAACGCGACTATACCGACGCGGAAAAATATGACTATGCCCCCATGGACTATGACGATGCCATGGATTCCTACGACAAAGTTCTTGAAGTGGTAGGTGAAATATGCGGTACAACCATTGCCGACAACGCTGAGGAAGTTGACCACCAGGGTCCCCGTGTTGTTGATGGTCATGTGGAATATGCCGAGCCTACTAAACAGAATCTAGACGTATGCCGCAAAGCCGGCTTGATGGGCATGGCAATGCCCCGTCGATTAGGCGGTCTTAACTTCCCCATCACCCCCTACATCATGGCTGCCGATATCGTGAGCCGCGCAGACACCGGTTTTGAAAACCTGTGGGGACTTCAGGACTGTGCCGAGACCATCTACGAATTTGCTTCTGACGAGCAGAAGGAACGTTTCATTCCGCGCGTATGTCAGGGCGAAACCATGTCAATGGACCTCACCGAGCCCGATGCCGGTTCTGACCTTCAGTCGGTAATGCTGAAAGCCACCGAGCAGCCTGACGGCACATGGCGTCTCAACGGCGTGAAGCGCTTCATCACCAACGGTGACAGCGACATCCATCTCGTACTGGCCCGCTCAGAAGAAGGCACTCGCGATGGCCGTGGCCTTTCCATGTTCATCTATGACAAGCGTGATGGTGGCGTTACAGTTCGCCGCATCGAGAACAAGATGGGTATCAAAGGTTCACCCACCTGCGAGCTCGTTTACAAGAACGCTAAAGCCGAACTCTGCGGCTCACGTCGTCTCGGCCTTATCAAGTATGTGATGGCTCTCATGAACGGTGCCCGTCTCGGTATCGCCGCCCAGTCAGTTGGCGTCAGCGAACGTGCTTATCGCGAGGCTCTCGCATACGCAAAGGATCGCAAACAGTTTGGCAAGGCTATCATTGAGTTCCCGGCTGTTTACGAAATGCTCGCCGTGATGAAGGCTAAACTTGACGCTTCGCGTGCACTTCTCTACGAAACATCACGCTTCGTTGACATATACAAAATCTACGAGGATATAGCCAAAGAACGCTCCCTCACCCCTGACGAGCGCAAAGAAATGAAGCTGTACTCAAAACTCGCCGATGCATGCACTCCCCTTGTAAAAGGTCTTGGTAGCGAATATTGCAACCAGAATGCCTACGACTGCATCCAGATTCACGGCGGTTCCGGATTCATGAAGGACTACGCATGCGAGCGCGTATACCGCGATGCCCGTATCACTTCAATCTATGAAGGAACAACTCAGCTTCAGGTAGTAGCTGCCATTCGCCACGTAACCACCGGCACATACCTCAACTTGATTCGTGAGTATGAGGCTCAGGAAGTGAGTGAAAACCTCAAACCTTTGCGCGATAAACTCATTGCCATGACTGCAAAATATGAAACTGCAGTCAACTCTGTACTCGAAGCCAAGGATCAGGCTTACACTGATTTCATGGCTCGTCGTATGGTTGAGATGGCCGGTAATATCATCATGAGTTACCTGCTTCTTGCTGACGCCACACGCAACGCCGACTTCACCAAATCGGCAGAAGTTTACTGCAACATGGCCGAAGCTGAAGTGGCAAAACACGCTGATTTCATAGCTAACTTCACTCCCGCCCAGATTTCAGTTTATCAGCCCGAATAAATGCGATTCAGGATATCTGATTTTCCTGAACTGACAAATACCCGTAACGCAGCCGGTTTCCTTCGTGGAGACCGGCTGTTTGATTTTGATTAACCGGATTTTTTCGTTAAGTTTGCATAACATTAAGAGAATCCATTCATAAAATGAAATTCAGCGACATTCCGGGACATGATAGCGTAAAACAACGCATGCGACAGATGGTCCACTCAGGCCACTTGCCTCACGCTCTCATCATAGAAGGGCCTGAAGGGACAGGAAAACTTGCCATGGCCCGAGCGTTGGCACAGTATATCCAGTGCGAGAATCCCGATCCGGATGGCGATGCATGTGGCGAGTGCCGGTCATGCCGTCTTCATCAGTCCATGAACCACGTTGACACACACTATACATTCCCTGTGGTGAAACTTGATGGAATGAACACGGCCCCCACCTCCGACGACTTCTACCGCGAGTGGACTGAATTCATCAACAACCGCATTTATACCGGCATCAACGGATGGTCAGCTACATTTGGAAAAAAGAACGCACATCCAATAATATATGTGACTGAAAGTGAAGCTCTGGTAAGGAAGTTGGCATTTACGTCCCATGTGTCCCGGCAAAAGATTGTGATTCTATGGCTTCCTGAACGACTACATGAGGCGGCGGCCAACAAACTGCTGAAAATGATAGAGGAACCGCCGGAGGACACTGTGCTCATTCTTGTCAGCAACTCTCCCGGAGAAATACTTCCCACCATTTATTCCCGCGTACAGCGGTTGCAGATGAAGCGTCTGTCTGACGCTATTGTGGCCGGGAACCTGATGAAACGCGCCAATCTGACGGAGACCGACGCTATGGCAGCCGCACATAATGCCGAAGGCAACATGATCAAGGCACTCGAACAACTTGGAACAGATGATGATTTCAAGGTGAACTTCGATACTTTTGTCAGCCTGATGCGATTGGCTTACAAACGTGACGTACGAGCTCTCCGCGACTGGGCCGATGAACTTGCCTCACTCGGACGCGAAAAAGAAATCTCCTTCTATGAGTATGCAGCACGCATGGTACGTGAGAACTTCATGATGAACTTCAATGTTCCGGCTTTGACATACCTCACAGATACAGAGCGGGCATTTGCCGTCAATTTCGCCCAGTTCATAACTACCGGCAATGTGGAGAAACTTTCTGAAGTTTTCGCATGTGCCGCCCGTGACATAACCGGAAACGGTAATGGGAAGATTATCAACTACGACGTAGCTATAAAAACTATCCTACTGCTGAAAAAATGAAACCGTTCCTTAAACAAGTGGCCGAAGTATATGCTCGCAACGAACAGGAGCGGTTGGGGGAATATTGTTTTGTGTTCCCCAACAAACGAAGCGCTACATTCTTCAGCCACTATCTGTCAGAATCCATTGAACGGCCAGCAATGATGCCGGCAGTTTCCACGATAGCCGATTTTGTGGCGGACTTTTCACCATACGTCGAGGCAAACCGCTATGAGCAACTCTTCACACTCTTCAACGCTTACCGTGACCAGCCCGGAGTAGAGACTGATTTTGACCGATTTCTTTTCTGGGGCGAAATGTTGGTCAACGATTTCAACGATGTTGACCGCTATCTTGTGTCGCCGGAAGCACTTTTTGTCAATGTCAAACGACTACGCGAAATATCATCCAACTATCTGACACCGGAACAGCAACGAGTCATCGAACGATTTTGGGGCGAGGAGAGCCCACACAGCCATGTGACACACTTCTGGAATCACATCAACTATGATGACGACCATCCCAATCAAGCCAAGTTTATGAAACTCTGGGAGGTACTGTTACCTCTGTATCACGAATTCAACGACCGACTCGCCTCAAGAGGATTAACAGGGAGCGGAATGCTGTATCGCAACGCTGTAGACATGCTGGCATCCGATTATGATACGCAATTGCGCTATGCAAGATATATTTTCGTAGGGTTCAACGTGTTGTCCACCTCCGAAATCGAAATTTTTTCCAGACTGCAGAGGCGAGAGATGGCAGATTTCTATTGGGACTTCAATTCTCCTGCACTTCGGATGGAGGAGAACATGGCCCGCCGATTCATTTCGCGAAACATCAAGGAGTTCCCATCAATGTATTCGCTGGAAGAAGCTCCGCTGGAAGAACTTCCGGAAATACACATAACAGGAGTACCATCGGCAATAGGTGAAGTCAAAGAGGCAGCGGCCCAAATATCACGATGGATTAAAGATTCCAGCATAAAGGATACATCGAATGCCACAGATACAGCCATTGTTCTCCCGGATGAAACGCTATTCATTCCCATGATTCACTCAATGCCGCCTGAAATCACAAACCTAAATGTGACAATGGGATTTCCCTTGAGGTTGAGTCCGGTAGCATCTCTCATACGCTCCATTGTCAGTCTGCAGCTGCGAATGAGAACAAGTCATGGCGAACCCACATTTTTCTACGAGGATGTGAAGCCGCTTCTTGTGTCGCCCATAATAAGTAAAGGCGATCCGGAAGGATGCATCAAGCTGTGCGATGAGATTCAGAAACGCCGTCTGTTCAGAATTCCGGCCGGAAAAATAGCCAAATTTGCGCCCGGTATCACGGCCGTGTTCTCCCCCGTCGGCGACATGTCAGATTTCATGAACGTCCGCGCCTATATAAACAGGCTATGTGATTTCGTAGTCTCGAACCTCGAAAGTACTGACCGTCTTGGAATTCATTTTACCGAAGCATACCGGAATGCTACTGAACAGTTCTGCAAGGCGGCCGTGGAATTCGGGATAAAAATGAGTGGGCAATCACTGCTAAAAATGGTGGAAAGAGCCGTCAATTCCGACACAGTTAATTTTGTGGGCGAACCTCTTTCCGGTCTCCAGATGATGGGTGTACTCGAGACTCGTGCCCTTGATTTTAAAAACGTCATAATGCTGTCAATGAACGAGCGCATATTCCCCCGCAAACACTATACACGCTCATTCATCCCCGACACCTTGCGCCGAGGCTATGGCATGGCGACTCTTGACTTTCAGGAAAGTATCTACGCATACTACTTTTACCGACTGATATCGCGTGCTGAAAATGTCACCCTTATTTATGACGCACGCAGAGTGGGTGGAGCGAAATCCAATGAAATGTCGCGTTATCTGCCGCAGCTTCTCTATATGTCAGACAAAGGTAGAGTGACTCATTCTTTAGGAGTCTACCGGTCAGCACCTTTCAAGGAGCCTCCGGTAACCGTTGCGAAAAGTGACCGCATTATGAAACTGCTGCGTGAATTCACTCCCTCGGGAGGCACACGCAATCTGTCGGCGTCAGCAATTAACACCTACATAAACTGTCCGCTGGAATTCTACCTGAGATACGTAGAGGGATATAATGCCGACGACGAGATTACAGACTACGTAGACTTCTCCACTTTCGGCACCATACTCCACGAGGTGATGCAGAAATTATACGAAGCGCTCCAACCTAAAGGACCTGACGGACGCAGAAAACCAACGGAAATAACCGCTGAAATACTTGACAGAACAATTAATGACGAGACCCACATCCGCCTTGATCGGCTGATAACGTCAACCATAAATAAATGCTTCAACCACTACGATGAGGAGAAGTTACTGACTCCGCTCGCCGGTGAAACACTGGTACTCAGCCGCATACTCAGAGCAACGGTTTTGGAAATGCTTAAAATTGACCGAGGTTACACACCGTTCACATTCCGAGCCGCCGAACTTAAGATGGTTGGGACTCTAAAAATCAACGACACCCTTGAAGTCAATATAAAACAGATTGTTGACCGCATTGACGTGGTTGACGGCCGGATGCGCTTTGTTGATTACAAGACAGGCGATGACCGCATAGATTCATCTTCAATAGAAGACCTATTTGACCGGGATAATGGTAACCGGGCCAAAGCACTGATGCAACTTCTATTTTATTG
Source organism: uncultured Bacteroides sp. (assembly GCA_964487725.1). Classification (GTDB taxonomy): domain Bacteria; phylum Bacteroidota; class Bacteroidia; order Bacteroidales; family Muribaculaceae; genus Paramuribaculum. The sequence goes on along the minus strand of CAZASF010000001.1, from coordinate 99,686 downwards.
TCACGTCTACCGGAGACTATACGAAGACGAACAGCCTATAAAACCCGTTGTCTACAAAATGCGCACCCTGATGAAAGAGGGTGTGAGAGAATCATCCATCGGTGTGTATCGCGACAAAACGCCACTAAATGACTACAACGTGTTTTACGATGATTTCGTGACACATCTCAACAAGACGGTCGAGGAAATGTTCCGCCAGGATGTTGATTTTGTGCAGACTAATAATGAGCACGGCTGCAAATTCTGTCATTTCAAGACAATATGCGGTCGAGAGGAATAAGCAGCCCACAGTATGTCAGGACTTTATATCCACGTTCCATTCTGCCATGCAAAATGTGCGTATTGCGACTTCTACTCAGTGGATACAAATCGAATATCCACCGAATTCCATCGGTCACTGAAAAATGAATTCAATCAACGCCGTAGCGAGCTAAACGGCCCAATTACAACCATATATTTAGGCGGAGGAACGCCATCATCGCTTGGCATCAACGGTCTGCAGCATATACTTGAATGGATTCCGACAAATGAAATGAAGGAATTCACTATTGAGGTGAACCCTGAGGATATTGACAAAGATATGGCCCGTTTCATTGCTGAAACCCCAATCAACCGAGTCAGTATGGGAATACAATCATTGAACGACGAAGAGCTCCGCTTTATAGGACGCCGCCACTCAGCGGCACAAGCCGTCAAGGCTTACAGCACTCTCCGCAATGCCGGGATTGACAATATCTCGCTTGATCTCATTTTTGGATTACCGTGGCAGACATTTGAATCTTGGAGCGAAACGATAGACGGCCTTCTCAATCTTGAACCGGATCATCTGTCGGCCTATTCGCTTATGATTGAGAAAGGAACCCGACTCTGGGCTATGAGACAGAGCGGACGCTTCATGGAGGTTGACGACTCAACTGTGGAAAAGATGTACTTTTCACTTTGCGAAAAATCAGCACGCGCCGGTTTTTCCCATTATGAAATTTCCAATTTTGCACGAGGAGGGAGGGAATCGCTCCATAACTCCTCTTATTGGAACCTGACTCCGTATCTCGGACTTGGGCCCGGTGCCCACAGTTATGACGGGCAGGTACGCCGCTATAACCCATGGAAACTGCAGGAATACGTAGCAAATCAGGGACTAATCACAATTATTGACGAAGAAAACACCGATGAAAAAATCAATGACTACATTATGATTCGCCTTCGGACAGCCGATGGGCTATCAATCCCGCATCTTATTGATCTTTTCGGTGAAGCAGTGAAAGGCAAGATGATGAAACAAGCCGAGCCGGATATTAACTCAGGGAATCTGTCATGCGACGGCACACGACTATCCATTCCCGAGCATAAATGGCTCGTTTCCGATCCGATTATATCCAACCTGATGATTTAATCGTGGTGGTACGGCTCACCCCTGAGAATAGTCATTGCGCGGTATATCTGTTCAACGAAAAAAAGTCGCACCATCTCATGGGAAAATGTCATCTTGGATAGCGACAGCTTTGAATCAGCCCTGTCATAAACAGCCTGAGAAAATCCGTAGGGACCTCCGATGATGAACACAAGACGTTTAAGTCCAGAACCCATCTGCCGGTCAAGAGCTTCGGAAAATTCCCTTGATGTCAGCATACGACCCCGCTCGTCAAGAAGGACAACGCGATCCGAAGGTTGAATTGACGACAGAATTAAGGCTCCCTCCTTATCTTTCTGCTGCCGTTCAGTGATTTTTGAAGTTGACTTCAAGTCGGGCAACGCAATGATTTCAAAATTAACGTAATGTGTCAGCCGGGATAAATATCCTGCCATGCTTTGCGCAATATTGGAATCACGCGTCTTTCCTATGCACACAAGTGTTATTTTCATGAGCGCAAAATTAGTGATTTTCATTGGGATTTTCTTACCTTTGCAGCATAATAAACACAGTGACATGAAAACAAAAGATGAACTAATTGATGACCTCCTTACTCTTGCATTTGCCGAGGATGTGGGAGATGGAGACCACACTACCCTTTCCACTATACCGGCCGATGAAATGGGCCGTCAGCAACTCATAATCAAAGAAGAAGGGATACTGTCAGGCGTTGACATTGCCCGTAGGGTATTCGAGAAATTTGACCCCGCGCTAAAGATGACCGTCATGATTGGTGATGGAGCGCATGTTAAACCCGGAGACGTGGCTTTCGTGGTAGAAGGTCCGGTTAGGTCGCTGTTGCAGACCGAACGCGTCATGCTCAACATAATGCAGCGCATGAGCGGAATTGCTACCACAACCGCACGCTATCAGAAAGAACTTGAAGGCCTTAAGACAAAGGTTCTTGACACACGCAAAACCACACCCGGAATGCGACTACTTGAAAAGGAAGCAGTCAAGACGGGCGGAGGTGAAAACCATCGCATAGGGCTCTTCGACATGATTCTAATAAAGGACAATCACGTTGACTTTGCCGGAGGAATTGATAAAGCCGTAGCCGCAGCCAAGAGCTATTGCAAATCCAACGGGAAAGACCTGCGTATTGAAGTTGAAGTGCGTAACACCGATGAGATAAAACAGGCTCTCGCAGCGGGAGTTGACCGAATAATGCTCGACAACTTCACTCCTGAACGCACACGTGAAGCCGTGAAGCTCATCAATGGAGCATGCGAGATAGAATCTTCGGGAGGAATAACCCTCGAAACACTCCGTCAATATGGCGAGTGCGGCGTTGACTATATTTCTGTAGGAGCTCTGACTCATTCGGTCAAAGGACTCGACATGAGCTTCAAGGCCTGTTGAAAGCCCTGAGCATATCATCTACGCCAAACCCTGTGAAGCCGTCAATGACTATATCGGCAAGAGGCTCCACGGCCTGACGGGGATTAGTCGTAGCCAGTCCTATTACAGTGGCTCCGGCTGCACGACCGGCTTTGAGCCCCTGAATGGAATCCTCAAACACGAAGCAATTCTCCGGGCAGCGTCCAATAGCTTTGGCTGCAAGGAGATATCCCTGGGGATTTGGCTTTGACAGCGTTACCTGCGAAGCATCGACAACGGTTTTGAAATAATGACGGAAATCAGGATGCTCCTTAAAAAGGAAGTTCATCTTACGGTCATCGCTACTGGTCACAATGGCAACCGGAATACCACGGAGGACAAGTTCTCTTAAGAAATCTTCCACTCCGGGGAAAATTGGATAAGTCATAGTGTCCTGAAACTGTCGGATACGACGCAGTATGTCGGCCTGAACATCCGGATCGGGAAAATCTTTCATTATCTCTTCAAGAGTAGTCCCCTTGATGTGAAGAGCATAGTTCTTGATTCCCGTGGGATAAATGCTATCTATCTCGTCCCAAAACCGGGTATAGGTGTTTTCCGTATCTATCAGCACACCGTCAAGGTCAAATAAAGCTCCGAATTCTGTCATATATGTAATTTTTTGTGCAAAAATAATAAACATCAGCGAGAAAAACAGCATCTTCAGGCGTTAGAGTAGTATGTCAACGAATAACGGGAAAAACACTCCGCTTCAACTCGGCAACGAGCCTATCAGCAGATTGCTGATACAGTACTCCGTACCCGCTATCATTGCCAGCCTCGCTACCTCGCTCTATAACATAATTGACAGCATATTCATTGGGCGCGGAGTTGGAGCTATGGCCATTGCGGGCCTCGCCATAACATTCCCGCTGATGAATCTTGTGGCGGCATTCGTTATGCTCGTTGCTGTGGGCGGTGCCACTATTTCATCAATATTCCTCGGCCAGGGCAACAAAAACAGGGCCACGGATACAGTCAACAACGTGTTTGTGCTCTGTCTGATTCACTCCGTCATAATAGGCGGAGGCGCGCTTCTGTTTCTTGACGAGATACTCGCATTTTTCGGAGCGACTCCTGAAACAATGCCATACGCACGTGAGTTCATGCATGTAATTCTCCTGGGGACACCGGTGTCATTCATATTAATCGGACTAAACAACGTGATGCGTGCCACCGGATATCCCTCCAAGGCCATGATAACGGCTTTAATATCAGTGGTTGTCAACTTGGCTCTCTGCCCCTTGTTTATCTTCACATTCGGGTGGGGCATAAAAGGAGCGGCGTTAGCCACGGTGTGCGGACAGAGCATAGGTGCGCTCTGGGTCCTATATCATTTCATCTCAAAGAAGAGTTTCGTACGCCTGAATCTCCATGACTCGTGGCTGTCCGGTTCAATTATGAAACGTATCTATGCTATCGGACTCTCACCGTTTCTGATGAACGTGTGTGCATGCGTAGTTGTGGTTTTTATCAATAAGGCGCTGCTTGACTACGGTGGTGAGCTCGGTAACATGGCTATAGGAGCATACGGTATTCTTAATCGCGCCACCATGTTTTTCGTAATGATTGTTTTCGGCGTGACTCAGGGAATGCAGCCCATATTGGGCTTCAATTATGGAGCCCGACAATGGAACCGAGTGAAGCGTACGCTCAACATTGGTATATTCATCGGCGTTACTATCACCTTCATTGGCTGGATAATCACTGAATTTTCACCGGGCCTGATAAGCTCACTATTCACCGTGGATCCGGTTCTGATAGATATTGCCAACCGAGGCGCGAGAATATATTTTATTTTCTATCCCCTCGTCGGATGTCAGATTGTTATTCAAAATTACTTCCAATCTGTAGGCAAACCGAAGATTTCTATATTCCTGTCGCTAACCCGACAGCTGATTTTCCTGCTTCCTTTCCTTCTTATCCTCCCGCGCCATTGGGGTATAGACGGTGTGTGGGCGAGCATGTCGTCATCTGACTTCATTGCCTTCGTTCTGGCCGTAATAACCCTCCTGATAATGAACCATCGCCAAAAGAAAGCGATAAAAAACCAACATATCACTAATGATTGAAGAATTAGAACTGAGGCTTGACCCCGCCACGGCCTATACTCCACTGAAACTCAAAGCCGTAGTCAGTACTCGCCTGAACATAGATGCCAACCGCATTCACGATGTTGTTGTAAAACGCCGTTCGATTGATGCACGCCAGCGCAACGTAATGGTGCAGTTGTCAGTAAAAGTATATATTGATTGTGATGCCCCGGCTGTTGATTATGAGCCGGTCAGATATGAGCAACTGCCTGACAATGCTCCCAATGCGATTATTGTGGGAGCCGGACCGGCCGGGCTTTTCGCAGCACTTGAACTTATTGAAGCCGGCATCAGGCCGATTGTTCTTGAAAGAGGCAAAGATGTTGACTCCCGACGGGCTGATATGGCACGAATTGCCCGAGAGGGCGTTGTTGACCCGAATTCCAACTATTGTTTCGGCGAAGGCGGTGCAGGAGCATATTCCGATGGTAAATTATACACCCGCAGTAAAAAACGTGGCCCCGTTGACAAGGTGCTTCAGGTTTTCCACAGTCACGGCGCGCAGGATTCCATTCTTATCGACGCACACCCTCACATTGGCTCCGACCGACTTCCGGAGGTAATAAAAGCCATGCGCAAGACCATAATAAGGTGTGGCGGCGATGTGAGATTTAATACCAAAGTGACCGGACTGATAACTGAAAACACCAACGTGACCGGAGTGGTTACATTTGACGGTCAAAAATTTAACGGCCCGGTTATTCTTGCCACCGGACACTCGGCCCGCGATGTATATTACCTGCTTTCAGACGCAGGAATACGCCTGGAACCCAAAGGTATAGCCGTGGGAGTCAGGCTGGAACACCCGCAGGAAATCATTGACTGCATCCGGTACCATTCACCACAAGGACGAGGCAAATACCTACCCCCGGCCGAATACACCATGCTTACACGCGTTGACGGAAGAGCCGTGTACTCATTCTGCATGTGCCCGGGAGGTGTGATAATTCCTGCTGCATCCGCTCCGGGAGAGATGGTGGTCAACGGCATGTCAGCCTCCGGACGTCTTGGAAAGAAGGCCAATTCCGGAATGGTTGTGGAGGTGCTTCCAGAAGATGTTGAGGGTGATGACGCGCTGAAAATGATGCGGTTCCAGCAAGATATTGAACGCAAATTTTTCGAGGATTCCGATGGCAGCCAGAATGCTCCCGCCCAACGGATGACTGATTTTGTCAACAGCTGCGACTCCAAAACACTTCCATCCACCACGTATGCTCCCGGGATACATCCGGCACGCATTGACCGGTTGTTACCTAAAGGGATAGCATCGCGGTTACAGCAAGGGTTCAAGGAGTTCGGACGTAAAAACCGGGGATTTCTAACGGCGGAAGCAACCCTTATAGGCGATGAAACCCGAACTTCATCGCCCGTCAGAATTCCACGTGACCGCGACACGCTCCACCATATCGACATTTCAGGACTCTATCCTTGCGGAGAAGGAGCCGGCTATGCCGGAGGCATTGTATCTGCAGCCATGGACGGAATATCATGCGCGCGGGCCGTGGCTCAGGAATTGTCCTCGCAGCACTCGTAGTGTAGGAAATGATTGTGGGAGTGACACATCTCGATACCACGGTCAACGATTACGTGGCGGTTGGCCATCGTGGCTATACGACTCATGTCATGTGAAACAAGTACTATGGTAGTGGTACGCGCAAGATCTGCCACAATGTCATAGATTCTGCGCTCAAAACTGCGGTCGACATAGCTCAAAGGCTCATCAAGGACAAGGATTTCAGGCCGTGATATTATGGCTCGTGCCATTAGTGCGCGTTGCAGCTGCCCGCCGGAAAGTTTTCCAAGATTGGCCGATGCAAACTCGCCAAGACCAACAAGCTCTATTGTTTCTTTTATCAGATTATTACGCTCCGCCCCCTTAATTTTCAACGCAGGAGCAATTCCAAGCTCAACAACCTCCCTTACCGTTATTGGGAAATTAGAGTCTATGAGATTTTTCTGCGGTAAATACCCTATTGAAAGACGATCAACAGGAGTGCCATCAGCCCCGTGATACGTAACCGTCCCGGTAGTTGGACGTACCAGTCTGAGCAGGATGCGCAACAGAGTGGTTTTTCCGCCCCCGTTGGGCCCGGTTATGGCCATGAAATCACCTCGACTGACCGTAAGATTCACATCGGATAATATTCTTTTGCCCTCGCGAATCATGTTGATTCCAGAGAGTGTTATGACGGGTTGGGTTAACTGATTCATCTTTGTTGGGATATTATTTTACTGATTGACAGCAACTCCTGCGGGAGGTCGTAGGCAAGAGTGTTTGCAGTAGCATTTCGTGCTCCGGCGGCGGCAGCTATTGACACCGAACGCCCGGCATCGAAATCGGGCTGTACGAAAAACACCACGGCTCCCTCGCTTCTCGCACGGTCAATACGGCGACGGAAATCCCGGGCCGACATCTCTTTATTATCCGCGCCCATTGACAACTGCCGCAGTTCATAATCACGTGCAAAATAGCTCAGCGATGGATGCCACACCATGAATGCGCTCCCCTTGAGCGGAGCAAGACGCCTACCGATTTCACGGTCGCAACTATCAAGGGAGGCAATCAGTGACCGGTAATTTTCACGGTAAACGGCAGAGTCCGCCGGATCCAGCTCAATCATAGCCGTCAGCATGTTGTAGGCCATAATCTCCGCGTTTTTTATTGATGTCCAGATATGTGGATCGTATTCGCCATCCCCGTGATGATGGTGGTGGGATTCGCCGGTTTCATGGATGTCAGCTTCGTGTGTCCCCTCCAAGCGTTTTATACCCTTGGATGTGTCATAGACTTTCAATCCGGTCAACGTATGGTTCTCCAACCGGTCCTCGAAAGCAAGTGTACCGGTCTTGAAATAAGCACGCGAATCATGAATTGCCTTTAAATCTGACATGGAGGGGTCAAAACTCTCAGGGTCCTCGCCTTTCGCCAGTACCGTCTTGACGGTCCATTGAGGGCCGGCAATCCGTTCGAGCAGATAGCGCTGCGGTTCAAGACTAACAGTCAGCACGTGAGTACCGAAAGAATCCTTCCGTCCGGAACCGCACGCACACAGAATGGCCATAACGGTGATTATAAGCAGTATTACAGGCTTGTATTCAGTCAGCATAATTTGTACTTATCAATTTTCGGTTAGAACCGTTTTGTCTTTGACAAAATTAGCTATTTTCGGTTGCAAAACCTCGCTTATTCCTGAAAATTTGAGTAAATTTGTTGCGTGATGAAATCCACTATGAAAAAAATACTCTCCATATTCATAACAGCGCTATGTATCATTCCCGCGTACGGGAGCCCAGACATTCCGGAAATTCCGCGGACAGGCTCACCGGAAGGCGACACCATCCCATCATACATGCGCCCGCTACCGCTGACAACACCCGACTCATCGGCAATGAACCTGACGCCGCAGCAGATGGCTCATATCGAATCGCTACGTCACACATTGGACATGCCATCGCTCTTTTCTCCAAACACCGGATATGCCTCCACAACGCCATCGCGCACATATACTGCACCGGGATTCGTAGGATTCGGGCTATGGAATGGAGCAGCCCTACATTTCTCCGGAAGCGCAGCATCACTGCCCGGACTTATGGGAATAGAAAGTGGTTCGGCCGGTTTCACGCAACGCATAGGGCGTCTTACAATAGATGCCTTCGCTTCGGCTTCCCATAACGGATATTTCCGAGGCCTACAAACCGTCTACGGCTTTGGCGGAAGCATTGGCTACAGGATTTCGGACAAGCTGTCGCTCACTCTCTTTGGAGCTTACTACACAGGCGCTGACCCATTGACACCGGCAATGGCCGGATACATGAACAGTTCTGCATTCGGGGGATATGCATCGTTTGACTTTAACGATCACTGGGGTGTAAGTGTCGGTGCGCAGACCACCCGATCCACCATTACCAACAGATGGGAAGCGGCACCTATTGTAAAACCTTACTACAAATTCAACCGCAATGTTGCCGTAGGTGTGGACGTGGGAGGTATTCTATACCAAATCATCCAATCCTACAACAGTGGCTACCGCCACTCCAATCCAACGATTGGGCCGCCCACAGGAAACGGACATCCCCCCGTAGCACCAAGACGCTGACTCCTATCATGAAAACATCAGAGACACAAATCATAACTCTGCCATCCGGGCTAAGAGTGGTCCACAACCTGACGCGCTCAGGAGTAGAATATTTCGGAGCGGCAGTCAACGCCGGCAGTCGTGACGATCCCAAAGGCTTTCACGGACTGGCCCACTTCGTGGAACATGTCCTTTTCAAGGGGACTGCCCGCCGCAAGTCCTGGCACATAATAAACCGCATGGAGGCATGTGGCGGAGAACTGAACGCCTATACCACAAAGGAAACAACCGTGGTCTACTCCGCTTTTCCTCGAGGTAACTTCCTTAGGGCCGCTGAACTCATAGGCGATTTGCTGTGCCACTCAACATTTCCGGCTCGTGAACTTGACAAGGAACGCGAGGTGGTGGCTGATGAAATCGACCAGTATCGCGACATGCCATCGGAAGCCGTATTCGATGATTTTGAAGATCTTATTTTCAAAGGTTCCGCTCTCGGCCACAACATTCTTGGGACAGTGGAGCAGCTTCGGAAATTCGACTCTGAAACTTGCCGAAGATACATGTCGCAAAATTTCACCACAGAGCGAATGGTGGTTTTCTACTCCGGTAACAGGCCGCTACAGGCAGTTGTCAAGGCGGTGGAACGTTACTTCGCCGGCCTTCCAACCGGAATTGGCTCAATTGACCGACAGCCACCAACTATGGTCGACACGTTTGAACAAACCATTGATCTTGGAAATCACCAGTCCAATACCGTAATGGGAGCACGCATCTCATCGCTCCATTCGCCGCAACGTTTCCCTATGGCTCTATTGTCCAACATCCTCGGCGGGCCCGGCATGAACTCGTTGCTAAACGTGGAGCTACGGGAACGGCGCGGGCTCGTATATGCGGTAGAATCCACCGGCTCCTTCCTTACTGATACCGGCCTATTTACAGTATTCTTCGGATGCGACCATGAGGACACTCAACGGTGTTGCCGCATTATCCGCTCAACCATCAGCCGAATAGCCAACGATGGGCTCTCTTCCCGCTTTCTGTCAATGGCAAAAAAACAATATATCGGGCAACTTACCCTTGCTGCTGACATTCGCGAAAGCGCCGTCATGTCAATGGCACGTACAGCACTGTATTATGGCGAAATTCCACCGCAAACGGAAACTATCAGTCGCATCAATGCCATCACCTCCGCCGATTTGAGCGAATGCGCTGCCAATCTCCTCTCACCCGGGCTCTCTTCCCTCACTCTCCGCTAAACCGGATATCGTAAGGCTGCATAAAAACATCACTCACTAATCTACATATATCAATAATTTTTGACTAAATTTGCAGAGTATGAAAATCGGAACCATTGACCTTGGCCCGCGCCCCGTGATGCTCGCTCCAATGGAGGATGTCACGGATCGCTCGTTCCGGCTCATCTGCAAAGAGCAGGGAGCCGACATGGTCTATACGGAATTCGTGTCGGCCGATGCACTGATCCGCAACATCGCCGCCACTACGCGTAAGCTCCAAATCAGTGATGCAGAACGTCCTACAGCAATCCAGATATACGGTCGCGAGCCGGACACCATGGCTCAGGCAGCACGGATTGTGGCCGAAGCCAAACCCGATATTATAGATATCAATTTCGGCTGTCCCGTCAAAAAGGTAGCCGGCAAGGGAGCCGGGGCCGGACTTCTGCGCGATGTGCCGAAAATGCTGGAGATAACCCGTGCGGTGGTCAATGCCGTCAATCTGCCCGTAACGGTTAAGACTCGCCTTGGCTGGGACCACGAAAACAAAATCATAGTGGAGCTCGCCGAGCAACTTCAGGACTGTGGCATTCAGGCTCTGACAGTACACGGGCGAACACGCTCGCAGATGTACACCGGGCAGGCTGACTGGGACATGATAGCCCGCGTCAAGGCTAATCCACGACTGAAAATACCGGTGATTGGCAACGGCGACATAACCACACCTGAACAGGTAGCTGAAGCCTTTGACCGTTACGGAGTTGACGGAGTCATGGTGGGCAGGGCTTCCATTGGTGCACCGTGGATATTCCGTCAGATGAAGTCCATGGCTTCGACCGGGCATCTGATAGAGGAGCTTTCCGTATCCGAAAAGTTTGCCCTTGTGCGACGTCAAATCCACGAAAGCATTGACCGCATTGACGAATACCGTGGCATTCTCCACATACGCCGGCATTTGGCAGCATCGCCCCTTTTCAAGGGCATCCCCAACTTCCGCCCAACGCGCATAGAGATGCTGCGTGCCGACACTCTTGACGAACTTGAATCCATTCTCTCACATATTGAAACAGACATACTTCCATCATGCTTAGACTGAAAAGAATCCTGCTGTCAGCCGCTGTGACAGCCATGACATTATGCAATGCCGGCGCTGCCGTACACACCTATCATCTGCAGTTCGATGAGTTTCATGAGCTGAAAGTGGTCGACGGCATTAACGTTGACTATATCTGCGACAAGGAGAAAGCGGGCCTCATAGAATTTGAGGCGGATTCCACGATTGCATCGACGGTGATGTTCAATCCCGGGAAAGGGAAACTATCCATCAGCCTCGCCACACGTGACACTGTCTACACAAACCTCCCCACCGTCCGCGTCTACTCCTCTTTCTTGTCTTCGGTGAAAAACGAGGGCGACTCTACGGTTCGCGTGATAGCCCCGGCGCCATGTCCGGAATTTCAGGCCACACTTATTGGCAACGGGCGCCTGATAGTCCGTGACCTTGAGGCCACCGAAGTAAAGGCTAAAGTAACCGCCGGACACGGGACTATAATCCTATCCGGATCCGTGACTGTGGCCAAACTGTCAACACTCGGTGGTGCGAGCGATATCCAGGCCGATGCGCTCCAGAGCAAGGAATGCTCGGCAACAGTCACCGGCACCGGAGCCATAACATGTTGGGCTACCGACAAACTTTCCTACGGCGGAGCAGGCTCGGGTAAAATCAGCTATCGCGGACATCCGGAGTTAAGCAAGAAGTTCATTACCAAAGTGAAACTCATAGCTCTCGACTGATGATGCCGGAAAATGGCGACATGAAAAGCCGCGTGGCTCGCACTCTCAAGTGGAACGTACTTGACAAGATAGCCACGCAGTGTCTCTACGCCATTACCGGAATCATACTTGCCCGCGAACTGACCGATGAAGACTTCGGACTTATTGGGGCAATACTTGTGTTTCAATCACTGGCCACGCTGTTCATTGACAGCGGCTTCTCCTACGCTCTACTCCAGCGCAAACGGCCAACGGACGAAGACTACAGTACTATACTGTGGTTTAACTTAGCGGTGGCAACCACATGCTACATCATCCTGTCGCTGTGCGCGCCCTGGATTGCCAGCTTATTTGATGGCGATGTCCGCATCATTCCCCTCGCGCGTGTCATGTTCCTCACATTCATCCTCAACGCAGCGGCCATCGTGCAGACCAACCGTCGCATGAAGCGAATGGATGTCAAGATGGTGGCAGTCAGCAATTCACTTTCACTGCTGGCCGGCTCCGTAGCCGGAATCTACATGGCCCTTACCGGATGGGGTGCATGGGCGCTTGTATGGCAGGCAGTTATCAATGCCGGAGTCAAGACGCTCATACTGTGGTTGACTGACAATTGGCGTCCGCAGATGCGTTTCTCCATGCCGGCGCTAAGAGGGTTTTTTCATGTTGGCAGCGGTGTGTTAGGCACATCCTTCCTCAACGTTGTTTTCCAGAACATCTATTCCTTTTTCATAGGCAACCGTGTTGGTCTCGGTGCATTAGGCTACTACACTCAGGCCGACAAATGGAGCAAAATGGGAGTTGCCTCGCTCTCTTCAGTTTTCACACAATCGTTTCTGCCTCTACTGTCGGAGTATCAGGATCAGCCGGAGCGATACGCCGCCACAACCTCACGCATAAACCGGTTTGCTTCCTATCTGGTGTTTCCCGCTTTCGGATTGCTCATAGTAATGGCTGAGCCGATATTCCACATTCTGTTCGGCACCAAATGGGATCCCTCGATAATTCTGTTTCAACTGCTTTTGGTGAGAGGGATATTCACAATATTAGTGACTCTGTATCACAACTATGTGCTTTCGCTCGGGAAATCACGACTTATGATTTACAGCGAAATAATACGCGACGGATCAGCGTTGCTGGCCATCTTCATAACACTACCCTACATAGCTCTGACCACCCCGACCGATATAACTCTGGGTGTCACCATCTTCCTGTGGGGGCAGGTCATAGCTTCAGTTTTAGCTTGGGGCACGATGCTCGTCATAGCCGCCCGCACATCGTGGTCAACGCCATGGCGGTTTCTGCTTGACTCTCTCCCCTACGCTACCCTGTCAGTAATCATAATTGGAGGATTATGGTTTGTCCGCCCTCTTCTTGGTAATTCATGGATTCAGATTGCCGTGATAACAATAGCGGCCGGCACCATATACATTGGTGTCAACCGCTTGCTCGGTTCAAAAATCCAGCGGGAAGTCCTCGCTTACATTTCCTCCCGGATACCTTTTTAAAGAAGATCGAGATTGGCGCGCTGATAGGTGAACACTTCGTCAGTCTGAAGCTCCTTGACAATCATTTTTGAGTCGGTTATATCTATGATTTCCAGACCATACAGAGTGTCGTCATCGTCGTCCATAATCTGATTTGCATCACCACGATAAGTAACCCTCGCCTCTGTATCGAACTTCCGGAACCACTCTTCATTACTATTGATGTTGCTAACAGAAATATTGTTCATTTCAATGTTTCCTTCCTCCCAGAAATAAGAATCAAGGTCCTTATCGTAATCTATAGAGTAGTCACATACAGTCTTTACAACAAACAGTTTTACACCATCTTGTGAATACGTGAAAGACTGATAACATTTGCCATCCTTAAATTTTACAATCTCTGTGCATTTCATATTGATTCCGCACATTTCATCATCGTATTCTGTAATCCAGCATTTTGCAGACGTAAGAGTCTTTTCTATTTTGCCTACCTTACTGTTAGAACAAGATTGCAGCGCGGCTACTGTGATCAGTAATATTGCCGCTAAAATTCCATTAAATAATCGTTGAACTTTCATTTTTTGACTGATTTTTTGATTCATGGTCATTTATTTATTTTCTTGTCTTTTACATATACGTATATGTCATCTCTTTCAAAAAGGTCTTTATCTTCGTAATTTGAAATCAGGAGAAGCGTATTTGATGTTGCATCAAAAATTCTCATGCAATAGTCTCCATCTTCTTCATCATCATCTTCTTCATCATCTTCTTCATCTTCTTCATCTTCTTCATCAACAACATCATCATCTTCTTCAACAGCATCATCATCGCTGTCATCAATGTCATCAAGCCACTCGGCAGAGAATTCTTCAAATTCCTCCGGATCGCAACTATCGTTTTTCACCTCAATAGTCTCAATGTCATAAAATGATATGATGTACTCTTCATCCTCTTGGTTATATTCTACAGAATAATCGCAGACCGAAACCACAGTGAAAAGCAATTTCCTATCGCGATAATAATAGTAATACTGATGGCATTTTCCACCGTTAAAAGCTGCCATTTCCACGCAGTTCAACTCAACCTCAGCCACTTCATCATTGTATGTACACCGCCAGTAATTACCACAATTGAGCAGAGTCTCAATCCGCTCTATATTTTCACTATAATTTGCCGACACCTCCGACCCGAACCTATTGCGTCCGAGAATACCCCTGCGAAACAGAAGTTCGCTCTTAAGGAATCCCGGAGCTCCGGACTGGTTGAGATCATGATTACGCCTTACGGCAGCGGCCATACAGACCCAAATCATTACTATCACATAAACCATGAGAAAAATGAGGAATCCGTCACCAAATCCCCGAATTATGCTACTTTTTGAAAAGAACAGCAAGAACAAAATAAACAGTGGCACCAATGCAGCGAGTGTGGTAACAATGTATTCCATCCGCCCGGCTCTACCGCTAAATGAAAAGGGTCGCAGTATTACGTTCATAGCATTCAAATTTTTGGTACTTATTCGCAAAGTTAGTCAATTCTAAGTTGCTTACAATGAGAAAAATGGAAGAGGGTGCAAATTGAATCATTTTGAACCAGATTGACCCACTTTGAGTTAAGCCTAAGGTCCCGCGATGCAGCGCTTACTTTGGTTTTGTTCCCACGGGTTACGAGTCAGTCGCAGCTATGCCGTGAGCCATACGGGCAAAGACGGTCGCTATTTCAGTTAATAAAAAACACCGTTACCACGGATGGCAACGGTGTTTTGGCGGTGCGCACGAAGGGACTCGAACCCCCACGACGTTAGTCACTAGATCCTAAGTCTAGCGCGGCTACCAATTACGCCACGTGCGCCTTTGCGCTGCAAAGATAGCGCATTTTTCCCAATCTCGCAAATTATATTTATCGGCGGTGCAGGTGTCCGGGCATGAGAACGTAAGGAAATGGCGGCTTCAACACCAGGCCCGTGTCATTTTTCACTCGCTCCAGATCAAGCGATGCCTGATGGGCATTGTTGGAAGTTGTTGCCACAACATAATAGTCCTTAAGGTTGTCGTGGACTACAAATGCTCCCGGATAGCCACTTTCAATCAGGCGCTGACGCATGGAGCGGGCATTAAAAACCTGCTTGAACTTGCCAACCACAATGCAGAATCCTTTCACCACGGAATGGTCCTGATCAGCACCACCGTCCTTTGTATAACCGATAAAAAAGGAGCGTGTAGGTATAGTGTCAGAGCCGAACACCGTGGGTTGCGGCTGCTGTTTGTCAAATAAGGCCACATCTACATCAGCATTGTCAGCTTCCTTTTTCTCTTTAGCCGTCTCGTAGGCCGAACGATAATTTTCTTCCGTAGTCTTGCATGAGGCTGTGGCCAATAATGCAAAGGCAATCAGTGGTAAAACGTAATGCTTCATAGTTTTGGTTTAGCGAGTTCAATGACCTCAAGGTCTGTTATGTTGCCTGAATCAAGGGTAAGACGTATCAGTGTGCGCACTTTCTGCCATCCATGATGTCCGGCTGCACCGGGGTTGACGTGCAGCAATCCGAGTTCACGGTCTGGAATCACTTTTAGGATGTGGCTGTGGCCCGAAACCATCAGTTTTATCCCTTCATCGCGGAGAAGTTTCTTCACCCCCGGACTGTAACGGCCGGGGTAGCCTCCGATATGAGTCATCCACACCTTGACTCCTTCCACTTCAAACTCCTGGACTTCAGGACAAAGCCGGGCCACATCGCCGTGGTCGATATTGCCGCGTACGGCGCGGACCGGTGCTATCTCCTCAAGACGCTGCAGAATGGTGATATCGCCCAGATCACCGGCATGCCATATTTCATCGCATCCGGCAAAATGACGGCGATATCGCTCATCCCAGCATGAGTGGGTGTCAGACAGAATCCCTATGCGTTTCATTACTTGTCCTGCGAACCCACGCCTGTTGCAGCTACCTGAGCATCAAGAGCAGCGATAACGGCAAGGTTAAGAATACTGCGCACAGGCGCATCAACGCTGATATAGTGGATGGCTTTGTTAAGACCCATCTGGATTGGGCCAACGGTGTCGCCAACGCCAAATTCAAGGAGCAGACGGTAGGCCGAGCTGGCCGATGTGAGGTCGGGGAACACGAGGGTGTTGACCTTTTCGCCTGCAAGGCGGTTGAAGGGGAAAGTCTTGTCACGCAACTCATTATTGAGAGCATAGCGGATGGTCATTTCGCCGTCAATGAGCAAATCGGGATAACTCTGATGCATGAGGTCAACAACTTCATGGGCGCGGCGGCACACCGGCTCTTTGCTGGAGCCGAAACTTGAATAGGAGAGCATGGCCATGACCGGTTTGTCAGCGAAATATTCGACTGAGTTACGTGTAAGGCGAGCCACATCAAAGAGAGTTTCGGTGTCGTACTCCTTATTGACATGCGTGTCAGCAAGGTAGAACGTTCCGCGCTGAGTGTTGACAATGTGAAGGGCGGCAAAATGTTTGTATGACGGACGAATACCTATGACTTCAGCAGCTATTTCGCCAATAGTGTTGTTGGCACTGTATGTTCCTCCGAGGAAAGCATCTGCATCGCCTGTCTCCACCATCATCATGCCGAAATAATTGCGCTCAAACATCTTTTCGAGAGCTTCCGGCATTGTCAGGCCCTCACGCTGGCGCTTGGTGGCGAGTATCGAAGCGTAACGCTGGCGGCGGTCCGCCTCGCGGTCATGACGAAGATTGACAATCTCAATTCCGGTAATATCAAGGCCGAGGCGGTCAGCACGCTTCTGAATCATCTCCTCGTTGCCGAGTAACACGGGAATGAGTAGGCGTTCCTTGGCAGCGATTACGGCGGTCTTGAGCATCTTGTCAGTGTTAGCCTCACTGAAAACAACCCTACGCGGGTTCTTACGAGCCTGTTCAAAGATGCGGCGCATCAGTTTGTTATCATAGCCCATCAGTTTGCGCAGGCGTTCATCGTAAGCGCTCCAGTCGGTAATCGGACGGCGTGACACTCCACTTTCCATAGCGGCACGGGCTACAGCCGGGGCAACCGTCATGAGCAGGCGGGGATCAAGAGGCTTCGGCAGGATGTAGTCGCGGCCAAAGTGGATGTCTGTCATATCGTATGCCGTGTTTACTACCGGAGGAACCGGCTCCTTAGCAAGGTCAGCGATAGCATGAACGGCAGCAAGTTTCATTTCTTCATTGATGGCAGTTGCCCCACTGTCAAGAGCCCCACGGAAAATGTAGGGGAAGCCGAGCACATTGTTAATCTGATTAGGGTAGTCGCTGCGTCCGGTAGCGAATATCAAGTCCGGACGAGTGGCTACGGCCACATCGTAAGCTATTTCGGGGTCAGGATTAGCCAAAGCAAACACTATTGGTTTAGGAGCCATTGACTTAACCATATCGGCGGTAACAACGTCCTTGATTGACAGTCCGAGGAACACGTCGGCGTCCTTCATTGCCTCAGCCAGTGTGTCGATGTCACGGTCGGTGACAAATTGCTTCTTCTGTGCGTTCAGATCTGTACGGCGGCTGTTGATTACGCCACGGCTGTCACACATCACTATGTTTTCTTTCTTCACACCGAGTGCCATATACAGTTTGGTACATGATATGGCTGCAGCTCCCGCTCCATTGACCACGAGTTTGATGTCACCAATCTTTTTGTCCTGAAGTTCAAGAGCGTTAAGCAATCCGGCAGCCGATATGATTGCAGTTCCGTGCTGGTCATCGTGCATCACGGGTATGTCAAGTTCCTCTTTCAGACGTGTCTCTATCTCAAAACATTCCGGGGCTTTGATATCCTCGAGGTTTATTCCGCCAAATGTCGGGGCTATGGCTTTAACCACCTCTATAAATTTCTGAGTGTCATGCTCGTTCACCTCTATATCAAAGCAGTCCAGTCCGGCGAAAATCTTGAAAAGCAGAGCCTTTCCTTCCATAACGGGCTTTCCTGCCTCAGGTCCTATGTTTCCGAGTCCAAGCACAGCAGTGCCATTGGATATGACAGCAACAAGGTTGCCCTTATTAGTGTACTCATAGACATCTTCAGGATGCGCCTCTATCTCTTTGCATGGATAGGCCACACCGGGCGAATAGGCGAGAGCAAGGTCATGCTGGGTTGAATACGGCTTTGTAGGCACCACCTCTATTTTACCGGGTCTTCCCTCGCGGTGATACTCGAGAGCGGCTTCTTTGGTTACGTTTGACATGTGCAATCAGTTAAGAAACGGTTAAGTATGCGAATATGTATGCAAAATTACAAACAATTCTTGGCAAATGATGTTTAGAAACCCATGATTTTTCTTAAATTTGCAGATATTTCAACTCGCTATGTCAGTCAACAAAGTAATATTGCTCGGTAATGTGGGACGCGACCCGCAAATCCGCTATGTAGGCACCCGACCGGTAGCCGAACTGACTCTCGCCACATCCGAACGGGCACGCGCCACCGAGAACGGCCAGCAGATACCCGAACGCACTGAATGGCACCGGCTGGTAATGTGGGACGGTAACGCATCCGTCGCCGAACGCTACATACGCAAAGGCTCCAAAATATACGTGGAAGGGAAATTGCGCACACGCACCTGGGAGGACCGTAACACAATCAAACATACGGTTACAGAAGTCTATGTAGACACTCTTGAACTGCTCTCGCGCCCAGCTGAAACGAATCAACAATAACCACTACATATCACACAACTATGCAAGAAAAAGAAAATTTGCCAGAGGAAGTCTACATGGATGCAGATCCTGCAGCACTTCCTGACAACGCGTTCCGCGAACTCGCTGCCGACGAGCATTACCGCCCGGTGATGCATCCGGCCCACGATTATCCGGAAGCAACCCCCTACTCCATAACGCTCGGTCTTATCCTTGCCGTTATTTTCAGTGCGGCTGCCGCATATCTTGGTCTTAAGGTTGGACAGGTGTTCGAAGCAGCCATTCCAATTTCCATCATCGCTGTGGGCATGTCAGGCGTGCTGAAGAAGAACAACGCTCTCGGACAAAACGTGATAATCCAGTCAATAGGAGCATGTTCCGGAGTGATTGTGGCCGGAGCCATATTCACGCTTCCCGCACTCTATATTCTTCAGGGTACTCATCCCGAGATAACGGTTGACTTCTTCGAGATATTCATGAGTTCGCTGCTTGGCGGTGTGCTCGGCATCTTGTTCTTCATCCCGTTCCGCAAATATTTTGTCAAGGACATGCACGGCAAATATCCGTTCCCGGAAGCCACTGCTACCACTCAGGTGCTCATGAGCGGACAAAACTCAAAGTCATCGGGCGGTCAGGCAAAACTGCTCGTAGTGGCAGCGCTGATAGGCGGAATCTATGACTACGTGGTTGCTACTTTCGCACTATGGGCCGATGATATATCCACTTACCTGACCTCATGGGGCCATGCTCTGGCAGAAAAAACCAAACTGGTGGTCAGCTGCAACACCGGAGCTGCACTTCTCGGTCTCGGTTACATCGTGGGCCTCAGATACGCATTTGTGATCTTCGCCGGTTCGGCATTCGTATGGTGGGTTATCATACCGCTGCTTGGGACTTACGGAGCTGACGCTATGATGGCATTGGAGCCCGATAAGATATTCACCAAATACGCCCGCATGATAGGAATCGGCGGCATAGCAATGGCCGGAGTAATAGGTATCGTCAAGTCACGCGGCATCATAGCTCAGGCTGCAGGTCTTGCCGTAAGGGAATTCAAGGGGGGCTCTACAACAAAAAAAACTATACGCTGGCAACTTGACATATCCATGAAACACGTTGTGTTCTTCATGGCCATTGCGCTGGTAGTTGTATTCCTGTTCTTCTGGCTCGGCGTACTCAACAACTTCGTGCAGGCTCTGGTGGCATGGATTGTTGTCACAGTCATTGCATTCCTATTTACCACTGTGGCGGCTAACGCCATAGCTATCGTGGGCAGTAACCCTGTGTCAGGCATGACATTGATGACACTCATTGTGGCCTCGGCTATCTTCGTGGCAATCGGAATCAACGGAACATCAGGCATGGTTGCCGCAATGATTATAGGTGGCGTAGTATGTACGGCTCTATCAATGGCGGGCGGATTTGTCACTGACCTCAAGATAGGTTACTGGGTTGGTTCTACCCCAAAAACACAGGAAAGCTGGAAGTTCCTCGGCACAGTCGTTTCCGCTGCAACAGTTGGAGGCGTCATACTCCTTCTCAACAACGTTTACGGATTTACCGGAGAAAACGCACTCGTTGCTCCTCAGGCCAATGCCATGGCCGGCGTTATAGAGCCAATCATGATGGGTGGTGACACTCCGTGGATTCTCTACATGACCGGAGCAATCCTCGCACTTCTACTCAACTGGCTTGGCGTTCCGGCTCTTGCTTTCTGCCTCGGCATGTTCATTCCTTTGAATCTCAACACTCCGATGCTCGTGGGAGGCGCCATCTCTTGGTTTGTCAGCACTCGCAGCAAAGATGAAGCCATAAACAACGCCCGCCGCGACCGCGGAACTCTCATCGCTTCCGGTATGATTGCCGGTGGCGCACTTTTCGGCGTGTTCTCCGCCCTTACACGCTTCATCGGATTCGACGGAACCATTGCCATGGAGACATGGATCAATCAGGCTCTTGGCCTCGTGGTCTACATTGGACTTATCGCATATCTCATCTGGGATTCAATGCGCGCGAAAACCAACGCATAATCATTACAAACGGTTATGAGTGACCGTTTACGAAAAATAGCAGCACTGGCAGTACCGGCGGTGGTGACAAACATCACCACCCCGTTGCTTGCCTTGTGTGACGTGGCTGTGACAGGCCACATGGGGAATGCCGTCTACATAGCGGCCATTGCCGTAGGAGGCACCATGTTCAACATGCTATACTGGCTTTTTGGCTTCCTGCGCATGGGCGCGAGCGGAACAACAGCTCAGGCTTTCGGGGCAAAAGATATGGAAGGAGTGAAAGCCATTTTTTGCCGGGGATTACTGCTCGCTATGGCAGGAGGACTGCTGCTGATTGCGTTCCACAAGCCGCTCTCCGCCATTATCCTTTCAATTATTGACACCTCCGGCATCACACGCGAACTCGCCACGACCTACTTCAACATCTGCATCTGGGGCGCGCCGGCAATGCTCGGCACATTCTCACTCACCGGCTGGCTACTCGGCATGCAAAACAGCCGCATCCCCATGTGGGTATCGATTATTATCAACGTACTGAACATATCCCTGTCACTGACACTGGTCTACGGATTCGGAATGGGAATAGAGGGAGTGGCCACAGGAACACTTTCAGCTCAATGGGCCGGTTTTCTTATCACGTTGGTGTCAGCCCTGCACAAATATGGTAAGCCCCATGTAAAATGGCATAGAGTGATGTCGCGAAACGAGCTAAGGAAGTTCTTCCGCATTAATTCCGACATATTCCTGCGCACAGTATGCCTGGTGACCATAACCCTATGGTTCACCCGCGTGGGAGCTATACAAGGAAATGTAATGCTTGCCGTCAACACTCTTCTGATGCAGCTTTTCACCATTTTCTCCTATATGATGGATGGCATTGCCTTTGCCGGTGAAGCCCTATGCGGACTCCACAAAGGAGCAGGTAATTCCACCGAACTTCACCGCACCGTCAAGTCACTTACGCTCCTTGGCCTTGTCAGTTCGGCCATATTCACTATGGTTTATTTCCTGTTCGGCGACAGCTTTCTTGCGCTGTTAAGCTCCGACCGCGAGGTTATAAGCCGCAGTCATGAGTTTTTCTATTGGGCTGTGTCCATTCCGTTAGTAAGCGTCATGGCATTCGTTATGGATGGAGTGATGATAGGGCTGACGAAAACACGCGCCATGCTTATGAGCATGGTGATTGGAGGCGCCGTTTACTTCGGCCTGTATTTCTGGCTTTTCCCCAGGCTGGGCAATCACGGACTGTGGATTGCCTTCCTCAGCTACCTGCTTGTAAGAGGCATCACACTGACTGCACTTTACTTATACTCTGAAAGATACGCCTCACATGCCTCTGCGAGTTCATCATACCATTGCTGACCGAAGCGTTCAACGAGCGGTTCACGCATAAACTGATAGAGGCGCGTTCCGTTCGCCCGTCCGAGAATTTCGGCACATTTGCATATCTTCCACCGATGATAGTTGACGGCCGTGAATGTAGGATATTCCGTCAATCTAAGCGGATAGAGGTAGCACGACATTGGTTTACGCCAATCACAGCGCCCCTCGCGGAAAGCTTTCTCTATGGCACACAGGCACATACCTCCCGGACCGTAGGTGGTGAAAACGCAGTTACGGCCATCCACAATCTGGGTGACGAGATCGCCCTCCTCATCCACGTATGCCACACCTGCCTCCTCAATTCGCTGCCTGGCGGAGGGGAGCAAATCTTCCCACACAACGCCCACAACGTTTTTAAGTTTCTCCTGCTCTTCTTCGGTTATCGGTGCCCCGGCATCGCCCTCTATGCAGCATGCATTCTCCGAGGCATTTCGACAGGTCACATTGAAAATATCTTTCAGCAAGGTCAAGGCTGACCAGAGCGTCATTTATCTGTAGCATTATTTCTTCTGTTGATTGTTTCATTGTCATTTTCCGGCAGTTACAGCCGACACTCCCACCAATCGGTCATATCTTGCGCCGGGCTCACGATAAAATACCATTATTATATATTCATTTTCAGTCTGATAGAAGTTGCCTTCAATCGCAGAGGTATCTCCCCTGCCGGCCCCGCGTTTCACGGCAAGATATTGATAGTTATATGAGCCTTGTTTTAGCAATAGCGATGCCTCATATTGCCCGGTGGCGCGGTTATAGACTGCACGGCTCTCGGGTGAAAATTGCCTTAGTGTTAAATCACCGTCAATGAACAGGTCATAATCCGGTAACTCCGGCGCGTCAAGAGTGAAGTGAACCATTACATAGTCCGCTCCAATGTCAGAGTTATCCGCATCAGCGTTGCGGATACGGAAACGTCCCTTCTGTGTGCTGTCATACAAGTAGGATGTTCCCCGCCTCGGGACATCGGTCTGCAACCGGAAATGATAATATGGGTCTATGAAATCGATGCCCTCAACATGCATGCCGGGATAATTAACCGTCACTGTCTCCATTCGTCGGTACTCGTTTCCGGCAGGGAAGATGAGTCGTGGGTCATGTTCCCAGTAGGCTACCTTTCCGGATATACGCGTTGGATTACTCACAAACACCTGATTATCAAGGCGTCCGTTCTGAATAACCGTCACAACCAAATCGTTCATCATACTGCTCATGTCCAATCCATTGGCATTGATTTCCAGCGTCAGCTGCTGATGCTCGCGGTTATAATCAATGTCAGTGCGGGTAGTGACGCGTGCTGTCGGAAGCACCCCGGGCTCAACCACTGAAAACCTCACCTGCAGCAAAGTTTCAGAGGGGTCGGCCTCGTCATATACGCGCAGAATATAGTTACCTGACAATTTGATTTTCATCCCTGGATTAGGAATGTCAATATTATAGTGAACGTATTGGATTAGAGTTGCCTGACTCATGTCGTAGTCATCTATGGTAGCCTCGTTAAACCCATCAATATAGTCCGAGGGCAACAGTGCATCCTTGCGCCACCCGGCATCGCAATGAATAAGCTCATAGCGCATGAACCGCCTGTCTGGCGACAGTTCATCAAAACCTACACTCAGCACATCATCACTGTTCATGACAATTACAGGCGGAAGTTGGTCATTGTCGTTGACCTTGGTATGGAGTGTCTTGAAATCGGGATTAAACACACAGGTGTACAGAGGCTCTGTCATTGATACCGATGCAACAGAAGTAAAGATCCCGCAAACAAGCAAGCAGATTGTCGTCACCGCAACGCGATATGTTCCCTTAGCAGATATCACCACACAACAGGTGTTTTTCCGTGGCTGACAAGATAGTCATTGGCACGGCTGAAATGATGATTACCGAAAAATCCTCTTGATGCGCTAAGGGGCGATGGATGAGCCGAGCGCAGAATCAAATGCTTTGAGGAATCAATCAGCTCGGCTTTTTTCCCGGCGTAGGCCCCCCAAAGGATAAACACGATGCCCGACCGCTCTTCCGACAGACATCTTATAACGCTATCCGTAAGCGTTTCCCACCCCTGATTCTGATGGGATCCGGCGCTGTGGGCTCTCACCGTAAGCGTTGCGTTCAGTAGCAGCACTCCCTGACGGGCCCATCGCTGAAGATTACCGGTTGATGGAATCGGAGCACCCGTGTCGTCATGCACCTCTTTGAAAATGTTGCGCAGCGAACGGGGAATCTCCACACCGTCAGCAACCGAAAAACAAAGTCCGTTGGCCTGTCCGGGGCCATGATATGGGTCCTGTCCGAGTATCACGACTTTCACCTCATCAAACGGGCACGCATCAAACGCAGCGAAGATTCTGCCGGCAGGAGGAAAGACCGTACCGTTACGATATTCACGGCGTACAAACTCGGCTAATCGCCCGAAATACGGCTTGTCCCATTCAGGCGCTAACCGCTCATTCCACGATGGCTCAATCTTTACATTCATATTTGCAAAACTACAAAAAAACAACTAAATTTGCACCACGATAAGCCAATATTCTTACGCGTGCCCATAGTTCAATGGATAGAATAGCGGATTCCGGTTCCGCCGATTAGGGTTCGACTCCCTATGGGCATACAAATCTCAGGGACAGACTGACAAAAGCAGTTCTGCTCCTGATTTTTTTGCCTCTATTAATTAAAATGACTATATTTGTCATTGATGGAACTCCTGATGCAGTATATATGGAACCACCGTCTGTGGACCGGACAAAGTCTGACCACGGTCGACGGTCACCGGGTGAGGGTTATTGACCCCGGCCGGTGGAATACCGACTCAGGTCCTGATTTTTTCAATGCAAAAGTGATAATTGATGGCAACACGTGGGCGGGCGATGTGGAGATTCACGTACGCGCAAGCGACTGGCATCGCCACGGCCATGACGGTGACAAGGCCTACGATTCAGTTATTCTGCACGTTGTTGACCGCGACGACACTATGATCCGCCGCTCCAATGGTGAAGTAATCCCCCAGCTGCGGATGCCCTGCAACCCTGACTTCCACAATCACTACCGCGATCTCGTGGGTCGCTCGGACCTCGACCTGCCATGCGCATCCAAAATTGCAGAAATGAGTCCGCTCCACATCCATGACTGGACTGACGCACTGGCGTTTGAAAGAATCTATGACAAAGCCGAACGCATCAAGGAGATTCTGCAACGCACCAACGGCGACTGGGAATCGGCAGCGTTTGCAACCATAGCCAGAGCTCTTGGGTTTGGCACCAACGGAGACCCGTTTGAACGTCTCGCAATGTCGCTGCCACTCGTACTCGTGGCCAAACATAGCGATTCACTCACCGCCATTGAAGCGCTACTCTTCGGACAAAGCGGCCTCCTGGACGAAGCTGACGCTTTCGGCCCATACGCCGACCGCCTCCGCCAGGAATACGCCTATCTTTCACACAAATTCGGGCTAAAGCGGCCGGAGGGAATGATTTGGAAAAAATCACGTATGCGACCGCCCTCGTTTCCCCACCGCCGCATAGCCACTTTGGCTGCCATGCTTCACGGAGGATTCCGGATGCTGTCAGCCATTCTTGAAGTCCGCAATCTTGATGATGCCGTCAGGCTGTTCTCGCCTGAGCTATCTCCGTTCTGGAGCTCCCATTACAACTTTAGGTCAGCGCAACCCACTGCCACAAACGCCTTTAGCCGCAGTTCCATAGCGGGCCTTGCAATCAACACAGTTGCACCGCTACAGATGGCCTACGCCCTGACCCACGACAACAATGAGCTATATGACCGGGCCATTGAGTTGCTACATCTTCTGCCTCCGGAGAAAAACACTATTGTCAATCTTTTTGACCGGGCCGGAATCAAGTCATGCGATGCATTTACGTCACAGGCCGTAATCCAACTCAGGCGCAACTACTGCGAAGCGCATAAGTGCCTTTATTGCCGCATAGGTCACCGGCTTCTCTCTTCCATGTCACACCGGGCCAATTAAGAGCCCGTCCGTAGCTGCCAGAAAGCGATTGCCGAGGCTGCAGCTACGTTAAGCGAATCCACGCCGTGAGCCATTGGAATGCACACAGTGTAATCAGCCTGCTCTATAACCTCTGCGTCAAGGCCTTCACCTTCGGTTCCCATGATTATTGCAAGGCGAGGCTCAGCCATCAGTTCAGGATCATCCACATTCACCGAGTTGCGGCGCAAAGCCATAGCGGCCGTTTTAAACCCGAATTCATGGAGCGATGACACAGGGCCGTCAATCCAAGCCCACGGTACGAGGAACACCGATCCCATGGAGACGCGGATTGAGCGGCGGTTGAACGGGTCGCATGACTGCCTTGTCAACAGAACCGCGTCAATGCCCAACGCTGCAGCCGAGCGAAATATCGCGCCTATATTGGTGGTGTCCGTGACGGCATCTATCACCGCAACCCTTTTTGCCCCTACCAGAACATCGGACATACTGCGGTCATGAGGGCGACGCATGGCACACAACACACCGCGGGTCAGCGTGTAGCCCGTTAGCTCAGCCAACACATTGCGATCACCGGTATAGACCGGCATATCAGGATATTGCTCAATGACACCTGCAGCATCGCCGGTAACATGACGGCGCTCACACAGCATGGCAACCGGCTCATAACCGGCAGCGAGAGCCACACGAATCACCTTTGGACTTTCGGCTATGAACACAGCGTTGTCAGGATCGATACGCGACCGCAGCTGAGCCTCTGTAAGCGAGGCAAACATCCTGACGCGCGGATCATCAAGCGAGGTTATTTCTGTTTCCATGAAGCAAAGGTAATGGAAACGTAGGGAATGTGCAATTATTTCGCCGGCTGTCTGTGTTTGTGGACCCGCAGGAAGTGCAGCAGTCCGTTATTGCGGTCCATCTCCTTGGCAAAGAAGCTATCGGACGTGAACAGACGGACTATACCGTAGGAAATTCCTGACACAAGTGCAAGCGGGAGCAGCAACGTATAGGCCGAAGATATTTCAGCAACAATGAACATGGCCATGAGCGGAGCCCTTATCACACCGGCCATCACGCCGGCCATGGCTATAAATGCTATCTGCCCTACCGGCAACGAGCACCCCGTCAGCCAGTTGACAGCCACAGCAAAGACATACCCGGCAAAACACCCGGCGAAGAGCGTCGGGGCAAATTCGCCGGTCACGCCGCCGCCGTTATAGCTCAACGATGTAGCGAAGCATTTTATTAAAAGAATACACAGTGCAATCATGAACAGGCCAAACGCATCACCTCCGATTGCTGTCCAAGCAGTTCCGAATGAGATAACCGAAGTGTCGCCCTGCAATATGTGGCGTATGATAGCATACCCCTCGCCATACAGCGCTGGGAACGTAATGAGTATCAGCCCAAGCAGTCCGGCCGAAACCGCACCCTTTACCCAACGGTTTTTCATCAAGCCGAGCAGATGCTCCACGAGCTTCATCACGTAACTGTAATAAATCGAGTAGACACCACAAAATATCCCCAAAAGGATAACCCAAGGTAAAATCGACGTGGGATAGGATGTAACCTGACCAAAGACAAGGTCAAGGCTGAAACCGCCAAGAGCCATAGCCGTAAGGCCGGCAAAGAGAGTGGACACAAAGAGCACCATAACTCCAAAAGCACCTACACTTGACCTCAAAATCTCAAGGACAAACATAGCGCCTCCAATCGGAGCCTTGAAAATAGCCGCTATTCCGGCTCCGGCTCCGGTAACCATCATAAGCATAGCCATAGGCGCCGACAAGCGGAACATACGCGCCACCGTGCTTCCAAGCGCGGCGCCACTATATGCTATAGGCCCCTCGGCACCGGCCGATCCGCCAAAGCCAAGGGTTATGGAGGTGGTGAGAAGCGGCACGTAGGTCAGCTTTGCCGGAAGGTTCGATGAATGCCTCCGTATGTCGGCCTGCATTCTCCTCACTCCATGAGTTACGTCGACCTTAAACACCTTATACAATAGAAAAACAACGAAAAGGACTCCCACAACAGGAGCCACTAACATCAACCAATCCGGGCCTACAGAACCGATCGTTGACCTGGCTGTCCGGTATAGGAAACTGATCACCGTCTTCAGCAGCCATGCCATTACGCCGGTCCCAATGCCTACTATGGCAGCAAGAATAAACACAAGAGGGCGTTCGGTAAGATAAATCGAACACCATCGCAATATTCTTGCTCGGACACTCGGCTTTTCTTCTGCTGTTTTCATAAAAATCTAACGTCCACACCCGTTTTAAGGTTCTCTATTCACACAACATTCCTTCCCCGGACTCGTTATTAAGAATATGAACGAAGAAATTACACCAACCATAGAATATCACCCGTGGCCAGCTTTTATCCCTGAGGGGGCCAAAGTTCTGATCATGGGCACATTCCCTCCAGGACAACACCGATGGAGCATGGATTTCTACTACCCCAACCGCACCAATGACTTCTGGTTCATGATGGGCCTGATTTTCATGGGCAATCGCAATGCGCTTTACAACCCTACTCTGCGGCAATTTAACCTACCGGAAATCAAGCGGTTGCTAACCGATAAAGGCATCGCGCTCAACGACACGGGCCACGCCGTTCGCCGCCTTAAAGGAAACGCATCCGACAAATTTCTTGAAATTGTGGAACCGGTAAACCTGAAGGCTCTTCTTGAAAAGATGCCCGGCTGCAAAACTGTGGCAACAACAGGTGAGAAAGCGGCCGGAGTAATAGCCACGCTGACCGGTACGGAAACGCCCAAAATGGGGCAAATGGTCAAATCATCTGACGGCCTTGAGATATGGCGTATGCCATCAACAAGCAGGGCATATCCCCTTGCCCTTGATAAAAAGGCAGCCTACTACGCCGAAATGTTCCGGCATGCCGGCATTGAATAGCGCCCCTATACAAACAAGTCGGCCGCAACCGGCTCCCGATAGGAGCAGTCGCGGCCGGTTTCACTATAGCTTAGGTTAGGTTTTTTCCTTCTTTATATCAGGCTTTAACACGTCCGATATATGAACCGTCACGAGTGTCAACCTCTATTGATTCACCTTCGTTAATGAATAGAGGAACACGCACTTCAGCACCTGTTTCAACAGTTGCGGGCTTAAGTGTGTTGGTGGCGGTGTCACCTTTCAGACCGGGCTCAGTGTATGTGATCTTAAGCACAGTCTTAATGGGCATTTCAGCGTAAAGAACGGTATCAGTAGAGGCATCGCTTACAACCTCAACAGTGTCACCTTCTTTCATGAAAGCAGAACCCGTAACAAGATCCTTGCTGATAGGAATCTGTTCGAAAGTTTCGTTGTTCATGAAAATATCATCAGCACCATCAGCATAGAGATACTGGAAGGGGCGACGTTCAACTCTCACATCTTCAAGCTTCTCACCAATGTTGAAACGACGTTCGAGGACACGACCGTCAACAACATCCTTGAGCTTGGTGCGCATGAAAGTATTACCTTTTCCGGGTTTAACATGGAGAAATTCCACGCAGAAATAGAGACGGCCGTCCATGCGGATGCAGGTGCCGTTCTTGATGTCTTGGGCGTTGATCATAAGATTTGTTTATATGACTGTTTTATCAATTGTCAGATACTGAACTGATTTTTTGCAAAAGTACTAATTTCCCCTCAATATCCAAAATAAATTTTCTGTCCACTCTCACTAAATGGAAATTTCATCGGTTTATTATGATAGTTCCGTATTTATCAGTAAATTTGCGTAATAAATGTTAGATGAATCGGCTTTACAAAAGGCTGTTTGAACCCAACATTATATCTTGAAACAATGATAACAGGACAAATAAAGAATCAGATAGACTCTATATGGGATACCTTTTGGACAGGAGGGATCACCAATTCCATAACCATTCTTGAACAGATGACATATCTCTTCTTCATGAAGATGCTTGACGACTCGCAGATTCATAAGGAGGTGCTTGCAAAGATGGCGGAAGTGGAGGTTGAGAATCCTACTTTCACCGACGGTAATTGGTTAAATCCTGAGACCAACAAGGAAATCCCAATGACATCGCTCCGCTGGAGCAACTTTAAGGATTATGAGGCTACGCAACTCTTTGAGCATGTCCGCACCAATGTGTTCCCATTCATCAAACATCTCAATTCGGGAGCGGATTCGGCATATTCGCGGTTTATGGAGAATGCCATATTTTTGATTCAGAGTCCGAGAACGCTGGTTAAGGTTGTTGATGGCATAAACTCTCTCGACATGAATAATCGCGACACGATGGGTGACACCTACGAGTATATACTCGGCAAGATGGCTGCCAGCGGCAACAACGGCCAGTTCCGTACGCCTCGACATATTATCCGCATGATGGTGGAACTGATGAAACCGACACTCGGCGATATAGTCTGCGACCCTGCAATGGGTAGTGCCGGATTCATCGTGGAGACAGCGAAGTACATCTCCGAGCATTACAAGTCGCAGTTAATGAAACGCGACAAGGACGAGCATTTCCGCAACCGAATGTTTCACGGATTCGATACTGACCAGACCATGCTTCGTATTGGAGCGATGAATCTCAAACTTCACAAAGTTGACAATCCGGATATTGCCTACCGCGACTCACTTTCAAGCGACAACGAAGACAATGAGCGATACACTCTCATCCTTGCCAATCCGCCATTCGCCGGAAGCCTTGACAATGACAGCGTGGCCAAGAGCCTGCTCTCCATCACCAAAACCAAGAAAACAGAGCTGCTATTCCTTTCACTGTTCCTCCGCTCGTTGCAGACCGGAGGGCGTTGCGCCTCTATCGTACCTGATGGTGTCTTGACCGGATCTTCAAAGGCTCACAAAGACATACGCAAAGCCATTGTTGACGACAATATTCTTGAAGCCGTCATCTCCATGCCGTCCGGTGTGTTCCAGCCTTATTCGGGAGTGTCAACAGCCATTCTTATCTTCAAAAAGACCGGCAGCGGTGGCACCGACAAGGTATGGTTCTACAATATGACAGCCGATGGTTACTCGCTTGATCAAAAGCGCACTGAAGTATCAGAAAACGATATTCCCGACATCATTGCAAGATACAACAATCTTTCAGCCGAGTCAGACCGCAAGCGCACCGAGCAATCATTCCTTGTGCCTGTAGATGAAATAAGGGAACACGGCTATGACCTCGCTTTCAATACCTATAAAGAAACCGTCCGCGAAGTTGTAGTGTATGAATCCCCAATGGTGCTTCTTGCCCGTGCAAAAAATCTTGTCAATGAGATTGCCGAAGGTATGACCGAACTCGAAAGTCTCATCGCCAACGACCATGAAGTATAACTAAAGTGGTTTTTCAATCGCATTTATGTACACACCTCCATTTAAAATAACATCGCGCATCCTCAATCTTGTAGCAGAAATCTCCGCAAAGATTGAGAGATATGCCATAGTGCTTGAACAGGACACCACCTTGCGACTTCGCAAGGCAAACCGTATCAAGACTATTCACAGCTCACTGGCTATTGAAGGCAACGAACTTACTGAGGGTCAGGTGCGCGATATTATTAATGGCAAGAATGTAATTGCTCCACTTCGTGAAATTCAGGAAGTAAAGAATGCCATTGCCACTTACGACCTTTTTCCTACTCTCAATCCCTTTGACGAGAAAGACCTACTTCGCGCACACCATACTATGATGCAGGCGTTGATTGACAATCCCGGGCGATGGCGCACAAGTGGAGTCGGAGTTTTCGGAGGGACCGGTTGTGTGCATTTGGCCCCACCAGCCGACCGGGTGCCTCAATTGATGTCTGACCTTTTTGACTGGCTCAAAAATGCCGATGACCATCTGCTTATACGTTCATGTGTGTTCCATTACGAATTTGAATTTATCCATCCTTTCCTTGACGGCAACGGACGTACAGGTCGCTTATGGCAGTCGCTTATACTAACACAACTACATCCGCTTTTTGCTCATCTCCCGGTTGAAAACATGGTTTACTCCAACCAACAAGCTTATTACGATGCCATCACTGCATCAACAGCCGTCGGCGAGTCAACTCCATTCATTGAGTTTATGCTTGGAGAAATTCTTGCTACTCTTACTCGTGGTGAATCGGAATCCACGGAAGGAGTCGTGGAATATGTTCCTATTAAAGTTCAAGGCAAATTTCCTAATAATATTCCTAATATATTTCCTAATAACGTCCGCTCCCTATATCCCCAAGTGGCAGAAGTAGTCTGGTATATAGCATCATTGCTAAACAACACTCCCGGAGCGAGTGCTGACCAGATTGGTGAAGCATTAGGAATTAGTGGCCGCATGGTGCGTAATCACATTGCCACTCTCAGAAATTTAGGAATACTTGAACGCATAGGCAGCAATAAGACTGGCTATTGGAAAGTAAACCGCATAGATGAGAAAGGAGGCAGGAAATGAAGCATAACTGGGAGTATAAACGATTTGGAGAACTCTGCGATATTCTCAGAGGTGGTTCTCCTCGACCAATTCAAGATTATCTTACTGATGAAGCGAATGGCCTTAATTGGATTAAAATCGGTGATGTAGCTGTTGGATCCAAATATATTACATCGACCAAGGAGAAAATTAAACCCGAGGGATTGAAGAAAACACGTCAAGTTCACAAAGGAGATTTTATTCTTTCTAACTCAATGAGCTTTGGTCGTCCATATATACTAAAAATTGATGGATGTATTCATGACGGTTGGTTAGCAATAAGAGGTGTAACTGACCACTATATTCCTGATTTTCTTTTCTATTTTCTATCTTCACCTACAACATATTCATTGTTTGAAAAATCGGTTAAGGGTGGAGTGGTAAGCAACCTAAACTCAGATATAGTTAAAGCCATCTCCGTTCCCGTACCACCGATAGAGGTACAAAAGATGATTGTGGTAGAACTTGACGGCATAAATGTGCAGATAGACCGCTGCCGCCAGTTGCTCCAAACCCTCGACTCCCTCGCCACCTCCCTCTTTTACGACACCTTCGGCGACCCCATCACCAACCCTAAAGGATGGAAACTGAAGAAATTAAATATCTTATGCTCATTAAAAGCGGGGAAAGCTATTTCTTCAAAAGAGATGGATACTACTTATCGAGATGGCTTATATGCATGTTATGGTGGTAATGGCATACGAGGATATATTGCAAAATATTCTCATCAAGGGCCATTAAATATTATAGGCCGTCAGGGAGCATTATGTGGCAATGTTTGTGTGGCTTACAATCATTTTTATGCAACTGAGCATGCTGTTGTAGTAACGCCAAAAGAAACATTAAATCACCATTGGCTTTATTATACTTTACTCAAATATAATCTAAATCAATTTGCAAAAGGAGTTGCTCAACCAGGACTTTCAGTTTCCACTATCGGTGAAATTTTCATACCCGCACCATCACTTGATTTGCAGCAGCAATTTGCTGCGCAGGTGGAGGCAATCGAGGCTCAGAAGCAGCAAGTCGGAGACTTGCTTTCCCAATTGCAAACCCTCCTTGACAGCCGCATGGATTATTGGTTCAACTAAACTCTCTCCGCTATGAGAGACAAAATATCTATCCGATTCTACAACAACCGTCCGGTACGAGCCATTTGGGATGATGAACACTCCAAATGGTGGTTCTCGGTGCTTGACATCTTGGCAATATTCAATGACCAAGATGACTACACCAAGACCCGAAACTATTGGAAGTATCTGAAAAACAAACTAAAGAAAGATGCGCCCCAACTGGTTAGTGGCACTAACCAATTGAAGTTGAAAGCGCCCGACGGCAAGATGCGTCTGACGGATGTGCTTGATGCCGAGGGTATAATGGATCTTGCAAAGCACATGCCCAACAACAAAGCAATGGGTTTTCTCGATTGGTTCACATATAGCGAGAACACCATTGACGGGCGCAGTCGCAAAAAGGCATACGACCTCTTTGAATCCGGTCTATTGAGAAAACTTGAACCCGGGAGCATTAAATGTCTCCAACAGATTCATGCCTATATCTTTGGTGGTCTATATGAGTTTGCAGGACAGATTCGCACAAAAAATATATCCAAAGGTGGCTTCACGTTCGCCAACTGCATGCATTTCCCTTCGACATTGCAAATGATTGAGCGTATGCCGGAAACCACATTTGACGAAATCATGGACAAATATGTGGAGATGAATGTGGCACACCCATTTATGGAGGGCAATGGTCGCAGCACGCGCATTTGGCTCGACCTTATGCTGAAACGTTCCTTGAAAAAATGCGTCGATTGGAGTCAGATAGACAAAAATGAATATCTCCAAGCCATGAGTGAAAGTGTCGCTGATTCAAGCCACATAAAGGCGTTGGTAGAATCGGCTCTCACAAGTCATATCGAAGACCGCGAGATGTTTATGAAAGGAATTGACTATTCCTACTATTACGAACAAAACGATTAGGCCATGATGAACTTTGATTACCTCAAAAATATAGAGACTCTCGCTTCGCTGCACCGCTATTGCGAAGCGGCAGAGCGCACTCAGCTCATATCGCCGGAGCAATCGGCTCTCAAAGGGAGGCAGGCACTGGAGTGGATGACGAAAGAAATTCACAAGATGAAGGGGAATGTGCCTGACGAGCGCGACTCTCTTTATGAGCTCGTGACGCATCCGCTCTTCACGGATTTCATTAATGACGATCGGCTTATGATGGCTGTGCATTATATCCGCAAGACCGGCAACGATGCGGCCCATGGCAAGGAGGTAACGAAGCGTAGCGCATTCTTCTCTCTGCTGAATCTATATAATTTTGTGGGAGGTGTACTGACCAAACTTCGTGTGGTTGACTCGCTCCCGAGGTTTAACGGAGACCTTGTGCCGAAAACCGTCACACCGGCCACTCCTGAAATCGCGGCTCCCAAAGAATCTGAAGACGAAAGCAGTCATTTTGCGGAATCAGTAGAGCCTGCAACGATTGAGGAAGCACCCGAAATTCAGACGGAGGTACATTGGGACGATATAAGCGAGGCCGAGACGCGAAGGCTATATATTGATACAATGCTTGAGGACGCAGGATGGGAGGTGGTTCACACCGAAGGCTCAACCGTAGAGGGTAAGGCTTGCATAGAAGTAGAGGTGGACGGGATGCCCAATAGTGCAGGTAAAGGTTATGTGGATTACGTTTTGTTCGGTCGTGACCTCAAACCTCTCGCCGTCATTGAAGCCAAGCGCACGAGTGTTGACCCCAACGTGGGGAAACAACAGGCTAATCTATATGCCGACTGTCTGGAGAAAAAATATGGAGTGCGTCCGGCAATCTACTACACCAACGGATTTGAAACATACTTTATAGACGGACTTGGCTATCCTCATCGTAAAGTATTAGCATATCATTCCATTGACGACCTTGAAAGGAATATTAAACGCCGGGGACGCGAGGAGATAACCGATATGTCAGTTAAAGATAACATATCGGGCCGATATTATCAGAAGCAAGCCGTGAAACGCCTGTGTGAATGGCTCAATGCCATGCACCGCCGGGGGCTGCTCGTCATGGCTACCGGCACAGGCAAGACGCGAACAGCCATATCTTTAGTAGATGTGCTGCAACGTGCCAAATGGGTGAAGCACGCACTGTTTCTTGCCGACCGCACATCGCTCGTGAAGCAGGCGCAGCGGGCCTTTGACAAGAATATGCCGGACACTTCCACCACAATACTCAATGAATCGGGCGATAAGGCAAACCTTGATGCAAGGGTGGTATTTTCCACATATCAGACAATGATAAAAAAGGTTGACACCGAAAAGAAGCCTTTCTCCGTAGGGCATTTTGACCTGATTATCATTGACGAGGCACACCGATCGGTGTTCGGAAAATTCGGTGCGATATTCAAATACTTTGACAGCTTCCTCGTTGGGCTCACTGCCACACCCCGCGACCAAGTGGACAAATCGACATACGATCTTCTGGAACTTGAGGGAGGAGAGCCAAACTTTGCTTACGAGCTTGACCAAGCCGTTGAGGATGGCTTCCTCGTACCATACGAAGGGTTCAAACTTGGCTCGGCGGTTGTGAACGAAGGAATCAAATACAAAGATCTTTCAGATGAAGAGCGCGAGCAACTTGAAAAGGTGTGGGAGTATGAGCAGGCAAATGCCGATCCCGACAAGGACCCGCAGCCACGGGACATTGAGAGTCCTGAAATATATAAATACATATTCAATACAGATACCATAGACCGAGTACTCCAATCGCTTATGGAGCAAGGCATCAAGGTTGATGACGGCGAAAAGATAGGCAAAACTATAATCTTCGCTTTCAACGCACAACACGCCCAACTGATTGTTGACCGGTTTTATGCGCTTTATCCACAATATGGCGATGACTTCTGCGCAAGAATAGACTACACGGTGAAGTATGCACAGACGTTGATTGACAATTTCTGTGAAGCTGACAAGATGCCGCAGATAGCAGTGTCGGTAGACATGCTTGACACCGGTATTGACGCTACATCAGTGGTCAATCTTGTATTTTTCAAAAGAGTGCGCTCGCGGATAAAGTTTGACCAGATGATAGGCCGCGGCACGCGTCTGCATCAGGGACTGTTCGGCGACCGTGACAAGGAGAATTTCTACATCTTCGACTGGTGCGGCAATTTCAACTACTTCGATAAGAAGATAAAAGAGCCTAAAAAAGGGCGAGAGTTGAGTCTGACAGAGAGGCTGTTTAATGTCCGCACAGAAATTGCCGCGGCCCTTCAAACTGCGGAATATCAGGAGGATGAATTTGCCAAAGGGCTGCATGACAGCGTGAAAGAATTGCTCCATAAACAGGTGACAAAGCTCAATGACAGCCACATATCTGTGCGTGAGCACTTGGCGGCGGTGCATAAATTCCGGAAGCCGGAATCATGGCAATATATCAGTGCCGTAGATGTGCTCGAATTGCAGAATGAAGTGTCTCCGCTGCTGGAGGGCTCGACTGACGATGTCAACGCTTTGCGCTTCGACCTGCTGTCGCTTTACGTGCAGCTCGGACTTGTTGACGAAGATTTTTCAAGCCTGAAATATGAGGGTCAGATTCAGATCATAGCCGAGCTACTCCGTAAACGAGCCTCCATTCCCGAGGTGGCCCAGAAGATGGATATGATTGATGCAATGCTTACACAGGAGTTTTGGGAAAACAAGACTCTCGCGTCGATAGAAAAAATGCGCATTGAGATACGCGACCTGTTGAAAATCATCAAGGGTGAAGCCGGAAAAATCTTTACGGTCAATATCAAAGACAATGTAACCGACGAGGGAAAGGTGGAAGGGACTTACACCTCTATTCAGACTTACAAGCAAAAAGTGATTGACTTTCTGGCTGAAAACCGTGACCTGCCGGTGTTGCAGAAGATTAGCAACTTGGAGCAGCTGTCGGGCGAAGACATTTCCGAACTGGAGCGCATCCTATGGGATGAACTTGGCTCGAAGGAAGATTATGAGCGATACCTCAATCGCGAAAATCTGACAGTTGGCGATTCTGTAGGCGCATTCATCAGGCATCTCAATGGCGTTGACCGGCAAAAAGCATTGCAGATGTTTACAGAGTACATCTCCCAAAACGACCTCAACGCCGACCAGGAAGAATATCTGAAAAGCATTCTTGACTATGTGTGTCAGAATGGCGACATGACCAAAGGCGAAATCGTCAACAACCACATTTTCGCCGAACGACTTCAGGAAATATTCCCCGACAAGGCATTGCAGGTACTTCGATTTGTCGGCCATATCCATGAGTCAATCACCGCAGCATAGTAAGGCGGAGTTTGGATTTGTAAATTATGAGTTTGGAATTATGAATTTTGAGCAATAATTGGTAACTTTGCTATCTGAAAAACATTGCTGACGCGTATGATATTAGATATTACCACATTAGCGATAGTCGACCCGGTCAAGATGATCAATGAGGTGCTTAATGCCACTCCAATGATGGTCTACGCTATGGTGTTTCTGCTCATGGTTGTGGAAAGTTCGTTCATACCATTCCCTTCGGAAGTGATAGTGCCTCCGGCTGCATATCTTGCATGCACGTCACACTCCGTCGACATTACGCTGGTGGTCATTCTCGCCACAGCCGGAGCTCTTGGCGGAGCGTTGATAAACTACTATCTATCAATGTGGATAGGCCGACCTCTGGTTTATAAATTCGCCGATTCACGCATAGGACACGCATGCCTGATAAACCGCCAGAAAGTCAACAAGGCCGAGAAATATTTTGATGACCACGGCCCTGCCGCCACTTTCATTGGCCGCCTGATTCCGGCTGTGCGCCAGCTCATCTCCATCCCTGCCGGGATATCGCGTATGAACATTGGAAAATTTGCCGTTTTCACCGCTCTGGGCGCAGGGGTGTGGAACATAGTCCTCGCGGCCATGGGCTACTGGCTCGGCAAGATGGTTCCGCGAGAGGCCCTTTCGGCAGCTGTAGAAGAATATAACCAGTATCTGACATACGCAGGTATTGCTTTGGGTGTTTTCTGCGTAGCGTTTATTGCATGGAACGCATTGAAGCCCCGTAAAGAATAATGACAATAACAAAAACGAATCATAACATGACTAAAGTTTCGCCTTCGCTCCTATCAGCCGATTTCGGCAATCTTGACCGAGATGTTGAAATGCTCAACGGCTCTGACGCCGCCATGCTTCACATCGATGTAATGGACGGAGTGTTCGTACCTAACATATCATTCGGATTCCCGGT
Source organism: uncultured Bacteroides sp. (assembly GCA_964487725.1). GTDB lineage: Bacteria > Bacteroidota > Bacteroidia > Bacteroidales > Muribaculaceae > Paramuribaculum. The sequence goes on along the minus strand of CAZASF010000001.1, from coordinate 60,518 downwards.
CATACAGGCCATCAACCGCAAAGCCAACAAGCCGCTTGACGTGCATCTCATGATTGAGCATCCGGAACGCTATGTCAGCCAGGTACGCGACTGCGGAGGCGAAATAATGTGCGTGCATTATGAAGCCGTCAACCACCTCAACCGCCTCGTTCAGCAGATTCGGCAGGCAGGGATGAAACCGGCAGTTGCCCTCAATCCATCAACACCGGTGAGTTTGCTGGAGGACATTATTGATGACCTTGACATGGTGCTGATAATGTCAGTCAATCCGGGATTTGCCGCTCAGAAATTCATTCCCGTAGCCACGAAGAAAATTCATCAGCTACGCGAAATGATTTCCTGTCATGGTGCCAACGTAGAGATTGAAGTTGACGGAGGTATCAACCTTGAGACCGGACGACAGGTTGTGGAAGCCGGAGCTGACATACTTGTGGCCGGCAACTTCGTTTTCGGTGCCCAAGATCCCAAGGCAGCAATAACAGACCTAACAAACTTACTCTAAGAAAAATGGATTCATTCGAACTCTCCACTGATACATATAACCCCTCTGAATTGCGCCGACAGCAACGCCGGCGCCCGATTCAGCCTGACGACAGCGAGCAGCTTACCCTTGAGGACATTGACTCGCAGCGAGGCTCCATCACTCCTGACGACGAGTTTCCCGTGGAAGAACAGCCGATGCGGCCAGTGCGCAAAGCTGTGAGAAGGGAAAAAAGCGTCAACACCCAACCGGCAGTTACCGGAGCCACTCAACGCCAGACCACTCGCAGCACGGCTTCGACAACAACCGCGACAGATACAGCTGCGGCAACAGAAACCAAAGAAGGATGGAACCCTTCTGACATATCAGTGGATTTTTCGGGAATAAAAAATTTCTTTGCCGATGGTCGCTTCGGCATATTTATAGGAGTTGTTCTCATCCTCGCTGCAGCATATATGCTCGTGGCATCAATATCCTATATAGCCAACGCTTCGGATGATCAAAGCATACTGCTGAACTCCACCGCTGAACTGCTTAAACAAAAGTCAGCCGCCGTAGAGAACACTACCGGATGGTTTGGAGCTTTCCTCTCGCACTTCCTTATCTACCGCTGGCTCGGCATAGGGTCATTCATACTGATATTTTACGTTGGTGCTTTAGGTCTTACCCTTGTCCATTTATGCAAGTTCAGATTCTGGCCGTTGACATTTAAGTCACTCGTGTCAGCCGTGGCCGTATCGCTTATTGCAGGATTGCTGACATTCGGCTCTGATGCTCCCGAATTCTGGGGCGGAGAGCATGGCTACTTCATTAATGCGATGCTGATTGACAACGCTTCACTTTGGAGCGCCGTGGCTGTAAGCATAGCCATGCTGACGGCTCTGATTCTTATTTTCTTGAAGCCGATATCTGTTGTGTTCGGAGCTATAGGCCGCCAACTTTCAGCCATGCGTGAACGCATGGCGCGCCGCCACGATGCAGCAATTGAAGCGGCCCACCGCGCCGAGCTTCGTCAACAGGCCGAACGGGAAGCTGAACGCGAAAGGGTCAAGGCTGAAAATGCCGCCCGCGAGAACACACCAACGCAGGAGGTTTCCGAGCCGGAGAATCAACCCGTGCAACCGGCGGAAAAGCCGGCTCCGCTTGACGAAATTTACTCTCCGCTGCAACCTACCGTTGCATTGGAGACGACTCCTGAGACTATCTCCATGACGGAAGATCAGGATATCCCCGTTGATGACGAATACATAGCCCCATCCGAACAACCTTCAGACATCAAAAACGATGAAGCTCCAGAGCTCGCTGACATTGAGGAAACGGAAATTTCCGAACATGAGAGTGAGGACGAGAACGAAGAAGAGAATGAGGAGACCGAAACTCAGCCTGCGGCTGTAGCACTATCGCTGACAACTGACACCGCGTCAGATGCAATCAGCCTGTCGCCTGAGGAGACGGTATCCACCCCAATGACCGTTGTGACCAATTCCATAGAATTAGCTCCGGAAACAGAAGTTGATGAACCTACCCCAACAGAGGAGGTAAAGGAGTCCACCAACTACGACCCACGAGCAGAACTGTCGCACTACAAATTTCCGGGGCTTGACCTGCTCAATGACATAAAAAACGCCGAGGTGCTCATTGACGAAGAGGAGCAGGAGGCCAACAAGGAGAGAATAACCAATATTCTGCGCTCCTACGGAGTGGAGATTGCAAGCATACGCGCAACCATCGGCCCAACGATAACTCTCTATGAGATTGTTCCGGCCCCCGGAGTCAGGATTGCAAAAATCAAACGATTGGGCGACGATGTGGCTCTGAACCTTGCAGCAATGGGAATACGCATCATTGCTCCCATTCCCGGCAAAGGCACCATTGGCATGGAAGTGCCCAACAAGAAGCCGCAAGTTGTCAGCATACGCTCAATCCTGTCATCGGCCGCCTATAAAAACTCAAAAGCACAGTTGCCCATGGCCTTGGGCACAACAATAGCCAATGAAGTCTATGTGGCAGACCTTGCAAAGATGCCTCACTTGCTTGTGGCCGGTGCTACCGGTATGGGTAAGTCAGTGGGACTCAACACCATCATTGCCTCACTTCTCTACCGCATGCACCCTGCAGAACTGAAGTTTGTACTCGTTGACCCCAAAATGGTTGAGTTCAGCCTCTATAAATGCATTGAACGTCACTTCCTCGCCAAACTTCCGGAGGAGGACAGCGCCATCATTACCCAGCCGGAGAATGTTGTGGCCACGCTAAACTCCCTGTGCAAAGAGATGGATGACCGCTATCTGCTACTGTCAGAAGCAGGCATGAGAGGCATAAAGGAATATAATGAAAAATTCGTTGCCCGCAGGCTAAATCCGGAGAAAGGACATCGGTTCCTGCCCTATATTGTAGTGATAATCGATGAGTTCGCTGACTTGATACTGACCGTCGGTAAAGAGGTGGAGACCCCCATATCACGCATTGCAGCCAAGGCCCGCGCCGTAGGCATCCACATGATTCTCGCCACTCAGCGTCCATCGGTCAATGTTATCACCGGAGTAATAAAGGCCAATTTCCCCGGCCGCATGGCATTCCGCGTCACCCAGCGCAATGACTCGCAGACCATTCTTGACCGTCCCGGAGCCGAACAGCTTATTGGCCGAGGCGACATGCTCATATCGCGCGACGGAATAATTGACCGCGTACAGTGCGCCTTCATTGACACTCCGGAGGTGGAGGATATATGCCGTTTCATTTCTGAGCAACAGGGCTATCCAATGGCTTACGAATTGCCGGAACTGACCATGGCATCCGAGGGTGCTTCAGGCAATGCACTGACGGATCGCGACTCCATGTTTGCCGATGCAGGGCGTGAGGTTATAAGCTCCGGCATTGGATCGGCATCCTCGCTCCAACGCAAGTTCAACATTGGATATCCCCGCGCAGGTAAAATTATTGACCAACTCGAAGCAGCAGGTGTCATTGGTCCGGCACAAGGAGCCAAACCGCGTGCCGTACTGATGGACATGTACTCGTTCGAACGTTATCTCGAATCATAACCCGCAATACTTTTCCCAAAAACTCATATATCAACTTTCAACCATCAATTTTGTTATTACACCATGAAACGGACTATCCTGACAATATGCGCGGCTTTCGCGGCCTTTATGGCTTTTGCGGCCGACTCTCCTGATGAAATACTCAATCAGGCAGCAGCAAAATTTGCAGAGGCGCCTTCCATCTCAGCAGCATACACCATCACCGCCGCACAAGGAAAATACTCCGGACGTGTGTCATTTGCCGGCGATAAATTCACCATGACATCGCCCCAGATTCTGACTTGGTTTGACGGCAAAACACAATGGTCATACAACAAGGACATAAACGAGGTGTGCGTTTCCGAGCCTACAGAGCAAGATCTCAGCCAGATAAACCCGTTCGTTATAATCAACAATTTCCGCAATAACTTCACCGCCACATCCATGTCCGCGCCCAAAGGATTCCTGAAACTGCAGCTGAAATCCAAGAATGCAGGCTCTGACGTGACTGAAGCCATAGTAACACTGAACGAGAAAACGATGATGCCAACTCAGATTCAGCTTACCACAGCTGATAAGCAGCAGATTACCATATTGCTGACTTCAGTAACCGTAGGGCAGAAATATAACATAAAGGCATTCCAGTTCCACGCACCGAACTATCCCGGCGTGCAGATTGTAGATCTCAGATAACAAAAAACCAAAATTCATAAAATTATGTCGACCACAGATACAGAACTTTTCACCAAATGCCTGATAGTTGGCTCCGGACCTTCCGGATATACAGCCGCGCTCTACACCAGCCGTGCCAACCTCTCCCCTATCCTAATTGAGGGTCACCAGCCGGGTGGACAATTAACCATAACTACTGAAGTGGAAAACTTTCCGGGCTATCCTGACGGAACAACCGGCACCGGCCTTATGGACGACATGCGCAAACAGGCAATACGATTTGGCGCCGATGTCCGCTCAGGCCTTGTAACCGAGATTGATTTTACGAGCCGTCCATTCAAAGTAAAGACTGACTCAGGCCTGTCAATTGTGGCTGAAACCATTATCCTGTCCACAGGCGCTTCCGCCCGATTCCTCGGTCTGCCTGACGAACAGAAATATATGGGACTTGGCGTATCGGCATGCGCGACATGCGATGGATTTTTCTACCGTGGCAAGAAAGTTGCTGTTGTAGGAGGTGGTGATACCGCCTGCGAGGAAGCCCTATACCTTTCTAACCTTGCATCTGAGGTTTTTCTGATTGTAAGAAAGAACTATCTCCGGGCATCGAAAGTAATGCAGCAGCGTGTTTTTGACAAGCCCAACATAAAGGTGCTGTTCAACACTAACACCCTTGGACTCTACGGAGAAGAATTCCTTGAAGGCGCTCACCTTGTTGAATTCATCGGCACTCCCGAGGAAAACCGCTACGACCTGCCTATCGATGGATTTTTCCTTGCTATAGGCCATACTCCCAACACATCTTTGTTTGCAAACACAATAGAGGTTGACGAAGCCGGATATGTAGTGACAAATCAGCCCCACACATCGACAAACATTCCCGGAGTATTCGCCGCAGGCGACGTGGCTGATCCTTATTACCGTCAGGCCATAACAGCAGCCGGAAGCGGATGCCGTGCAGCTCTTGACGTCGAACGTTTCCTCGCCGAAAACTGAACAATCATAAAATAGTCAACACGTACGATTTTAAGATAATTTATCCTCCATATAACGGGTAATCGTTATATTTGCACTTAAAATCATGCATCATGAAATTGATTGAGCTTAACCTACAACGTATATTTGATCTTTGTCAACGTCATAGGGTCAAATCGCTTGCTGTCTTTGGATCTATCCTGACGGATAGGTTCAACGACAATAGCGATGTGGACTTACTTGTGGATTTTGAGTCAATCGATCATGAGAAGTTTGACTATGTCAATAACTATTTCAACTTCCGGGATGCGCTGGAGCGACTTTTCAACCGTAAAGTGGATTTGATAGAAAAAAAGGGACTGCGTAACAAGTACTTCATTGCAAACCTCAACCGTACAAAGCAGATGATATATGGCTAAAGAAGAAGTGCTGACATACCTTCAGGATATATTGGATGCTATTATCGATGTTGAGAGTTTTTTCATCGGCTATACCATGCGATATGATATATTTGAGAAAGATTATCTTCGCAGAAGTGCCGTTGAGAGAAAAACAGAGATTATGGGAGAAGCAATGAACCGTATAAGAAAAGCAGACTCATCAGTGGTTATCCCTAATGCGAGAGCTATAATTGACACTCGCAACAGGATAATACACGCTTACGATAACGTACAGCCAGAATTTCTATGGGGTCTGGTAATACGTCATATTCCCGAACTTAAGAAAGATATTCAACGCATATTATCCGAATACGAGGAGACTTACTATCGGGAAAGCGGCCTGTCGCCCAAATAATGGACTACTTATTGGACCCAACTTAATATAAACTCACGCTGTCATCGCTTTTTGTTGAAAACTTTTTGTGGTTCATGTCCGCTATCTGAGCTATTTTGCTTAAATTTGCTTTTTAAAGCGAGACCAACAAAAAACAGGACATGAACGAAGACGCCCTAAGCCAACTATATCTCAAGGACACTGCATTCCAAGATTTGATGCAGAAACGCATTTTCAATGTGCTTCTTGTAGCGTCGCCCTACGATGCATTCATGATGGAAGAAGACGGGCGAATTGAAGAACAGCTTTATTTCGAATATGTTGCGCTTAACCTGAGCTCTCCGCCACGCGTCACAAAAGTGTCAACACTCCAGGAAGCCACGGAAGTGATGAAAGAGAAACACTTCGGCCTCGCCATAATGATGCCCGGCTCCGATATAAGCGAGACTTTTATGGGTGCGCGTAAGCTTAAGGAGCAACACCCGACAATGCCTGTCGTGGTCCTTACTCCATTCTCAAAAGAGGTGTCACGCCGTCTGGCAAACGAAGATTTCACCGGAGTTGACTACGTGTTCAGTTGGCTTGGCAACGTTGACCTCCTACTTGCCATAATTAAACTCATAGAGGACCGACGTAACGCCGACAAGGACATTAACGAAGTAGGCGTGCAGATGATTCTGGTTGTGGAGGACTCCGTAAGATTCTACTCATCCGTTCTTCCTCAGATATACAAAAATCTGCTCAAACAGAGCTACGAATCATCAACGGAAGCGCTCAACGAGCACGAACAGATGCTGCGTATGCGAGGACGCCCAAAGGTTATGCTCGCCCGAAATTATGAGGAAGCCCTTGAGATATATTCCCGCTACGGACACAACCTGCTTGGAGTAATCAGCGATGTTTCCTTCAATCGTCAGGGAGAAAAGGACCGCCATGCCGGATTCAAGTTGGTTGAAGAACTGCGCAAGGACAATCCGTATCTGCCAATCATACTCGAATCATCGGAAAACGATAATGAAGCCAAGTCCAAGGAGATAGACTGTGTGTTTATTGACAAGAACTCAAAAAAATTTCCGGTTGACCTCAGCGCCGCTATTACGGAGCAATTTTCGTTTGGCGACTTCGTAATGACCGACCCCGATACAGGAAAAGAAATCCGCATCCGCTCTCTTAAGGACCTGCAGTATCACATATTTGACATTCCTGCATCGGCTCTCCTGCACCATGCATCATCCAACGACATATCACGATGGCTCTATTCCAGGGCGCTCTTCCCTATAGCCGATGTCATTAAGGGTCACCGCTTCTACACTATTGAGGAGGTTCCGGCCGTGCGTCAACTATTTTTCGACCTGATAGTGAAATACCGCAAGATGAAAAACAGGGGTGTGGTCGCAGTGTTCCGTAAGGACCGTTTTGACCATTACTCCAACTTTGCGCGAATAGGCCAGGGCTCTCTTGGAGGAAAAGGACGAGGCCTTGCCTTTATTGACCATATCATCAAACAGAATCCTATCTGCGATAATTTCTACGGAATATCGATTACAATACCGCGCACGGTTGTGCTCTGTACTGACGTCTTTGACGAGTTCATGGCGGCCAACAATCTGTATCCCATAGCATTGAGCGATGCAGACAATGCCACCATACTGTCGCATTTCCTTGAAGCCCGGCTCCCGGAGCGAATCCGCGAAGACCTCTCTGCACTGTTTGATGTCATTGACAAGCCATTGGCCATTCGCTCGTCAAGCCTTCTTGAGGACTCCCATTATCAGCCATTTGCCGGAATTTATTCCACATATATGATTCCTCATACGGAAAACCGTGACACAATGCTGAAAATGCTCACGGACGCAATAAAAGGAGTGTACGCATCTGTGTTCTATGCTGACAGCAAAGCTTACATGACAGCCACATCCAATCTCATTGATCAGGAAAAAATGGCTGTAATCATTCAGGAGGTGGTTGGTTCACAGGTCGGCGACTTGTACTTCCCATCGTTTTCCGGAGTTGGACGATCGCTCAACTACTATCCATTAGGCAATGAGAAAGCCGAAGAAGGCGTGGCAGAAGTGGCCGTAGGTCTTGGAAAATACATTGTCGATGGCGGCCTGAGCCTTCGCTTCTCCCCGCGCTATCCGGCCAATGCGTTACAGACCTCTGAGCTGACTCTTGCCTTACGCGACACACAGACACGCATGTATGCCCTTGACATGAGCGATATTGATTCGTTCAAGGTCGATGATGGGTTCAACATAGTCAAGAAATCGGTTCAGGACGTGGCTCCCTCGGGCGCATTGCGTTACATGGTATCAACCTACGACTACCATGACAATATCCTTCGCGACTCCGATTTCGGTGAAGGCCGGCGCGTTGTCACGTTCAACAATATTCTGAAACATGACGCCTATCCGCTGTCAATGGCCATTGACTTCATGCTATCCACCGGCCAAAGAGAAATGAGCCGACCGGTGGAAATTGAATTTGCCGGAATGATTGAGCATAACAATCCGCGAACCAAAGGCCACATATACTGGCTTCAAATCCGGCCAATAGTGGAGCGGAAGGATCTCGTTGACGAACATCTGCTCGCACTCCACGACTCGGCGCTCATTCTTCGCTCCGACACCGCTCTTGGCCACGGCACAATAGAAAGCGTCAACACCATTGTCTACGTTAAGCCGGATTCATTCTCCGCATCCAACAACTCACTGACAGCACGTGAGATAGAAAAAATAAACCGCGACCTCACATCACGTAACATCCACTACATACTCATTGGCCCAGGCCGATGGGGTTCCAGCGATTCTGCACTCGGAATTCCCGTGAAATGGCCCCATATAGCTAATGCCAGACTCATTGTGGAATCATCCGTAGGCAATTATCGCATAGAACCGAGTCAGGGAACTCATTTCTTCCAGAATCTGACATCATTCGGTGTGGGTTATTTCACAATTGACGCCGGGGCTAAATCCGGATTCTATGATGTTGATTATCTTAACTCTCTTCCAGCAGTGTATGAAAGCGAAAGTGTGAGGATTGTGGAGTTTGACCAACCATTACAAATAGGAATTGATGGTAAAAAAGGCCATGGAGTAGTTGCCAAAACGGACTTTGCCACAGCTGAAACCGTCATAAAACCAAATTGATAATAAATAATCATGTCACTAATATCATCATTCAAACGAGCGTTAGGCTTCCCGGGTGAATTTGACAACGAAGAGGAAGACCTCGAGAACGAAGATTTCACTGACGATGACTTCATAGACGACCCCGACCCCGCGCTCGACGACATAAACACAGACAGCAGCTCCCCGGAGAACATATCGGGGGCCACCACACAACGCCCTCCTCTCTCGGATGAGGAATTAAAGGATATGTCGGCCGACATTTTTGATGCCGTCCTGAAATATTTCAACTCCTATCAGCCGGAACTCGTACAGCGATGTATAGACCTTGACGCGCAACGTGCAATGATAATAGGTGCTCTTGATCAATCGCTGAAAGCTCGTCTCAGTTCTCTTGCTGACCGCGCATGCCGCAGCGGTGAAAGCCGCTGGGCTGAAAAGCAAAAACGCATGGGCGAGGAGCTGATGAAATTGAAATCGGAATATAACAACGTGCGCCAGCAGCGCGAGGAATTTCAAAGCGCTCAGCTCTCCGCCACTCGCCAGAAACGTGCGCTCAACGAACGAATCAATGATCTTGAGGCTCAGGTAACGGCACTTGAGGCTGAACGTGAACAATATCAACTTGAGAACCGCAGCATGGCATCACGCCTCAGGGCTATGGGAGGAAGCCAACCGAGTGATACTCCCGATGCCGGTACGGCCAACGCCATGCAGGAAGAGAACGCATCACTTAAGAAAGAGATTGAATCTCTTAAGGAGACCATAGCCCGGCATGAAGCAGAGACCAAGAGGCTTCAATCGCTCATAGATGAGTCCGGAGCCTTACATTCGGAAGCATCCCCTACCCGCGAAGAGATTGAGGAATATCGCGAAATCCGCAAACAGATGGGTGCACTCCGCCAGGCAAAGGAGTTAAGCGAGTCACATATTGTGCGTCTGAACCAAGAAATCAAAGAATGCAACGGGACCATAAACCGTCTGCAGAAACAGCTGGCCGACAGTGCCATAAAAGTTGAGGAACAGAAATCAGAAATAGAATCGCTCAACTCAACCATTGAGGCCAACCTGTATGCCCACGCTTCGGCCGAAGCCGAACTGCGCAAGCAATTGGGCATTCTGCAGGGCGCCCCGGAAGAAGCTCAGCTCACCATGCATGAAACTCACCCGGCATCTACAGAACAGAAACCGGGCAAAAACAAACGCCGCCGGAAATCGTCATTATCAAAAAACACAAATCCCGACAAGAAACAAATTAAAATTTCAGCCATAGACGAACTTATGGACAATACGGATTGGTTTGTGGCTCCGGAACCGGTTCCTTTGAAAAAAGACCCGGAAGTTGAGGAAAACTTCGGATATAAGGAACCGATGAAAAAACCCGACAACATTGACGATGACCGACAACTCACTCTTTGGTAAATTTTGACTATCACTTTGGAATCATATCAGTAATGAAACTATCACGCCTAATAACCGCAATCATAGCAATCTCCTCATCCACAGCCATAATGGCCCAAGCCTTGACGACAGCTGATTACCCCGACATAGAACGCTACGTCAGCGGACGGCAACCCGCATCACAAGGCAGCTTCCGATATGCGCCCGACAATTCCGGATATCTCTCAATATCTTCCGATGGGAAGCGGATTGTAAAATATGACATAAAGACCGGTAAAGAAATAGAGACATTGATGGATCTCAGTCACACACGAGAAACCACACTCAACCATATCTCCGGCTTTACCGTTTGCCCGGATGGCTCCAAGATACTGGTCTATACCAACCCCGAAATGATTTACCGCCGCAGTTTTTCGGCTAAATACTACGTCTACGAACTGCGCTCGCGCCTGCTCCGTCCGCTTTCGGAAGAACATCCCCGTCAGCAGGCCCCCATATTCTCACCTGACGGCCGAATGGTAGCCTTTGCCGCCGATAATAATATCTATATCCGAAAAATTGACTATTGGACAGAAGTCGCCGTGACAACTGACGGCGTCAAGAACAAGATTATCAACGGAATTCCCGATTGGACATACGAAGAGGAATTCTCCACTTCATGTTCAATGTGCTGGTCGCCTGACAATCTCAGCCTATGCTTCATAAAGTACAACGAGACGGATGTTCCTTCGTTCTCCTTCCCTCTATATGAAGGGTCCTGCAACCCCATGAAACAATACGCTCTCTATCCCGGCGATTTCACCTACAAATATCCTGTTGCGGGGCAGAAAAATTCAATAGTTTCCGTCCACTCCTACGACGTAGAGACACGTAAACTAAAGGAAATCAAACTTCCAGGCACTCAGATAGAGTACATTCCACGCATCGAATTCGGTCATGCTCCCGAACGGCTCATGGTTACAACACTCAACCGCGCTCAGACACGCATGGAAATTTACTGTGTCAATCCCAGGACCACCGTCAGCAAATCCATCCTTGTTGAAGAGTGGAAAGCGTGGCTGGATACCGACACCTACGAAAAAATAACCTACAAACCGGAGTCATTCGTGATTTTCTCATGTCGCACCGGATTCAAACACCTTTACGAATATTCCTATTCCGGAGCCTTGATTCGCCAGATTACTTCAGGCGACTATGACGTTACGGCCTACTATGGCAGCAACGCAGCTGACACTCACTTCTATCAATCAACATCCGCCGGCCCGATAAATCGCGTGGTAAGTTCAATTGACAAGAAAGGGAAAGTCACTGACTTGACTCCCACTACCGGCACGGCAGGAGCCTCTTTCAGCCCTGACATGGCCTACTATACACTCAGCTACAGCACAGCTACAAAAGCTCCCCGCTACACTCTCATGTCAACCACCGGCAACAAAGCCGTGCGCACACTCGTTGACAACGATGACTATGAGAAGCTATGGGCCAACGCTTCCAAGCAGGAGTTTTTCGTAATGGACACTCCTGACGGGCTGAAACTCAACGGCTACATTATAAAACCCGAAAACTTCGATTCATCCAAGCAATATCCGGTAATCATGTATCAGTATCAAGGTCCCGGCTCACAGGAAGTCCTGAACCGCTGGCACATAGGATACGAAAACTATTTTGCAAAGGCCGGATTTGTAGTATTGTGTGTTGACGGACGCGGAACAGGAGGCCGAGGACGCGCATTCATGGACGTAGTCTACAAGAATCTGGGGCATTACGAGACCATAGATCAGATAGCCGCCGCCAACTATGCCGCACGCCTCCCCTACGTTGACTCCAAACGCATAGCCATATTTGGTTGGAGCTATGGCGGTTACGAAACAATCATGGCCGCATCCCATCCCCAAGCGCCCTACGCAGCCGCAGTTGCTGTAGCTCCCGTCACCGACTGGCGTTACTACGACACTGTCTACGCTGAGCGATACATGCTTACACCTCAGGAGAATGAGGACGGATATGATGAATCATCCACCATGTCGCACATAAATGACCGCCACTGTCCGCTCCTGATAATGCATGGCACCGCCGATGACAACGTACATTTCTTCAACGCCGTACAGTATGCCTCTGTAACAGAGTCGAACGGGCGCTGGATTGATATGCTACTTTTCCCCAACATGAACCACTCCATCAACGGTTGTAATGCCCGAACCGTGGTAGTAGCCCGCTTGATTGACTACCTTCAGCGCAACATGTAACTGAAACATCCATAAGTCCTTATTTCTCGTATGCAGCAGCGACTTAACAACGGTAAAGGCATCTTCCTGCTATGGCTCAACTGGGTCATGGGGCTCGGCTTTATCACACTGCTTACTTTGATGTCACTGTGGGTTAAGCCTTTATACATGCCGTTTGTTGCATTTGGAATGCAGTTTATATTATTCCTGCTGATAAAATGGAATCGCGAGCAATTACTGCCGGTTTGCTATGTCTATCCCTTTGTGGTATCGAGGATTCTCTTTTGGGCCGGCACAGTGATGCTGATAATCAACCTGTTGTACTCAAGATGGATTTCCCATTTAATATTTGACACATCAACTCTTAATCATGACATCCCTTTCATCTGCGCACTTATAATATCGCCTATAGCACTTCTTTGCGCACTCTGGGCTCATACCCACCAACGGACACTGTCATTCTGCCGCGACTGCAAGATGCGCTCAGGCACAGCTGCAGAACGAGGGTTTCTCGGAAAGATATTTACCCGCGAAGGTCAGTATCAAATCTACATATCGTTGCTCTTATCCATAGTAGTTTGCGCTATTGCTTGGCCTTATTATCTGCTGACCTACGTCAACGACTCACTTTCGCTACCTGACCGCATTGTTTTCTTTTGGCTTGAAGTGGCAATCTGGCTTGTGTCAATCATATATCTCGGGCTAAGATATCTCGGAATATGGACCTACTACTGCCAAAACATAGAAGGAAGCTCAACGCGCCACGGTCAGTCCACTCAGGTAAGATTCATCGTCATCTCAGGCAACAAGATATGTCTGCGCCATCCTCAGATTGGAGCGGAAGTAGCAGAACCCGGCGCACATTACTTTGACACTCCCGAGTCCAACTTCATCCCATGGAAAAAGAATATTTCGGCCTCTACAGCCGAAATAATGTTTACGAACAAGACGGAAATCTACAGTCCTCAGATACGCTTTTTCTACTCCAACATATCCGGCAACGCGGAATGCAACATATTCCACTTCTTTGCGTTCCTCACCGAAGAACAGAAGGAAAAATTCAGTACAAGAAATCAAGACTGTATATGGATCACATTCCGTGATCTTGCCAATTTAGTCAACGAGCATTCGCTGGCGCCGTTAATGTCTGCGGAAATTACACGCCTCTACACAATGACCATGGCATGGAAAACGTATGACCGCAATGGCAAACGGCGATACCGCATCAAACATTATAAACCCACTTTCCATCTGGAAGATATCAACAAATGGGACATAGATTATAATGACCCCACGTGGCTTTACGTGGCCGACAACAATCAGGACACACCTTTCTATATTATGCGCCGCTTCTGGCGCCGATACATAAACGGCGTGGGTAACTTTGTTGATGAAATAAAAGAAAACGCCAATCAATCCGAACGCTGATGAACGAAAGGAAACCGCTCATAGTCATTACCGGACCCACAGCCAGCGGGAAGACCCGCCGTGCCGTGGATGTAGCCCGGGCTCTTGACGGAGAAATTATCAGCGCTGATTCCCGTCAGATTTACCGAGGAATGGACCTCGGCACCGGCAAAGATCTTGATGAATACGGTGAAATACCGTATCATCTCATTGATATCTGTCCGGCAGGATACAAGTACAACCTCTACGAATATCTGCGCGATGAGAAAACCGTTAGGAACGCAATTGAGCTCCGAGGGAAACAGCCCATACTGTGCGGTGGAACAGGGCTTTACGTCGAATCCGTAATGAATGGTCTGTCGCTTCCGATAGTTCCGGCCAATCCCGAGCTACGACAATCTTTGCAAAGGAAAACGCTGGAGGAACTCACCAGGATACTATCAAGAATGAAGACTCTCCACAATGTTACCGACGTGGATTCCTGCCAGCGGGCAATACGTGCAATTGAAATTGCCACATATTACCGTGATCACCCCGACATGGCTGTTCAGGCCACTCCTCACCCGCTTAAAGACGCAATCGTTATTGGCATAGACATTGATCGTGAGACCCGCAGGCAAAGGATTTCAAGCCGCCTTTTCCAACGGATAGCCGACGGAATGATTGATGAAGTCCGCGCCCTGATTGACAGCGGCATATCTCCCGACGATCTTATATATTATGGCCTTGAATATAAATTCATTACCCTCCACGTTATTGGCAAATTAACTCTGGAAGAAATGATAAACGGACTTGAGACAGCCATACATCAGTTTGCCAAACGTCAGATGACATGGTTCAGAGGAATGGAACGAAGAGGACATAAAATCAATTGGCTTCCTTACAACATGGACTCCCATCGATTCGTTGAAAGAGTCAAATCTATGCTACCAAATAATGTATGAAACAACTGATTGTCACCATTATTTTAATGTACATTGGCATATCTGCGCATGCTGAAACACGGCGCACATATCACGATTCCATACAGACGATCGCAGACACCACCCTGCTCTTTGACGCTGCCGGAAATGGAACAGTGATGCAAGCCATTGAAATGCGGGCATCACTTCCGGATTCAAAGCTGGGCAAACCCCATGATTTGTTCGGAATACTTTGGGACGTTTCGGATGATGGAAAAACATATTACTCCGCCACATTGCAACCGGTAAGCCAACATGGAGATGAAATAATGGACAACAGATATATTCTCCTAACTGTCAGCCATAAAAGCCCGAGCGGCATCAACCAGCTCCATCAGTTGCGACTAAAGGACGGATTCGGAATGGAGAAAGAAGCGAATACACTCGGGGTGGAAATCAACGCAGACTCAGCACATATCATCATCTATGGAGGCCATCAAGTGCCCGAGTTGATTCATGAAATGAAAATGACCGGCACCCACACCGGGCGGATGGGAGTTACGGCTGTTGGCAAAGCCAACGTATCGCTTCTTGTCAGCGAAATTGCAACGAGCGAGGCTGAACACTTGACCACGAAATGGACTCCGGAATTGATTGATAGCCATCTGAAAACTGCCGGAGTTGAATTCCCCGAAGGACGCTACCGCTATCTTGACCGTGAGAATGATCCCCGCTATGCCCGACCGGGCGGAAAATATGAGATAGCTCTTGTAAGCAACGACGATGGCGGATACGACATAATTTATCTTGGCGGAGCGGAAACCAATGCCCATTTATGGAAACCGGGAATGATAAAAGGACGGCTGCGGCCAACGATCTTTAACAGTCACTACGATCTCGAATGGGTTGACGCCTCGATGACAGTCACCTCCGATGAATGCAGTGCCGACATAGAGCAGCGTGCCATTCTCCGTCTTAACTTTCCGTTGCTCAAATCAACGCTCCGATTCTCCTTTCTTCCTCAGGATATGTAATTGAGCCGGTGTGTTGGTTATACAGTATCTGGGAATCAAGAAGTTCTACGGTTATATAATCGGCAGTCCTTGTAACCTGATACACTGAGTTTTGCAGCATTAGTCCTTCAAGATAACGGTATAACACATCAGGAAGATCATCATAGAGAAATTGCTGCGGTAGCAGGGAGCCGTTGCCGTTGACATCGGTCCAATCATAGTTGCTGTCAAAAGTCAGAGTGGCACCTTTCTTAATTTTAACCACTTCAACTCCGTTACTCTCGGTGTAACTTTCAAGTTCTCCGAAAGGGAAATACTCTGAAATGAAATTTGCAATGGGTGTGGGAAGTTCGTCCCAAGTGTCGCTGTTACATGCTCCCATAAGGATTATCACTACGGTAAGAGCAATCGATGGCAGGGTGTTGCGTTTCATAGTTCACTCAATGCGGTTAATTTGTGTTATGCTTTTATAACAATCATTATCTTTCTTGGTTCAGTCGCTGGGCTGAAGTAATTTTGTCTCATGCAAAAAATTTCACTTTTTCTCCTTCTCTTTTTTTCAGCGCTGACAGCTATAGCCAACGAAAAGCCTGACACTTCGGCCGTGGCTCTCCCCTCACAGAGGTACCTTGACCTGATGGAACAGGCTGACGAAGCCATCGCATCCATGAAATGGGACGAGGCCGAACAGGCTTTGAAAGAGGCACTTCGGGCTGAACCGTTCAACCCTACCAATGTCATTCTGTATTCAAATCTTGGCATGGTACAATATTATAATGGTGAGGATTCGCTGGCGCTTGACAATCTGACAACGGCCCACAGACTCGTACCCGGCTCCACCACCGTGTTGCAAAACCGAGCTAAAGTACTAACCTCCATGCAGAAAATACCGGAAGCAATCAAGGACTATGCAACCGTAATGGCACTCGATTCAACTCTGGTAGAACCATTATTTTACCATGCCATGCTGACATTCAACAGTGACAGCATTGACACGGCAAAAAAGGACATTGAACTACTGAAAACCAGATTCCCCGACAGCAAATACACCACTATGGCCGAAGGCAACTTCCTCGCCTACACAGGCCAGTTCAAGGAAGCCATACCGCTGCTTACCAAAATCATAGATAAGTCACCGACAGCAGGCGACTATTCCACGCGTGCAATGTGCTATCTCATGACAGAGCAATTGGCTGAAGCTGCCGAAGACATTGCCCGAGGGCTTGAACTTGACCCTACCGATGGTGAACTTTATCTCTATCGAGCTATTCTCAACAAACTGCGTTTCCGTCCGGAAGATGCACACACAGATGCACAGAATGCCATCCGCTTCGGTGTTGATTCTCGACGCATAGCAAAATTAGGACTTTAAATAAAAAATTATATAATATTCATCTGAACTTTTTCAAATACCAATTTGTTAATCAAAATGAATTGAGATATAGGTTTTTTTCGTATATTTGCTGCGAAAAACAACAAAAGGAAAGA
Organism: uncultured Bacteroides sp.; assembly: GCA_964487725.1. Lineage (GTDB taxonomy): Bacteria > Bacteroidota > Bacteroidia > Bacteroidales > Muribaculaceae > Paramuribaculum. Next base: position 43,029 of record CAZASF010000001.1, on the reverse strand, counting down.
AAATTAGTATATATTGTTTAACAAATTAATTTGAAAGTAATATGACAACAGACACTATTGGCTCTTGGGCCGGTCTCGTTTGGAACGCACTTAACGAAGGCGATGTACTTGGCATTAAGCAGATTAAGAAAATGACCAAGTTGAAAGAAAAAGACATTTATGCAGCCCTTGGCTGGCTTGCCCGCGAAAACAAAATCACTTTTGAAGAAAGCGATGACGAAAAGAAAGAACTCCTTGTGGCTCTGGTTAAATAATCAGTGACCGCATACTCTTTTTTATTAATCTTATAAAAGTCCAGACATCATATTGTCAGGACTTTATTTTGTGACAATGGACGCTCTTGTAATCCGCAACACGGGAAGCCAATACACCGTAATCACTGACGATGGCCGCGAAGTAATTTGCAAAATCAAAGGAAAATTCAGGCTGAAAGGAATACGCACTACCAATCCGGTAGCTGTGGGCGACCGCGTCACCATAACCGAATCGCCCGACGGTGCATCTTATATAACGGATATCCTACCGAGGAAAAACTACATTATTCGCCGCGCCAGCAATCTTTCGAAAGAAGCCCACATAATAGCGGCCAATCTTGATCAGGCATTCCTTATAGTAACACTGACTCACCCAGTCACATCCACAACTTTTATTGACCGATTCCTATCAACGGCTGAAGCCTACAGAGTTCCCGCCACCTTGGTAATCAACAAAATAGATTTACTTGATGATGAGGACTCACGCGAACTACTTGAGGCAATCACCTATCTTTATCGCTCAATAGGCTACCGGGTCATCCACACCTCGGCTCAGCTTGGCATTGGTATTGATTCCGTACGCGATGCCCTGAAAAATAAAATCACTCTACTATCCGGAAACTCAGGCGTTGGCAAATCATCGCTAATCAATGAAATAATCCCGTCATTACACCTGAAAACCGCAGAGATATCAGCGACTCATCTTACCGGAATGCACACCACCACATTCTCGGAAATGTTTCCACTGCCTGAAGGTGGATATATCATTGACACACCCGGCGTAAAGGGATTCGGCACAATAGATTACGATAAATACGAAGTGGCTCACTTTTTCCCGGAAATCTTTAACGAATCACGTAATTGTCGTTACGGCAACTGCACCCACACTCATGAACCGGGATGTGCCGTCAGAGAAGCACTTGACGACCACCGCATTGCACAAAGCCGCTATGCGTCCTATCTCTCCATTCTCGACGACCTTACCCACGACAAATATCGTCCCGGATTCTAATATCACATAGACACAAAAAAGAGGACACAAAAAAGAGTCAATTCCTGATTGAGGAATCAACTCTTTGTAACGTTGAGCGTTGTATAGAGTGCTTTTACTTAAGCAACAGTGTCAGCAGCAACAGTGTCAGCAGCAACAGTGTCAGCAACAGAGTCAACAACAGTTGTGTCAACAGCTTCTACAGAATCAGTAGCAACTGAATCAGCAGCAGCTTCAGCTTTCTTTTCACCACCGCAAGAGAAGAGTGATGCGCTAAATACAACAGCAAGTAATAAAACTAACTTTTTCATTTTCTTTTTCAATTAAATAATAAAACAATTTTTTTAGCTTCAAAAACGCTACAAAGGTACGACCTTTTTTTTATTCTGCAAATAAAAATTAGTTTTTTTTTGGCAGGATAGTTTTTTTGTGTTAATTGTTGTAAACAAGGCTCGCAATAGCAATCATTCCTTTAACATTTATGGCGTTTTTGGCCAATCGTTGACCTATTTCGCCTAATTTCCGTTACGCTTATTTCCCGAAACACAAGATGGCATATCATAATGAGTCAAAACCATCATCAAGTGGGAGTTCAACCGGCGTTGTTGCAACGGGATAACCGGATGTTATCTTGGCCGCAGATGTAAGGCTGTTGTAGTTAATTCGCATCAAAGGCTCTTCATTCATTATTTCGCCTTTCGAATTAATTACGAAATAGCCACCGTCCTTTTGTCCAATGAATGCAAAACCCGCATCAACGGCTTGCTCCGGCACTGGCGACAGCATGGTCACTCCCGGCATTTCCTTTCTGTTTCCATCATTATCAATGATGGCCCATCCCGCCTCATCGCAAACAGCAACAATGCCCTTGCTTCCAATTCTTATTCTTCGGAATTTTGGCTGCAAAATTTCCTGACCGTCAACACTAATCAGGCCACTACGACCATTGGCGTCTCTGTAGGCGATTTTGCCATCATCAAAATCCGTAACGGCCTTTATTGATGATGGTAATTCTTTCACGGAGCCTCCATCAGTTATGTCACAGATACCGAACCCTGAAGCAGTCCTGACAACCGTTTTCCCGTTTATAATATTCTGATTTACAGGCACAACATCGTCCGGGAACACAAAAACTGTACGCCCGTCCGTACGCACAACCGAAAACTTCTGATTGATTATGTTTCCGGCAGGAACATCAGTCATTGCGATGAACCGGCCATTGCGTATCGGCCCTATTGACGTATATTCAGGCTTAACAACAATTTGCCCATGGGTATCAACAAGTCCTTGCAGGCCCTTATCAGTTGTCACAACCAGAACACCATCAACAAATCCCGGCACGCATTCCGTTATTTCTCCATCGGAAATAACAAGAGCAGCAACAGACTCACCTTTGCCGTTGGCAATCTCTATGTGTCCCCCTTGACGGCACACGGGAATAACTCCGTAGGCCATGAATCCAGCTGATTTCAATCCCGACAGGCCTTTTACCGGCTCCGGGTTCTCCTTATTATATTTATACACGCTGACGCCTGCTCCATCGGTAGCCGTGAAGTATCCGTTGACAACGGCCGATGGCATTCCGCTTTTCACTCCGTAGGGCAACACCTCTCCATGCGGATTGACGAACGCAAAGTCCACGGAATCAACACTGCATGACAGCAGGCTGATTGCCGGTTGCTTTTCCGAGCACGATGAAACCAGCATTACGGTTAGTGCAGCAAATGCAGCTATGAACGATGTTACATGTCTTTTATTCATACATAATTCCTATTTTGTATCACAAAGGTAGTATTTCCCGTTTCAATATCCAATATTTTGGCTATCTTTACACGTTGAAATCACGTGTATGCATCCCATTGACATGAAAAAGGCAATTTTTCTCATTGCATCATTGCTTCTCTACGTATCAGGCTCAATACTCCTGCCGTCATGCAGCGAGGACACCGTTGTAGAACGGATTGGCGCAGCCCGGTTGAACCCGTCTGTCTCTGTGGATGCCACCTTAATCACGACATCCGGACAGCGGAACGTCAGCCCGGCACCCGCATCATCTGATTTAAATTTCAACATCAGTGCTGACGACGGGAAATATGACCACACATGGGAGTCAGTCAATGACTATCCCACCACCGAGTTGCTGCGTCCCGGAACATACAAAATCTCCGCTTTTTACGGGAATGAGACTGATGAAGGTTTTGACTGCCCCTATTTCTATGGTTCAAGAAACATGAATCTTCTCAGCGGCGATGATGTAAGTTGCGATATAACAGCCACTCTTGCATCCGCCGTCATGCAGATTGAATTCTCCGATGCCCTTATCACCGGATTTCAAAGCGTGAGCGCAATCATACACACTGATGGATATTCCTACACGACCGTCACATCCGATGAATCCAGACAATTGTTCATTCATCCGGGAACAACCGAGATATACATATCCCTGACAACCTCCGACGGACATGAGGCCAGAATCCGGATGGGAACAATCTCTGAAACCGAGGCACAACACCTGTATGAAATAGATTTTGACAGCGATGGAGCTACGGAACCTACCGTCACTATGAAAGTCAACGGAAAAGGGGCCGGTAGCATCACCGTTACCGAACAGCTACTTCTTGCTCAGGCGCCGGTTATAACTACATCCGGATTCACCTCCGGCACGCCGCTCTCTATCCCCGAAGGCGATACTCCTGATAATCCCCTAATATTCAACATTTCCGGCGAAAACATAGCCTCTCTTGTGCTCACATCGATGGCCCCCTCCATCAATTCTTCCGGGTGGCCAGGAAAGATTGACCTTGCAAAAGCTTCCGACACGGAACTGTCCTTGCTCCGGAATTCAGGCCTTACAATCACACGTTCATCTTCGGGCAACATCACATCGGTTGACCTTACTGAATTGGTGCCGAAACTCAGATACTCACAGGAAAGTCCCGCCTCTAAATTCTATCTGATGGCCGAAAGCGCAAACGGCAAGATGTCAGAGCCTTGCAGCCTTGAAATAATGTTGCAACCGGTCACGATAAGCGTGATTTCAGTGAGCAACGTAATAATTGGCGTTAACACAGCTGAGGTCACATTGCTGAGCCGGACCGGAGATCTTGACAAGAATCTTGTCATAGAGGCCCGTGACAGCAACGGGGCATGGGCCGCATGTACAATAGATGCCATAGAGTCCAGAGGCGAAGGCGAATACGCCGTGCGATTCAATGCCCCCGAAGGAAATGAAGAGGAACTGCCCATCCGCATAATCTACTGCGACAACGTGCTGACAGAAGCCACATTAAAGCGAGTTTCGCCATCGTTCTCAATTAAAGCCGATGCCTTCGCCATGAGCGCATGGGTTCAAATTGAGAGTCAGGAAACCGACATGATACCGATGATAACATCGCTTGCACAGATCTACGTCAATGGAAGCCGAACCGTGTACTTGCAGCGTGTTCCCGAAACCGGCACCATATATATAGGCAGTCTGCAACCGGGACAAACCTACACTCTGACTGCAACTCTGTTTGACAATCCACAATCCGACAACTTCACTCCGGCCGTAGTAATCGTCACCGAAAACACTGCACAGCCTCAGAATAACAATTTCGAAGAACATAGCGAAAGCATAAAATATAACCGCATGCCAAGCGGAGGACGGTATAGCCAATCAATTCTTGACATTTTCAACCAACAGAATTATACGTCGTTTGACTACTCGGAGCCATCCTATTGGACAACCGTCAACTCAAAAACGTTCTGCACATCGGCCAAAAATCCCAACACATGGTACATGGAACCATCAGCCATGTCGGAAGTAAACAACATTGAAGGATACTTTGCGGTAAGGCTCCGGACCACAGCGTGGGACAATACCGGCGAAGATATCACGCCCTACCGCCAGAACGCTGAAACTTTCCTGAACTACAATCCGAACATACCTACCATCAAGTATCGCGCCGCGGGCAAACTGTTTCTTGGAGGCTACCGGTTTGATTCCGCAACACTTGAAGAAAACTATGATGAAGGAATAGACTTCACATCCCGTCCGGCAGCTGTCAACGGGAACTACCATTTCACACCATCACCCGCCGACATGTCGGATTGCGGCAGAATAATAGTAGAGGTGATGGGAATTGTTGACGGCAACGAGGTGGCAATAGCCTCCAACAGTGTGCTGCTGCAACCGGCCCTCACCTACACCTCCTTCAGCATTCCACTTACCTACACTTACTTCGGAGTCAAAGCCACCAGACTGAAAATAATGCTGTCGTCATCGCAATATGTAGGATCAATCGAATACGAGTCTTCCCACATAAAAACATACTCCGATCCGGTTACCGCAACCTCATTCGGAGGTGAATTATGGGTGCAATCGCTTCAGCTCTCTTACTTCTTATTGCCGCTCCAACCCCATTTATTAAAATAGCGGATCATACTGACGCAGTGGACCCCCAGCATCCATAGTGAGTGATACGACTCGCGGCGATGTTCATGAACAACGGTTACAAACGGCACATACATAGTCCGGTAACGTTCATGAATCCTACGGGTCAGATCAATATCCTCCCCATACAAAAAATATCGCTCATCAAACAGCCCCACCTCTTGTAGAGCCTTAACGCTCAAGAACATGAATGAGCCCTGATGAAACGGAGCATTGAACTCCGCATCGTGATCAACATAGCGCATCTCATGCCGGTCAAGGCGACCGCGCAACATAAAACGAGGCAGGAATCTGCGGCCTATCAAATCGACCGGCGAAGGCAGACTCCTGACTGTATATTGCAATTCTCCCCTACTGTTGACTATCTTTGGTTGAAGACAGCCCACATCCGGATTTTCCTCCATGTATTGGAGAAGACATCCAAGTGCCTCTGACTTGAAATTGAGGTCAGAGTTCATCACAAGGTGCATACTGCTACCCTCGGACATGGCGCGTCGGATAGCCTGATTATGTCCGGCTCCATAGCCACCATTTTCCGATGGTATGTAAATTGTGTCGCGGAATTTGGCGCAGACACGCTTCAATTCAGCATCCCGACCATTGTCAACAACATACACTCTCTCAACACACGAATGTTCGAGCAGACGGAGAACAGCATCGAGTTCACCGTCATCTGTACGATATGTGACTATGGACGCGGTAAGCCTCATCACTTTCCGGAGTCAACTTGCTTCAACGCAAAGCCGGCACAAAGGCCGTCATAGCTCTTTAGCAGTTGAACGGCCGACTGTACGGATGCGTTACCCGAAACCTGTCCTGCCAACTCCATCAATGTTATAAGCTTAGTCACGTCAAACATCACGTTCATCTGTCCGGTGGCGCTCTTGGTGACGTATGTATCAGCTTCAGCAACTTTCACTTTTCCGCCCACAGTGAAGCGAAACACGAAATTTGCTTCCGAGGAAGAGTCTGTGACATCAGAAATAGTACCCTTCAGGGTCATCTTCCCTGTGCTTAACACGAAAGATGAATCGGCGCTGATTGTAAGTGTAGCCTTGTCAAAACCCACCTTATCATATATAGGTGTCAGTTTGCTGACAATAGTTGCTGAGGCAGCGGCTCCGCCAGCACTTTTTAGCAGATTGTCGGACTTGAATGTAACGGCCGGTTCAGTGTAGGCCCACTCACCCACCATCTGCGCCACGGTTATCTTATCCGTGGTCAACAGGCTACCAAGCGCCGAACTAATGCCGGACACAGCGGTTGAATCACCAATCACGCCCTTTAGTGCGTCTTTTAATTTCCAAGAACCGGCGTTTGCTGAGCCGGCAATCAGGCATAAAGCCATGAGTAAGAATATCTTTTTCATTTCTCCGGATTTGTTTCCGGCAAAGGTAATGAAAAAATGGCGTTTTTTCATTACCTTTGCAGCCGGTTTACACAAATAATTCCAATCACTCTCACAATTTCCAAGGTATGAATCTATCAGGCCCCATTGATTTTAAGCCGAAACTATTGACGGCACTCTCCAATTATTCCGCATCCCGTTTTAAAACAGATTTGATTGCCGGCATAGTTGTGGGGGTTGTGGCGCTCCCCCTCGCGGTAGCTTTCGCCATAGCCAGCGGAGTGAATCCATCCATTGGATTGATCACGGCCATAATCGGAGGTTTTCTTGTATCGGCACTCGGCGGCTGCTCTGTCCAGATTGGAGGCCCCACGGGAGCTTTCATAGTTATTGTCTACGGTATTATAGCCAACTACGGCCTTGAAGGTCTTGCCATAGCAACATTCATGGCCGGCCTAATTCTGGTAATGCTCGGCCTTTTCCATCTCGGCACCGTAATCAAATTCATCCCTTATCCCATAGTGGTTGGATTCACGGCCGGTATTGCCCTTACTATATTCTCAACCCAGATAAATGATTTTCTGGGGCTCGGATTGACCGACATTCCCGCGTCTTTCCTTCCCAAGTGGGGTCACTATCTGAAAAATCTTGATGCAATTGACTGGGTGACCACAGCCGTTGGACTCGTTTCATTGATAATCATAGTCGCAGTGCCGAAAATCTCAAAGAAACTCCCCGGAGCACTTATCGCCATCATTGTCGTAACTATCGGAGTGTGGCTACTTAACACCCACTGCCCCGGCTATCATATCGTAACCATAGGTGATCGTTTCGGCAATCTGTCGACCGACATACCGCTGCCCCGCGGATTTGTCCTTTCTATGGACACCATAAATGAGCTGCTCCCCTCGGCATTCACAATTGCCATACTTGGAGCCATTGAATCTCTGTTGTCCGCAACAGTGGCCGATGGTGTCACCGGCTCGCGCACCAACTCCAACACGGAACTTATAGGTCAGGGAGTGGCCAATATCGTTGTGCCATTCTTTGGCGGCATTCCTGTGACCGGTGCCATTGCACGCACAATGACCAACATAACCAATGGCGGACGCACTCCTATTGCAGGCATAATTCACGCGGCAGTACTTCTTCTGATATTCCTATTCATGATGCCTCTCATCAACATGGTTCCGATGGCATGTCTTGCGGCTGTGCTCATCGTTGTCAGCTACAATATGAGCGGATGGCGTACAATACGCGGAATGTTCTCAAATCCTAAAGGCGACATGGCAGTTCTCATAGTCACATTCCTTCTCACCGTAATTTTCGACCTTACAATAGCCATAGAGATAGGTCTGCTTCTGGCAATCATCCTGTTTCTGCGCCGCGTTACCGAGAACACCCAGATACGAGTCTACGGTGAGCAACTTGATGTTGCCGAAGGTTCGGAAGCCACTCGCCATGAAGTACTTGATGTTGCGCCGGGAGTATCTGTCTATGAAATTGACGGCCCGTTCTTTTTCGGTGTTGCCACCAAGTTTGATGAAATGATGCGCACAACCATCGGAAAGAAGCCCATTGTACGAATCATCCGCATGCGAAAGGTACCATTCATTGACGCTACCGGCGTTCACAACCTTGAAATCCTCATCAAATCATCACTTGAAGAGGGAATCCATATTGTTCTTTCCGGAGTCAAACCAGAAGTTCAGACGGTTCTCAATCATGCCGGCATTGACCGTCTTATAGGCACCGACCATATATGTTCTCATATCACCATTGCAGTTAAACGGGCCAACCGCATTGCCATGGAATCAACAAAGTAGGTTGATTAGGAGCCTTTTACTAAGGCATGCGACCCTCATCGGCGTATGAATAAAAGCCGGTGGAGGTCACAATTATGTGGTCAAGAACATTGATCTCAAGAAGCGAGCATGCACTTTTGATTTTACGTGTCAAAGCATCATCCTGAGCTGACGGAGCGAGATTGCCTGATGGATGATTATGAGCCAGTATAACCGATGCAGCAAGATTGTCAAGAGCTTTCTTTACAATCATTTTCGGTTCTACGTATGTGGCAGCACTCCCCCCCGAACTGATAGGTTCCGCCGATATCACACCGCCCGAACGTCGAAGAAACAGAACCCAGAATTCCTCATGCGGAAGATTTTCAAGTTTATCGCGCACACAGTTATATGCATCGGCGGATGTTCGTATGGACGATATTTTACCATCGGTCAGTTTCCGGCGCGATCCGAGCTCTATGGCTGCCGCTATTGTCGTAGCCTTGGCCGGTCCAATTCCCGTGAACCGGCTGCTTATCGCCTTTATTGACAGCTGGGCAAGTTGGTTTATGGAGCCATTGCACGAATTGAGTATTTCTCTGGCAAGGTCAATTGCTGACTTTCCCGGGACTCCGCCACCAATCAACAGGGCAAGCAATTCAGTATCACTCAGCGACCGGATTCCCTTTGACAGAGCTTTCTCTCGCGGCCGTTCATCATTGTTCAAATCCGCAATGCGTCGCGAAATCGACTGATTTTTATCCGTCATTTTCCTTTTCTGATTTTAATTTCCTCATCAATGTCACGTCCTCGGCGCAAAATGATTTTGGTAAAAAACGCTTTTATGAATCCGCAACCGTAACCGCAAATCTGTACCACCGAAGCCGGGACAGCCCGCAAGGCAATCCCTACTGATCCTGTTGACACCCATGCGGCTATGAATATGGCCACAAGATATAGCCCTATTGGCAATAAAAACCAAGGACTTACAAAAATGCCGAGCGCAACGAGAATAACTCCTATTATCACAGCAACGGCCGGCAGTGTGTGAACAATCTTGAGGGAGTCGGGATAAAGGAGTTTGAGAGTGATTCTCGACATGCCGAACACGTAGACCTGACGCCAAAACTTGGCAAAGTCTATGCGACGTTTATGATAGACATGCGCAGGATGAATAAGCCCAATGGAAAACCCAGCCTGTCGGATGCGGGTTGACATGTCAATGTCCTCAGAAAACATTTCGCGGAATCCGCCCACGCGCTCATACACCTCACGGGTGTAACCCATATTAAACGAACGTGGCACGAATTTCTCCATCTGAACCTTACCACCACGAATTCCTCCGGTTGTAAGGAAAGAGGTCATGGCAAATGATATGGCTTTCTGAGTTGGAGTAAATGATTCGTGAGCGGCATCAGGGCCTCCGAAGCAATCGAGTGGATTATTTTGCAACTCAGCCGAAAGAATTTCAAAATACTTTTCGGGGATTACACAGTCGCTGTCAAAGAACACAAGATACTCTCCCGAAGAGCGGTCTATTCCATAATTTCGCGCAATGGAGCGGCCTTCATTCTCCTTGAAAAAGTATTTTACATCAAGGCAGTCAGCGAATCCTTTGACCACATCGCCGCATGGCTCCGTGGAGCCATCCTCCACAATCACCACTTCAAAATCACGGCATGTCTGACGCGTCAGGCTATCCAGAAGATCCCTGACCTCATCCACACGATTATATACCGGAACAATAACTGAAAATTTCATTAGCTCATTCTTGATTCGTAGTCCTCAAAAGTATAATGCCGCAACACCCTGCATTCGCCATTGCTGTTACAGAACACGATATCCGGGTGCTGAATACCGTTGAACATATTGGTTTTCACTGTTGTGTAATGGTTCATATCCTCGAAGCGCAACCTCTGTCCCGGCTTTAGGGGTGACCGGAAACTCCAATCACCGACATAGTCTCCGCTAAGGCAGGAATTGCCTCCTATTCTGTAATCAATTCCTTCGCCCGGTTCAAGAGCTCCGGTAATGGTCGGCTTGTAGGGCATTTCAAGACAGTCCGGCATGTGACATGCGAACGAAGCATCAATAATAGCGGTGCGTATTCCCTGATTTTCAACAGTGTCCACAACAGAAGCCACGAGATCGCCCGTACGCCATGTAAATGCGCTCCCCGGTTCGAGAATAACCGTGAGCCACGGATAGCGCTGACGAAACCGTCTTATTATATCCACAAGGCTGTCTACATCGTAACCTTCGCGCGTCATAAGATGGCCACCACCCATATTTACCCACTTAACCTGCGGCAGGTATTTTCCGAACTGTGATTCAAACGCTTCCAAAACCAGGGCGAGGTCCTCAGCCGATGATTCGCAAAGCGAGTGGAAGTGCAATCCCTCTATATTTGCGGGTAGTCTTTCGTCCATCATATCGGCCGTAACACCGAAACGAGAGCCCGGTAGTGCCGGATTATAAATATCTGTCTCAATCACCGAACATTGCGGATTTACCCGCAAACCAGTGGAGACTCCGGCCGCAAGAGAATGGTCAGCGAAACGGGCAGCCTGACTAAGCGAATTGAATGTGATGTGCGATGAGCCGGCGAGATATTTGTCAATAGTGGCCTCTGTGTAAGCCGGGCAATAACTATGGGCTTTAACACCGAGGTACTTGTTGCCAAGCTGAAGTTCGTTGAGTGACGAAGCGGTGAACCGAGTGCCATACTCGCGGAAAATATCGAACGTGCGCCATAGTGCATTGGCTTTGAATGCCATTATGATTTCTGCGCCCGAACGATGCCTCACGTCCTGTATCAGTCCAAGGTTACGCCGCAGGCGCTCCTCATAAACAATATAATAGGGTGTAGATAGATCTTTCTCTGTCATGTGCGGAGGGGGTTATTTCATAATGTTGAACCGTGCGAATTTGAGAAGCAGCGTCCTGTTGTCAGTATCAGAAAATCGCACAGTTATGCGGGAATCGGACCGAGACGTATCCACGGAAGTGATTACTCCGCGGCCAAACCGCTCGTGCTCTATAATCATACCCTCGGTGAGTTCATCAGCCGTATGAGTGCCTGACATAGAAGCGCGCTTTGGTGCGGCGTTCTCCTCCTTGGGAAGCCATCGCGATGGATTGCGGTCCTGAGTCAGATTTTTCTTCTGCATTGGCTGGGTGTGGTACGAGTCAAGGAAATTGTCGAATGAGCGGGGTCGTTCTCCAAGTGAAACTCCGGCCATTATTTTAAGCAACCGGCGGTCAATGTCGCGGATGAAGCG
>CAZASF010000001.1:0-30926 GCA_964487725.1 uncultured Bacteroides sp. | reverse complement strand
GTACAGGTCTGTCCGTTGCGGTAGCGTGACCGCGCATAGCTCATCATGCAGAATTTGCGTGCGCGTGTTATGGCAACATACAGCAGTCGTCGCTCCTCCTCAATTTCTTGAAGCGACCCATTGGCCATTGATGACGGGAACAGATCTTCCTCTACCCCCACAATGAATATATTGTTGAACTCAAGGCCTTTGGCTGCATGGGCCGTCATGAGCGTAACCCTCTCCAGCTCACCGTCTTCAGCATCCTTCATATCCTGATCAGTGGCCAACGACACTTCGCCCATGAAATCGGAAAGCGAAATGTGTTCGTTTCCCTCCTCCATACGCGTGGTCACGAATTCATTGACACCGGCCAATAACTCATTAAGGTTTTCCTGCTTGGAAAGATTCTCAGGGGTGCGGTCAGTAAGCAGCATCGAAAGCAGATGAGTGTCGGCTATTATGCGTCGGGCAAGTTCATCAGCGTTTGCGCCATCAGCGTTCATGCGTATGAAGTTGTCTATCAATGACCTGAATCCATCAAATTTCTTTGCAGTTCCGGAATTTACACCGGGATTGTATGTATCAAGATTACTTATCACCTCCCACATACTAACCTTGGCATCAGTGGCAGCTCGAAGTAATTTGTTGACAGTTGTCTCTCCGATTCCGCGTGAGGGGAAGTTAATGATGCGTTTCAATGCTTCATCATCGGCAGGATTTACTGCCAGCCGGAAATATGCAAGCGCATCCTTTACCTCCTTTCGCTGATAGAATGACAGGCCGCCGTATATGCGATAAGGTATGTTGCGTTTACGCAATGACTCTTCAAGGACGCGGCTCTGTGCATTTGTTCGGTACAATATGGCGAATTCCTCATAGCTGTCATGACTGCTCATCTTAACGAGCGAAATCTTGTCAGCCACAAGCCGAGCCTCATCGAAGTCACTATAGCTCTCCACAACCTCTATGCGCTCACCCGGGGCGTTCTCCGAGAACACATTTTTCGGGATTTGCTGCGTGTTTTTTTCAATCAGAGAATTAGCTGCCTTTATGATGTTCTGGGTTGAGCGGTAGTTACGCTCCAGTTTAAACGTGGCGAGTTCCGGATAGCTGCGCCGGAGGTTGAGAATATTGCTTATATTCGCCCCACGGAACGAATAGATGCTCTGCGCGTCATCGCCAACCACACACAGCGCATGGCTCTCCTTACACAACTGCGACACTATGACATGCTGCGCGAAGTTGGTGTCCTGATACTCGTCAACAAGAACGTATCGGAAAAATTCCTGATAATGCCGGAGCACATCGGGATTATCGCGCAGCAACACATTTGTGTAATAGAGCAAATCATCGAAGTCCATGGCGCTCGATGCAAAACATCGGTCGCGGTAATTACGGTAAATAGCATAGACCATAGGCCTGCGTGCTCGTCTGTCGGCCTGCATCACATCATCAAGAGTGGCATACTTTTCAGGCGAAATCAGCGCATTTTTTGCCGATGATATTGCTGACAAAACCGTTGATGGTTTGTAGATTTTATCATCAAGATCCATGTCCTTAATGACCGATTTCACAAGCGATTTGCTGTCAGCAGTATCATAGATAGTGAAATTGGGCTTGTAGCCTATACGGTCAGCGTTCTGCCTCAGGATGCGCAGGAATATCGAGTGGAATGTTCCCATCCACAAACGCGATGCGGTCTTTTCGCCCACAAGACTCTGGATTCGCTCCCGCATTTCGCGCGCGGCTTTGTTAGTAAATGTAAGGGCAAGAATTCGCCATGGCTCGTAACCGTTGGCCAATAGATGCACAATTTTATATGTCAGCACGCGCGTTTTGCCGGAGCCAGCGCCCGCAATTACAAGCGACGGCCCGTCAGTATACACCACGGCATCGCGCTGCTGGTCATTCAGTTTATCAAGATAATCCTTCACTGGAATCTGTTGGGTTCAGAGGGTTCAATATTTTGTCGAAAGCCTGCCACAGGACATCATCGGGCGTAGATGCCGTAACGGAAATCAACTTGTGGCTGACGGGATGGATGAACTCTATGCTGTGGGCCTGTAAAGATATGGAACCATCGGGATTGGAGCGTCGGTCACCATATTTCAAATCTCCTTTTATAGGACAGCCGATTGCCGAGAGCTGCACACGAATCTGGTGTTTGCGTCCGGTTTCCAGATTCACCTCCAGAAGATGGTAACGGTCCGATGATGCAATCAGCCGGTAGCTAAGCGTTGCCTCTTTGGCCCCTGGAGCCGGAGACGTGCGGGCATAACTTTTGTTGTTTCGCTCCGTAGTGGTGATGTAATGCGTAAGTCGATCCTCGGACTTGGGCGGCATGTTGCGTGTTATAGCCCAATAGGTTTTGCGCACCTCGCCGTTACGGAACATTTCGTTAAGCCGCGACAATGCTTTCGAGGTCTTGGCATAGACCACAAGTCCCCACACTGGGCGGTCAAGCCTATGTACAACTCCGCAGAACACATTACCCGGCTTATCATATTTCTCCTTTAGATAGCTCTTGACAGTGTCAACGAGAGGCTCATCGCCGGTCTTGTCGCCCTGCACTATCTCCCCGGGATGTTTGTTAACGATTATTATGTGATTGTCTTCGTAGAGTACTTCCATTACTTTGCAAATTTACTAATTTTTCTCCGATTATCATCGGAGAGAGTGGAGCGCATCGAGCATTTCCATAACGCGAGCCCGCATATCCTTTAGGCGGGTAAGCGTGCGATGCCTCTGGTCAACTCCTTCGGGGTTGACTCTCAACTGCTCCTGTGCGGCTTCTAACTTAAGGCCCTTATCCTTGACAAGATAATGAATCTGAGCTATTTTATCAATATCAGCGGGAGTATAGAACCGCGTGCCATGACTATTGCGGCGGGGTTTGACCACTGTGAATTTCGATTCCCAGAAACGTAGTGTGGAGGCCGGAATGTCAAGAATTGCGGCTACTTCCGATATTTTATAATATTTTTTGTCCAGGTCCTGCATAGTTATTATTATCATACTCATATATAAGTATGTTTGCAAATTTAATGATTTTGCCGTAATTTTGCATAAAAATATCACTTTTACCCTCCGCGGTGAACTTCCAACAAACCCAATCAACAAATAAAATGCTAACAGCAAAAGAAATACGTGAGTCCTTCAAGGACTTTTTCCGCAATAAAGACCATAAAATAGTACCCTCAGCCCCGATGGTGATTAAAGATGATCCTACTCTGATGTTTACCAACGCGGGAATGAACCAGTTCAAGGACATAATCCTCGGAAATGCTCCTGCCAAGAGCCGCCGCGTGGCTGACTCACAGAAGTGTCTGCGTGTCAGCGGAAAGCACAATGATCTTGAGGAAGTGGGAATGGACACCTACCATCACACCATGTTTGAGATGCTCGGCAACTGGTCGTTCGGTGACTATTTCAAGAAAGAGGCCATTGACTGGGCCTGGGAATATCTCGTGGATGTTCTTAAACTTAATCCCGATATATTGTATGCCACCGTTTTTGAAGGTGCTCCCGACGAAGGTCTTAGCCGCGACGATGAAGCCGCTGCCATTTGGGAAACACATTTGCCTAAGAGCCACATAATCAATGGCAACAAGCACGATAATTTCTGGGAAATGGGTGATACCGGACCTTGTGGGCCATGTTCGGAAATTCACATCGATCTCCGTCCTGAGGAAGAGCGTAAGGCCATTCCCGGGGCAGAACTCGTCAACAAGGATCATCCCCAGGTAATTGAAATATGGAATCTTGTGTTCATGCAGTACAACCGCAAAGCCGACGGAACTCTTGAACCACTCCCCGCCAAAGTAATTGATACCGGCATGGGATTCGAGCGTCTGTGCATGGCTCTGCAGGGCAAGACTTCAAATTACGACACTGACGTTTTCACTCCTCTCATCAACAAGATTGGAGAACTTTCGGGCAAACGCTACGGCGAGGATCAACGAGTTGACGTGGCTATGCGAGTGATTGCCGACCATGTGCGCACTATAGCGTTCTCAATCGCTGACTCTCAGCTGCCATCAAATGCCAAAGCTGGTTACGTTATCCGCCGAATTTTGCGACGCGCTGTCCGCTATGCCTACACTTTCCTTGAACAGAAACAAGCGTTCATGTATCGCCTTATTGACACTCTCATCGAATCAATGGGCGAAGCATACCCCGAGCTTCCGGCACAGCGCGAGCTCATCATGAGAGTGATAAAAGAGGAGGAAGACTCATTCCTGCGAACCCTTGAAAACGGCATAAAGCTTCTTGACAACTCCATATCTGCAGCTAAGGCTGCCGGTAAAACCGAAATTTCCGGTAAAGAGGCTTTCGTACTTTATGACACTTACGGATTCCCTCTTGACCTTACCGAACTAATTCTCAAGGAGAACGGCATGACCCTTGACCAGGCCGAATTCGACAAGGAGATGCAGGCTCAGAAAGATAGAGCCCGCAATGCTGCGGCCACGGAAACCGATGACTGGACTGTGGTCAACGAAGGCGATCCTGAATTCGTAGGCTACGACTCCACCTCATGCGAGACCGAGATTCTTCGTTATCGCAAGGTTAAACAGAAAAAAGGCGAGTACTACCAGATTGTTCTGGCTCAGACTCCTTTCTATGCTGAGATGGGTGGTCAGGTAGGCGACCGCGGAACCCTGACATCCCCTGATGGCGAAGTCACCGAAATTTACGATACCAAACGCGAAAACGGCATGGGTGTGCATCTGGTTAAGAAAATGCCCTCAAATCCTGCCGCAAAATTCGTGGCTAAAATAGATGACAAGGCCCGCATGGCAACCTCATGCAACCACACAGCCACTCACCTACTCCATTATGCTCTGCGCGAAGTGCTTGGCACGCACGTTGAGCAGAAAGGCTCGTTCGTCTCGCCCGAGATTCTCCGTTTTGACTTCTCTCACTTCCAGAAAATGACTCCGGAGGAAATACGAAAAGTGGAACACCGTGCCAATGCAATGGTGCGTGAAGCCATTGCCCGCAACGAACACCGTCATGTTCCTATAGCCGAGGCCCGAGCCATGGGAGCCATGGCTCTGTTCGGAGAAAAATATGGTGATGATGTCCGCGTTATACGCTATGGAGATTCAGTGGAGCTTTGCGGCGGAACCCACGTTGACAACACTGGCAATATCGGCATGATAAAAATCGTTTCCGAAAGCAGCATTGCAGCCGGCATACGCCGAATCGAAGCAATAACCGGTGAGTATGTGGAAAACGCCATGGATCAATTCTCCGATACTCTTCACGAGATTGCCAGTCTTCTCAACAACGCACCCGATGTTGTTTCTGCACTCCGCCGCGCCATCACCGAAAACGCTGATCTCCACCGTGAAGTTGATGAGCATTTCAAGGAACGCATCAACAACACTGCAAGGCAGCTTATTGAAAAAGCCGAGACGTTCGACGGACTTAAAGTTGTGTCACTCACAGGAGTCAGAGTCCCTGAGTTTGTGAAAGGTGTTGCATTTGCTGTACGCACTGCATCGGCAGAAAACACAGTGTTCATTGCAGCCACAATAGATATGTCAGGCAAACCGCTCCTCACAATGATGATTACTGATGACGTTGTGAAATCGCGCGGTTTCAACGCCTCACAGATTGTTCGCGAAGCCGCCAAGAAAATCAAAGGCGGAGGTGGCGGGCAGCCCGGTTTCGCTCAGGCTGGAGGAAAGAGTGCTGATGGCATATCGGAAGCGTTCCAGGCAATGAAATCCGCACTCTGACAACCGGCAGGAATTATGATTGAATATCTGCGAGGAGAGTTGGCGGAGCTTACTCCAGCCTACGCCATTATTGATACAGGAGGTGTTGGCTATATGGCCAACATCACCTTACCGGCCTACACGGCTCTTGAGGGGAAAAAGGAAGCGAAACTGCTGATTCACGAAGCTATTCGTGAAGATGCCTACCAACTGTTCGGATTTATAAACGAACAGGAGCGCAGCCTTTTCCGGGCATTGATAGGGGTATCAGGTGTCGGGGCCAATACAGCCCGCATGATTTTGTCGTCAGTTCCTGCTCCCGAACTTGAGGGAGTAATAATAGGCGGTGACCACACCCGGCTGAAAAATGTAAAGGGAATCGGCACAAAGACGGCACAAAGAATCATTGTTGACCTGCGCGACAAAATAAAACCTACGGGTGATACGTTAATTAATCAGCCCGTAGCTTCATCTGAAACTTACGACGAAGCCCTCGCAGCACTTACCATGCTGGGCTTCGCAAGGCCGCAGAGCCAGAAAGTTCTCAAAAAGATTTTCGATGCCGATCCAACCGTAAAAGTTGAGATGGCAATAAAGAAAGCTCTCGCCATGATGTAAGGAGCCGGAGGCCACGGGCTATCAGAGAACGTGACAACCTCCGCAGTGGCTTATAGTAAGACCGACATAACATATTGTCAGAGAGACAGCAAGCGCATCAAACCATGGCTTTACATGCCGGTTTTGGTGCTCGGACTGCTATTCTCGTTACTTCCTGCCGGTGCCCAGACTCCCTCTTCTGACCGGACTCCGGATGTGCGTCAAACCGTCCCCGGCAGCTACGAAAAACTGGTGGAACCGGAAAAGGCCAATGACCTGAGGACTCCATCGAACATACGCACGGATATAGAGTATGACCCGACCATAGGATGCTACATCATACGCACACGCGTTGGCGACATGGATATAACCACACCTTTCATTCTCACACCCAAGCAATTCAATGACTGGCAGCAACGGAAAGCCATGACAGAATACTACCGCCGGCGAAATGCAGAAGCCACAACCGTCACGGCAGATAAAAAGCCGTTCAATGTCTTGGACCTTGATTTCTCACTCGGCCCTCTTGAAAAAATATTCGGTCCCGGAGGAGTCAGGCTACACACCCAAGGCTCAGTACAGATTAACATGGGTATCAAGTCAAACAAGACCGACAATCCTGCGCTGTCACTTGGTTCGCGTCGCCACACTTTTCTTGATTTCGACCAGAAAATACAGGCTAACATACAGGCTTCAGTGGGTGAGCGCATGAAGTTCAACATGAGCTATAACACTGACGCCACATTTGATTTCGATTCCAAAAACATCAAACTGCAATATGAAGGGGGTGAGGATGATATTGTGAAGAGTATTGAAGCCGGAAACGTTAGCATGACCACCGGTTCCACCCTCATCCGAGGCTCCACATCACTTTTTGGCATAAAAAGTAAATTGCAATTCGGTCGACTCACGGCCACAGCCCTCGTATCACAACAAAACTCGGAATCACGTTCAGTGTCGGCCAAAAACGGAGTGCAAACCACTAAATATGAGATAAGTGCCGACCAATATGACCGCGACCGCCACTTCTTCCTCGGCCATTTCTTCCGCGACAATTATGATAATTGGGCGGCCCGTCTACCCATTATCGCATCGGGAATAAGGATAACCCGCATCGAGATTTGGGTGACCAATAAAACCGGAAATTTCAATCAGAGCCGCAACGTAGTGGCTTTTATGGACCTCGGCGAGGAAAGCAATCTCGCTAACAGCTACTGGTCGCCGAATCCCGCAGAGCCAAACCCGTCAAACACATCCAATAATCTCCTGTCTGTAATAAAATCCGACTATCCGGGAGCACGTAACATCAATGATGTCACTCAAGTGCTGTCGCCTTTGTCGTCCTTTGGAATAGAGGGCGGAAAGGACTATGAAAAAGTGGAGAGCGCCCGGCTGCTGAGTGAAAGCGAATACACGTTGAACCCGACACTCGGCTACATATCGTTTAAGAGTCAGATGCAAAGCGACGATGTGGTTGGCGTGGCCTACGAATACACCTACAATGGCCGAGCTTATCAGGTAGGGGAATTTTCAAGTGACATATCAAACACATCCAACTCGCTATATGTCAAGATGCTCAAAGGGACCACCGTGTCAACTTCCCTGCCCGCATGGGACCTTATGATGAAGAACGTGTACTCTCTGGGGGCTTATCAGCTTCAGAAGCAAAACTTCAAGTTACAGATAAAATATCTGTCAGACACCACCGGAACCCAAATAACGTACCTGCCTATACCCGGAATTTCAGATATGCCTCTGCTGCAGCTGATGAACCTTGACCGCCTTGACTCCAATGAGCAATCAAATTCCGATGGTTTTTTTGACTATCTTGAAGGGTATACCGTGCTATCAGCCTCGGGCAAGATTATCTTCCCGGTTGTTGAGCCGTTTGGCTCAAACCTTATACGCCGTATAGACAATCCTGTTCTGGCGGAGCAGTATGCCTATCCGCAACTCTATGACTCAACGCTCGTTGTGGCCCAGCAGTTTGCTGACAAGAACAAGTTCATCCTTACCGGTGAATATCAAGCGGCGGCAGGATCGCAGATAAGGCTTGATGCCATGAACGTGCCTCGCGGCTCCGTTGTGGTCACAGCCGGAGGAGTCACTCTGACGGAGAATTCAGACTACACCGTGGATTATTCCATGGGAATAGTAACAATTATCAACCAGAGTATTATCGATTCCGGGCAAGCCATTGACGTGACCCTCGAAAACCAATCAATGTACTCAACCCAGCGGAAAACCCTGCTGGGACTTGACCTCAGTTACCGGCTCAACGACAATCTCACCATTGGCGGTACAATCATGCACTACGGAGAAAAAGCCTTGACCGAGAAAGTCAACATCGGCAACGAGACCGTCAATAATACTATCTGGGGGCTCAACTTTTCCTACAACACTGACTTTATGTGGCTTACCAATCTGCTTAACAAGATTCCAACGGTAAGCGCACTGCAACCTTCGCGACTGTCGTTGCAAGGTGAATTTGCCCAATTGCTCCCGCATCAGCAAAAAACCGGGAGCAACAGCGGAAGCTCATACATTGATGATTTCGAATCGGCCCAGACAGGCATTGACCTCCGCTCGCCCTACAGCTGGTATCTTGCGTCAACACCCTACGATAACTCCTCATCCGCCCTCTTTCCGGAAGCGGCGCTGAGCAACAACGTTGACTATGGTAAAAACCGAGCGCTACTTAACTGGTACTACATTGACCGGCTGTTCACTTCACGCAACTCCACACTTGCACCGGGCTACATACGCAATGATGCCAAGCAACAGAGCAACCCGTACATTCGCGAAATAACCTCCCGCGAAATTTTCCCCGACCGCCAGTTGACTTACGGAGAATCGTCAACCATACAGACTCTTAACCTATCATTCTACCCATCGGAGCGAGGCCCGTACAACCTTGATGCCGTAAATATTGATGATAAAGGGAACCTGACTCAGCCTGAAAAACGCTGGGGTGGAATCATGCGCCGCCTTGACAACACTAACTTCGAGCAAAGCAACATCGAATATGTGCAGTTCTGGCTCCTGAACCCGTTTCTTGATCCTGACAATCCCAATACGGAAGGCGGCGACTTGTATTTCAATTTCGGGGAAGTTTCGGAGGACATTCTAAAGGATGGTCTCAAGAGCTACGAAAACGGACTGCCTTACAACGGATCGACAGATAATACCCGGACAACGGTTTGGGGTCGTGTAAGCTCGGAAAACTCTCTGACTTACGCATTTGACAACAGCAAGGAAGCCCGCACCAACCAGGACGTGGGTCTTGACGGTCTGAAAAACGATGAAGAATTCACTTTCAGCTCTTACAGAGAATATCTTGACGGCTTGCGCCAACGACTCCCGGCTGAGACCGTAAGTGCAATGCAGAATGACCAGTTCTCGCCATTCAATGACCCGGCAGGCGACAACTACCATTTCTACCGTGGCGCCGACTACGATGAGGAGCAGCTTGGAATTCTCGAGCGATACAAACGCTACAACGGTGTAGAGGGCAATTCTCTGTCGCCGGATGAAGCCGGAGAGCCGCAATATCAGTCATCGCGGTCTCTGCCTGATGTGGAGGATATAAATCAGGACAATACTCTTAATGAATATGAACGCTACTACCAGTACCGCGTCTCAATAAGGCCGGAGGATCTTGAAGTAGGCAAGAATTATATAACAGACAAACAGGTGTCAATAGTTTCTACCCGCGATGGTGGCGAGCTTGAAGTGGAATGGTACCAGTTCAAGATTCCTTTGTCGGAATACGAAAAAGCCGTGGGCTCAATATCAGGATTTTCCACCATACGCTTCGTCCGCATGTTCATGACCGGATTCAAGAAGCCCACTCACTTGAGGTTCGCAACGCTTGAACTCGTAAGGGGCGACTGGCGCACCTACGATTTCAGCCTTAGTCAGCGTGGCGAAGCTCCGGCCGATGGAAACATTGATGTCTCGGTAGTCAACATAGAGGAAAACTCCGGACGCACTCCCGTTAATTACGTGCTACCGCCCGGAGTGAGCCGAATTTCCGATCCCGCACAATCACAGATTGTTCAACTCAACGAACAGTCGCTATCGCTCAGCGTAAGCAATCTCAATCCGGGAGATGCACGTGCAGTGTACCGCAACACCATGCAGGACTTGCGCAACTACGCGCGTATGCAGATGTGGGTCCATGCCGAACAGCCAGTAGATGACACTCATAGCCTTGCCGATGGAGATCTGTCAGTGTTCCTGCGTCTTGGCTCCGACATAAAGAGCAACTTTTATGAGTACGAGATTCCGCTCCGGTTGACACCTCACGGACACTATACAGATACCCCAACGGATCGCTCCATCGTATGGCCTGAAAGCAACTTCCTTGACCTTACGTTGGAAAATCTCGTTGACATGAAGAAAAAACGCAATCAGGCCAAGCGCGAAGGGCAGGATGGCGTTGGCTTCGGCACCCTCTATCAGGGCCCGGATCCTGACAACCCTGCAAACACGATATCAGTGATGGGCAACCCGTCGCTGAGCGATGTCAGGGTGATGGTGGTGGGCATCCGCAACAATGCCAAGGAGGTGAAAGATGGCACTGTATGGGTCAATGAGCTGAAAGTCACCGATTTTGAAAACGATGGCGGTTGGGCTGCAAACGCCAATGCCCAGCTTTCGCTCTCTGACATAGCTACGCTCAACTTCGGGTATCAGCATGAGTCTGCCGGATTCGGAGCTGTTGACCAAAGCCTAAACGAACGTCGAATGGATGACTTTTCCCGCTATACATTCGCAGTACAGACCGATGTAGGACGTTTCGCACCGGATAAGCTAAAACTCCGCGCCCCGATATTCTACTCAATGACAAAAGAGACCACCACTCCAAAATATAATCCTCTTGATCCCGATGTAACCCTGAAAGACGCACTTGAGGGTACCACCTCTCATGAGGCTGACTCCATCAAGGCTTTCGCCATTGAACACG
The DNA here is from genome assembly GCA_964487725.1 of uncultured Bacteroides sp. Classification (GTDB taxonomy): domain Bacteria; phylum Bacteroidota; class Bacteroidia; order Bacteroidales; family Muribaculaceae; genus Paramuribaculum. The sequence goes on along the minus strand of CAZASF010000001.1, from coordinate 19,652 downwards.
TTACGCAACAGAATTTCAGTCTGTCAGGCATGAAATTCGATGTCAAGAGCGCCAATCCCAAACCTTGGGACCCCGCCAACTTCACGCTTAACTTTTCGTTCAACAAATCATCGAAAACCGATCCAACCACGGAATACGAGAATCTCAACGACTACCGCGGAAGTTTCCAGTACAGCTACATGCCGTACATCAAGGGACTAAAACCGTTCAAATCCATCAAAAGCAAATCACGTAACCTCAAATTCTTCCGTGACTGGTCATTTAATTGGTTCCCCAATTCAGTATCTTTCCTTTCAACTATCAACCGATACTATTACGAACTGCAGAGCAGAAGCGAGACCGATGTTGATTTCAATCTTCCGGTATCTGTCAGCAAGAATTTCATCTGGGACCGACAGCTTGCTTTGACATGGAACATGACCCAAAGCCTACAGCTCACGTTTAACTCCAACACTCAGGCGCGGATAGAGGAGCCTATTGGAGCCGTCAACCGCAAATTGTTTCCTGACAAATACAGGGAATGGCGTGACACTGTGTGGCAAAGTATTTTGCATCTCGGTACTCCCTGGGCCTACAATCAGACTTTCACAGCATCATATCGCGCACCATTCAATCAGATTCCGGTTCTTGATTTTCTCGCCGCCAACGTCACTTACAACGCCACATACCGATGGGATCGCGGAGCCACTGTTGACAATGTCAACTCAGGTAACTCCATTTCCAACCAGGCATCATGGAATTTTGACGGGCGAGTGAATCTGGAAACGTTATACAACAAAAATTCTTTTCTTAAAAGCGTGAATAACCGCTTTGCCAACAGACGCACCGGACAACGCAGTACAACGCGGTCAGCAGCACGAAAATTCCAACGCACCTACACCCTGAACAAGGACACATCAACAATTGTCCGTCATAATCTTCGAACAAAAAAGCTTCGCGTCACAGGAACCGATGTCGTAACCGGGCAGCCATACAGGCTGTCAACCCGAAACGTATCCGACAACAGCCTTGAAATCCTCAACCGTGACACAGCCAATGTCAGCGTAACCGTAACGGAAATCATCGACACCCACAAGACTATTGGAACCGAACTTGGCGAATACGCCGCACGATTCCTCATGTCGACACGGGCGTTGGCAATCCGCTGGCGCAGCACAGGCTCACTATCGCTGCCGCTATTCCTTCCCGATGTAGGCAATATGCTCGGACAGACTCGTAGCTGGGGCCCGATGGCTCCCGGACTTGACTTTGCATTCGGTTTCACTGACGAGAGCTACGTTGACAAGGCCAAGGAGCGTGGATGGCTGATGACCGACGGCTCACAGACTTCTCCGGCTATGTATTCACGCACTCAGGAATTTAACATCGAGTTGGTACTTGAGCCTATAAAAGGACTTAAGATTCAGCTAACCGGCAACCGCACAGACAATCGCACCCGTCAGATTGAGTTCATGTATGATGACATGCCTGTTACATTCAGCGGCAGCTACACCAAAACTCACTGTGCCATAGCTACGGCCCTGCGGAAGTCATCGGCCAACGATAATTACAGCAGCGCGGCATTCAACCGTTTTCTTGAGAATATTCCGGTGATAGCCGACCGTGTGGAACAACAGTATCAAGGCTTGAAATATCCCATGAAAGGATTCCTGTCCGGGAATCCGAATGCCGGCGAAACGTTTAGCCCTACGGTTGCATCAATTAGTCCGACGAGTCCGGATGTGCTAATTCCGGCCTTTATATCGGCCTACTCCGGCACTAATCCCAATAAGCAATATCTCAATCCATTCCCCTCGCTATCAGAGATTATGCCTAATTGGCGCGTTACTTACGATGGTCTCATAAACCTCGGCTCATTGTCATCATATTTGAAGGCTCTGACCCTCAACCATGCCTATCAATGCACCTATACCGTGGGGGCATACTCATCATATCTGAACTGGGTTTCGGCCGATGGCGGGAATCTTGGTTTCATTCCTGATGAAGACAGCGGGAACCCGATGCCGTCCTCGCCGTTCAATATTTCGTCAGTAGCCATAACCGAACGATTCGCTCCTCTAATCGGTGTATCGGCAACGCTACAAAACAATATGACATTCAACGCTGAATATCGCGATGCCCGCACTCTGACCCTCAACACCTCTGCCGGTCAGGTCATGGAAGCCTGTCAAAAAGGATTCACGGCCGGGTTCGGCTACAAAATCGTAGGCTTCAATTCAGTTCTGAAACTTCGAGGCTCCCAACGCGGGATAAGCAATGACCTGACGGTCAACGCTGATTTTGCCTACGCCGAGACAACCGCTCTAATACGCCGCATAGAAAATTCCTTCACCCAGGCCACCTCAGGCAACCGCACTATAACCATCAACGTGGCTGCCAACTACATTCTGTCACGGCGCATGACCGTAGGACTCTACTTTGAACATCAGGTGAACACTCCATTGGTGTCATCAACCGCATATCCAACCACTAATACCGCTTTCGGTATGTCGTTAAACTTTTCACTCGCACGATAATGATAAGCTATCTACAAATTGAGAATCTCACAAAAAGCTATGGTGACCGCATGCTTTTCAGCGATGTCACTTTCGGCATCAATCAAGGTGACAAAATAGGGCTGATTGCCAAAAACGGCACCGGCAAAACCACATTGCTGCGCATCATAGCCGGGATAGAGAGCCCCGACAGCGGCTCAGTCACCTTCCGTTCCGGCATTCGGGTTGGTTTCTTAGAGCAGACGCCTCAGTTCGCTCCAGAGATGACAGTACTCGAGGCATGTCAAGCTGCGGAAATGACTCCTGAACTTGACGTGCGCCTCCGGCAAATGCTGACACAGTTGAAAGTCACAGACCTCGACTCACGCATGGGCACACTCTCCGGGGGGCAGCAAAAACGAGTCGCCATTGTCAGAATCCTACTTGACAATCCTGACCTTATTATACTCGACGAGCCTACCAATCACCTTGACATTGATATGATTGAATGGCTGGAATCCTACCTCTCGCGTCAGAACGTGACACTGTTCATGGTGACGCATGACCGGTATTTCCTTGACCGGGTTTGCAATAAGATAATTGAGATAGACCGCCAGCAGACTTTCAGCTATGATGGCAATTACGACTACTATCTGCGACGTCGTGCCGAACGCATCAATGCCATGTCGGCCGAACTTGCAAAAGTAAAGAACACCCTGCGCAAAGAACAGGAGTGGATGCGTCGTCAACCTCAGGCACGTGCCGGAAAAGCCCGCTACCGTATTGATTCGTTCTACGACCTCAAGGAGCGCTCTAAGGTGAATCTGACGGAAAACAACGTTGAGATGGCCCATATAAAATCAAGCTACATAGGCTCCAAGATTTTTGAAGCTGAAGGAATAAGCAAGCGATTTGGCGACAAGGTGATTCTTGATGACTTCACCTACACATTCGGCCGACGCGAAAGACTTGGCATCATAGGGCATAACGGTGTTGGGAAATCAACATTTATAAAAATGCTACAAGGGCTTGAGCCGGCTGATTCCGGTCATTGGAACGTGGGTGAAACCGTGCGGTTCGGTTACTATAGTCAGCAGGGTATCAAGTTTGACAACAACAAAAAAGTGATTGATGCCGTGTCAGAAATAGCCGACTATATTGTAATTGACGACAAGCATCGCTACACCCCGATGCAGTTTCTCACCCATTTCCTTTTCTCTCCGGCCGATCAACAGAAATATATCCACACACTATCCGGCGGTGAGCGCGCACGTCTGCATCTGGCTGTAACCCTTATGCGCCGCCCGAATTTCCTTATTCTCGACGAGCCGACAAACGACCTTGACATTGTGACACTCGGCATTCTCGAAGACTATCTTGAAAAGTTTGCCGGCTGCCTCATCGTAATTTCCCACGACCGATTTTTCCTTGACAATATTGTTGACCATCTGTTTGTGATGGAAGGCAACGGAGTAATAAAGGACTTTCCGGGAAACTATACAGAATATCGTCAATGGGCGGCCGAACGACGCAAACTCGACTCAACCCGCACCAACGACAAGAAATCGGCTGAATCCAAAGCGAAGCCACGGCAGGAAAAGCCTCGTAAACTCACGTTCAAAGAGCGCCGGGAGCTTGAACAACTGACAGCCGACATTGACCGTCTGACCGCAGAGAAAAAAGAACTTGACGAAATGTTTGCATCAGGAAACACGATTGATAACATAACCGAACTTAGCCACAGATACACAGAGCTCTCTGAAGAACTTGACGAAAAGGAACTTCGTTGGCTCGAACTGTCGGAATATGACGATTGACTTTGTCAAGTCAGTGCAGAGCCCTATCTTTGCAGAATGATTCCGAAGATAATACATTATTGCTGGTTCGGAGGCTCACCATTGCCCGAGGAAATGCTCCGTAACATGGAAACATGGCGCAGGCTATGTCCCGGTTATGAAATCAGGGAATGGAACGAGACAAATTTCGATATTGACAGCTATCCATACGCCCGCGAGGCCTACGATGCAGGCAAATATGCGTTCGTGTCTGACGTTGCCCGGCTTCATGCCATAGCCTCAGAGGGTGGCATATATCTTGACACCGACGTGGAACTTGTAAAACCCTTTGATGAGTTCCTGCATCACACGGCTTTCACCGGATTCGAGACCGAGCACTACCTGACTTCCGGAGTGATTGGCGGGGAACGCGGATGCCGTTACGCAGTGGATAATCTAAAGGCCTACCACTACCGTAGGTTCATCAGGAGAGACGGCTCACAAGACACCACTGCCAACACCGTGGTCCTGACTGACTATATGCTGCATCACGGACTGAAATTCAACAATTCTTATCAGGATTTCCCCGGACTCGTGACCGTATATCCCCGAAATTGGTTCTGCCCGAAAATAAAAGGAATATTCGGTTCAAGAAGACTTCCGGACGAAACCCATTCGATTCACTATTTTGCCGGTTCATGGCAACTCCGCAGTACTCCTGAATACAAACGACTTCGCCGCAAATACCGCTGGATACCATATTTCATCCGCAAAAAACTCATACTCGCGCAACTTGGAGAAAACCGCCGCGGTATCTTCCCATTCCTCATCCACCTACTGCACAAATAAAATCCGGCTCAACAATAAAATTACGGGCGCAACTGCAATTCAGCCGCGCCCGCATTATCTCTGAAGATTTTTATCTTTATTCGGCAATGGATTTGTCCATCATTTTCTGAGCCTTTTCTGCGGCCTTCTGATATTTCTTCTTTGATTTGTCATCGCCTTTGGCCTTCATCTCATCGTAAAGAGCCCAAAGGTTGTTCTGCTCAACAGCTGCCTTCTGTGCTGCGGTAAACGCTTCAGCGACTTCCTCTGCGGCTTTTTCGTCAGCCTCAGAAGCCCAAGCATGTTTGTAGCCTTTCACGTCATTCCAGTGACCGCGAGTGAAATCGGGGAAAGCAACTGCAGCACTGTTATTGTCCATAGAGAGGCTGCCAAGTTCACCAAGAGAGCACCACTCGGCGAGGTCGTATACATCCATGTCGAGGGGCAGACCATTCTGCAGACAGTAAACCATGCGGGCATCCATAAAGAAGTCCATGCCACCGTGACCACCAACTTTCTTTGCCATCGGGCCATACTTCTTGATGATGGGGTGCTCATATTTCTCCTCAAGAGCTTTCTTTTCTTCAGCGGGCATGAATCCGTGGGAGCTGAGATCGTCAACCTTAGGAGTGTTTCCGGTAGCTTTCAGCTGAGCGGCATCAATTGCATATCCCTCAACCGGATACTTATTGGCAAAGCCTCTGGTTCCGGTGAGCTGATAGAGACGGTTGTAAGGCTGAGGGTTCATCACATCGTGCTGAATTTCAACCACCTTACCATTTTCTGTACGCATCAGGGTTGTTGTGTGGTCACCGTTACGGTAGTTGTCACACTTCTTGCCGGTTTTATTCTCCACGTATTCTTTACCGTGAACCGACTTGGTGTCCATAGCGGTAAGCGTTTTAAAGCGGTCGCCACGATGTATGTCAAGCACCTGAGCTACCGGGCCGAGGCCGTGGGTTGCGTAAAGGTCGCCGCGATTTTCCATGTTGTACTTCATGCGCCATCCGAGTTTGTCGGGGTCTGATTCAGGATTTGACCAGTAGGCACCCCAGAAGTCATCGAGATTGTGGATGTATGCACCCTGTGCGCGGAGGACTTCGCCAAACACTCCCTGCTGGGCCATGTTAAGTGCGCGTAGTTCAAACCAGTCATAGCAGCAATTTTCAAGAATCATGCAGTGCTTACGGTTCTTCTCTGAGAGGTCTATGAGCTCCCAGCACTGTTCAAGATTCATGGCCGAGGGCACCTCGATGGCTGTATTCTTGCCATTTTCAAGAGCAGCCTTGGCTACGGGGAAGTGATGGTCCCAGTCAGTAGCCACATAAACGAGATCAATGTCAGGACGAGCACAAAGCTCCTTATAACCTTCGGCACCGGAATAGATATCGGCCGGCTTGAGACCTGCCTTGCGGAGGATGTTCTGACACTTCTCAGCGCGCTGGGGTTCGTAGTCGCAGAGGGCTACTACCTCTACACCGGGAATGTGGCTGAAACGCTCAACGGCTCCGGGGCCACGCATTCCAAGTCCAACGAAGCCTACACGTACCTTCTTCATTTTCGGCACTGTGAGCCCTATGGCGTTCTCCTGACCTGCGGCACGCTCAGGCGATTCAACTACGATTGTACCCTTATCCCAATGCCACTTTGTGGAGGGCGAAAGAGACTGAGCCGAAGCAACAGAGCCGCCGGCAATGACCATCGCAGCAAAGGCCGCGGCCAAATACTTTTTCAACTTCATGTAATTTAGCTTTTGTGATTATTGGATTGAATTTATTTTTTCTGATTGTTCAAGATTTTCCACAAATGTACGGATTTATCGCGACACTTAACCCATTAATCCGCGTTTTATTTCGGATTTATCCTTAAATAATCCATTTCCGGCATGGCAGAGTCATCGTTATAGAGCCTGACAGTGTTTTCGCCGATATTGAGCGGGACCGTTGCCACAGTCACCTCCTGCCACTGCTGCGATGCCGGTACGTCAACTGACAATCCGTCGCCGCCATTAACCTGCGCATACAGTTTCATGTCCTTTTCAGCCTTGAGCCGGACCGTAAGCTCATAATCGCCTCCATCTCGGGAATAAACATTGCGCCAAAGGATGTCGTTTTCGGGTCTGAATCCAAGATTCCACACCTTCACTCCTCCGCTGCACCCTTCGTCCTGCCCGATGATGGGCGAGCCTGTGGCCTGAGGGTTGTAAATTTCCTGATATCCGGACAAGAATGCGGTTTCAGCCTCATATAGCATGCGTTCGAGTCTCTGTTCAGCCTCGGCGAGGTATATCTTCACTCCGTGGGGAGGCACCACTGCCTCAAACGAGCCCAAGAAGCCCCCCCTCTTACTGCCTTTCACATCCTTGCGCTCCATCAGATCTCTCATTTTCACCAACCCTGCGAGGTCCACATCACTGAAGTCAACCGTCATGACGCGCGAAGAATCCGTAGGGTTGTAGAGGGCCACAGCCCGCTTAGGACCATAGAGAGTTTCTATGTCCTTAACAAGGACGTATGTCCCATTATCACGATGCGCTACGTAGGCCTGCAGCCCGAGCGGGTCCTGATTGAGGGCTATCAGTTCGGCGTTTTTAAGCAGCTGAAGTGTTTCGGGCCTGAGCGTAGTCATGTCGCAACCTATGAGCAAAGGCGACGACATCATGCACCACATACCGAAATGCGTGCGGTCCTCCTCCGGGCTGAGCGTTCGTCCCACCTCGAGCATATCCATGTCATTATACTTCCCATCGCGGCAGAAAGCCGAGAGATATAGGCTCTGGTCTATTATAGCCTTCACTGACCACCAATTGCTGCTGATATCGGGAGATATGCGCCAGGAAGCGGCCACATCGGCAACCCATGTTCCGGGATAGTTCCATCGGCACACGTTCATTGTCACATCATTGCGTCCGGTAGCCACTATGGCATCATGAATCCGACGATACTGCTCGGCAGGGTCAAGCGAGAGATGATACTTGTTCTGACGCGCCTCCCCTCCGCAGAAATCCACCTTGATGAAATCGAATCCGAGGGTGTTGAAGAACAGATTGCAGTCATCCCTCTCATGGCCGTACAACCCCACATCAAGGGCAATGGTGTCCTTGTCCCAGAAACTGCCGCATGTGCTTCGGCCCGCATCGCTGTAGATACCGGCTTTCAGCCCGAGAGAATGGATGTGGTCAACAACCGGTTTCAATCCCGCCGGGAAACGCACAGGGTGAAACAGCAATCTGCCCGACAGAGAATCGCGTCCGCCGAAATAGCCGTCGTCAATGTTGATGTACTTGTATCCTGCACGGTCCAATCCGAGCGCCACCATGGCGTCAGCCTGCCGACAGATGAGTGAGTCACTGATATTTACCCGATAGGTGTTCCACGAGCTCCAACCCATTACAGGCGGGGCGGCCACGCATAGCCGGACCGATGCGAGCGTCATTGCAAGAAACAGCAGCGTTTTCTTCATAACGATGAGTTTAATAATCAATCACAAAAGTACGAATTTTAACGGAACAAACAGAGGATGCCACGCATTTTAATATTATGACCAAAACAACAGGCATCACTGCAAAGATAGCACTGAGATGGAGAAAGACACGCTCAGCCGCCAAGCATTTGCTGCATCGCTGGGACAACCTGATTCACAACACAGGCAGTCTGCTGTCGATGTTTTCCTCCGTAGGTGCGCTGGCATGCATCGTGTGCCTGGTTATCCATGTGGGCTATGACCACACGCAGCAGGGCTATCTGACCCTATCGCGTATTTTCCGTGCAATCCAATGGGTGTTCGGTGTCACGGTCATTTTCGGCCTGACTTTTGAACTGAAAGACACCGTCAGGAAATCGCGCTGGCTGCGCTGGACCATTGACATTGCCGTGCTCATCTCACTGCTACCAGTCATTTATCCGCGCCCCGCTCACCCCTGGATTCCGTGGCTGGAACAGATTCTTTACTCCAACACGTTTCTCTTCTCCGTGCTTCTCGCCTACTCCATTGTCACTCTAAGCTACTCGCTTTTCAGGATTGTGGACCGGCGCACCAACCCATCGCTGCTTCTGTCAATGAGCTTCCTTGTGCTGATAATACTCGGGACGTTTATGCTCATGCTGCCTAAGTCAACCCACGATGGGATAGAATTCGCCGACGCTTTTTTCGTCAGCACGTCAGCCGTATGTGTCACAGGACTGACTCCGGTCGATGTCTCGGCTGTGTTCACCCCCCCTTAGGATTGTCGGTTCTTGCGCTGCTCATCCAGTTCGGGGCGCTTGGCGTAATGACTTTCACCTCATTCTTCGCCCTGTTTTTCAGCGGAAGCGCCTCCATCTACAGCCAGCTCATTCTGCGCGACGTTATCTACTCCAAGAGCATGAACTCGCTGATACCCACGCTTCTCTACATCCTCGCATTCACAATCACGGTTGAGCTTGCGGGTGCAGCCCTCATCTTCGCCTCAATCCACGGCACTCTCGGTTTCACCCTGCGCCAGGAGTTGGTGTTCGCGGCCTTCCACTCCCTCTCGGCATTTTGCAACGCAGGATTCTCCACTCTGCCCGGCGGCCTGTCGAACCCGGTTCTTCTCAACAGCAACGTGTCCCTTTACTGGATAATGACGCTGCTCATAGTGGCCGGAAGTATCGGATTTCCCATCCTTGTCAACACAAAAGATGCCGTAGCTGCCTTTGCTAAACAGTTTTTCTGCCGACTGCGCAGAAGGCCGGCACCTGCAAAAGCGCTTCATCAGTTCAACATGAACACCAAGATTGTGCTTTTCACCTTCATGCTGCTCCTTGCAGGCGGCTCGGTGCTGTTCTTTGTCCTCGAATACTCCAATTCGCTGAAGGGGCTGCCACTGGCGGAAAAAATCACGCAGGCAGTGTTCAATTCAGCCGTGCCACGCAGCGCAGGGTTCAGCTCCGTCAATCCCGATGGATTCCTCAACGTGACGCTCGTCATGATACTGTTTCTCATGTGGGTTGGTGGAGGCTCGCAGTCAACGGGCGGAGGAATAAAAGTCAACACCCTCGCTGCCATCTGGCTCAATCTGCGGGCCATAGTGACCGGCGCTCCACGGGTTACAGCCTACCGGCGCACAATAGCCACCGGCTCCATCCGGCGTGCCAACGCTGTGGTGGCCATCTCCATTCTCAGCTACACCCTCCTCTCCTTTCTGTTGCTTGGAATAGAACACGACCTGCCTGCAAGGGCCGTGCTGTTCGAATCATGCTCGGCTCTCTTCACCGTGGGGTCATCACTCGGCATAACGGGCCAACTGTGTGACACCTCCAAGTTCCTGCTCTGCATAGCCATGTTTCTTGGCCGCGTGGGCATAATCTCACTTCTGATTGGCGTAGTCAAATCATCAGCCGCAACCAAAGCGGAATATCCCTCTGACAATATAATAATCAACTGACAAAAACATACTCACAACCATGCGCTATCTCATAATAGGACTCGGAATCTACGGCTCAAACCTGGCTATTGATCTCACCAACATGGGCCATGAGGTGATTGGGGCTGACAGCAATCCCTCGCTTGTCGATGGCATAAAGGATTTTATCTCAACAGCCTACATTGTTGATGCCACTGACGAGACGGCTCTGGCCGCCTTGCCTCTGAAAAACGTTGACCTTGTAATCGTGGCTATCGGCGAGAACTTCGGCGCTTCCATTCGCATTGTGGCGCTGCTCAAGAAACTCGGCTTGCCCCACATCTACGCCCGCGCCATTGACAAGCTCCACGAATCTATCCTTGAGAGCTTCGAGATTGACCGCATACTGACCCCCGAACAGCGCGCGGCCTTTGACCTCGTCAACGAAATGGGTGTCGATGCCCACATATCCTCGCTGAAGATTGACGACAAGACCTACATCATGAAATTCCCCGTGCCGGAATACTTCACAGGCATGACCTACGGCAGCATTGACTTCGCCAAGGACTTCAAGCTGAAAGTGCTGGCTGTGACACGCCCCGAGAATTCACGCAACACCATGGGGATTGTAAGGGCGCACCAACAGCTCATGGACAACATTGAGAACGAGTCCGTGAAAAAGGGCGACATAATAGTGTGTCAAGGCACTGCCGGCGGCTACCGTGCCCTATTCGAGCGCATCAATAGGTAGGCAGGTTTGCCATGTTCCAAAGGTTAAGGTAGGCTGCACGGGTTATATCCACGAGCTTCGGGTAGTTGATGCGGTCAGCATGGTCCGAGGGCTGATGATAGTCAGGATGTCCATCGGTGTGATACCATATAATCGGCACTCCGCGCTTTGCGAATGACCCGTTGTCGCTTCCTCCCACCGGTTTGTCCCAGGGGCGGTAGTTAGGCTCAAGTTGCAGCCCGTAAGCGTCAATGTCGTCCTTGAGCCACTGTCCGAACGCCGGATTGGCTTCCGTGTAGAAGTACACCACGTGCTTGGGCTTATCCTCATTGTTGTTGCGGCCAATCATGTCAAAATTGATGTAGCCTTTGATGTTCGATGAATCAGGCCACGCCAGCATGAAATGCTCCGAGCCGAGCAGGCCCTTCTCCTCACCGTCCCACAGCGCAAAAATAATGGTGCGCTCCGGTTGCTGTCCGCTTTCCACGAACGCACGGGCTATCTGAAGCACAGCCGACACTCCGGAGGCATTGTCGTCAGCTCCGTTATAGATCTGATCGCCGAAAAGCAGCGGGTCCTTGCCGAGATGGTCGTAATGCGCTCCCATAACCACGTACTCATCAGGATTTTTCCCTACTATACGCGCCATGACGTTGGTCAGCGGCAGCCGCTGATAGGCTGCGTCCTGAGTGATTTTGGCAATCGAATCAGGGTGAACCGTGTAACGTCCGCGCTTCTGACGCTCCTTCCGATAGGCTTCAAACGGCTGGCGATAATCCTTGCCGTCCCACGGCTCAAGGCCAAGCGTGCGCAGATAAGCCTCGATGTAGGCCGTTGCAATGCGTCCTGACGGATATCCGGCCTCACGGCCCTCCAGTTCATCGGATGCGAGGAAGCCTATATGCCCCTCGGCGGTTATGCGGTTGATTGTCTCAAGCCCCTTGTCCTTGGGCGATACAACGGGCTGCTTGGGAGTTTTAGCGGATAGTGACAGCGCCGACACAAACACGGCGGCCAGTGACAGACATGATGCTATTCTATTCATGATTGGTTAAGTTGGGTCAAAGAAATAACTATGACGCGAAGTTACCTCTTTTTCCCAACAAAACCAAATCACCGCCGGCGCTTACTTTGTTATGCCGCCCACCTGGTCATTATTGGAGATACCATTGACTTTCTTGACCTGAGCGTTTAGACGTCCAAAGCGATAAGCTACGTTTATGGATATCGCGCGGTTGTTCCACGTTTCGGACCGTGAATAGCTCTGATAAGGCTGGTTCACCACATGGCTCCGATACTTGCTGTGACGGTAGCCTAACGGATTTGAAACCTGGAGGCGCACATTGAGGCGATTCTCTTTCAGGAACGAACGCTGCAGCCCTATGCCATGGTTGAATTTGCACATACCCACCGGCTCAAACACCTGATAAAGCGATTTTGAACCACCATAGTAATTGACGTTTGCCGTCAGTGTAAGTTTCCAAGGGAGAGTCTGCTGTACGCGGATGTAGGCTGTTGGAATCCACCCGTCGAACTTGACATCCTGCGATGGATTCTTGTAATAATTGTAATTTACTCCGCCGTTGAACATAACGCGGGTCTTGCGGGTCATGGACCACATCACATAGAGGTAATTGCTGAAATTGCGGTTGCGCCCGGCATTGGCGTAAGTGGAGTAGAGATGGTCATCTCTTGAGGTCTGCACACTGATTATGGAATTGTTGCTCCATCCGAAGCTCGTGTTGAAGTCAACGCTTATTTTATTCGTGAAGAAACTGTAGTTGAGGTTCATTGACTGGTTCCGCATAGAACTGAGGTCAGGATTACCCTGCGAGGTTGACTGCGGATTGGAGTTGACCGTAGGGTTCAGATAGTTGATACCCGGCCGCTGGATGCTGGAACTGTAAGAGAGCCTGACTGCGCTCTTCTTGTTTATTTTATAGCCTATCGCCGCATTGGGCACCCAGTCATTCAGATTACTATGGAAATTCTTTTCATCGCCGAGATAGAATTTGGCGGCAAGACGCGAGAATTCGTATCGTACACCGGCACGCAGTCCGAATTGACCTATGTTTATGCGATAGTCAGCGAAGAGAGCACCAATCTGGGTGATATGGGAGAAGTTGGTGCGGTCTGTACCGGCGTTGAGATAATCGCGGTCTGAAATGCTATGGTTGTCACGATACACGTATTTGCCTCCCACATCGAGTGTGTGTCCCTTCCATAGCGGCCGCGTCCAGTCAAGCTGCAGGGTGTGTTCGAGCAGTGAGGCGCGCGAACTGTTGTAGATACCATCGTAAGACACCGGCATGTTAACCATGTCATGATACTCGTCCTTTGATTTCGTACGGCCACCATTGCCGTTAATCTGATAGGAGAGTATTATCTTCTCCCCTTTCTTACGGGTCAGGCGCTGGTAGTTGAGGTTTCCGCCAAGATAATGCCAATTGGCCGCAGGGTCATAGAAACTGTGGTTGTCATATCCGTACAGAAGCGAACCGTCAGGTTCATACATGCGTATGGTCTGGTTGTTATTGCTTTTGTTTCGTGAAAGATATGCAAAAAAGTCGGCTGTTATCATATTGAGAGTGTCAATTTCGTAACTTAGCTCAAAACCAAGATTCTCGGACACGGAGGAAGTCCTCATAGTGTTTGTGTCATGGCTGCGGTTGCCCGTGTCGTCAAACACGCGGTCCGTTGTATGGAGCTGTTTGCCGCTGCGGCTTGATGATGAATACAGACTGCCGTAGACCGAGAATGTGACCTTGTCAATCTGCGACATCAACCACAGATTTGGATTAGGAAGATTGGAATTGGTAGCCCAGCTCAGTCCTGCATTCCCCATCACGCCCTTGAATGTCATCTGCTCTTTGGTGACAATGTTGAGAATCATGCCTACGCCCTCGGCATCCTCGCGCGCTCCGGGATCGGTAATCACCTCTATTTTCTGAATCATCGCCGCAGGGATGGCTTTGAATATTTCCTTGGCATTGTTGGAGAAAGTGTTGTTGCGACGTCCGTTCTTATAGATAAGGAAGCTCGTCGAGCCTTTTATCTTGATGGTTCCGTCCGGATCAACGGTCACAAGGGGTACGCGCTTGAGCATTTCATCAAGTTGGGTTGTAGAAGCCTCCGGGTCGTTGGCCACATCGTAGGCAATGCGATCAATCTCACGCGAGATGAGCGGACGCACCCCGTCGACGGTTACGCCGGCGAGTTTCTTGCCGAGCGGATGAACCACGAGATTTCCCAGTTTGGCCACGGGAGCCTTATCAGTGACCTCAAATTTCAGATGCAGTGGTTTGCATCCGGTGGACAGAATTGTCATCCGGTAACTTCCCGGTGATTTCAGCGGCTGAATGAAGTCGCCGTTCTCTCCTGTTATCAAAGTGGCGACCGGTTTCACGGTGTCAGAAGCAATGAAGATTCTAACGGTGGCAAACTCCTCGGCCACACCGGTTGTGTCTTTGACCACGCCTCTCACGGCATAGTCAGGCAGCTCCTCCGAGTCCGTCACTCCTATAGATTGGGCTGACGCTCCTATTGACATGCATAGCGAAATGCCCATCAGCACAAGAAATTTTATTCTACGCATATTTCCAATTATGGTTATAATGATTTAGTTAAAATGTCAGGTAATGACACAAAGATAGTGAATGTTTCCTAAAACAGCATGGGGGGCGTTAATGTTGGTTAATCCCGTCCAATTTCATATTGAATGGCTCTGAAATGTTAAGGCGCAGAGTCCTGCCAATGGTATCAGGCTCCCAAATCAGCCGGTTGACACGGGCCTCGGAGATAGTGAGATACGAAGTCTCGTACCCTGACGATCTGCGCATCAGGACATCAATGACGGATGCAGAATCTGTTTGCAGATTCAAATCGGAGACGCAATTGGCCACAATCATGTTTGCAATGCGGCTCTGCTCGAATTCAAGGATGCACTTTGGCTCGCGGCGGTAGGGACTGGGCGATGATGAGTTGCTGAGAGTGTCAATGACGCAGTTAGTGAATTTCACCCCGGCAAATCCTGCGTAATCAAGGCGACGTGAACGCAATCCGTCAATCCGAAACCCTATAGTCTCCGATATATCACTGATATCCATACGCTTGAGCGCACCAGAGGGCATGACTACCGTTATAGGAGTCGCAACGTCAAACATTATCCGCCAGTATCTGTCATTATCGGTTGAGGTGTCAACCACACCCTCATAGTTGAACGCAAGATTCAGCTGTCCATCGGAGACCGACGTCAGCACCATTTTGTCCAATGCCGTGGGAATAACAATCTCCGGTTGTGTGGCAAGTGAATCCTCGCGGACAACAACTTCAAGATGTCCTGACAAGGAGAATGACACGTTCCCGTCAACGCTACTGATATTCACTGAAGAAAAGGCCCCGGGCCTACGGGTTACTGTCGACCGCTCTGATGCGGGAACCACAACATTGTAGCAGTCAGGTGTACTCTTTATGGCTAACCATGCCGAGAAAGCCACTGTTGCCAAATAACATATCGCGACGAAGGCTATCAACGCCTTAGTTGTCTTTTTCATTTCTATCAAGGTATAAGTTATACATCTGTTTCAATTTCTCCGGGCTGACCTCCAGCAGATGCAGCTGACGGAAAACCTCGTTAAGCTCATTGTCAAGAAATCTGCTCGAGCGCAGTTTCTTGATTTTTTCAACCGCATCATCGGCAACAAAGTATCCGATTCCGCGTTTGTTGAAAATCACTTCTATTCCGGAGAGATAGTCGTAGGAGCGCATAGCGGTGTTAGCGTTCACCTCTACTTCTGCCGCGTAGGCCCTGACAGATGGAATACGTTCTCCTGCTGACATTGACCCTGACAATATCCCATCGCAGATGCTGTCAGCAATCTGCAGATAAATAGCCTTGTCTTTTTCCTTAAACTCCATGTCACCAACGGTTGATTATTTCCATTTCCTTAGTTCGGAAATAGCTAAGGATATAACAGAAAAGCGCAACAACTACCCATGACACATAGAAAATCGCCTCTGTGGTTGACTTTTCAAGAAAGTAAAGACTGTACTCCGGCTTCAGCAGAAGGGACGTAACCCCTACCACAGACAACACGAAACACAACACCATGATAGCTCCAGCCACAAACGTCTTTACCAGCGAGGCCTTTGGCCACAGAAATCCGCCAAGCGAAAACAGAGCCTGAACTCCGAAGAATATCATATATATCAATATGTTGTTAGTATTTATCTCGCCGCTGTAAAGATTCTTGAACATATATTCTATGTTTATAACAGAAACTTCGCGGGTGTCATCGACAAGTCCTGAAGTCACAGCCACCCTCACCAGTTCACCTACATAGAACGCCGCGATAAAGACCACTACGAATCCGGGAATATAAATGAGCCAGCGCACCAGATATTTCTCCAACGCTGATGCCGGCAACATCGTAAAAGACAGGCGCTTTTCCTTAGAGCTGAGTCCGGAGCCGGTCATCGATGCGAACACACTTCCCAAGATGAACAACATAAAAGTCATGAAATCATAGGAGTTTCTCCATGCCGGATCTATGATAATACCGGCTATCTCGCGATGATTGGTAAAATCATCATAATACACGCTTGAAAAGAGATAGGCAATCAGGCCGTCTCCAATAATCATCACGCCGAACACCATTGCCGTACCCAGCAGCATCAACCGGCCATTTTCAGCCACATATTTACGCATTACTTTTCCGAACCGGGAAAAAGAAAAACCTTCGGTTATCATCATTCTTGTTCAAATTGCAGGTTTAACAGATGGGGATTGGACAAGGCAAGGCCAAAGAGTGACTCAAGGTTGACATCGGTCTCATCAATGTCCGGATCCGAAACTATCACGTTGGCACCTCCCACGTTGGGCTGTGAGTAAAGAGCCTTGTCCAAAATGTCACGGTCATTCGTGGTCAGGAACCGCAGACGCTCCATAATCTCACCCACAGGGCGGTCAAACAGCACCTGCCTGTTATCAATTATAATGACATGGTCAAGAATCTTGTCTATGTCACGTACCTGATGGGTGGATATTACGATAGTCCGTTCTTCGGACATGTTTGATGCGATAAATCGGCGGAATACACTCTTGCCCGGAATGTCAAGCCCGTTGGTGGGTTCATCCATGAGCACAAGCGACGTATTGCATGAAAGGGCGAAACTCATATAAGCCTTTTTCTTCTGCCCCATTGACATTGCCCCGAATTTCATGGCCGGATCTATGTCAAACATATCAAAATGGGATTTCAGCTCGCTTTCCGAAAAACGGGGATAGAACACGGAGTTGACTTTGACAAACTCATTGACTGACAGCTGTGGCAGAGATAATTCCTCCGGCACGATAAAAATATCAGACAACACGGAGGGGTAACGCCGGCGGGTGTCGCGCCCATCGAATGTCACTATTCCCGAGCCGGGTGTCAGAGCACCTGAAATAAGATAAAGCAGCGTTGACTTTCCGGCACCGTTCGGGCCCAAAAGCCCAACCACTTTGCCGAGCCCTATCTCCATTGAGAAATTATCAAGCACCGGCGGCCTGCGCCGGGAATACCTGAACGTGATATTTTCTACTTTGAGCATATTGGTGTATTAGTTTATTAGTACACTGCAAAAGTAACGCTTTTTCTTTTCCCTGCAAATTTTTCTCACCATTTTTTTAAAACTTTTGTTCGCTGTAAAAATAGAGAAGTCCCCGGCGGGTACTATGTCGCGAAGTTACTCTTTTTCCCAACAATACTTTTCAGGGAAGGACACAGCTCTGGTGCTTGGGAGTGCGGGCAATTTAAATTATTCCGGGGATAATTTGGTCAGATGGAGAATGTTTCGTAATTTCGTTGACCAAAACTGTAACATATCACTCTTTTAGTCATTAGCAATGCGTATCAATAGAGACACATACCTGCAAAAACTTCTTCGCCGCCGTCATAACGGCATGATAAAGGTTGTGACAGGCCCACGCCGCAGCGGTAAGTCATATCTGCTGCGACACATATTTGGAGATTATCTTCTCGATCAAGGTGTTCACCCCGACCACATTATAAAAATAGACCTTGAAGACAGACGCAATGCCGCATTGAGAGATCCGGACAATCTGATTGCACACATCGATGGCAGGATGACCGACTCAGGAATGTATTACATACTGTTGGATGAAATACAGAAAGTTGATGAATTTGTTGATGTCTTGAACAGCTATCTTGAGATTGAGAATGCGGATGTGTACGTGACCGGAAGTAACTCACGCTTGCTGAGCAGAGACGTTGTGACCGAAATCCGTGGGCGTGGAGATGAAATAGAGATAGCCCCTTTAAGTTTTTCTGAATTTTTCCCGACATCCTCAGGCAGCAGAGAGGAAGCTTTGACGGAATATCTTACATTCGGCGGAATGCCTAAGGTCGCAACGATGAGTTCTGACGAGGAAAAGTCGAACTATCTCAAATCTTTGTTCCGCACGGTTTATCTCTCCGACATAAAAGAGCGTTACGGCATACGGAATGATACGGAGTTGGAGGAGCTTATCAAGATTGTTGCTTCGGCTATAGGCGGCATAACCAATCCAACAAAACTTGAAAACACCTTCAAGTCTATCAAAAATGTGTCTCTTTCAAAAAACACAATTGCATCTTATCTGAAAATACTTGAAGACGTATTCATACTTAGACGAAGTGAACGGTTTGACATTAAAGGCAAGAAATATATAGATGCGTCATCAAAGTATTATTTCCTTGACTGCGGTTTGAGAAACGCACACCTGAATTTCCGGCAGATTGAGGCCACACACCTTCTTGAGAATGCCATTTACAACGAATTGATATTGCGCGGTCTTTCGGTTGATGTCGGTGTTGTCAATGTGGTGGAACGCAATAAAGATGGCAAATTGCAGAGGAAACAACTTGAAGTTGACTTCGTGTGCAATCAGGGCAGCAAACGATACTATATCCAGTCTGCCCTACGACTTCCGACTCAGGAGAAACTGGATCAGGAACTTCATTCATTCAAAAACATTGACGACAACTTTCAAAGGATAGTTATTACAGAAGATTTGGTCAAGCCACATCGGGATGAGACGGGAATCCTGTTTATGAATATCTATGATTTTCTTCTCGATTCGGATAGTTTGAACTATTAATCTATAGTATCGTTTGCCGCGCTGGCGCATGGCGATGAGAGGCACTATGGGGACGAACTGCAGCATGCCGGCGGCACCGCCAAGGCGCTCAAACGCTACCATGCTACCAACGCTATCGCCCCAGTAACATGGTAGCATGGAAACAACGGTGTCAGTAGTCAGTCATCACAAATTGGAGGCCATCGACTTCCTGGCTTTGCTTATATCGCGTTGACTAACGTTACCGCCACAGATACGCTACCGCAGGATATCCCCCCAACTGACGCTACTGTCCAAGGGAAATATCCCCACTGACGCTACTGTCTCGGCTGAAACCTTCGGTCTCGCTGACGCTATCGTC